>JAVETC010000001.1:0-199694 GCA_034006225.1 Desulfuromonas sp. | reverse complement strand
AGGCAGAAAGGTATCAACACACACTTGAGTAGATGAATTCAAATCGAAAATGAATTAGTTATGTCAAAGAACTAGTATTCTCAATGGCTTACGTTGTTATTATATTTTTCAACCGGACAGTAGTGATCGGAGCTATTTAAAACCGATGCAGATATAGCCTTGTTCTACTTTGCAGGTCATGGTCATATCGAATCTACTGGTGGTTATCTATTAACCTCTGAAGCTACCAGAGGTGATGAAGGTGTTTCGCTAACCGAAATACTGACGATTGCGAATAATTCACCAGCAAAAAACAAAATTATTATTCTTGATAGCTGTCACTCAGGAATTGCGGGAACACCACCTGATGCGGGTCAATTAGCATCACTTGCTGAAGGTGTGACGGTTTTAACGGCTTCAACTAAAGAACAGTATGCCTCAGAACAAAATGGACGCGGGGTTTTTACAACTTTACTTGTTGACGCATTAAGCGGTAGCGCAGCCAATCTAACGGGTGATATTACACCCGGAAGCATTTATGCCTACATTGACCAATCCCTTGGAGCTTGGGAACAGCGGCCTGTTTTTAAAACCAACGTGAAACAGTTTGTGTCACTAAGAAAAACGACGCCGGCAATATCCACTGATGATCTGAGAAAGATTACAACTTTGTTTCCTACTCCAGGCTTTTCTTTCCCGCTTGATCCTACGTTTGAACCAGAGATGAAAGGGAGAGATAAAGGAATGCCAGATCCCATCGAAGAAAACACAAGGATATTTTCGGTTCTTCAGAAATATAATCGCCTGAATCTGCTTATACCAGATGGCGCACCTCACATGTGGAATGCAGCAATGGAAAGTAAGTCATGTCGGTTAACAGCTCTTGGTGAGCACTACAGAAGACTGGTAGAGAAGAACAGAATCTGATTCAAAATCTCGTTTCCAACCAAGTTAGTTGATTTTGATTCTAGCTTAATCAGAACAAATCCAACCATATGGTGCTTGTTGTAAGTAGTAAAAGAATTGATTGCTAAGGTTGATTTCCAACCCTAGAATGCAAATAGCCATAATTACTTAGCCTAAGTTAGTTATTTTTTCCTGCCGCCAGCGGCGACACCTGCATATTGGCCTGACCTACCGTCGGCAACGTCAAACGTTTACTTTTGCCAGCACGGCTAAGGAGCACCGCTGCGGTACTGATTGTCTGAACGCGATAACCATCCAGTTGATCGCCTTCGAGAACATTTTTTCCGTTAATTACCGCAGTGCGCTGGCTAGCGCCAACTACTATTGCCATCAGGTGCAGCTCCTGCGCTGCTGGTTCCTGATCAGCGACCACAGCGCTTGCACCATGCGGGCGCATCGGGTCATATAGCTGGCCTGCGCATACCACTGCGCTCAGGATAACAGATACGAGGCTCAGCCCTGCCAACACCACCAGCACACGGCGAACTCTCTGTGGCACTACAATTAAATTAACCACTAATCCAGCCTTTCTCGGGGCTCAGTGTATAGAGGTTCACCCGCACCTGTGCTTGGGGATATTTTTCGTTCTCTATGCGTACTGCCTCCCAAAATAGGCGCTGGGGCAGCTGCTGCAAACTACTGAAATACTTAACTGTTGCCATATAGCTACCACTAAACTGTAGCTCTATACCATGGCGGTACAGGGTAATATCAGCCACAGTGTCAGCTATCTCTGAGTTTTTATCTGCAGATTCTTGTCTATTCGAAGTTTTACTATTCTCTTCAGCTGCTGCAGCTAATGTCACCAATGGCTGCGGGGCAATATTTTTCAGCGATACCAGAGTTAAATCAGCACGCTGCTGAAGCATTTCACGCAGCAGTTGCGCCATCCGCTGCGGTGGTACCATCCCCGCAACACTCTCCTGCAGCGTTTTATCGAATTGGCTAATCTCCTGTTGCACCCTGGCGATTTGCTGCTGCTGTTGCGCATTGGGATCGACAGTAACTGCGCTCGACAACTCGACTAGCTGCTCCTGCAGTGCTGCGTTCTGCTGCTTAATAGAGGCAAACTGCGCACTCATTTTTTTCTGCTGCTGTGCGCTGGGCAAATAGATTAGCTGAATAAATAGATATATAGGCACCAGAAACAGTGCCGCCACCACCATCAGACGCTCACGCTTACTCAGTGCCTGTAGCCAGACATCTACACGACGGAACAGGTTATTCTCACGACTCATTGTCCGTCCTCCATGGTTGTCGACAACTCAAATTTATACAGTCCGTCACTCTGCTGCTCTAACTGCAACTGCGCAAATGCCTGCTGAGCAAAAACCTGCTGCTGCGCCAACTGCTCAATAAATTGCGGCACAGTGTCCGGCTTAACGGCTAAGCCCTGCAAACGCACCAAACTACCTCCATCGAGTAACTCAATTTTTTCCAACCACAACTTATGCAGCGGCCGAGCCGCTAAGGCCGTAAGACCGAGGGGGATAGTATTTTTCTGGGCTAACAGCTGATCCAGTGCAACACGCAACGGTTGGCGTTGGCGCAGTTGACTACGCAACTGCTGTAACTGTTGCTGCAGGCGCGGGTTTGGTTTCAGGGCGCTCATCTGCTGTTCCAACGCGCCAACTGCGTCAAGTAGCTGCTGGTTCTGAGCTTGGCTACGGGTAACCAACTGCTGCAGATTACGCTCTTCACGCCGCTGCATCCAACTAACTAGCGCCAGCACCAGTAACACCAGCAGCAGGGCGTAGCATGTCCACATCAACAGCGAGAACTGGCGTTGTTGTTTAAATTGTTCCTGATAGAGATTAATTTGCTGCATCATTAACTCCCGCTATTTCATCACCACAAATCGCTGCGTAGTGCCGCGCCAATTGCTGACAGGCAGCGCGCTTGTTCCAAGACCGCCATGGACTCACCATCGAGTAGCCAGCTACTTAGATCTAAATTGCGCACCTCGGGGGTAAGGTAACTATCCAGATAGGATAGCAAACCAGGAATAGGCTCCATAACCGGAGCAATAAGCAGGGCAGAAACTGCTTGACGAGAAACGCTGCTCTCGTAATAGTCCAGCGAGCGCTGAATCTCTAACACCATATCATCGAGAATATTCTGCTGCTCCTCAGAGATCTCTACCCCGTCGACAGCGTCACTATTGCTAGCGGCTACCAGCTCTTTAGTGCCCAAGTTAATGCGCCGCGCCATACACAATTCACCGTCACGAACAATGGTAATCAAACCATTGTCGCGAAATAGGGAGAGCAGTGCGACCCCACGTTCACTCTCAACACTTTTAGCCAAGATATTGCGTATAGCCAACTCAGGAATATCAATAGCCTCTATCTGCAACTCTGCGGCCCGGAGCGCATCAACCACATAGCGCACTCTGGTTTCAGCTGCCGCAACGGTAAAGGTACTTCCCTGAGCACCAGTGCCGCTGCCGGGAAAAACATCAATGACCGCCTGTTCCGCTGGAAAATCGAGCAGATCCTTGATCTGCCAGCGGATGGCATCGCGCAGTTCATTATCGTGAACAGCGGGTTTATCTACCTGAAGCAACGAGTAGGTCCCGCGCGCCATAACTGCGACACATGGAGCACCTTTGAGATGATACTGATCTACCAATTCTTTTAACGCCGTAGCGTGCTCAGTACTGGCGCACTCCACGCTGTGGGCCACCTTTAAGCGCACCTCACCCGGAGTAGGAGCTTCCAGTTGCACCAATGCTACCCCAGCAGGAAAAAAGTTCACTCCGACAACACCTGAGGGGTGCCTATTTTTTTTGTTGAATAAACTCAGCGTTGCCTCCTGTTGATTAGGGCACAATCTTGCTACTGCACGCGAAATATCAACCCACTTTCTTAATGAGAATACTTCGGCTATTTAAACAAAAAAGTTAAGCAAATTCAACGGCATTAAAGCTCCGTTACATTAATTAAAGCAAAATATGTACCATATTCGCGTTGTAACACCCTTAACCCAACATATCTTTGATGCCGCTAAAAAAATTGCTCGCCAGCTGTTCCTCTTCAGCAGCAGGTAGCGCTACCGGTTCCCCGTCCTCATGCACCAGCAACTCTGGAGGAATTTCGTGCACAAAACGACTGGCATCACGCGGCTGGAGTCGTCCGTATTTGCGCCGTCGTGCCGCGCTAAGTAGCATCAGATGTTGGCGCGCACGCGTCATCCCGACATAGCATAGACGCCGCTCTTCAGCCACATCGCCACTCTCTTCCAATATCTTTTTATGTGGTAGTGTCCCCTCCTCCAGTCCGACCAAGAATACGCAGGGAAACTCTAGCCCCTTGCTGGAATGCAAGCTCATTAGCACCACAGCATCCTGCTTAAGCTTCTCCTCTTTGCTGCCGCGTTGGGGCTCATCGCGATCGAGCAAAGAGACTTTTTCTAAAAAACTCTCCAGCGTTGTCTGCCCTTCGCGCTCAACATAACTAGATACTGCGTTGATAACCTCGTGCAGGTTCTCCACGCGGCGGCGTGCTTTCTGAGGATCATCAGCCTGCCGATACAGCTCCTCTTCGAGTTTTATCTCGCGGAACAGGTCCTGAACATCGCCAACCAGATTATTGCCCTGTTGTAGACGTCGCTGATAGCGGCGCATCAGCCCAACAAATTCCCGAATTGCCTCTTGCGTCTTGTCGCCCAATTCGGTGATATGTTCCGGATGTTGCAACACCTGCCACAGCGGCAACCCCTGATCGACAGAGGCTTGAATGATCCGCTCAGCACTGGTCTCACCAATACCGCGTTTAGGGTAATTCAGAATACGCAGCAGATTTACCTCATCCTGCGTATTGGCCATGACTTTCAGATAGGCCAAGGCATCCTTAACCTCTTTGCGATCGAAAAACTGTTGGCCTCCGATCAGCACATAGGGAATGTTTTCGTAGCGCAACTGCTCCTCAAAAATACGCGACTGCCCGTTGGTGCGGTACAGAATAGCGAAATCGCGGTATTGCAGCTGCGATTTGAAACGCAAGCTGTGGATACGTCCCACCACCACTGTGGATTCATCCTCACCATCATCACAACAGCGGTAGACAACGGGAGCGCCCTGTTCATCTGCAGTCCATAAGCGTTTACCGTGACGATCTTTATTGTGCACAATTAAGGCATTAGCTGCGGAGAGGATATGGCCACTCGATCGATAATTCTGCTCCAGTTTAATAACTTTCAAGCTGGGAAAATCTTTACCAAAGTCGAGAATATTTCCCGGATCAGCCCCGCGCCAGCCATAGATAGATTGATCATCATCACCCACCACACACAGATTGTGATGAAAGGAGCTCAACAGCTTGAGCAACTGCGCCTGTACCACGTTGGTATCCTGATACTCATCCACCATAATGTAGCGAAAACGTAGGCGATAGTGTTCCAACACCTCGGGAAACTCGTGCAACAGACGGATAGTCAGTTGCAAAATATCGTCAAAATCCACTGCATTACACGCCTTGAGCTGACGCTGATATTGCGGATAGACCTGCGCGGTTAACTGCTGATAGGCATCATTAGCCGCTGGTTGATATGCGTCAGCACTGATGAGACGATTTTTCGCCTGCGATATCAACCACAGCACTCGGTCGGCATCGGCGGCGGCACCCTCTACCAATTGCCCCTGCACCAGATCGCGCACTAAGCGCAGCTGATCCGACGCAGAGTAGATAGAGAAGTTACGTTTATAACCTAGGCGCTCAATCTCCTGGCGCAAGATACGCACGCCGAGGGAGTGAAAAGTTGAGACAATCAGCCCCTTACTTTTCTTGCGCCCCACCTGCTTGACAACCCGATCCAACATTTCGCGCGCAGCTTTGTTGGTAAAAGTTAAGGCAACAATGTGATCAGCACTAACCTGGCGTAAAAGATAAGCAATACGGGTAGTTATAACCCGAGTTTTGCCCGATCCAGCACCAGCTAGCACCAGCACTGCCCCTTCGGTTTGCAGCACTGCTTGGCGCTGCGGTTCATTTAAAAAAGATAAATCCATCGGTATATTTTTTCTCAACAGTTCTCTTGATTTTGCGTATAAAGGTCGTGTATGTTATGCGGCATGTCACGAATACTCATTCTTTTTATCAGCCTGTTATGGGCATCAATGGTCTTTATCTCTTGGGAGGGCGGAGTCGAAACAACTCCAGCTCACGCCCAACCGATTAGCGAAGCTTATAATCGTTAAGCAGCCCAGCATCTAACCTGAGTGGCTAACAACTGCGCCATTCTCGATCTTGCCTCCTACAGATAACGACAACGACTTCCCTGTACCGTTCCCCGCTGAGCCATTTCTGCCTCAATTGCATTGAGCACCTCCCACTTCTTTAACGACCAGCGCGGTGCGAGCAGGATATCCCGTGGGCCATCGCCGGTAAGGCGTTGAATCATGGTAGCTGGATGCAGACGCTCCAAAAAGCTGGCCGCTAGTTGTACGTAGTCGGTGCGCGCCAACAACTCAAACTCACCCGCCTGATAGAGATCACCCAACGCGGTATCACGCAACACGTGCAGCAGATGAATTTTAATCCCATCCACCTTTAAGCGTGCCATCTCGTCGGCGGTCGCCAGCATATCCTCTGTGCTCTCGCCCGGCAGCCCTAGGATAACGTGCGCACACACGCGCAAATCGCGCTGTTTAGCGGCAGCATAGGCATCAACAAAGCACTGATAATCGTGGCCACGCCGCAAAAAATCTAGCGTCCGATCGTGGCAACTCTGCACGCCCAACTCCAGCCACAGATAGGTGCTATCATGGTATGCGCTGAGCAGATCCAGCACATCTTCCGGCAAGCAATCGGGACGGGTTCCTATCGCCAGACCAACCACCTTATCTACAGCTAAGGCTTCATCATAGTAGTCCCGCAAAGTAGCCACCGGAGCATAGGTATTGGAAAATGGCTGAAAGTAGGCGATAAAATACTTGGCTTTGTATTTACGCACCATCACCCCTTTGCCATGCTCTACCTGCTGAGCCACACTCAAGCGCCGCGCAATGCCGAAGGAGCCCGATCCGTTGGGTTCGCAGAACAGACACCCCGGATTAGAGCGCTCCACACCGCGATTAGGGCATGAAAAACCGGCATCAATGGATATCTTGTGCACGCGACCACCAAAGCGCTGTTTTAGATATTGGGAATATACCAGATAGGGTTTGCTTGGCGCCGTGGGGCTGGGGACAACGCTGTGGTTAACAACATCAGTCAACTTGCTGCTCCAGATGGTCTAAATACTCCTGCCACTCGCTCGGCAGCATATCCTGTTTTTTGCTGTTGCACAGTTTGCACGCGGGCACGCAATTGCCTTTACTGGTACGTCCACCACGGATCAGAGGCACGACATGGTCGAGGGTGAGCTCTTTAGGGGCAAAGCTGCCGCCACAGTAGTAGCATTTACCGCTGGCTAGGCGCTGTTTCCACCAGCTACCCTTGCGCAACTCACGCGCCTTCTGCCGCTCTTTGCGCAACTGTTCCGGCTGTACTTCAATGTAATAACTCATCTTCTATCTTCTTTTAGTTTATGGGGATTGAACAGTTTAACATAACCCGTAGTGGCGCTGGCAAAGTTATCCTGCGCGGTATGCGCGGTAACATTATCCCCCACCAAATAAGCTCCACTTGCAGATTATGTAAATTTATGTTAGAAATAGCATTTGTTGTTCACCAGCAAACTACCGTGCGCGATTGTATCACTTTTGGAGCACTACTGATGAAAATACTGATAGTTGGCGCAGGACAGGTTGGTTTTTTTCTGTGCGAACGCCTCTCCATCGAAGGACACGAAGTCACCCTGATAGATCGTGACGAAACCCATCTGCGCCATGTACAGGAACGGCTAAACGTAATGGGCCTGGCTGGGAACGGGGCCAGCGCGGAGTTGCTGGAACAGGCCAACATCAAAGATACGGACATCTTCATCGCCGTTACCAATCTGGATGAAGTAAACATTCTGGCCTGCCTATTGGCACGTGAATATGCAGTAAAAACGCGCGTGGCGCGGGTAAAAAATATCGAATACCGTAGTCATGGAGCTATTCTATCCAAAGAGAAACTCGGCATTGATCTTCTCATCAACCCAGATGATGAAGTGGCTGATGAGATGGTAAAAATCGCCGGGCGCAGAGGCGCTTTCGATGTCGCCGAATTTGTCGAAGGTAAAATTCAATTTCTCGGCTACCGTATCGACAGCGAAAGCCCCTTATGCGGGATAAGTTTACGCGAACTCGGTGAGTTGCGCGGCATGTACCAATTTGTCATCACCGCCATCACGCGTGGTGCTATGACCATCATCCCTCGGGGTGAGGATATTATCCAAAACGGTGACAGTATTTTTCTTTTTGCCCCCACCAAAGACCTCCCTGCCATCCAATATCTTCTGCAACCCCAACAGAAGAAAAAAAAGGTTCCGCGGGTGTTTATTCTTGGTGGCAGCAAAGTTGGCGTGCGAATTGCCACCCAACTTGAGGAGCAGAAGTTTGACGTTCGCCTGATTGACCATAATGAACAGCGCTGTCAAAAAGTGTCGGCGCAACTGAAAAAGACCATGGTAATTCATGCCAAAGGGACAGATATCCATGCCCTCCTTGAGGAGGGGATTGAAAATGCCGACCTGTTTATCGCGGTCACAGATAGGGATGAAACGAATATCCTGTGCTCACTACTAATTCAACAGTACAGCTCGGCCAGAACATTGGCACTGATAAACACTCCGGAGCTATTGAACCTAGCTCCATCACTGGGAATTGACGCCTGTGTATCACCACGGCTATCCGCAGCGGGCGCCATTCTAAAATATGTGCGCCGCGGTGGGGTTATCTCACTGACCACCATTGAGGGCAGCAATTCCGAGGTTTTGGAATTTGAGGTAAAACCGGATAGCAAATCATTGAATATTGCCCTGAAAGATTTAAAATTTCCCGCTGGAGCAATAATTGGCGCTATCGTCCGTGACAGCGGTTACGAAATCGCCACGGGAGAGTCAAAACTACTTCAAGGTGATCGGGTTGTTGTCTTTGCACTACCCGCTGCTTTGAGTAAAGTAGAGAAATTTTTTGAATAGATGAAATTTACCTTTATCCTCCATATTCTCGGGGCGCTGCTAATATGCTTGGCTTTAGCACTACTCACCCCGTTGCCTTTCGCCTTTGCCGAAGGCTCAGCAACAGTGAGAGCTTTTGCGCTCTCTGCTACTGTTTGCCTTATTCTCGGTGTGGCCTGTCTAAAACTCTTTCACAACAAGAAAGAGCTATCCATCCGCGAAGGATTTGCCATTGTCACCTTCGGCTGGGTGGTCTTTGCCATATTTGGCGCGTTACCCTATATCTTTTCTGGCGCCATTAGCTCACCATTGGATGCAATATTTGAGACCATGAGTGGCTTCACCACTACCGGCTCAACTATTTTAACCGACATTGAGAGTCTTCCCCGCAGTATTTTGTTCTGGCGCGCCATGACCCACTGGCTCGGCGGCATGGGGATCATAGTACTCTCCCTAGCCATCCTGCCCATGCTTGGCGTTGGCGGCATGCAGCTATTTCAAGCCGAGGTACCCGGCCCCACTGCCGACCGCCTGAAGCCACGCATTCAGGATACTGCCAAGCTCCTCTGGGGAGTGTATGTCATCCTCACGGGGCTTGAGACCCTGTTGCTCATGGCGGGGAACATGTCCTTCTATGATGCAATCTGCCATGCCTTTGCCACATTGGCTACCGGAGGATTTTCCACCCGCAACGCCTCGGTTGCCGCCTATGATAGCGCCTATATCGACTGGGTAATCACCCTGTTTATGTTTCTGGCAGGGATCAACTTTTCGCTGCACTACTACGCACTCAAAGGACGTATCGGCGAATATTTTCGTAACGAGGAGTTCCGCTTTTATCTATATATCACCTTAGGTGCTACAGCGATAATCATGCTGGTCAATCAGGGCACTGTCTACTCATCTGTGGTAGATAACCTGCGCTTCAGCGCCTTTCAGACCACCTCTATCCTCACCACTACAGGCTTCGGCACCGCCGATTTTGAAGTATGGCCAGCGCTGACCCAATATATCTTGGTACTGCTCATGTTTATCGGTGGTTGTGCCGGTTCTACCGGTGGCGGGATGAAAGTAGCGCGCATTCTGTTGCTGCTAAAACACGCCGGAGTCCAGCTCTACCATCTAATTCATCCGCGAGCGATACGTCTGGTTAAGCTGGGCGGAACTCCGGTAAGCGCCGATGTAATGCAGTCAATTTTGGGATTTTTCGCGTTGTTTATGGGCGTATTCGTCACCGCGTCACTGTTAATGGCCGCCTGTGGTATGGATTTGGTCTCTGGAGCATCGGCGGTTATCGCCACCCTGAGCAATATTGGCCCAGGATTAGGCAGCGTGGGGCCGATAGATAATTTTGCGGAGGTGCCCGCTTTGGGCAAAGCAGTCTTGGTGATGTGTATGCTGCTAGGACGCTTAGAGCTGTTTACGGTAATGGTGCTGTTTCTACCATCATTTTGGCGCAAGTAAGAGATGGAAAAGTCGAGACATTGCTAGCAACGTCTCGACAAAATTCTGCCGCACAACACCTAAAGTGCCAATCAGTCGAGGGCACGCATCAGGATAAAACCCATCTGGCGCCCAGTTTGCCCCTCATCGCGGCGGTAGGAAAAGAACAGTTCGCGGTGCTCCCAAGTGCAGAGATCGCATAGTTCACGGTTAGTTCTCTTAATCCCCGCCTGAGTCAGCTGCAGATCGATGCTGTGCTGAATATCTAACTTCCAACGTCCCAGCTCTACCTCGTCACTGATGTCATTCCAGTGGCCACTGCCCTCGCGGAAGGCATCGCGCACCTGCTTATCCACCTCATAGTGCTCAGCACTGATCCCAGGGCCAACAAACGCCTTGAGCTGTTCAGGCACGCTGCCAAACTCTTCAACCATAGCGTTGATAGTTTTACCCAGCAGACCATTAGCCGCACCACGCCACCCCAGATGCACGGCCGCTACGACCCTATTTTCTGGATCAAACAGCAGTACCGGATAACAATCGGCAACCAGGATTCCCACCAGAATATCGGGTTGATTAGTGACAATGGCATCGGCACTGACATCGTGAAAATGGCTGACATCGTGATTTTTACTGTTCAGCACTACCACATCGGCGCCATGCACCTGCTTCACCAGCAGCAGTTGATGCTCCAACACTCCCAGCTCATTCAACAGCGTAGAGCGGTTGCCTTCAACATTATGCTTGGCATCGTCGGTATTCATGCCCAGATTCAAAGAGTTATACGGCGGACGGCTAAGACCACCATTGCGTGTTGTCACTCCGGCTATTAATGAGTTATCTGCGCTCCACTGCGCCTGCACACAATTGATTTTGCCATACTTAACCAAATTCATTATCTTCAATTGCTCCAATATCTAATTAATTGTTGCTGTCGACAAACTGCAACTTTTCGACGCCATATTTACCATCTAATTGCGCCAGCAACTCGGCAAAATCATCCGGTAGCGGACTGGAAAATTCCATATATTCACCACTGCGCGGATGGATAAAACCCAGCAGGCGCGCGTGTAATGCCTGACGGTTAAAACCCAGCACCGACTGGCGAATCTGCTGATCGCTAATAGCATTTGCTCGGGTGCGATTACCATATAGCGGATCGCCAACCAGAGGTAAATTCAATTCGGAAAAGTGGACACGAATTTGATGGGTACGCCCAGTCTCTAAGCGCAGCTCTAACAACGATAATCTATCCAAATCGTAACGCCGCAACACCTGCCAATGGGTCACTGCTCGTCGTCCGGTGCGCCCTTTGGATGTCATCTTCTTGCGCTGGATTGGATGGCGGCCAATAGGCCGATCGACAACGCCAGTGGCTGTCTGCACCTGACCGTGGACCAGAGCCACATAGCGGCGCTTCACGCTATGTTCCTTAAACTGAGCGGCCAAGTGGTTATGCGTGGTATCGTTCTTCGTCGCTACCATCACCCCGGAAGTATCCTTATCCAGACGATGGACAATGCCGGGACGCAACTCCCCGCCCACACCGGACAAATCATGGCAATGAAACAGCAACGCATTGACCAGGGTTCCACCACTGTGGCCACAGGCGGGGTGCACCACCATGCCTGCGGCCTTGTTGATAACAATCAGATCGCTATCTTCGTAGAGAACCTCTAAGGGCAGATCCTCAGCACAGGTGGCAACCGGCTCCGCTGGCGGAATATCCACCTGAATTTTTTCGCCGCCGCGCAAGCGCAACCCAGCCTTAATTGCTGCACCATCAACGACAATCTGCTGGTGTTCGATAAGTTTTTTAAGTTGTGATCGGCTTAATTGCGGTAAGACGCGCGCTAAAAACCGGTCCAAGCGTTCAACGCCTTGGCCCGGTTCATAATAAAACTCCAAATTTTCAGCCATCTACCAGATAGAACTCTCTATTTTCCCTGCCTGCTTAATCATGACATCGACAATAGCCCGATCGTATAATTTATCTCGATCAACTATGGAGTCCGATGTGCGTTCGGTAAAATGTGCCCGCCCCTCTTGCAACTCATCCGCCATCAGGTCAAAGATATTATCGTTCTTGACCCCTTCGCTGACTTTCTCTGCATTATAAAGGGCAATATCCGACACAATTGCTCGCGCCAGGCGGAAGGCCAATTCCGGATCATCTACAAGTCGCGCCATGAACATCTCCTGTACAGGGAATCGATAAATAAAATCGCTAATTGGGAGAAATAAGGTTAACTAAAAACCGCAATGTTGTCAAACTCGCCGTTAACTACATGCAACAAATTCGTTAGCTGCTTCCGGTTGAGCAACTACTTTCAAGCACCACCTGCAGTTAATTGATCGATAAAGTTATACAGATCTATGTGGCTACCGCGATGGTCGGGCACAAAAGGGCTGCCGCGATCGATCATCCAGGTATCTACCAAAAAGGTAGTAATCCCCACCTCCGCCGCACTCAAGTCCTGTTCAGTATCATTACCGACCATTAGACAGGTGTGCGCTTCACGGCCGATCTCGGTCAATATGGCGCTGAAATAGTTAGGATTAGGCTTACAGTAGCGACTGTTTTCCGAACTGGTAACCAGCAGATAGTCACAGTCGCCAATCCCGCCCCATTTCAGTCGGGCATCGACTAAGGGGCGCGGAAACACAGGGTTGGTAGCAATAATTACCTCCAGCCCTAGCCTCTTACACATACATATCAACTGCCGCGCCATAGGGGAACTGGTTATCAGCGGTTGCAGTTTATCCATATGTTCGCGATAAAAAGTTTGTAACCCCTGCAAAAACTGCTCAGCACTGATCTGCAAATCACGTTGGGCGACAGCCAAAAAGAACTCCTCATTGGTCTGTGAGCCATCGTCACTGCGCAAGCGTTCCATTGTGCACTCGATCATCACTCGGACAAAACGCTCACTATCTATATCAACGGCAATACTTTGCGCTAGACAATTTAGATACATTGGCACAAAGCGGTGCATATCTACATCCAGCAGAGTACCATCTAAATCAAATAGCACTGATGTATAAGGTAAGTGCTGTTTCATACCCAAAACTCATCATTAGCAACAAAAAACAAAGCGGGAAGACAGCACCGCCGCCTCCCCGCTTTAATAACTACATATAGCCGGAAAAATTATTTACTATGGCAAGTTTTGCAAGAGGCCATATCTTCAACTTGTTCATGGCAACCACCACATAAACCGTGGCCATCAGCCATGCCAGTTACTGCGATTTTTGCTGGTTCACCTTCGTGACAGCTGCTGCAGTCCTGATCCAATGCATCTTTGTGCATATTGTGGTCAAATTTTACGATACCTTTAGTAGCTCCCTCGTATTTGTACACACCATCGGCAAGCACTTCTACTTTCGTAATCGGAGCCGTGGTTCCGTCCTGTTGTGCCAAAAATACAGGAACAAAAGCAAAGATAACAGCCAACACCGCAAATAACAGATTTTTCATGCACTCCACTCCTTGTCTCGAACACTGAATAACAATTCATTGAAACTTCCAGCTTCCCTTTCTACATCGAACCTTATCTTATGTCAATTCACATTTAGCCAATTAAATAGATAATCATCTAAAAACATCTATTTATTCCGCTTTAATCCTATACACGTACCCTAACTTCACCAGAAAAAAAACCTTATGAACAGGAGCTTTAGTGCATCTATTTGTTGATATATAGCCGCAGCAAGGCTAAATTAGAGGGCAATTAAATAGACAGGATAAGGAGATGCTCATGACGGCAGCACAAAAGCTAATCGACTTTATGACCCCGCAACTGGGCACAGAGATCCATGTCGGCCCATGGTTGCAGATAACCCAACAGCGCATTAACCAGTTTGCTGAGGTCACCGGTGATCAACAGTGGATTCACATCGATCCAGAACGGGCTAAATCTGAATCACCATACGGCACCACCATCGCCCATGGTTATTTAACGCTGTCGCTACTGCCATACCTTACCCAGAGCAACCATGAGGATTTCTTTAGTAAAAACTACCCCGGCATGAAGTTGCGCGTCAATTACGGCTTAAATCGGTTGCGCTTCCCCGCCCCCGTTACCGTGAACAGCTCCATTCGCGCCCACACGGTTTTAAAAAGTGTCGAACCAATTGGCGATGCCGTTGAAGTTATCTATACTATCAGTGTAGAAATTGACGGCGGCAAAAAACCAGCTTGCGTAGCTGAATTTGTCGCCAGGCTCTACGCCTAATCTAAACTTATAATCAACAGCACCCTACACACGAGCCTAGCTAATGGAAAATATCCGCGACGAAGTAAAAGAGTTTCAGATTGGCATGAAAGTGCGCAACCTGCGCCAAGATCGGCGTATGACGCTACAGGATGTGGCAGAAAAAACTAACCTGTCCAAGCCACTGCTTTCCCAGGTGGAAAACAATCAGGTAATCCCGCCGCTAGCAACATTGCTACGCATCGCCAAGGCTTTTGGGGTGCCGCTAAATATCTTTTTTGAAGATGAATGCGATGACAACAAGTGTATTCTTATTCGTGCTGGCGAGCAAAATGCGCGGCAAAAGCGCGCGGCTAACGTGCACGGCAGCCAGTCATACACCTACAGCTCCCGCGCTTTTGGTAAAAAGCATCACCACATGGAACCATTTGATATGGAGTTTTTTGCCACACAGTGGAGCGACGAGCTATTGGTGTGCCACGAGGGGGAGGAGTTCCTCTACCTGCTCGAGGGCGAGGTGGAATTTCGTCACGGTGAGCAACTGATTCATCTCTATCCTGGAGACTCGGTCTACTACGACTCCACAGAACCGCACGGCTATATTGCCTGTAGCTCAGTGCGCCCGCGCGGCATTGCCGTCATCTATTCTAAAGCATAAAAAGGAGATTGATTATGGCTAAAATCGGTATTGTTCTTTCTGGTTGTGGTGTATTTGATGGCAGCGAAATTCATGAGTCCGTAATCACCATGTTAGCTCTCGATCGTGCCGGAGTTGAAATTATCTGCATGGCTCCCGACATAAAACAGCCTCAGGTAATAGATCACATCAGCGGTACGGCAGCTCACGAAGATCGCAATGTACTGACGGAGTCGGCACGGATTTCACGTGGCAAAATAAGAAATATCAGCACAGTTACTGCCGCAGAGATTGATGCGCTCGTCCTGCCCGGCGGCTTCGGTGCCGCAAAAAACCTCTGCAACTTTGCCACCATGGGAGCCAACTGCACCGTCAACCCTGAGCTATCCGCATTGGTCACAGCTATGGTAGCAGCAGCTAAACCCATTGGCTCCATCTGCATATCCCCGGTAATTCTTGCCAAAGTTCTCGGCAGCCAAGGAAAAAATCCCCAGCTCACCATCGGCAACGATGCCACCACTGCCGCAGCGATAAACCAGATGGGCGCTAACCACGTTGAATGCGCTGTCGATGCCTGTGTTGTCGATCAAAAATTAAAAATCGTTTCCACACCCGCCTATATGCTGGCTGGTTCAATTAGCGAAGCTGCTGCAGGCATCGAAGCAGCGATAGCTGCGCTGTTAAAACTACTATAGGAGATTGTTCATGCCCATCACCGACCTCAATCAATCCGGACTTGTCCCCGAAGAACGCGATGCCTGCGCTATTATTGGCTATTTCAATAAAAGTGGCTACCCCAGCCACAGCAATGTCCAGCGCACTATAGACGCGCTGATAAAAATGGGACATCGGGCTGGAGAGATCGGTGGTGAGGGTGACGGATGCGGCCTGCTTACTGATATTCCCCGACAACTGTGGCGTGAGATTCTGGAGAAAAAGGGCAAGGATCCAAGCCTGGTTGATGATGACGGCTTTGCCATTGCCCACCTCTTGGTACCCCGTCAGGAGCTGGAGCGCGACGAACAACTGGTGACGCGCATCTTAACTATGTGCGGTCGCCATGGCGCGGAAATTTTACTGGAGAACCGTGGTCAAGTACGCAGTGAAGCGCTATCCACCATGGCCAAGACCTCAGAGCCACTCTTTGTGCAACTGGCGCTCCTCTTTCCCGAGAGCAACGACTGCAGCAACACTCTGTATCATCTGAGCGTCGCCCTAGAGAATAAGTTTCCCATCCACGTCGCTTCGCTATCCAACAGCGTAACCGCATATAAGGTGCATGGCGCCCCCGAAATTCTCAGTCTCTACTATCCCGAGTTAAAACGTAAAGAGTTTCAATCCTCGGCCACTATAGGTCACAGCCGCTTCTCCACCAATACACTGCCAACGGTGCTGCGCGCCCAACCCTTCAGCCTGCTGGGCCACAACGGTGAAATAAATACCATCGCCCGCCTGCGCGAAGAGGCGCGTATGCTTGGGCTCTCCCTCCCGCTAGGCGGCAGCGACTCACAGGATCTGAATCGCACCTTAGAGGGTTTAATGCAGGAACACGGCCTGAGTCTATATGAAGCGATGGAGATCTGCTTTCCCCCAATTTTTACCGAAGCGAGTAAACTTCCTGAGCACCAGCAACAGATGTACGCACTGTTACGCCAATTCTTCAGCGCCAGCGCCCAAGGCCCTGCGGCGGTAATTACCCGCTGGCAAAACCAGTGTGTATTCAGTGTCGATGCCATGGGTTTGCGCCCATTATGGTTTGGTGAAACCAACAAGTTCTATTTCGCCTCCTCCGAGGCTGGAGTCGTCCATCAGGAGGAGATTCTCAGCGATCCCAAGGTATTGGCGCCGGGAGAAAAGCTCGCTCTGCGTCTGCGCCCCCGTCAGGGTATTGACCTGATTTGCCACGATGAATTGCGCGAACTGGTTTATAAAAAGCTGAGCAAGCGCACCAATATGCGCCGCCATAGCGAACAGCTACAACAGGGCAGTGCTCTGCCCACAGCCAGCATAAAAGAGAGTGCCAATTTTCGCAAAATGGCTGGATTCGCCCAAGATAACCTGCTCTCGGGTTTTGCTTGGAAGCGCAGCGATCTTCTCAACCTAAAGGAGATTGTCAAGTCAGCGCACGACCCCATAGCATCGCTGGGTTATGACGGCCCCTTGGCAGCGTTAGCCATCACCCAGCAAAATCTGGCTGACTACTTTAAAGAGCAGGTGGCCGTAGTTACCAACCCAGCCATTGATAGAGAGCGCGAGACCGAGCACTTCTCTTCGCGCGTTTTTCTCGGGCCGCGACCGCATTTCCGTGGCCGTATCGCTAGGGTAACCACCATTGCTGCTCCGCTGTTGACTGGCGGTCTGCGTGTCAGCGCAACCACAGACCAGGACGCAGTGGCACGCCAGTTTGAGCTATGCTCACTGGAAAGTCTGCTAGGCCAATACCAGCCAGGTAGCGGTAGACGCCACAAGAGCATAAGTTGCACCCTGAAACGTGATGAAGATATCGCCAGCGCCCTGCAGCGCCTGCAGGCCGAAGCTCTCCATGCGCTACAGCGCGGCACCCAACTCCTCTTGCTCGATGACAGCCGCGCCTTCAGCCCCAGCCACAGTTTTCTCGATCCAGCCCTGGTGGTCAGCGCTCTGCACAAAACTCTGAAACAGCACCGCAGCGACAGCGGCCAGAGTCTGCGCCGTTCCACCACCATCATTGTCCGCTCTGGTGCCCTGCGCAATCTGCACGACATTCTGCTCTGTGTCGCCATGGGTGCCGATGCGGTGTGTCCATACATGCTGTGGGAGCTGGCCGACAACACAGAAAACGGCCTGAGCAACCTCCTCAATGTTCTGACCTGCGGCATCCAAAAAGTTATGTCGACCATGGGCACCCACGAGATAGGTGGCTATGGCAAATACTTCGCCACTATCGGCCTCAGCCCAGAATTGGTCGATATCTTTGAGACCCCAAACTTCTGCGGTTCGACTACTCAAGGTTTAACCTTCGCCCGTCTTGAAGAGAAATCGCGCCAGCGCACTAGCGTTGTCCGCAGTAAAACCAAACAAGCGGTGCCGGTGCAGTTTCGACTGTACCCACAAATTTGGAAAAAAGTGGCGGCGGTGGCCAAGATGGATGAGAGCTACAATGAGCTTTCGCGCCTGATCCGCGAGTATGAGATTGAGCACCCTCTAGCCATCCGTCATCTACTCGATTTCAAGTTCAGCAACGAACTCAGTGTCGACCCCCAAGAGGTGGACACCAGCATCGGTGGCCATGACTTCCCCTTCTTAATCTCAGCCATGAGTTTTGGTTCGCAGGGCGAAACCGCCTTTCGCATCTATGCCGAAGCAGCGAAAAAACTCAACATAATCTGCATGAATGGCGAGGGTGGGGAGATCCCCGATATGCTCGGGAAATATCGCCACAACCGTGGCCAACAGATCGCCTCGGGTCGCTTTGGCGTGCATATGGATCTGCTCAACTCTGCCGACTTTCTGGAGATAAAAGCGGGGCAAGGAGCCAAGCCGGGCGAAGGTGGGCTGCTACCTGGCTTTAAAGTTACCAATAAAATTGCCGCCGCGCGCAACGCCACCGAGGGGGTAGCGCTGATCTCGCCCTCCAATAACCACGACATCTACTCGATTGAAGACTTGGCGCAAATTATCGAAGAGCTGCGCACGGCTAACCCGCGTGCGCGTATTTCGGTTAAAGTACCAGCGGTGGCTGGCATCGGCACCATCGCTATGGGTATTGCTAAAGCGGGTGCAGATATTATCACCATCAGCGGCTACGACGGAGGCACCGGCGCCGCGCGCAAGCACGCCATTAAATTTGTCGGCTTACCAGCTGAAATCGGCGTCCGCGAAGCACATCGCGCCCTCTCCTGCTGTGGTTTGCGCGACAAAGTTGAGTTATGGGCCGATGGCGGCGCTAGAACGGGACGCGATGTCGTCAAGCTTATGCTCTTGGGTGCTAACCGTGTCGGCTTCGGCACCCTGCCCATGGTGGTTATCGGCTGCACCGCCTGCCGCAACTGCCATCTCGGCACCTGCCATGTCGGCATCGCCACCCAGATTGAGAGCGAGAGTGAAGCCCACGCCAAGGGCTTGCGCCGTTTCGTGCCACGGGTTCTGGAGAACGGCATTATCTACGAAACCACCTTCTTTCGCGCTATAGCTGAGGAGATCCGCACCATAACCGCCAAGCTCGGCTTCAAACGCACGCAGGATCTGGTCGGTCAATCAACCCTGCTACAACAGACCCATGGTCTTGATGCTCTAGATTTAAGCGAACTGTTGTTGATAGATGCGTGCGAACTCCCGCAGCACACTCCCGACACCACGCGCCTGATCCGTAAACCACTGAACTACCTGACCGCGCTGCTATCGACACTGGTTACCGATGCCTTCGATGCGGGGGATGAGCGCGTGCGCTTTGTCGATGACGGCGTCAACAGCTGTGATCGTTCCATCGGCACCCACCTAGCTGGCGCCATGACTCGCGCCTATCAGGAGCAGAGCTACCGCCAAGGTAAGCAGGCATTTCTCCACTTCCGCCGCGACTCTATCCCTGGCAATGGCTTGGGCGCCTTCAATATCGACGGCATCAATATAGTTGTCGAAGGCGGTGCTCAGGATGGGGTCGGCAAGAGTGCTCGCGGTGGGCGCATCGTCATCTTAAAAGGTGAGAATATCGACGGTAACCGAGTCGGTGGCTCGGTGGGCAAAGGGCTAGCCTATGGCGCTTTAGGCGGAACATTCATCATTCAGGGTGATGCCGATAGCCGCGCCTGTATTCGGCTGTCCGGTGCTGACGTCATCTTCGGTGCCCGCATCGCCCAGCCGTTGAAACTCTCTAAAGACAATATCGCCGGTCACGCCAACTTAAAGGGTTTTGCTTTTGAGTATATGACCGCAGGACGCGTAGTGGTGCTCGGCGACCCTGGACCGTGGATCTGCTCAGGCATGACTGGTGGCACGATTTACTGCTATCTGGATGAGGCAATGGGCATGACCCGCGCTGCACTGACGGAGCGCCTGGCGTGGGGAGCAAAGGTGACACTTGAGGATCTGGACGAACAGGATATTGAACAGCTAGACAACCTGCTGCTGGAGTACCACAAAGAGCTGTTGCACTCCCACCAGAGCGATGAGGCCCAGATAGTTGGGCAGATCATGGCGCGCAGTGGCGATAGCTTTATTAAGATTGTCGCGCAAAGCGAATAGGCTCAACGCCAGCAACCAAGCACTGTTCAACTAACTGTGCTTGGTTGCGGCTTACCCCAGTAATAACCTTGCGAGTAGTCTACCCCCAACTCGACAACGCTGCGCTGCAATGCTGCGTCGGACACATATTCAGCAATGATCTTAATATCCAACTCCTTAGCAAAGTGAATAATCGACTCCACTATGGTTCTGGCGCGCGCCGAGCTATTTAATTGCTCGATCAGGCCACCATCTATTTTGATATAATCTATATCCAGCTGCGAGATGTGATCAAAATTGGAGTAGCCGGTACCAAAATCGTCTATCGCCACCGCAATCCCATAGATACGAACCTGATCAATAAACATTTTGATGACATCGTAGTTGTCGATACCTTCAGATTCGACAATTTCAAAGATCAACTTCTCGCGCCCCGGCGCCTTGCGGATACGATCGATGATGTTCTGACGGCTCTCTTCGACCAAAATATCATCGATCAGCAAGTTTACCGTGCACCGGCACCCATTGCGCTGCACAAACTCCAGCGCAGCATCGAGCATAAATACGGTCAGCTGATTGTAGACGCGCGACTTACGTGCCGCATCCATGAAAAACCCTGGTGCCGCCACGGTGCCATCATCAGAGACAATACGAATCAACGCTTCATAGTGGCTGATTACATTGAGTTTATTATCGTGAATCGGTTGAAAATAGGCGGTTAGATGGTTGTTTTCGATGGACTCTTTCAGGCGGTAAGTCCACAACAGATTGGCGCGACTGCTCAGCACCGTATGCAGATAGGCGGAATAGAACTTATAGGGTTTCAACAGCCGCTTCGCCTCCTTCAAGGCGAGATCGGCATGCTCCATCAACTGCTCCTTACCTTGCGCAACTCCAGCAGTAATGGAGATACGAAACTCCGTCTCTTCAATCTCAAAACGCAGCTCATTGATCCGCGACACCACATAATCAACAGATATACCATTCGGCGACGACTCGCTCAGCAGAGCAAATTCATCACCACCTAAACGGTAGATCTTACTCTCGCGCGGCACCAGCACGCGCAAAGCATCGGCCAACTTAATCAGTACTTGATCACCAACGTGCACACCATAGTAGCTGTTGATATCCTTAAAGGCATCAATATCCACCAACATCAGCTGCGGCATACGGCAAGCAGTTATATCTTTTTTCAACCGCTCCCTGTTCGCTAAACTCGTCAACTCATCGGTATAGAGTTGACACTGTAGTGGCCAGATAAACATCCCCGTTATGGGAAAAGCCAGCAACAGCAGTAAGACACACTGCACCAGTGCCCGTTGAAAAGTTCCCGCCAGAGCGGTGCTAATAACCGCGACATCAATGGCCGCGCCAGCGTAATAGTGCTGGCCCGAGACACTGACACGCGGCAGAAGCACGGCACGATACGAACCGAGCAGATCCTGCGCTTCGAAAAAATAGGCTTTATCACAGGGATGGCTGAAGAAGTCTGCCGGTACGGCAGCATAGGGTTTAGCAAAATAGTGGTGGTAGTCCCCCGCAGCCAACTGCTGATCCTTTAGACTCGACAGGGTAAAGTATAACTTGCCGTTGCGCTTCACCACCGAGAAGAGAAAATCCAGCTGCAGCTCCGAGTCTAATTCGGTGAGAGTGGTTATCTGCTGCGGATAGTCGGCTGGCAGCGGATGCTGGGTTGGATCCGCCTCAACATGAAAGGCATCCCCGACTGAGTAGCTCATGGCTAACGCCCCAGCCAGCAGATCATGATCAACGCGCTTCAACACCTGAGCACGATTCTCGTAGTAGTGATATGAGCTGAGCACCAGTAGCACCAACATCAGCACCAGCAATCCGGTGCCAAACATGCGCACCCGGCTCGATCTCAGCAGCTTGCAGGGCAGCACCATTAGCCGTCCGTCTCTTCGATGGCATTGGCGCACTCGACTCGGTTACGCCCATTCTCTTTGGCGCGATACATAGCGGCATCGGCGCGGGACATTAAAATACCCATATCCTCTTTATCGGCATTAAAGGTACTCACCCCAACACTGATGGTCACCTGCACCTGGCCGCGATCAATCTGACACAGAGAACGCTCAGCCACCCAGCCGCACAGCCGTTCCCCCAAAATCCTCGCCCCGTTCAGGTTAGTGTATGGCAGTAGCACCACAATCTCCTCACCGCCATAACGAAAAACCCGATCAAAGTCGCGCACACTGCCTTGAATTAATTGACCTAAACTGTGTAGTACCTGATCGCCGATAGCATGGCCATAGGTATCATTAATATCCTTAAAGTGATCTACATCTATCAGCAACACCGACAGCTCCAGACCATAGCGCTTAGCCTTTTCTGCCTCCTCACGCAAACATTTATCCATGTAGCGCCGATTGTAGATCCCCATCAGGGCATCTGTTACGTTTTCATGTTCTAAATGGCACAACCGTCTGACATCATTAGCAGTCTTAGCCGAGAGGGTACACACCACCAGCACAAAAACCGCGCCAAAGAAAAATATCGTCGGTACCACTATGCACGACCAGTGATTATTCGCATTCCAAAACAGCCAGCCATAGACTAGGTAGCCACATAAAAACAGCGCCACCATTATCGACAAAAACATCCACGCGGTGCGACAGCTTGTATCGGGCAAGCGGCGGCGCAATTGATCAAGAGGGCGGAGAGCTAACAGGAGTAACCACGCGCCACAAAATACTAAAAAATTCGCCAAAATACTCATTTAACCATCCTCAATACCAGATATATTCACCAACTGCACCCAGCATATCCGGCCATTCCGCTACGCGATATCACCGGAGTAATTTTATTAATTATTATTTGCCAATCACTTAATGAGTCTATCATTAAAACATCTCGGCCCTAGATCCCGCTTGCATTAAAATACCACTAAAGCAGCTGACAATCATGTACATTATGCAAGACCTTTGCCAGTGTTAGACAACTACAGCGCCGCACTGGCGTAACGGTTGCCGAAACAGCCCATCTAGTATAGTCTGACAACGCTAATTATTATGGTTATCTATTGCCAACATAAGGAGAGAACAGATGGTGAATAAAGTCCCTAGAGCAGAACTAACCGCACGCCTTAGTGCCCTGCGTCAGCGTATGGATAAGGATTGCCCGCAATGGCAGCTTATCGCCATATTTAGCAAAATAAATCAGTTCTATTTTACCGGCACCATGCAAGACGGTATGGTACTTATTCCCCGCGAGGGTGACGCTGTCTACTGGGTACGCCGCAGTCTGCAACGCGCGCAGGATGAGTCGGAGTTTGGTGATATTCGCCCGATGAAAAGCTTTCGTGACGCGGCACAAAGCATGGCACCACTACCCACCACTGTGCATCTAGAAACCGAGCGCGTACCGCTGGCCATGTATCAACGTTTTAATAAACATTTCTCTTTTCAGCAGGTTGAATCAGCCGACCACTCTATAGCGGCAGTACGCGCCGTAAAGAGCAGTTACGAACTGGAGCGCATGGAGAGGGCGGGGAAAATTCATCAGGAGGTTCTCGAGCAGCGGCTGCCGCAACTACTACACAGCGGTATGAGTGAAGCCGATCTTGGCGGCGCTCTCTACCAGACCCTGATCGACGCTGGCCACCACGGCATCGCCCGCTTCAGCATGTACGACACCGAAATTCTCCTCGGCCATATCTGCTTTGGTGAGAGCTCTATCTACCCCACCTCGTTTGACGGGCCGGGTGGCAACTACGGCATGAGTCCGGCAGTACCCCTGCTGGGTAGTCGCCAGCGCAAACTGCACCCCGGTGATCTGGTGTTCGTAGATATCGGCTGCGGATTTGATGGCTACCATACCGATAAAACTATGACTTATGTTTATCAAGGGGAGCTGCCCGCCAGTGCGGTAAAAATTCATAAACAGTGCGTAGATATACAGAACGCCACCGCCGCGCTACTGAAACCTGGCGCCATCCCCGAACAAATTTATGCCGAAATAATAGCGGGCTTAGATGATGAGTTTCTGGCTGGGTTTATGGGGCACGGCAAGCGGCAGACGAGTTTCCTCGGTCATGGCATCGGTCTGTACATCGATGAGTATCCGGTACTAGCTAAGGGATTTACTGAGCCGCTCCAGGAGAATATGGTGCTGGCAATCGAACCGAAAAAGGGCATTGACGGCATCGGTTTAGTGGGCACGGAGAACACCTTTGTGGTCAGCGCCACTGGGGGCCGTTGCATAACCGGTAACCACCCCGGTTTGTTGCGGGTAGACTAAGCTGATCAGCAAAAACAGCGCTGGCACAGGATCAGGAAATAGTCGTCCTGTGCCAGCAACGCCCAACTGCGCAGCGACAAACACTTAGTTACTCGCTACTGTGACTATCAATCAGCACCTCGCGCCCCTTACTGGTACCATCAGAGGGGCCGACAATCCCCTCCTGCTCCATCTTCTCAATAATACGCGCTGCACGGTTGTAACCAATACGTAAGCGGCGCTGTACCATAGATATAGAAGCCTGCTGCGCCTGAGCCACCAACTGCACCGCCTCATCGTAGCGCTCGTCGTATTCAGTATCTTCATCACCGCTGCCACTAGCGCTAGGTGGCGGGGTTAAAATAGAGTTGTCGTAATCCGGACGCCCCTGTTTGGTGAGAAAATCGACCACCTTCTGCACCTCCAGCTCCGAGACAAAAGCCCCGTGCACACGCTGTAGGCTGCTAGTACCCGGCGGCAGAAACAGCATATCGCCCATACCGAGCAGGCTCTCTGCGCCCATGGTATCCAGAATCGTGCGTGAATCGATGCGCGAAAACACCTTGAAAGATATCCGCGTAGGAAAGTTGGCCTTGATCAGACCGGTAATAACATCGACACTAGGGCGCTGAGTAGCCAGAATCAGGTGGATACCCGCGGCTCTAGCCATCTGCGCCAGACGAGCAATATGCTCTTCAATCTCGCGCCCAGCCACCAGCATTAGATCGGCCAGCTCGTCGACAATAACCACAATATAGGGTAGATGGCCATGATCCAACTCCGCCTTATCCGCTGGCGGCACATCCCATGGCGCCACCGGCTCCTCCTCGAACTCATCGGGCTCATCACTCTGGGCGCTCGCAGCTTCAACCGCAGCTAAGCGCGCCAGGCGCTCCTTATCCTTCTGTTCTTTAGCCAGCTTTTTGTTGTAGCCATCAATATTACGCACCCCTTTATCCGCCATTAGCTGATAGCGGCGCTCCATTTCCCGCACGGCCCAGCCTAAGGCTAGAGAGGCCTTCTTCGGATCGGTTACCACCGGCAACAGGAGGTGGGGAATGCCCTCATAAATCGACAACTCCAGCATCTTCGGATCCACCATAATGATGCGCACATCCTCTGGGTTCGCCCGATACAGCAACGACAGAATCATAGTATTTATCGACACCGACTTACCACTGCCGGTAGAGCCAGCGACGAGCAGATGGGGCATTTTAGCCAGATCGCTAACACTGGTTTGGCCGAAAATATCTTGCCCCAGCGCCAGCGGCAAGCGTCCGCCACTTTTACGAAACTGATCCGATTCGAGAATATCTTTCAGGTAGACGATCTGGCGGTTATTGTTCGGAATTTCGATCCCCACCACGCCGCGTCCCGGAATCGGAGCCACAATCCGAATGGAGGTCGCCCGTAGCGCCATGGAGAGATCATCGGATAAACCGGATATTTTATTGACCTTGATACCCGGCGCGGGAGCAAATTCAAACATGGTGACCACCGGCCCCGGCTTCACCTCAACCACTTCGCCAGCTACATTGAAATCCTTGAGTTTCGCTTCCAGAATCCGCGCCATCGCCATCAGTGAATCTCGATCTGGTGGCTGGGGTGGCTCACCCTCATAATCGAGCAACGCCAGCGGTGGCAGGTGATAGCTCCCGCTGATCTCAAGAAAATCAAAGGCCTCCTGCTCTGCAGGCACGGCCTTGCTCTTCTTCACGCTTTTTGTTTTAGGGCTAGTCGCAGGGCTAGGCTTGACAATACCCGTTGCCACTTTGGGCGGGGCAATAATCGGCCCAGCAGCCTTTTTCTCTCCGGCTTGAATCTTTTTCTGCTCACGCCGTTCGCGCCGCCGCTCCAGCCAACTGCCTAAACGCTCACCGAAGCCTTCCAGAAACAGCACCAGAGAAAAGCGCGTCAACAGCATAGCCGAAACCAGAAAAAACAGCGTCAGCACAAGGGCGGCTCCGCCAATATTCAGCCCCGCTACCAGCGTAGAACTCAGCAGCTGCCCAACAGCACCACCAGCCTGCGCCACGCTCTGTCCCAGTATATGAATCTGGGTGAATTTCAGTGCAATCAGTCCATCCAGTGCCGCCATCAGCACCAAAAAGGCTGCAATCTTATAGCCGCGCAGATGAATATCGCGAAAACGCAACAGCCGCCACGCCAACATAAAGCAGGCTGGCGGCAAAAGCAGCGCCGTTATGCCGAAAACCTGATACATAAGGTCGGCAATGTGCGCCCCCAACGGGCCAGCATAATTGTGCACCACGGCGGGGTGTAAATTGTTATTGAATGAGGGGTCGGCGTTATTGAAAGAGATTAAGGCCAACGACAGATAGGCACCAAAGCCCAGCCAAAACAGCGCTGAGATCTCCTTTTTAAGATGTATGCGCCGTTTGCTACCGCTATCCTGTTCCATGCCACCATCCATTTCATCTTCAGGTTGTTACTTAATGAGTACAACAGGGTGCATCCTCGGCCCTGCACGGGCCATGTGCAACCATCAGTCTACTGTTTATCCAGCCACAACTATTACAGCTGAATAATTACCGGCAACACCAAGGGGCGGCGCTGCAAGCGGTGCTTAAAAAAACGGCTCAGGGTCTGGCGAATTTCGATACGCAGAGCATCCCAATCGCTACGTGGTGACAGCTGATGCTCAGCCAACATCGCCTCGACCTCGAGCGCTGCTTCAGCCAGCAGCTCTTCGCTATCCACCTCGGGCACACAGCCACGGCTGACCAACTCCGGGCCGTGAATAACAGTGCCACGGCTGCGACTTACCGCCAGTACCGCCAACACCGTCCCATGGCGCGCCAAGCGATGCCGGTCACGTAACTCCACCGCGCCCACGTCACCAACCCCTTTGCCATCCACCAGAATACGCCCTACCTCCACCGGATCAAGCAACTTTTTACCGTGGCGCGACAACAGCAGGGGCTGACCGTTTTCTATGATTATACTATTCCCCTCAGCGACACCACAGGCACGGGCCAATTTAGCATGCTGCGCCAAGTGGCGATACTCACCATGGATAGGGATAAAATATTGCGGTTTTACCACCGCCACCAGCTGTTTCAGCTCTTCGCTGCTGGCATGACCAGAGACATGCACACCGCAACTGCGCTGATAGTGCACCACCGCTCCGCGCCGATAGAGTTGATTGATTACTGCGGTGATAGCTTTTTCATTGCCGGGGATAAAGCGCGACGACAGGATTACGCAATCCTCGCTTTCAATAGCCAACTGCGGATGTTCACCAGCGGCAATACGCGTCAGCGCACTGCGCGCCTCACCCTGACTACCGGTAGTGATAACCGTCACCTTATGGCGCGGATAATCTCCCAACTGCTTGATATCGATAAGATCGTTTTCGGCTACCCGCAGCTGATCCAGCAAACGCGCCACCGCCACATTACCCACCATGCTGCGCCCGAGCAACAGAATCTTGCGCCCACAGCTAAGCGCGGCATCTATCGCCTGCTGAATGCGATGAATATTCGAGGAGAAGGCGGCGACAAACACCATGCCGGTGCTAAGCGCCATCAACTGGGCAAAGTGCGGCCCAACATCGCGCTCCGAGCCGGTATAACCAGCACTCTCCACATTGGTGGAGTCGGCCAGCAACGCCAGCACCCCCTCGTCGCCATACTGGGCCAAGCGCGCCAGATCGGTGCGCTCGCCATCCAGCGGCGTCGGATCAAGCTTAAAGTCGCCGCTGTGTACCAGCAAACCAGCAGCACAACGAATCGCCAAGCCAACTCCATCCGGCACCGAATGGGCGACGCGAAAAGGTTCAATGGTAAATGGCCCCACACAAAAGGGGTGGCGCGGCTCCAGCAGCTCCATCTTATTGTTCAGCTTCAGCGCAAACTCTGCCAATTTATGCTGCAGCATACCTAGGGTAAAGCGGCTGGCAAATATCGGCGGCGAGCCTAACTGCGAGTAGAGATATGGCAAAGCCCCGATATGATCTTCATGGGCATGAGTGAGCACAATGGCGCAGATATCCGCCGCGCGCTCGTGCAGATAGGCCACATCCGGCAGCACCAGATCGATGCCGAGCATGTGCGCCTCAGGAAACATCAGCCCGCAATCGATAAGCAGAATGTGCCCAGCGTTTTCCACCACCAGCATATTCATACCGATCTCACCACAGCCGCCCAGCGGCAGTATCTTTAGCAGTTCCGGATTGTCAGCATCTGTTTTATTGGGGTGCACGTATCGCTCGTCATTGTGAGGGTTCTAACACCGACGTAGACATATCTAGTTGAATATACACTGTAAATCAAGTGCTGTAAAATAGCAGTTCAGTTTAATTGAGCGCCGCCACTATAGTCAAATATTATATGAGCAGCTGGCCTCTGAACCAGGCGCACGGCAACCTCAAGCGGCCATACCTGTTTAAACATTCTCGGCAGCTGCCGTCTGGCTACGATACTTCTTAAAATTCTCCGCCTGCTCAAAAATTTCCTTGTACACCTCATCCTTATCCACCGGTGGATAGCCGTACTTAGCAAGCTGCAAAATCAGCCCCACCTTGAGTTCGGCTTTAATGTCCTCGCGCTGGCTCCAGTCGGTGTATTTGATTTTATCATCGACCACCACCTTTACCGCCTTGGCTAACGGCAACAGTTTCTCTTCGGGGTAGGTAAAATCATATTTTATCGTCAGCGCCTTGAGAATATCGTAGAAAGCCTTCTCCTCCAGATCGATACCGAGATCGCTAAATGAAGCGCGCTCTTTTTTTAGCGCCTGGATCAGGTCGATAATCTCGGTGGAGAAATCTTCCAGAACATTGCTCACCAGCACATCATCTTCCTTGCGCTCATTGTAGTGCTCGACCAGGGCCTTCATCTTTTTGGCAAAATCGATCCCCTTGGCTTTGTTGACCTTTTTGAAGTCATCAATTGCCTTGGCCAAGAGTTGTTGCAGTATCTTGATCTTGGTATTGGGCAGCTTGATTTTCCCGATCTTAGCCAGGTAGTCGTCGTCGAAGATATCTACAGAGCTAGTTTTGTCATCACCCAGCTTGAAGATCTCTTCCACGCCATCGGCTTGCAAGGCCTCCTGAATCATGGCGCGCACCTTGGCATTCATCTGCGCGGTATCGGGGGCATCGCCCTTAGTCAATTTAAAGATTATCGAGCGCACCGCCAGGTAGAAGTGAATTTGATCGCGTTCTTGCTGGTTTAAGCCGTCGCTGCCACAGCAAATGTCGTAAGCCGCCTTGAGGCGCTTGACCAAGTGCATAAAGCGCTTTTCTATTTTATTGGTAATCTGGGCATATTCAGCCGCGCGGTTGAGGCAGTTAAGCTGCTCCACCGAGTTACCGCTGTGGTAAGGGGAGGTGTCGAAGGCATGGAATATCTTGTTGAGCAGGTCGAGGTGATCTTTAACTACGACGATCGATAGCCCAACCTCCTCGATGTTTTGCTGGTCGGCCTTGTTGTAATGCGCCAAAGCCATATTCATCTGTTTCTTGATGCCGATATAATCAATCACCAAGCCCTTCTCTTTACCCTCGTACTTGCGGTTAACCCGCGAAATAGTCTGGATCAGATTGTGGCGCTGAATCGGCTTGTCGATATAGATGCTGTCGAGAAAAGGAACGTCGAAACCGGTGAGCCACATATCCACCACAATGGCGATTTTAAAGTTAGATTTTTCGTTCTTGAACTGCCGATCCAGCTCCTTGCGATACTCTTTGTTGCCGAGCAGATTGTACATCTTTTCTGGATCATCCTTGCCCCGAGTCATGATCATCTTGATGCGCTCCATGGGCTTGATGGTTTTTTGCTCCGCCGCCGTCAGGTTGGTACCTGCGGCACAGGCCAGCACCTTGTTCCACTCGGGGCGCAGGGCGATCACCTCCTTATATAGGGCGTAGGCGATCTCGCGCTTACTGCTGACGAACATCGCCTTCCCCTTAACGGTCGAACCCTCCTCGATGCGTTTTTCGTAGTGGGCAACAAAATCTGCCGCCAAAATCTTGATCCGATCGGGATCACCGAGGATCGCCGTCATGTTGGTCGTGGCTTTTTTACTCTCCTCAACCTGATAGTCGCTGGCACCAGCATCGGCGCACTGTGCGTAGTACGCCTCAATCTCTTCGAGCTTTTTGTTGTCGAGCACCACCTTGGCCGCACGTCCCTCATAGACAATGCGCACCGTGATCTCGTCCTTCACCGATTCGGTCATGGTGTAGCTATCCACCACCTCGCCAAACACATCCAGCGTGGCGTCGATAGGGGTGCCGGTAAAGCCGACATAGGTGGCGTTGGGTAAGGAGTCGTGCAGATACTTGGCGAAGCCATAGGTGCGCTTCACTCCGGTCTCGGTCACCTGCACCTTCTGATCAAGGTTAACCTGGCTGCGGTGCGCCTCGTCGGAGATACAGATAACATTGTCGCGCGCAGTGAGCAGCTCGGTATCTTCGGTGAATTTATGGATGGTGGTTAAAAATACGCCGCCGCTATTGCGCCCCTTGAGCAGCTCACGCAGTTGGGTGCGACTCTCCACGCTTACCACCCTTTGATCGCCAATGTAGCCCTTGGCATTAGTGAACTGCCCAGAGAGTTGATCATCGAGATCGGTGCGATCGGTAATGAGCACAATGGTCGGGCTTTCAAGAGCAACGCTCTTCATCAGCAGGCGGGTAAGAAACAGCATGGTGTAGCTTTTACCGCAGCCGGTAGCACCAAAGTAAGTGCCACCCTTGCCGTCGCCACCACTGCCATCCGCGCGCTTCTTATGCAGCAAAATATTGTGATACAGCTTGGTCGCCGCATAATATTGCGGGTAGCGGCAAACTACTTTTACCTCCCGCTTTGACACATCAGGAAAATAGATAAAGTGGCGGATCACCTGGCGCAGCCGCTGTTTAGCGAACAGTCCGTCAATCATGGTATGCAGCGAGTTGATTCCATCCTGACCGATCACCTCATTGCCAGTCACCTTGCGCCAGGTATAAAAGGACTCGTAGCTCGCAAACAGCGAACCCATCTTACTATTGACCCCATCGCTCAATACACACAGCGCGTTGTATTTCATCAGCTCGGGAATGCTGCGCTTATAGCGGTTGGTTAGTTGCTTATAGGCTTGATGAATAGTCGCCTCTGGGCGAATGGCGCTTTTAAACTCAAACACCACCAGCGGCAGACCATTTATATACAGGATGCCATCGGGGATGCGTTTTTCGCTGCCCTCAATCTCCAGTTGATTAACCATCTTGTAGATGTTGCTATCGCTATCATTGTTGCCACCACCGTCGCCACCATATTCCGTTTCCTGTTCAGCAATAATGGTTTCGACCTCACCCGCGCGCGGTGGCCGCTGTGCAGGCAAGCCCTGATAATCGATGAGCTGGATGTAGAGATCTTTTTGGCGGCGATCCTCACGCTTGAGTAAGAACCCATCGCTAACCAACTTGCAAATAGTTTTATTAGAGTCGTACAGATCATGGGGATTGAGAGCCTCTAAGCGCCGAATGACCGAGTCGATTTCCGCCGTAGTGATACCGTCGCTAGCATACTGGTGGGCGAGAAAAGCGTGCAAATCGGCCTTTATCAACACCTCGTTGGGCTGGCGGATGATGGTCTCGCCCTTATGGTGTGGATAGCCTTGCTCTGCCAGCAAAGCAATGATGGCCTGCTCCAGTTTTGCTTCGGTAAATTTCATTATTTATCCCATTTTCCTGTTGTGACCCCATCCCGTCGGTGCCCTGTTTGCGCGTTTGGGTGCCCCGATTGCACGATGGGAATGCCATGCATTTGCAAAAACCACCCGTAGGGGCACCCCCCTGTGGGTGCCCTGGTTTTACATTTTCATGCCACGGTTGCACGATGGTATCCGCAGGTTCGGCATTCGCAAAACCAGGGCAGGCACAGGGGCCTGCCCCTACGGTTATTATTAAATTGGTGCATCATTGTGCCATCGGATGCCATTGCCGCCGCGTTCAATCACGACATATTTTATATTTATCCTGCATTCGTAAAATTACCCGTAGGGACACCCCCCTGTGGGTGCCCTGGTTGCGCATTTTTATGCCCCAATTGAACAATGGGGGTGCAATGTATTTGCAAAAACCTGGGCAGGCACGGGGGCCTGCCCCTACGGTTATTATGATATTGGTGCGTAATTGTGCCATCGGATGCCATTGCCGCCGCATCAAATCACGACATATTTTACATTTACCCTACATTCGTAAAACCACCCTGTAGGGGCACCCCCCTGTGGGTGCCCTGGTTGTACATTTTTATGCCCGATTGAACAATGGGGGCCATCCATTCGTAAAACCCGGGCAGGCACAGGGGCCTGCCCCTACGGTTATTATGATATTGGTGCATAATTGTGCCATTGGATGCCATTGCCACCGCGTTAAATCACAACATATTTTTATACTTGCCCCACATCTGTAAAACCACCCGTAGGGGCACCCCCCTGTGGGTGCCCTTTGCATTCTGCACCTGCATACCAAACGAAATCACAACACCTGCCCTACGAGCTTTTCGGCATCGGGGATACGCAGTTCGCCGGAGAGCAGTTTAGGGAGTAGGGTGTCGCGAAGAGCTGACAACTGCCCAATCTCGGCGATCTGTTTATCAATTAACTGAAAGGTTGGCTCGGCAAACTTTGCGAACGCATTGACAAGATCTTCATCAGGCATAGCAATCAGATAATCGGGAACGGCATTTTTCCCCAAATGTAAAACAGTTGTTCCTGTTGAATGCGAGTAAGTATGATCTTGGAATCTCTCTGTTTGCGCAATCCCATATAAAAAATACTTATGCGCATTAACTCCTGGGCGCACAACTGCAACATCAAGTGAAACTACAAGGTGTTCGTACCTTGAGTCACTCACGACCATAGCAGGTTTACCGATAACATCCGCGGCTTGCGTGACGTCGGTATACGCTATGATCAAGTCACCCGCAAATACTTCCTGATCTGGCTTATAAGTTCCCGTATATTCTTTCAGCCCATCTAGGCGATACCCGCCGCCGCGGTTAAACGACTTCAGAGAGACCAAAGCAGTTTTCGACTCTTCAAGCTCTGAGCTTTTATATGATTTGCCCTTGATGATTTTGGCAATATCCTTAATATGCGCCTCTTCCCACCCCTCCGGTATCCACCCCATCTCCTCACTAAAAACAAAACTACTGGGAAACTGCTGCTGAATCGCAGCAGGCAGTGGCTTGCGCTTATCGCCCAGCGCCTTACGGGTTGCGGCGCGGGCGTGCAGGGTTTCGGGTATAGGGTTGCCAGCGGCCAGAGCATTGTCGATCACCGGATCAAAATCGACAAACCAGCTCTTGAACAGCGCCTGCGCCATTGCCTCCAGTGTGGCATTCATCTGGCGGTTGAGTTCGATTTTCTGATCCAAAGTTGAAAGTATCTCTGCAATTCTTTGCTGTTCAGCTAAAGGTGGAAGGTTTAATTCAAATTTAGAACAGTCTCCTACACGAATATGACTGACGACCGAACCTGAGCCTTCGTGCATGCGAAACTGTTGTTGTAAATCATTTGATAGAAATGCATAAAGTAAGAAATCGGGATTTAGTAGAGATGGATTGGCTCGATATTGCATAAGCCTTTGACCAAGAAATAATTTCTCGTCGCTTTTAACTATTCCAACCTCACCCAATGGAGCTTCTCGAGTGAGAAGAACGTCATCTACCCTAACCTCAGCCCTTCTAGTCCATTTGTTGAAAATTTGCTCTTCAACACATTTGCAATCTTCAGTCGAAACTCTTCCGTTTTTGACATTCGGAGTACGTAACATTTTATAAGGAGTTAGGCGATCTACCTTGGGCGCTGTCTTATTTACGCAGTCAACTATCAGTTCGCATACTTCGGTGATTTTTACTCTTGGCCACTCACTCCCCATAACCCAACACTCCTCAACCTTCGTCACCACCGTCAACCCCGCCTTATCCATCTTGGAAAAAGCAAACCATTTCTTGCCTAAATCTTTCAACGACGCGCCTATATGATAAACATCATCATCTATCAGCAAAAAGCGGTCATGGCTGTGGGCAAACGGCTTAATAGTAATTGGCGGGTACTGGGCGTTGTGTTTTTTTAAGTCCTGAGCAAGTTGCTTACTAATGGTTTTGGTAAGGATCACCGCGCGAACATTTTTTGTCCTTTTGTCCAGTTGCTGCAACACCCTGTCATCGACATAGTTGTCAATCAACACAATAGATTTTTTCGCTTGGCGCAGCAGATCGTTGATAAACACATAGGCATCAAAAATTTGTCCGTTGAAGAACACACCTTGGCTAGGGGTGGGATTGTGCTGTTCAAGGGCATCGAATACTTTTTCAAAGCGGTTGTCTGTGCTAATTTCATGGGCTACTTGGCGTTTTTCCAGTAAGTCGAGACGCTGAAGCAGAACACCATTAGCGGAGATAACACGTCGCATCGTGACAAAGGCATTGATAATATCAATGCTTACTTTTATCGCTGTATCACTACGCAAAACAGCGGAGAGCATGGCCACACCCTGTTCGGTAAAAACATAGGGATTGGTGGTTGAATGTTTCAGGGGGCTGAACCGGTCACAATTTGTGACCAGTTCATTTTTTTCTGTGTCGCTAAGTTGAAACCTGAACTCTTGCGGGAAACGTTCAATATTTCTTTTTACCGCTTGGTTAAGAACCTTGGTCTCTACGGTATATACATCAGCCAGATCGCGATCAACCATCACCTGCTCACCGCGCACAGTGAAAATCATGCTTTGAATATTTTCTGCGCCGACAATTAATCTATTATCTCGCATTGGTTCACTCCCCATAACCCAACACCTCCAGATTCTTCCGAATCACCGCATCGAGTTTTTCTGCTTCTGCCATCTGCCGATAGAGGGTTTGGGATAACTCAGCCATCTTCTCTTCAAATGGCACGCCATCGTCCGCAATCTCTGCCGCTCCCACATAGCGCCCTGGGGTCAACACGTAGTCGTTGGCTTTTATCTCGTCCAGCGTGGCACTTTTGCAAAATCCTGCTTTGTCGGCATAATCATATCCGTCGCGCCACGCATGGTAGGTATTGGCGATTGTGGCAATATCCTCAACGGTTAGCTCTTTATGGGTACGGTCAAGCATAGAGCCCATGGTGCGCGCATCGATAAACAGGGTCTCGCCTTGGCGGTCACGGTGGTTGCTGTGCGTATGCCCTGCGCCTGCTTGCGCCTTTTTGTTTTTGGTTAAAAACCACAGGCACACGGGAATTTGGGTGGTATAAAATAGCTGCCCCGGCATGGCGATCATGCAATCGACCAGATCGTTTTCGATGATCTTCTGGCGGATAGCGCCTTCACCGCTGGTGTTGGTGGACATGGAGCCGTTGGCGAGGACAAAACCGGCGACACCGTTCGCCGACAGTTTGGAGATCATGTGCAAAATCCAGGCGTAGTTGGCGTTGCCGGTCGGTGGGGTTTCGTAGCCATCCCAGCGCGGATCGTTGACCAGCTCGTCGTTAGCGCGCCACTCTTTAAGGTTAAAGGGCGGGTTGGCCATGATGTAGTCGGCTTTTAGATCTTGGTGCTGATCTTTAAAGAAGGTGTCGGCGGGTACTTCACCCATGTTGCCAGCGATGCCGCGAATGGCCAGATTCATCTTTGCCAGTTTGTAGGTGGTGCTGGTCTGCTCCTGACCGTAGATGGAGATATCCTTGGTGCTGCCTTGGTGGTTCTCAACAAATTTAACCGACTGTACAAACATACCGCCCGATCCACAGCAGGGGTCGTAAATCTTGCCCTTGAATGGTTCGATCATTTCGGCAATCAGGTTAACCACAGATTTAGGCGTGTAAAATTCTCCGCCGCCTTTACCTTCGGTGGCGGCAAACTTACCCAGAAAATATTCGTACACCCGCCCGACCACGTCTTCTTCCCCAGCAGCATTGCCCTGTCCGGCGATGGTGTCGATGTTGTTGATGGAGTCGATGAGCGCGGCCAGTTTGCTGACATCAATGCCCATGCGCGAGAAGTAGTTATCCGGCAGGGCACCTTTAAGGGATTTGTTGTTCTTCTCTACCGAGTGCAGGGCGGTATCGATTTTAATGGAAATATCATCCTGCTTGGCCTGTTTTTGGATGTACGACCAGCGCGACTCCTCGGGTAGGTAGAAGACGTTTTTCATGGTGTAAAACTCCACCATATCCACATAGTCACTCTGGCCGTCAGCAATCAACTCCTTTTTGCGCTGTTCAAATTTATCACTGACAAATTTAAGAAAAATCAGGCTGAGCACTACATGTTTATATTCAGAGGATTCGACACTGCCGCGCAATTTATCGGCGCTATCCCAGAGGTTTTGTTCAAAACTTTTTTGACTCTTTGTTGCGGTGGTTGTTTTAGCCATTAGGGGAAACTTCCTTATTAAGAATTGGATATTGCCGCGCCAAGAATACGCGTTTCCTGAAGGCGATTCAATATTTCTAATTGTTGCTTAGCCCTACTCTAGAGTTAACCTGCGGCAAGGCTGGCGGCGCTGCTGAAAATTATCTTTTAGACACCCATACAAACGTGTAATATGTAATTCCTTAATTTTATGGTCTATATTAGTTGGTATGGCTCTGTCGTGTAGAGACAGTTAGGCAAAATGCTTTTTGCCCCGCAGCAATAATATTTTGGCATATATCAATAACCTTTGTGAAATGGCAATAAATTTAGCCATTTTACGCCCCCCCATGGAGCTATTAAATGTCAGTAAATAAAGTAATTTTAGTCGGCAATTTAGGCAAAGACCCCGAGCTGCGCTACACTCCGTCCGGTGCGGCTGTCGCCAATTTTTCTATCGCCACAACGGAAAACTACAAGGATCGCGACGGTAATCGTCAGAGCAAAACTGAGTGGCACAACATTGTAGTCTGGCGTCAGCTAGCGGAGATCTGCGGCAAATATCTGCACAAGGGAAAACAGGTTTATATTGAGGGGAAATTGCAGACGCGCAAGTGGCAGGATCGCGATGGTAACGATAAATATACAACGGAGATTATCGCCGACCAGATGCAGATGTTAGGCCGCGCCGGTGATGATAATAGCGGCGGTGGTTATCAAGGCGGTGGTGGCTATCAAGGCGACAATGAGCAACAAAACTACGCACCAGCGCAGCAGAGCCGCCCACAAGCGCAACCGCAAAACCGCCCATCAAATCAGCCAGCAGCGCGCCCGGCACCAGTGTATGAAGAGCCCGCGTTTAATCCTGATGATGAGATACCCTTCTAGATACTACCTTGTACAGTAATGTTAAGTTTAAGCATTAAGCCCGCTATTTCAGTGGGCTTTTTTGTTTTTTAAAGTGTCAAATTGTTTTGCTTGGGTGCGGAAATATCGTGGCCGAATTGAACCACCGGTGCGGGCGGTGAACTCTGCACGCAGTGCATCTTGGAAAGGCTGCTAACTCTCAGGGCATCTTAAAACCAAAGGTCAGCTCATTAGCTCCGTCGCGATACTGATAGCTGATGCTATCGGCCATTTCGCCAATAAGAAAAATACCTAGACCTCCGACCTCGCGCTCTTCACAACTGAGCTGGATATTTGGAGCATCTTGCTCGAGAGGGTTAAACGCACGGCCCCAATCGCGGATGGTGACACAAAACATTGCTGGATCCTGTTGCGTCATACACTCCAACTCGACCTCGCCGCTCTGGTCGGGATAGGCGTAGCTGACCACGTTGACCACCAGCTCTTCAGTTACAAACTCCAGCTTTAGGTAGTTCTCTTCTGCCAGCCCCAAAGCTTGCGCCTGGGTACGCACAAAGCTCTGTAGCCTCTCCAGCGATGCCAGTTCCGCCGCCACACGGATAGTTGCTCCCCGAGTGTGCTTAGCCACTGATTGCCTGATCTTTACTGTCAAACACCTGAAACATGGCGCTAAACCCTGACATTTTAAACACATCGGCTACCATGCCTTGCAGTGCGCAGAAGCGGATATTTCCCCCTTGGGCTTTGAGTTTTTTGGCTGAGGTCAGGATACCTCGCAGCCCAGCCGAGCTGATATATTCGACACCACTCATGTCTACCAAGATGCTGTACTCCTCGGCGGCAAGCCATTGATCGCACTGTTTTTCAAATTCCGTTGCGGTGGTTGCATCGAGGCGACCGGCAACATCAACAACATAGTTATCAGCTAGTTTTGTATTGGTAAATTCCATGTTATTTCCTCTATTTAGTTCCAGTATAGGTTAAAGCCAGCATAGTGATATCATCCGATTGCTCGGCACCTGCAGCAAATTCAACAACTGATTGATTGACTTGGTTAATAATCTCTTCAGAGCTGGTAGCGACGATGTGGGTAAACAGCTCGAGTAACCTCTCATCGGAGTAGAGCTCCTGTTTTTTGTTCATCGCCTCGGTGACACCGTCGGTATACAGGAACATAGTGTCTCCTGGCGCCAGCCTGAGCTGTTGGGTGGTGTAGCTGACATCGGTCATCGCTCCAGCTATGGGCTCGTTCATCGACTTCAGGTAGCTGACTTGGCCACCGGCACAGAGAATGGGCGGATTGTGGCCACAACTACAGTAGCTGACCTCGCCACTGCGAATATCCAAAATAGCTAAAAATAGCGTGACGAACATACAGGACTCATTGTCCTCCGCTAGATCGTTGTTCACCTTTTGCATGATCAGATGGGGCACAGACTCTCTTTCGGCAACAACTTTAATCAGTGTTTTGGTGATGGCCATAAAGAATGCTGCGGGCACCCCTTTACCCGAGACATCGCCAACCAAAAAGCAGAAGTGGTTGGGATCAATAAAAAAGAAGTCGTAGAGATCACCACCGACCTCTTTGGCCGACTCTAAGCTGGCAAAGATATCGAACTCATCGTGGTTCGGAAATGCGGGAAACAGCTTAGGCAGTATACCCATCTGGATTTCGCGCGCGATGCGCAATTCTGACTCTATCCGCTCCTTGTTGCTGGTGGTTACCTGCAAATTTTCCATATATTCATGTAGCGATTGCTGCATGAGATGAAAGGAGTCGGTTAATTGCCCCACCTCATCGCGAGATTTAGCTTGGGGCAGCGTGGCGTGTAGATTACCGGCGGCAATCTCCAGCGCCCCGGCGGAGAGGTTGTGGATAGGGCGAGTAATCCGCACGGCGATCCACATAACCACCAGAGCCAGGAGCAAAAATCCAGCAAAACCTATAATCAGGGTAGCGCGGGTCAACTCATTGGCTTGGGCCAGAACCTCATTGGTCGGATAGAGAAACGCCAGCGACCACCCCCCAATGGGCAGCGGCATGTGAAACAGAAAACTTTCGGTGTTATCGCGCACGCTGGGGCGCACGATGAAGTCAGTTTTGCCATCAATCATGTTGCGCCCGATATCCCATATCTCCTGACTGTGCAGCCCTTCGGCCAAAGAAAAGACCGTTTCGTTGCAGCGCAGCTGTTCTACAGGATGGCAGATATAGGTACCAGTAGCACTGAGAATGAGCGCATAGCCACTGTCGTACAGCTTTAAACTGGAGATCATCTCCTGCAGCCAGTCGAGGGTGATATCCACGGTGACAACCCCGGCAAAATACTTTATCCCCTTGGCGGAGCGATAAAAGGGCACCGAGTAGGTAACCATCAACGCTTTAGAGCCATCGGTGTCGAAATATGGTTCAGTCCAGACCGGTTGCTCAAGCTCCTTGCACAGCTGATACCAGTCCAGATAAAAGTAGTGCTGTGTGGGGCTACCGAACATGATGCTCTTAACCTTCCCCGCACTGCGATAGCTGTAGGGGGCAAAGATGAGCTGATCGTAGGCAAAGCCGTAGGGCTCAAAGGCGATAGCCATGCCAAATACGTCGCGGTTACTCTCTACAACACGCCGCGTGAGCGAGCTGATCTCCTGACTGGTGAGGGAGCTGTCCTCCATGGCTAAGGCAATGTTGTGCGCTGCCTGCTCAACAGGTTTGATCATGGCCGCCAATTTATTGGCCACCTCGCGCCCGCGGGTGCGACTCTGCTCTTCGGCCTGGGTGACAATAACGCGCTTGGAGAACAGATAGGTGTTGATCAGCACCGCGCCAAGGATCAGGGTCGAACAGGCGAGGACAATAAGGGTTAATTTAACGGCCAGACGGTTAAATATCATTGCAATGGCCCTCGGTAAAAGGTGGCATAGTCGATGGGGGTTTGAAAAACCTTACTATCAATCAGGTTGGCGACAATTTGCCGAAAATTCTCCTCATTTAGGATGCAGTCGTCGGGCGAGAGTTGCTCATCGGTAAGCAGAATATCGCGCATACGCTGCAGCATCCAGCGTTGATGCACCCGATTAACTGGCAGGTTGGCCTCCTGCATTCGTTGAGCGACGAGATCAAGAGTCTCCTCTTCGTGCTCAAACGCGTATTGCCAACCCATGACCGTTGCCAGCAGCAATTTTTTCGCAACAGCGGGATTTTTCTCTAGCGTACTGGCCAGACAGTACAGACCATCTTCGGGAAAATCGTAGGGGGTATCGCGGAAGAAGAACGGCTGCAGCTCGCTTGTGCGCAATCCCGAGGCCAGCAGGCTGTGATACTCGTTGTACCACATGCCGCAGGTAGCACTGACCGCATGGTGCAGAAACAGCGCCAGGGAGTTGGTCTGCGGGATAATTTCCACCTGCATATCGAGAGACTTGAACAGCATGCGCGGCTGGGTTTGAAACTCATTGGCCCACAGCGCCACTTTTTTACCGTCTAGATCGGCGATATCGGTGATGCCATCCTGTGCTCTAGCTATCAACATCAAGGATGAGTGCTGGACAATCTGACCGACATTAACAATTGGCACTCCAGCCGCATGGCGCTCTAACGCCGCCGCCAGAAACAACATGCCAAAATCGACATTGCCACTATCCAGCTCTTTGGAGACAATCTTACCTGGGCCACCGGCAATAATGGTTAAATCGAGTCCCTGTTGACGATAAAAACCCTGCTCCTGCGCCATATAGTAGCCAGCAAATTGAGCCTGCGGTAACCACTGCAGCATTAGGCGTAGCGGGACAAGAGAAGGCGTTTCTGTGGAGGTGGCCAGCGCTGGCGCACAGGGCGTAGCGGCCAATACCAAGATAAAGAGTAGATAGCATAGCTGTTTCATGATCACCTGTTAGTCGGTAAAGGGCTTAAACTCGGCAACGCTGCGCGACCAGATAACGCCGGACATTTTGCCCTTCCAAGCTAGACGCGGACTGATATGACAAATCAGCGCTGAGTGGTTCGTGTCAAAAAGAAGATAGCCGCAGCGTTGCAGGCGGCGCGCGGCACTCAGCACCTCGGCCAAGGAGTCGGGAATATTTTTCTTAATCCAGGCTAAATCGACCACACTGTGATTTTCAAAGCTGATATTGGCGATGATCAGCGCGAACAGTTCGAGATCGAGCGCACGCAGGCGCTGGTCGACAAGCATCTGCAGCAGGCCGCTCTGGTTGATACTCACCTCAGCAGCGTCTTTTTGTTCATTGGCATGGACGTCGGCAGCAGGCAACTGCTGCACGCCGCCGCGTAAAAAGGCGTATTCGGTGTAACCATTGGCCTGCAGAAAATATTGCAGCGAGCGCGACTGTTCACCACGCTCATCAAAGATAAACAGGCGCTTTTCGAGCCAAATGCGGTTGGTAATCCCCTGAAGTAGCGCCTCCATCGGGATGTTGCGCACCTTGTCTATATTCGGCACACTTTGCCGACGATAAATATCCCGAATATCGATTACCAGGCTCCCCTTTGCGCTACTGCGCTCTTTAAAGCTAGCGAAATCTAGCAGAGCATTTTCGTAGCTCTCTTTAGTAACCACTCGCTGCGCTTGCGCCGGTGTAGTCTCCATCAGGGTAACTAGCTCGGGCACTTTTTCCAGCAGCGCAAAAACCCCAGCATCGTAGGTGTATATATGGTCGAACCCAGCTGAATGAGCCAGCGCGGCGGCGCGAAAGGCGCGCGAACAGGAGGGATCATTGCAGTAGAAGATCAGTGGTGTAGCTGAATGAGCCGCACGGTAGGTCTCCAGCACGGCAACAAAGTCTGGAGTAGATAGATCGATGTGCTTGGCACCATTGATCCGCACCACCGCGAACTCAAAGGGGCTGCGCACATCGACAATAATCGCGTGCGCATACTGGTGTAGAAAGGTTGCAGTATCGATGGTCTGCACTGAAGGATAAAAGGCGCGCAGGGGGAATTGTTCTGCGCCAGTGTTGGCGGAACTTTGCAGCTGTGCCGCCGACGAAAACGACCCGCTCAGCAGAATAAATGCCAGCAGGAATAGCCATAAAAACGTTGTACGCGCCGACAAAATAGGCCTGTGTCCCCTTACCGCCACCCGTATCGATCCCCTTGTTACACTCATGTAAATACACCTTCGCCAGTGGTTATTTTATACACCATTGTAGCTGCCTAAAGCAGCTGGTTACGCATACTCTTTATCGCAGGTTTCAGCCATATATTTGTACAGTAGCATAGCAATAACAATCAGCGCCCCGATAATCAGCCCCTGAATCATAGCGGGGAGCATCTGCACTGAGCAAATATCCTGGATAAGCTGTTTGGGTCCGTGAAGAAGAGAGGATTTCATTGTTGGTAACGACCACTATTAGACAAGAGAGATAACTGTTGCTTAATATCAATGCCAGCACACGCAAGGCAACTGCTGCTGGCGTAACCCTCTATCAAACTAACAGAGCGCAGGCCATTTTTACATTAAAAAAAACAGCAACTTTAAAAAAGAGCTTTTCTAGCCATGGTAAGCGTACATCTTCAACAGCGGTGTAAAAGAATTTTCCCTATGCAGGCCTAGCATCCGCGTGCACGCGGGCAGAAGCGTGCGCATAGGAGAGAAAGTATGGATAAGCAGGGGAAGTAGCGCACAAAGTACCGGGCGAAATACCTGAACCTAAAAAGCGGGGATGGATCAGGTATTTCGCCACGGATATGGGGGTAGAAGCCGTCGGTATTTGTTAGAGTCAGTTGGGCTACCTAACTAGCAGTTCGGTTACGCGCTGATTTCTAAAGCGGAATAGATGTCGGTACTATCGCTATCACTCTGCAACATAGCGATCAGTTGGCTGATATTATCCTCTTCTCCACTGTTTTGCCCATAGGCTGACACGACTTGGCTGGCATCTGGTGGTGGTGGAGGCGGCATCATGTCCGATTCCCCACCCTCTTCGCTGGACATCATCATGGGTGGTGTAAAGCCACTTTCGCTCATCAAACCTTGCAGTTCCTCACCGTTTAGCGAACCATCTTGGTCGGTATCGAAAGTGCTCATGGCATCAGTTACATCCATGCTGTTACCAGTGACTTCAGAGATGTCCGCAATCAGGCTTTCTAACTCGGTGGAAGAGACAAATCCATCGCTATCGCTGTCTGTAAGGGTAAAAACATTTTGCTCTGGCGGCGGCGCTTTTTGCGCGCTGCTGCTGCTCATACTGCTAATGCTGCTAATCATTTTGTCCTCCATAAATAGTTGACTGATTAAAGGAGACGACTGACCCCTGTTCTTCTTATCGGAGCGGTGGAGCTATGCTTTTATAGCTGGAGTGTACCCTTAATGTAACATTGTGTATCTATCACCTGCGCCAGCGGCCACTACCCGCCGACAAACTGATAGCCAACCCCGCGCACGGTCTTCAGGTAGCGCGGCAGAATGGGATCATCACCAATCTTATGCCGAATGCGCGAAATATACAGATCGATATTGCGATCGTAACCATTGTATGGCGTGTGGTAAATTTGCTGATGAATCTCCTCACGGCTGAACACACAGCCAACACTACCCACCAGCAGCCACAGCAGATTAAACTCAACCGTTGAGAGTTGCCTAGCCTCTCCATCAACATAGACATCGCGCCGGTTGGCATCCACCGTTAGAGCACCAAAGGTCTGTACGGGTGCGGCCTTAACCCGAGCAAAGCGCCGCAATAACGCCCGCACGTTTGCCGCCACCAATGCTGCGCCAGCGTTTTGCGTGAGTGAGGCTTCCGCGCCTAAGTCCAAGGCCAGAACATGAAACTGCTCGTCGACGCTATCGGAGACCAAGACAAGCAGACCAGAGTAGCTGGCGCGCACCTTTTGGCACAGAGTCAAACCGCCCATCCCTGCGCCCGGGCAGTGCAGCACAATCAGCTGTGCCGGCTCGTCGTCAGCGCAGGATACTGTGCTGTGCCAGCTGTCGACCTGCCTAGTGCAGATATCCTCCTGCGCCAGCAACGCCCGCAGCTGTGGAAAAATCCCTCCCATTTTGGCAACCAGCAACACTGTCAATTCAGGCATAATAGCTATCCATAACTAACTGAACAAAAACACAAACTTTTCTTGATTATGGGCGAGCATACACTCAAACTGTGGAGAAATTATGGAGCTGGCACGCTATTAGCGTATTTTCAGTACTAGAACTATCCTGCACTAAGAGCAGCAAGTTAAGCCATGGAGAGCACCAATCTTCGCCACTTCATATTTACTTCACATTGTGCCGCTATGCTGGCGCATAAATGCAGTGGCCCCATGTACCCTATGTACCCTATGTACCTAGATTGAGAGACAGCTATGAAATTCCAGATAAAGTACAAACTCTTTTTCACCCTCTTACTGACCAGCATGGTGATCTCCTCTGGCATGTTTTTGTTCATGCAGTGGAGTTTTGACCGTGGTTTCCTCAACTACGTCAACAGCCAAGAGATGCAGGAGATGGATCAGCTTGCCGAGAGTCTGGTGGAAAATTATGCTCAGCACGGCAACTGGAACTTTCTCCAGGGCAACCACGAGCGCTGGGAGCAACTACTGCGTGCGGTCGCCAAACAGGTGGAGCCACTGCAGTCACGCGCCCTGAACAGGGATAATAAACCTGACGGGCCGCCGCCACCAAGGGGGCCAATTATTGCCCTCTATGATGCACAGCAACGCAGTATATTTGGCCCGCCCGCAGCAGAGCTGCACCTCAAATTGCAACCACTGCACTTGCAACAGAGTGTTATCGGCTATCTGGCGCTGGTGCCAGTTAAAGATATTTACGATGCGGGCGACCTGCTGTTTGTCGAGCAGCAGACCGAGTCATTTGCCGTGGTCGCTCTGGCCATGGCGTTGCTCTCGCTACTCATCTCCTACCCGCTGACTATTCATCTCTTACGGCCGATTAAAGAGTTGACCTCTGGCACACGCAAGCTGATCGCAGGGCAGTTCAAGACACGCATTCCAGTCACAACTAAAGATGAGTTGGCACAGCTATCCCGAGATTTTAACAGTTTGGCTATGACCTTAGAGAAAAACGAGGAGGCCAGACAACAGTGGGTTGCCGATATATCACACGAACTGCGCACCCCCTTAGCTATCTTAATTAGCGATATTGAGGCGCTGCAAGACGGCATTCGCCCATCCAATCAGCAGAATTTGGCCACCCTGCATGACGAAGCTGGCCACTTGGGACGACTGGTCAACGACCTGTATGAGCTCTCGATGTCGGATATTGGTGCGCTCAACTATAAAAAAATCTCGGTTAACCCCATCGGAATCCTCCGTGGAACCATCGAACTTTTTGAGCAGCGTTTTGCTCAGAAGGGGCTACAGCTCACCTCGGAGCTAGCCCCAGATATCCAGTGTTCCCTGCAAGCTGACCCCGACCGCCTGCAACAACTGTTTGGCAATCTGCTCGAAAACAGTTTACGCTACACTGACGCGCCGGGTCGCCTGCACATAACCCTAGAGCACACCAAAGATTTGCTGCTATTGCGTTTTCAAGATTCAGCACCAGGAGTAGAACAGACCCAGTTAACAAAACTGTTTGAGCGCCTCTACCGCGTGGAAAAGTCGCGCAATCGCGCTAACGCTGGAGCCGGGCTCGGCTTAGCTATCTGCAATAATATTGTCGCGGCGCATGATGGCAAAATAACCGCGAGCAGCTCTTCTCTGGGGGGACTGGAGATCCAAATAGAGTTTCCCCTGCGTAACTAAGGAGACCGGAGATGAAGTTAAAAGTTTTGATCGTTGAGGATGAACAGCGCTTAGCTGATACCCACCGCGCCTATCTGCAACAGGCGGGCTATGATACCTCATGGTTGGCGGATGGCTTGCTCGTGCTCCCCTGGGTGAAAAAAGATCCCCCCGACCTCATCCTGCTCGACTTGATGCTGCCGGGTAAAGACGGCTTGGAGATCTGCAAAGAGATCCGCCAAATATCTGAGGTGCCAATCATCATGATAACTGCTCGGGTCGAGGAGATTGACCGCATTCTCGGTCTGGAGCTCGGTGCTGACGACTACATCTGTAAACCATTCAGCCCGCGCGAAGTGGTGGCGCGAGTTAAAACTGTCCTGCGCCGCAGCGCTCCAGCCATCCACCAAGGCAAACCGCTACTCAGCCTCGATGACGACCGCTACCAAGCCACCCTGCAGGGCCAGTTGCTCGACCTAACCGCAGTAGAGTATCAACTGCTAACTATTTTAGCGCGTAATCCGGGGCGAATTTTTTCCCGTAATCAGTTGATGGATCGGCTCTACACCGATCAACGCATCGTCTGTGACCGTACTATTGACAGCCACATAAAAAACCTGCGCAAAAAGTTTGCCGCCACCGGTTGTACGCTAGAGCTCATCCAAGCCATCTACGGGGTCGGTTATAAATATGAGCCGCCCAGTCCCAGCTAAGCAGAACCTAGCTGTGCTTAAGCACATTCAGCGCATGTGCTATATTGTGCAATCTTTTACGCGTGCTACGCTAGTTACCATTGAGGTGAGTTGCTAGAGTAACAACCATCAAGGCTTGTTGTGGCAGGCGAGACTTGATAAACCTCCTTTCTTCCTAGTACATATAAACAAAGCCGATTCGAACGCCTCCTTCGAATCGGCTTTGTTGCGTTTAAGGTAAGAATCTCAATCTGCGGGTAAAGCCCTAAGCACCTAAATCAATAGCATAAACTGAGGCCAGATATTTCAGGTAGTCAAGATCTTCACAGATACTCTTGCCCGGTTCATCAGATATTTTTGCCACCGGTCTGTTGTTGGCAGACACCATCTTAATGACGATATTCAGCGGCGGACGCCCCACATCGTTGGTCAACATGGTACCAATCCCAAACGAGACCTTAGTGCGGGCATTAAAATGGTTATACAGCTCTATCATCTTCGAAAAAGTCAAACCATCACTAAACACCAAGGCTTTACTGTGCGGATCAATCCCCATATTTTCATACATGGCCAGCGCCTTTTCTCCCCAGACGACGGGGCAACCGCTGTCGTGACGCAGGCCATCGTACAACTTGCCAAAATAGGGATCGGCAAAGTCGCGCATAAAGGCATCCATAGAGTAGCAATCGGTAAGAGCGATACCCAGACGACCACGGAACTCGCGTACCCAACCTTCAAGCGCGGCTTTTTGCGCATCAACCAGACGGGTAACCGCCTGCCACGCCTGAAACCATTCATGCGCCATAGTGCCGACTGGGGTTAACGAGTAGCGCCGCGCTAGATCGAGATTACTGGTGCCGGCAAAAATTGTCGGCAGCTCGACACTAAGGGTGCTAATCACCTCTTCGTGCCACGCTTGGCTGGCGCGGCGCCGAGTACCAAAATCGGCAAAATGGAAACCATCCAGCAGCTCTGGCCGCTTAACCATAGCTATTTTATCGGCAAGACGAGCACGGGCTTGCACCAGGTCTATCCCCCCATACTCCAATTCGGTGTGCAGCTCACTAATGATCGCTAAGGTGTAGATCTCAAAGAGAGTGACATGAATCAGCGGGCCATGAAAACGGATATCCAAATCCTGCCCCTGTTGAATAATTTCGACAAAGCGCATATCCAGCCGAAAGATGCGTAAATATTCAATAAAATCGCGACTGATAAAGGGGAATGTATCCAGATAATCGAGCTCATCACTGGTAAACGAGAGGGTACACAGATGGTCTAATTGCGGCTGAATATCCGCCATCATGATGGGGAAATTTGCCACAGCGGGGTTGCGACAGGCAAATTTCCACTCGACACTTACCGAGCGAAATTCGGGGGCATGATAAAAGGCTTGCAGCATGGTGATCTTATACAGATCGGTATCTAACAGACTGTTAATCAGCCAGCGTTCTACTCTAGGGGCGCTCATGCGAGCACCAACTCACGCCAACTGGTGACGCTCTCTACCCCAGCAGCGTGCAATTCATCCACAGCCTGAGCGCTACTATCGACGGCGACACCACGGCAGGCGGCAAGGTTAACAATAACGCGGAATCCGGCATGCACCAACTGCAGTGCGCTAGTTTTCACACAGTAGTCGGTAGCCAAGCCGCCCAGCACCACTGTTGTCACTCCCTGTGCGTGCAGCCACTCGATAACACCGGTACTTATGGATTCGCCCAGATCGTGATAACAGGCTCCATAGGGATGCATCTCGGGGTCGCAGCCCTTTTCGATAACCAGATCGTACTCTGTCTCACCAGGCAGACCCGGCAGCAACTGATTGCCGACACTGCCAACCACGCAGTGCGCTGGCCATTTAATATCTAAATTGGGGTAATCGCCAGCTACGGGTTGCATAATCTCCGTGGGCGACTGTGCAATCCATGGAGCCTGCGCCGGATGGCAATCTTTACTGACAACGCGCAATTGCGCCACTTGCGCCTGCGCGTTCAGTTCAGCGACAATTTGCTCGCCTCCAGCAACGGGCAGCTCGTGCGGACACAGCGGCGTAAAGCCCCGCTGCGGGTCAACATCAAAGCTGGCGGTCTGGTTCTTTTCAATTGGTAACATTACAGATAGTCCCTTTTCGGCTGCTACACTCTTCCATGGTCATGGCAAACCAACACCTTTGCTTTTGCCATCCGCCACAGCTCTCTGCCGTACACCTTTGTACTGGCAACTATTTTCAACGAACAAATATACATAGCGCATTACAACCCGAGCAACAACACATCTTATGCCTGACGCGAGGAAAAATTCGCCCACAGCTCAGCAATGCGCACAAAAAAACGCCGCCGCAGCGCTGTAAATTTGCGCTGCGGCGGCGGGGTATGGAAGTGGAACTAAAAATTATACTGCTGTGACTATTTAGCGCTAATGCCAAACTCCACCCGACTTGCGACACCCTCCTGTGCTGGTGCATAGATATCGCTGGTCATCAAAAACAGCCGTGGTTTAAGCTCGGCGTTAATAGCGATCAGCCCATCGCGCACGGACATAGCGCGCGCATTGGCCAGCGCAGCCAACTCCTCCTCCCCAGCACGAACATTGGCCAATAACAGCTTCTCCATCTCCGCTGGTGGCAGCGATTTCAACAGCCCAAGGACATTGCGTGGACGCGGAAATTCTGCCTCCTTATACACCTTTTTCAACAGCTTAGGATACTCATCGGCACCAATAGACAAGTTCTGCCGCGTTGTGGTGCTGCGTTGCTCATCATCGAGTTCCCGCCATTTTACCGCTTGCAGCATCCGCGTGAGTTGGAGCTGGCGATAGGCGTCAGGATCATTAGCCTTATCGACAAAAGCGCTGATATCCAGCGTCAACGAGGGGCGATTGCTTAAAATATCCGCCAGACCGGTCAATTTTTCAGCCTGCTCCGCGCTAAGATCGGCATGGCCGAGGGCAAAGCTGATACTGCTGACGTCGGCACCGCTGCCAACCATGGAGGTGAGCAGAGCAAACGGCGAGGTGGCCGCCTTCATCACCAGATTACGCAACACAGTGAAAATTGTCCCTGCGAGGCTGAAATCGGGATCATTGAGATTGCCGGAGATGGGAATATTGAGGTGAATCTCCTCATTGCGATCTTTGAGCAGCGATATCGCCAAAGCAACAGGCAGCGAGGTGGCGTCGGCACTGTCTATAGTGTCACCAAAAGTGAATTGATCTATCATCACCCTGTTCTCCGCGCGAATATCCTGATGCTCAATGTGATAAATTAGATCGAGGTAGAGCTTCCCTTTGTCGATAGCATAACCGAGAAAATTACCCGAATAGGGGGTCAGCGGTGACAGATCGATATCTTTAAAGCTGATGGTTAAATCGGCAAAAAGATCCTCAGTCAACGGATTAATTTTCCCACGGATAGTCAGCGGCGAGTGGTTTTCCAGCTGCCCGCGTAGATCGACATCCGCCTGCATCTGCTCATTGGAGGAGAGCCCAGTAATACGCCCGCCTAAATCGTACATAGTGGTAGCAAAGGTGCTGGGTAGATGGCGGTCGGTGAAGGAGACCCTGCCCCCTTGCAAAGTGACGGCATCGATGCGGATATCCGCTGGTGCGCTAGCTGATTTAGCTCCCGCGCCGCCCGGCTGAGCCGCAGCGGATTGCGCCGGCTCAACAGCGCCAGCAACTTGGCCATCTGCCGCGACTGGCGCAGCAGCACCCTCTTGTGGTGTGGTCACACTGGTAAGATTAATCTGGCCATTATCCGCAATCTCGATATTGGTTTTATAGTTGCTCAGAGCAACCTCTTTGATATGCAGAGCAAACGGCGTGTTCGGCGCTAGACTACCCTGAATTCCGGCTACATCCAGACTATCCCAACTGATCAACTCGCCGCCATTGGTAGCGTGCAGATTGAAACGGTTCAGTCCTAGCTGGCCGGAGAAATTTGCCTGCAGTTGCTCCTGGTGCTGATTCAGGCGCAGCTTCAGCTTTGAAGAGAGCTGGCCATCCTTTACCTTTAGCTGTAAATTTTCTGGAATAAAGTCGTTGAAATCGGCCAACGGGAAAGCACCGATACGAGTGTTGGCCGAAAGTTGCAGCGGCGTATGTACCAGCGTACCATCCACGCGCACTGTCCCTTTTTTACCCACTTTGGCGCTCAGCTCAAACGGGCTGGTGCGCGCCTGCGGATAGCTTAGATCTTCGGCATGCACAGCAAAATCTTGCACCACCAGTAACGGTTTTTTCACTTGGGTACGATCGCGCAACTGCACCCGAAACTTATCTAGGTCAAAGCTAGCCACATCCAGCGTCCATGGAGCAGAAGCGGTCTCATCCCTGGCCACCTTTGGCGCTGGTGCCGCAGCAGCAGAATCACGCAGCAACTGCAGCGGAGTAAAAGTACCATCCTCCAGCCGCGTCACCTTAACATCGCCCCCGCTGAGATGAATCTGCCCCAGATGAAGCTGCTGCAGCGCCACATCGGCAGCGCAGTCAGCAAGTTTAAGTTCCCTCAGGGTAAACTGGTCTTCACCGGCAAACGGCACCCTAAGCTCGCGCAGGGTCAGTGCCGCCGCGCTCAGGCTAGTATTAGCATCGACGTAACTAACCCGAGTGGAGAGTTCAAGCTGCCCCGCGATTGGCGCTGTCAATATCTGCTCCAGATAGGGATAGTATGTCTCGAGCTTCACCCCGGTGACGGCACACTGCAACTGCGCCTGCGCTGGCACGACACCGAGGCTGCCATCGACCGCCAGCGTCACCTGATTAGCAGTGTGAACATCCAGATGCACAGCAGCCTGCGCATCTGGATGAGTAGATAAGTTGTCCACCACCAGCTCCAGTTGATCCACATGCTCGGTTACCGGCGTGGACAGCGCCTCGTCGCTAAAATGGATCTGCCCGTGGTGCAGGCTAAATCTATTGACCACCAGCAGCGGCAGCTCGGCAGTGGTGGGCGCAGCCTCAGCCGGGGCTGCTGGCGCTACTTCCTCTGCAGCAAAGAGACTCTGTAGATTTAGTTTACCGTCGCCAGCGCGCGTCACCCACAACTGCGGAGCATCCAGCTCGATAGCTGTCACATTAATCTCACGACGAAATACATCGGCCTTATCTAGCTGAATCCTCAGGCTATCCATAGCCAACAGAGGCGCACCACTGGGCTCATCTACCGCAATAGCACTAAGATCAACAGCACCACTTATAAGCAGTTGCGGCAGCTCGCCGCCGCTGACTAAGTAGTTAAGGCTTACATCACCATCGAGAACCGCGCTCTGTACTGCAACCGGCAGTGGCACGGGAGCATGCTGCGCGTAGAAAGCGAGATCAGTATTGCGTAACGACAGCAACAATTGCGTTGCCAACGAGTTATCAAAGGGTTTCGACTGCCCTTGGGCATGGATGTCCGCCCCGTTGAGCAACAACGACAACTCTGGCGTCACATATTCCCCAGCCTGATAGGCGACATTACCGAGCACCGGAATGCTCAGCTGCAGCTGGCGAATCTCGTGGTGCGAACTCTGGGGTGAAGCCTGGTCATTGAAATCGATCTCACCTGAGGTGATGACAATATTATTAAACGAAAACAGAAAGGGTTTGGCATCCTCTAGCTCTGCCGCTGGCACCTCTGCGCTGTCGTCCCCCAGCTGCATAAAGTCGGAAAAATTAAAGGAGTTCTGCCCCAGCAGATCGATTTTGACATAGGGGTGCTCCACCTCGATACGCCGCAGAATCAGCGCTTGATCGATGATAGAACGCAGGCTAGCGGAAACTAGCACCCGTGAACAGGAGACAAAGGCTTCAGTGCTATCAGGCTCAGTAAGCTTGAGCCCAGAGATCTCCAATTTTAGGATAAAGGGGTTGAAATAGACCTTCTCTATGCTCAGAGTGCGCGCGGTGTTGGTCGCAATCCATGCCGCTCCCTGCTTTTTCAGCTGCCAGGGGACAATCAACATCGACAACAACAGCAACCCAACAGTAACCACCAGCGTGATTAGCGATCTTCTCAACCAGCGTGACATGAACTCTCCTCCCCGTAAAAAAAACATATATTAGCACAGGTTATCTTAATGAACAGAGCAAAATAGAAGGAGTTTAGCCACCATTATGCTGTGCTGCATTTATAGAATAAATCTGCTATCTTGCTAAGCACTAGTTGTTAGCGTTAGAGAATTAACCCGCACATTTCAATTGCATTGAAAAAAGGCTCAATAACAAGTTACTGCCTGAGCTATTTACAGCCAGTGCCATTTATTGGCGCATATAGATGCATATATAGGAGATAACCCCCATGAAGATGTTAGTTGATGCACAAAAATGTACCGCTTCCGGCGAATGTATTCTGGTATGTCCACAAAATGCCATTACTCTGGTGGATGGGATAGCCAATATCAACCAAGAGCTGTGTGATTTCGATGGCCTGTGTATCCCTGCTTGCCCGCATGGCGCCATCAGCTTTGAAGAGTAGATAAGCGCGGCAAGCGCGAGTTAGGTTGGGGAATTGGCCGTGAAGAGCCACTATCCGCAGATAAATCCTAACTTGGCAAAATAGTGGATTAGCATGGCGAGCGCCCCACAAGGCCAAGAGATTTTGTGCCCCTGTGGTTATCGAGAGAATTGAATGATGCTACGCATAGCCAGTAAAAACATTATTGCCCAGATCATCCTGCTGCTGAGCCTGAGCCTTGTCGCTCTAATGGGTATCTATTATGGCCACTCGCTGCTGGATGAGCGCAATGTGCACCTAGATGACCTGTTGCACAATGAGCATATTAAAATTGAGCTTGCGCATCTTCTGCAGCAGAACTTGCTCGAAACCAATATTGCTCTACATGATCTCGCCCAGATTAGCTCTGAGGGTGAATTGCACCTCATCATGCGCACCATAAACTCACTGCGTAACAACAGGACACAATACCTGCACGTACTTGAACAAGGAGGTACGAGCACCGATAGCTATCCGGTAAATTTTGGCAACGAGCAGTCGGTACAGCGCAACCTCACCTACATCAACTATCACCCTCAGCGCATTGATGCCGAGATCAGCGCACTGCGTGCTAAAACCGCTGAATTGGCAGAAAAGGTGGCCGAGTTAAACACCTTGGCCGCAGACAAAATTACCGCAGCTAAAGTGCACAATAGCCCATTGAGCGCCGACACTGCGCAGAGTTTCAAGCTGCACTATAAAGAGCTGGAACCGCTCTTGAGTAACCTGCTCGAAAATTCTAACCGGCTATACTTTAACAGCCAACACGAAGCGCAACGAGTTAACAACCTCACCCAAGAGTTCAGGCACACCTATGACCGTGTCGAACTGGCGACGATCACGGCGTGCATCATCTTCCTCTTACTTACCGGAGGGTTAATCCTCGCCAGCAGTCGCAAAACCCTACGTGAACTCAACAGCTATCAACACGCTCTGCAAGATACCAATGAGAACTTGGAGACAATTGTTGCCCGGCGCACTATGGAGCTCGAACAAGAGGTGCTAGAGCGCAAGAATGCCCAGCAACAACTAATAGAGGCCAATGACAACCTAGAAGAGAAGGTTAAGGAGAGAACCCAAGACCTGGAAGAGCAGAACCATATCCGCCAGCAAGTACAACAAGATCTTGCCAGTAAAGAGCGTCACTTCCGCCGCTTGATAGAAAACGTTTCCGACCTGATCACCATTGTTGATGTGCACGGCATAATTCAGTACACCAGCCCCGCCGCAGAACGCCTATTAGGTATCAAGGCCGCAGAGATGGTCGGTACCGATGTGCGTTCCATGCTCCATCAAGAGGACATCAAGCAGATAGATATAAAGACACTCCATGAGATCTGGGGCAGCTCCACCCCCTTTGAATACCGCGTTCTTGACCGGGATCAGCAGATTCATGTTATGGAATCTTTTGTCCGCGAGTTCACAGCTGACAATGGTGCGGAGCAGTACATCCTCAACTCGCGCGATGTTACCTTACGCAAACGCGCGGAGGAGGAGAATCTGAAGTTGAGCTTGGTCGTAGAACAAAATCCGAGCAGCGTGATAATTACCGACACTCATGGACACATCGAATACGTTAACCCCTATTTTGAAACAGCAACCGGCTACAGCTTTGCTGAAGTTAAGGGAAAAAATCCACGCATTCTGAACTCTGGCATCACCCCTGCGCACATATTCACTGAGATGTGGCGCACCATCACTAGCGGCAAGATTTGGCAGGGCGAATTTATCAACATAGATAAAAACGGCGCAATCTATGAAGAGAACGCTATAGTTCTGCCAATCAAAAACCTGCAGGGTAAAATTTCTCACTTTGCGGCCTTAAAAGAGAATGTCACTGAATTGAAAAAGGCGCGCCGCTTGGCAGAACAGGCCAATACAGCGAAATCGGCTTTTTTATCGCGCATGAGTCATGAGCTGCGCACTCCTCTCAACGCCATCAACGGTTTTTCACAGCTAATGCTCAAGAGTAAAAAGAACCCGTTGAACGAGAAACATCAGAACATGGTGCAGCAGATCAGCTCTGCGGGTAAACATCTGCTGACCTTAATCAACGAAGTTCTTGATCTCTCCAGTATTGAGGCCGGCAAACTATCGCTAACTCTTGACGATATCAATCCAGTCTGTGTCTGCGATGACAGCCTATCGCTGATTTACACCCAAGCGCACCAGAGTGAGATTGAGATCAGCACCAAGTACGCTGCTAGTGGCTATCCCATGATCCACGCTGACTATACGCGCACCATACAGGCGCTGCTAAATTTCCTCTCCAATGCGATTAAATATAACCATATCGGCGGGACTATCAGCGTCGATCTTGATGCGACAGACCCAGGCCAACTGAAGTTTATTGTCGCGGACACCGGCATCGGTATCGCCGCCGACAAGCAAGAGGAGCTGTTTGTCCCCTTCTCCCGCTTCAGCGAAAATCAAGATACTATAGAGGGCACAGGTATCGGCATGACCATCACTAAGCAGCTGGTGGAGAAGATGGGTGGTCAAGTCGGCTTTGAGAGTACTCTAGGCGTGGGCAGCACCTTCTGGTTTACCCTGCCCACCGCAGCACCCGATCCACAGAATGCGCCCTATACCTGCGTGGTGCATCCCAATGCCGACCAGATAGTGCTCTACATTGATGACAATGCAGAGAGTCTCAAATTTATGGAGAGTGTTTTTGAGGAGCAGGAGACTCTAGGGTTAGCCACCTGTTTTACTGCAGAGGACGGATTTGTGGCGGCGCTAGAACTGGAACCCAAATTAATTTTACTGGATATAAACCTCCCGGGAATAGATGGTTATCAATGTCTGGAAAGGTTGAAAGCTGACCCTAAAACAGCTAATATTCCGGTTATCGCCATCAGCGTCGACAACCTGAGCCATCAAGATGAGCAACTTACGCAGTTGGGCTTCTGTGCCTATTTACCCAAGCCCATCGACGTCGAACGCCTGAAATATCACATAAATGATGTGTTGGAGATCTTCGCATGACCACAGCTTTGAACTCTATCTACGCGGCAAAAATTCTTATCGTTGATGATAATGCTGCCAATGTTGCCCTGCTCGAGGCTATTCTCGACGAAGATGAGTTCGAGAATCTCTACTCCACCACCGACCCGCGTCAGGTTATTTCCCTACAACAGCAGCATGAATTTGACTTGATCCTCCTCGATATTCGCATGCCATGGCTATCGGGCATCGAAGTTCTCAATCTGCTCAAAGATGAGATACAGGATGACTATCTGCCTGTAATTGTTTTGACTGCTCAAACCGATGCGGAAACGCGCCAGAGTGCTCTGGAAGCTGGAGCCAAAGATTTTATTAACTAAACCTTTTGAAAGCTGGGAAGTTTTACTGCGGATTAAAAACATGCTGGATACCCGGCGCTACTACACCCGCCAAGTGGTGCGTGGCGACGCTCTGGAAAATGAGGTAAAAAAGCGCACCGAAGAGATCTGGCAAACACAATTAGAAATTGTGCAGCGTCTGGGGGTGGCTGGTGAGTTTCGGGACAACGAGACTGGTGCTCACGTTACCCGCATGAGCCAAGTATGTAAAATACTCGCGCAAAACCACGGTCTCGGCGATGACTTTTCCGAGCTTCTCCTCTATGCCAGCAGCATGCACGATGTGGGCAAGATCGGCATCCGTGATGCGGTGCTCCTCAAACCCGGCAAACTGGATGATAGCGAATGGCAGGAGATGAAGCGCCACCCGCAGATAGGGGCGCAGATCATTGGCAAGCACAGTTCGGAATTAATGACTCTGGCACGAGAAACCGCGCTTAATCACCACGAAAAATGGGATGGATCAGGTTATCCCAACGGCAAACGGGGCGAGGAAATTCCCATAGGCGCGCGCATTGCAGCAATTAGTGATGTCTTTGATGCCCTGACCTCGGAGCGTCCATATAAGCAAGCCTGGTCCATAGATAAGGCAATTGCATTGATTAAAGAGGAGTCTGGACGCCATTTTGAACCAGCGCTAGTAGAGGTGTTTCTCGCCAACCTCGACCAAATTATCGCCATTAGAGAGCGCTATGCTGACGAATAACTGCTGCGCTATGCTGCGTTAGTGCCTTTTCGCGCTGGGCTACGTAACCAATCCTGGTACCATCACCGGTGCACACCGCACCACATCAGACAAAGAGCTGCTAATGAAAAAATGTCCCTTCTGCGCCGAACTGATTCAGGATGAAGCGATAAAATGCAAGCATTGCGGAGAATTTCTGGATCAGCGCAGCCAGCGTGCTACACCGCCAGCCAACCCTGTGCCGTGGTATTTCCGCACCTCTGCCATCGTTATTGCTCTGGGCTGTATCGGGCCACTTGCGTTGCCAATGATCTGGTGGCACCCCAGCATGACGCGCACTTGGAAAATTATATCTACGCTGGTGATTCTACTCCTTAGTTGGCTACTATATGAGATAACCTTACAATCACTGCACAATCTGCAGGAGTACTACAACTTGCTCAATGAGCTGGGCTAACTGCGCGCAGCAGCGCCAGATATCCAGAGCATCAATCCGACCAACTTATTAAAGAAAGCCGAGGCCATGATCTTACTTGACCGTCCCTATGTTTCGTCATTTTTACAACAGAGTCTAGTGCGCTACAACATTCCCGCCATTGCTACACCAGCATTTAAGACCCTGCCGGTAGCGGATGAAGTGCCAACCATTGCCGAGACAGAGGCGATTGCCAGCCTGCTCAGCACTGAGCACCCGCGCCTGTTATGCAACTCGGAAAATGCTATCGACTGGATTATGACCAATCTGTCCAGCAGTGATTTACCAGGCAAGATTCAGCTCTTCAAAGATAAATACGCCTTTCGTAATCTGCTTGCTGAGCACTTTCCCGACTTTTTTTATACTGCAGTCGAGACCGCAGCCCTAGCCACAGTCGATACCAGTCAGTGGCCATGGCCAGTAGTGGTTAAGCCCGCCATCGGCTTCTTCAGCATGGCGGTACACCGCGTCAACGATCAGCACCAATGGCAAGCTGTGGTCGAGCAAATTCAACAAGAGGTTAACGAATTTCACAAACAGTATCCACAGCAGGTGCTCGACGGCACGCGCTTTATTGTGGAGCAATGTATCGCGGGGGAAGAGTACGCGCTGGATGCCTACTACGATGAACAGGGCGCACCAGTTATCCTCAATGTCCTACATCACCGCTTTACAAGCGGCGATGACGTCGGCGACCGCATCTATACCACTGCAGCGGATATGGTGTTGCGCCTGCAGGAACCATTGAGCGCGCTGTTGACCACCATCGGCACCGCTGCCGATTTGCGCAACTTTCCGGTTCACCTTGAGGTACGCATCACCAGCGCTGGCGCGGTTATCCCCATTGAGCTCAACCCGATGCGCTTTGCCGGTTGGTGCACCTCAGACATTGCCTATCACGCCTACGGCTTCAACCCCTATCAATATTATTTTGAGAATTTGCGCCCCGACTGGGAGCAGATTGAAGCTATAACCGGCGATCGCCTGACCAGCTTCATTATTTTGGAACTACCCGCACATATCCGCGCCGAGCAGGTTAAATCCTTTGACTATGTTAGAATTATCGAGGAGCTGGACAACCCTATTGAACTGCGCAAAGTCAACTTTTTCCAGTATCCGGTGTTTGGTATTATCTTTGCCCAAACTCTGGCAGCTGAGCAAGAGGAGCTTGACCAACTGCTAATAGCCGACATGGCCGAGTATATTGAGCTAGCTTAACTAACTGGTGGCAGCGCCGAAACTTGTGCTGCCACCAATCTTTATCCTAAACAGCACTAGCCTCTTTTCCAAATTTTGCTCAAGCTAAAGCTATTGCTCCAACTTTTTTTCATCCCTTTTTTCAACAAAAATGGCCCATACTTTTTATCTTCGACCATAATGTGGTTGGTAATCCATTTGCGCAGAAAAAACAGCAGTTCTGGCGTGATCAAACGCTCGCCGCTCTGCACCTTAAGATTGATCTCACTGACCTGGTTGCATAAATCCTTGTGCAGCTCGCAGTGAGGCGCGTAATCGGGATATTCGAAAATACGGAACAGGCACTCCTCTACCGCAAAGTGGATGACCGTATATTTTTCCAGTTCAGACAGTACCTCTTTGGCAACATTCAGCTTATCTTCACCTAAAACCATGGCATCGTAGAGATGGTTGATCAGACGAACCAACTGTTTATGCTGCTCATCAATCTCTTGGATACCGACACTAATATTATCTGTCCATTCAATAAACTCGGCCACAATCCCTCCCTGTATCTACCTATTAGTATTAATACTAACAAATGAACGATCAAATTAAGCTAGCACAGCTCATTAGGGTGGTCAAGTCATAAAGATGTTAACTCCCCGAAATCTTAGAGTTATTCCAGCAAAAATCGGGTAAATTTTGCCTTATAAAGTAGATGGAATACTGATCATGCAACATCAAAGTTGCTTTTGCGCGGCGCATCTATAATAATCTATTAACCCATACGCCCCGACAGAGGATATAAACTTATGGCAGATGGTGCCCCAAAACATCAACCCGACTCGCGCCCCCGCGGGTTCGTGCCAGAGTTAAAGCGTAGCGCCATCTCCTTTGCGGCCATGCTCCCTATGCTCTTGGGCATCATAGCGCTGGTAGGACTGTTTCAAACTATAGTCACCCCGCGTATGCTGGCCTCAATTTTTCAGGGCAATGCTTTTATTGACACTCTTATCGGCACCCTGAGCGGCGCCGCCGCACTGGGAACTCCGGTAATCAGCTACCTCCTCGGCGGCGAACTTCTCGCTCAAGGGGTCTCCATGTATGCAGTCAGCGCCTTCATGTTGGCCTGGGTCACCCTCGGCTTTACCCAACTGCCCATAGAGATAGAGGCTCTAGGAAGTCGCTTCACCCTGCAGCGCAATCTGCTCGCCTTCTTCTTCACCATGGCGGTCGCCGTACTCACCACCATAACTGTCGGGCTGCTGCTATGAGTAAAAAGCACTTTCACTGGCGCGGCCGGAAATTTTTCGCCGTTATCGCCGCTACCTACCTATTTACCTACCTATACGCTCCACATATAGCCTTAACTGCAGCGCAGACCAGTGGTGCTATCTTCCGCAATGTGGTGCCAATCATCGCCGTCGTTATCACCTTTAGTGCTATCATCAACAGCCTGTTACCGCCACACATAATGGTTAAGCATCTCGGCAAAAACAGTGGTGGCCGCGGTTGGGCAATTGCCCTGTGCGCTGGAGTAATCAGCCACGGCCCCATGTATATCTGGTATCCGATGATCGAAGATCTGCGCCAACATGGAGTGCGCGATGCGCTACTCGTCGCCTTCTTCTACTCCCGCGCCATTAAGTTACCCCTGCTGCCATTGATGATCGACTACTTCGGCTGGGGATTTACCGCAATTTTGACCATCTATATCCTCATTGCCGCAGTGCTTCAGGGGTGGTTGATGGAAAAATTGTGGCCATAGCCACTAACGCCATCAAGGCTAGGGCTCGTTGCGCCACGCATTCATCCGCTCAGCAAAAATATGCGCCGCGCCCTGATAATAACTTATACCCAGTTTAACCAGTGGATCTTCCACCAGAGAGTGGCTCTCCTGCACTCTGTTCACTAACAACCCTGACTGCTTCTTGATAATTTTACGCGGCTCCAAAATGGCCATCTGCTCACCATCAAACAGACCCAGATTTTGGTAGTTAGCGATAAAAGCTCGTCCACCAGAGCTAGGCAGGCGCATAAGATCTTTACCAAAAAAGCAGGACTCATAGCTCATATTCAACAACCCCAGCACAGTTGGCGGAATATCAATTTGACTACCCAGAGTGTTCACTTGGCGCGACGCAATATGCTCTGGGGCATAGATAATCAAAGGGATATGATAGCGCTCTATCGGCAGATCACATTTGCCAGCGCTGCCCGCCTGGTGGTCAGCCAAAATGACAAATAGGGTATCCTTAAACCACGGCTTAGTTTTGGCCATGCGCATAAATTCACCAATCGCATAATCGGTATATTTTACTGCCCCTGAGCGCCCACTGCCAGAGGGGATATCAATTTTACCTGCCGGATAGGTGTATGGCCGATGGTTAGAGGTGGTCATGATATGCATAAAAAATGGTTGCTGCTGTGCCTGGGAGCGATCACCCATCTTTACCGCCTGAGCATAGAGATCCTCATCACACATTCCCCAAGCGTTGTCGTAGCTGATCTCGTCACTGGGCACGCTGGTTTGATCAACAATGAGATAGCCATTGCCCGCAAAAAAGGCATTCATATTTTCAAAATAGCTGCGCCCCCCATACAGAAAATAGGATTGATAGCCCTTGGCATCCAGCACATTGCCCAGCGACCACTGATTAGTTTCACGTCCGATACGTTTTACAATAGAGCGACCAGGAGTAGGAGGAATGGAGAGGGTAACCGCCTCTAGCCCACGGGTAGTGCGCGTGCCGGTCGCATAAAAATTCGAAAAAAACAGACTGTGCTCGACCAGATAATCCAGATTAGGGGTCAAATCCTCTTGATTACCGAAATAGCTGAGATAATCTGAGCTTAAACTTTCGACCGTAATCATCACGATATTGAGCGGTTGCTCTGGAGCGGGATTAACTATCTGACGCTTAATATCGAATAGATCGTTACTCATATAGGAGCTATTGGGCTCAGCAAGGTCATGGCGCAACAAATCTGAAGCCTCTTGAGCGGGCAGAGTGGCATAAAACTGAGGGTAGTTGAGTTCGTTATTGCGAAACGCCGCCACAAACTGGTACGGGCCGTTACTGGCTAACTCTTTCTGGTAAACATTCTCTGAAATCTGACGCAGTGGTTGATCGAGGAGAAAGTAGCTGGCTACTGGCAAACACAACAAGATGATCGCAATTAAGCTGCGCTGGGCAAAGGTTTCCTGCGCTCGAAAAGCCCGGCAGATCAGTGGATGTAAATAGTAAAATATCAGCAACGCCACAATCAGCATCCCACCGAAGAGGGGAATAACTGGGTACGACTCCAAAATGTTATCGGTGACTTCACGGCGGTAGATCAGATAATCTATCGAGATAAAATTAAAGCGCACACTAAACTCATCCCAAAACAGATACTCCGCTACAACAATAAAACTACTCGCATAGAGAAGAGCAACTACTAGCACCTCGCCCCCTATACGCTGCAATTTTGTCAGCCAAATTTTCTGCGGCAACAGCCACAGATACAGTGTCGGTAGAATCAGTGCATAGGCAAAAAAACCACTATCAAACAGAAAACCCGTGGCAAAGATTTTCAGCAGTTCGCTGGGAGAAGCTTGCACATTTGGCCAGCTGATCAGCAGCAAACCCAACCGAGTAAGAAAGAAAAAACATATCGAAACCAGGTACATATAGTAGATTAGTTGAAAACGTGAATTTTTCATTTAGCAGATCCTTTGGACATCGCTGAGCTTACACACTGGGCTTATGTTGCTTAAGCTAAAACGCAATCCTTAAGGGTTCCTTAAACCACGAAAACTGAACTAAGATTTTCCTTCAGGTTCCCTTAAGATTTGACCAGTAGCCTGAAATGATGAAGAGAGAAGACAATGGAAAAATTAGCCCACATATTGTGCTAACATCCCAATCACTACACCCTATCGATAGGTCAACCAAGATGAAGGTTCTATTAGTTGAAGATGATGAGATGATCGGTATTGCCGTGCAGAAGGGGCTAGTGCAAGACGGTTTTGTGGTTGACTGGGTTCAGGATGGTGCAGAAGCAAGCGTGGCGCTTGAAGTTGAACCTTACGAGGTTCTGCTCTTGGATCTCGGTCTGCCCGATCGGCCAGGGTTGGAGATTCTGCGCGATTTACGCCGACAAGGCAACTCAATGTCCGTTATCATCCTCACTGCACGTGATGCAGTAGCTGAGCGCATCGCCGGTTTGGATGCCGGAGCTGATGATTATCTGATTAAACCCTTTGACCTCGATGAGCTATGCGCGCGCATCCGCGCAGTGCAAAGACGCAAACTAGGGCGCGCCGAACCACTGTTGAACTATGGCAAGTTGCGACTCGACCCAGCTTCACGCCAATGTTTTTGGCAAGATAACGCGGTCATCCTCTCCGCTAAAGAGTTCTCCCTGCTAGAGGCCTTAATTGAACGCCCGGGTGCGGTTCTATCACGGGCACAACTGGAAGAGCGCCTGTACGGTTGGGGCGAGGAGGTCGAAAGTAACACCATTGAAGTCCATATTCATCACCTGCGCAAAAAACTGGCGACAGAAGCTGTCCGCACTGTACGTGGTGTCGGCTACATGCTGGGGAACATAGAATGAACTCTATCCGTAAAAGGTTAATGCGCTGGCTGCTAATAGGCCAACTCCTAGCAGTTGTTCTCAGCGGCACTATCACCTTTTTTTATGTCCGCGGAGAGATCGAAGATCTGTTTGATGATCGCTTGCGCCAACTAGCCTATAGCATTCCCACCCATGGTAATTTTGTTCCCACCGAGCAATTACCCCTCACCGAGGTTCAGAACGATGACGATGATTTTGTTATTCAGATCTGGCAAGATGATGGCACCATGCTGCTACATCGCAACCGTTCGGAGGGAACCCCGGCGCTAGCCCCTGAGGGTTTCAGTAACCATTTTCACGATGCCATGCTGTGGCGCAGCTTCGTTCTACGCCGTGGCGACAAGCTGGTTCAGGCCAGCCAACCATTCTCCGATCGGTTGGAAGTGAGTACTAGCGTAGCACTGCGCGCTATAGTACCAATTGTCACCCTGATCTTCATTCTCGGCATTCTGGTCAGAATCAGCGTAAATTATGGGCTTAGCCCATTAAATACGCTTACCAAGGCACTAGAAAAAATACGCCCTTATTCATTGGAACCACTATCCAGTAAAGGTTTACCCGACGAGGTTATACCGCTGGTGCTGGTTTTAAACGATCTATTGACGCGCCTCGATACGGCCTTACACAGTCAGCGCAAATTTGTCGCAGATGCTGCCCACGAGTTGCGCACGCCGTTGGCAGCGGTGCAGCTGCAGACACAGCTGCTGCAAAAGGTCAGCGATGCGGACGAACGCCAGCAAGCACTGCTCCAGATCCGCGCTGGCACTGCTCGAGCAACCCATCTGGTTCAGCAACTGCTAACCCTAGCACGACTGGAACCAGAAGATTTGCAGCGCCCATTTGCCAGCACTGACCTCAGCGCACTGATCAAATCGGTAGTTAGTGAACAGGCGCAAGCAGCTATGGCACGGCAAATTGATCTCGGAGTTTCCGAAGATCAACCTATTGCAATTAATGCTGATGCCGAAAGCTTACGCGTCATGCTTAGCAATCTCATCGACAACGCTCTGCGCTACACTCCTCCCGGTGGTCAAGTTGACGTTGCCGTTCGTCATCTAGGCTGGGCGGTGCAACTTGAAGTTGTCGATAACGGTCCAGGAATTCCTGCGGCAGAGCGTAAAAAGGTATTTGACCGCTTTTATCGGCGACCAGGAACCAACACCAACGGCAGCGGATTGGGCTTAGCGATAGTGCAGGAGGTGGTAACCCGCCACCACGGCAAGATAGCCCTGACAACAGCAAAAAGCGGCCATGGCCTGCAAATAACTATCACCCTGCCCCTACCCCCCTAGGAGCAATTTTAACTGCAAAGAGTATTACATCACACAATCTACCCAAACTAGTTCCGGCAGCTCGTCTGCAACCAGCCCAATAGCTTCAGCGCAGCTGTGCCAGTTTGCCAACACCACATCGGCAGCTGCACGTCGCCGCACAACAAAGAAAATACCATCAACTACCGCGAACGGTGCTATAATGAGCGATGCATAACTTAATGAGCTCAGCGTAGCAATACCACGAGCACTCTCCGTCATAAGGACGTAATGATGGTTCCAACTTTTTCCAGTACCAATTTTGTTAAAAAATATCTTACCAGTATCTTTCTAATTATCTGCGTAATCATCCTGTCCGTTTTTCTCGGTTTCAACTACAAAGCTAACTCGTTGATCAAGGAGCAGATGCAACATCAGGGCAAGGCTTTTTTTCAGGAGGTGGTGCTCACTCGCCAGTGGATCGCCCAACACGGTGGAGTATATGTCAAACGCACTGCGGAAATGACCCCCAACCCCTACTTGCTGCAGGTGCCAAATTTTAAAGTGTGCATTACCGATCAGGATGGCGAAGATTACATTCTGAAAAATCCAGCTTTGGTGACGCGGGAGATCTCGGCTCTTGCCAAGCAAGACGGTCTGTTCACCTTTCACATCACCAGTCTTAATCCGTTAAATCCCGACAACAAACCAGATAGCTTTGAACGTGAGGCGCTGGAAAAGTTTGCCCAAGGGGAGGAAGAGTATTTCATCTATAGCCAGCACGGCGCTGATTTTACCTTCCGCTACATGGCTGCGCTTAAGACTACTGCCGCCTGTCTACGCTGCCACGCTGGGCAAGGCTATAGGCTGGGTGATATACGCGGCGGCATTAGCATTAACATTCCGGCAACGAGAATAATTGCCGAGATGAAACACAACCACATTGCGCTAATAGCTTCAGCGTTGGGCACTGTGCTGTTGATATTCGCCATTATTGTGTATATCTCCCGCATATTTATCTACGATATTCGCCAAGCGGAAAATAGACTAATCCGCATGGCCAGCCACGATTTTTTGACCGGCTTGATCAACCGCCGTGAAGCGTACAATCGCTTAGAGCGTGCCTGTGCTCGCTCCGACCGGAGCAACGCCATAATCGGCATCCTCTTGCTAGATATTGACCACTTTAAGCAGGTTAACGACGAGCACGGCCATTCAGTTGGCGATACAGTATTAAAAGCTCTGGCCAATAGCATGCTCGAAGCGTTACGCGATTACGACATCATCTGTCGCTTCGGTGGTGAAGAATTTTTAATAGCTCTGCCCGACACCGCTCCCATCGGCATTTACGATACCGCTGAGCGCCTACGCAAAGCTATCGAGAAGATGAGGATAGAGCTACCAGATGGCACAACACTGCATGTCAGCGTAAGTATCGGCATCAGCCATCGTGGCCGCGACGAAAACATTGATCAGGCCATATCACGGGCGGATGATGCACTCTACTTAGCTAAGAATGCAGGCCGCAATCGTGTGGTTACGGCACAAGAGGCAGAAGATATCCCATAGATAGCAAACGGCCAAATAGTTGCATTCAGGCTTAAATGGTGTAGACCTATCTAGAGAAGTTTTTTTCGGCAGCGATTAGCAGTTGAGCTAGATAGAAAAATGGAGCAGCTAGCGGCATGCAGTCGCACAGGTTATCTTCGAGGAGGGGGCATTCATGATAGAGCGCATTCAGGATCTACCCGCAAATGTTCTCGGCTTTAGCGCTATAGGCAAAGTCACCGGTAGCGACTATGAGAACGTACTGATACCAGCGGTGGAAGCGCTGCTTACGCGGCAGAAAAAAGTTCGTCTGCTCTATTGCTTGGGAGAACAGTTCAGCGGTTTTGATATGCAAGCCATGTGGGACGATACAAAGCTCGGATTACAGCATCTTACTGCCTGGGAAAAAATTGCCGTGGTGAGCGATCTGGAGTGGATAAAAACAGCGGTAAAGGTCTTCGGCTTTGTCATGCCCGGAAAAGTACGCGTTTTTGCTAACGGCGAGCTTGCTGAAGCACGGCAATGGCTGAGTGAGGATTAGTTAGATCGGCAATTTGCGGTTTAAACTCCTCCCCTGTTTTAGGGGAGGCAATTTATAGACTTATCTCTCCAGGATAGGTTGCCCACAGATAACCAATACCAACACAACCCAGAGTCAGTACTAAAAAGAGTACGGCCAAGCCCCCTATCACTAAGCAGGCTTGGTAATTTTTAGTGCGATACAATTTAAAAGCTAAATAGAAAAACAGCGCACACAAGGGTGCGGAAAAAACAACCAACATAGCAGGCACTCTCCTGATTCTCCCGGAATTGGGCGCGACAGTGTTATAAATGATCCGCCACCAGAGATCAAGGGTTGGGAGATAAATTGTTGCCACCGAGCGCAATATAGCTCTTCAGCCAGCAGCCAATTTATCAATGCCCCCAATAGCATTAATCCTCTAAAATTCTCCCACTAGCCGCCTCTAGCTGCTGGAGTGCCAACAAATAGTTGATGCGGCTAGCGGCCTCAGCTCCAGCTGCACGGACTAAATCAGTTTGCGCCTCGTTGAGACGCGTTAAATTTGCCACCCCGGCGCGGTAGGCTATTTCGACATGTTGACGAATTTTCTCGGTTAAAACCAGCGACTGCTGTTGGCGTTGATACCTTGCTCGTGTAGCCTCGGCGCTAGCTATAGCCTGACGAATAGCCGATTGCACAGCCAATACTTGTTGTTGATAGCCTTGCTGCAAGGCACGAATATTCTGCTCCGCTTCGCGAACTTGTGCCGCACGCTTGCCACCCTGATAAGCATCCCAGGTTAAATTAAGACCAACATAAGCATCGTGTTCCTCTTGATCGACACTGCTCAAATCCTCCAGTTTAGTGTAATCGACACCGCCATTGAGGGTTAGCTGAGGGAAATAGTTACCCTGATAGGCTTTTTTACTCTGCTTAAGAGCAGCAATCGACGCCTGAATCTCTTGCAGATCGGGTCGCCGCTCCAGCGCGTAGGCAAACTCAGTGCGGTAATCGGCAATTGCGTAACCGAGCACATCTGCACTGCAGCGTACTGGATACAACGCGGCTGGCAGGTGCGCATCCTCGATGGCAAGAAGCTCAGCGAGCACCGCAGTAACGAGCTTAAAACTCTGTTCCGCAGTAAGATAGTCGCTCTCCGCCTGCAGAGCCTTGACGGAGAAGTTGAGCTTTTCCGCCTCGGGAATGGTGCCCGCCCGCCAGCGCCGATCCGCTTCATCTTCTAGAGTGCGGTTAAAAACTTGATTTTGCTGAGCGATCAACATGCTCTCCACCGCTAGTTGCGCTTGATAGAAGGCACTTGCCACCGCTGCGGCTAAGAGACGCTGTGTTTCAGCTAGAGTCTGCTGCGAAGCATCAACCTGATATTTAGCGGCCAGAATGCGCGCCTGACTGGAGAAGCCATCAAACAGCAGCAAGTTTGCGCTGACCCCAGCGCTAAATTGATTAAAGGAGTCATTCATCCGCAGTTCAGGCTCCCAATCGGGCTGGAAGGTGCTGTTCTGATAGCGTTTGCTCAAAGTGACACCAATGGTCGGCTTAAGTGCTGAACGAGCCTGATCGACCACAGCTTGTGCCGCCTCGATACGTGCTGCGGCCTGCTTAACACTTGGTGCCGCCTCCAGCGCCATCTGCTGCGCCTTTTTCAGGGTTAAGCTGCCATGGGGAATTTCCATGTGCAGTTGTGCTAACAGCGGCGCTTGTGCACACGCCACCGTCGGCAGCAACAGCGCGCTTGCCAGTAACATTAGGGACAGGGAGGCTCTCTTTGCGTATTTATACATAACTTTTATCCGCCTTGATTTTGTAAACTTTGGTGTATGCGACCGGAACGATAATCAATGTCAGGAAGGTCGCGGCAAACAAACCACTCATGATCGTCGCCGCCATCCCCGCATAAAATGCATCAAAAACTAGCGGTGCCATGCCCAGAATAGTCGTCCCCGACGCCATCAACACTGGGCGCATCCTGCTCACCGAAGAGTCGAGCACCGCCTTGTACGGTTCAACACCGGCGGCGAGATCTTGCTCAATCTGATCGATTAGCACAATTGCGTTCTTAATCAACATTCCCGACAGGCCCAAAAAGCCGAGAATGGACATGAAACCGAAGGGCAATCCGGTCAACAGCAGGCCGAGAGTAACCCCGATCAACGACAGCGGCACCGTCATAAAGATAATCAGTGGTCGGCGGAATGAATCGAACAGCCACACCACGACGAGGAACATGCCGAGGATACACAGAGGGAAAACTTTGGCCAACGGCTCCTGACTCTCAGCCGAGTTTTCGTACTCGCCACCCCACTCCATTGAATAACCGATAGGCAACTTAATCGCTTCGATCTGGTCATTTATTTTCGCCTGCAGTTCGGTGGGTAGACCAACTTGCGGATTCGCCTGTACGGTGATTGTACGTTGCCGATCACGGCGTTTGATCAACGCATCTTCACTGACGGCCAAAATACCGGTGGAAACTTGACGTAACGGGACAAAGCTGTTTTGTAGTGAACTCCAGATTTGCACATTAGCCAGATTTTCGAGACTAGCGCGCTCCTTTTCCGGAGCACGAAACTGAATTGGAATCAACTTGTCGTGCTCACGGTAGAGTCCGGCGGTGATACCGTTAAAATTCCACTGTAGAGCATTCGCCACATCGCTGCGCGTGATCCCAGCGTAGCGCGCTTGAGTCTGAGCAAACTGAGGACGCAGCACATCGACAGGTTGGCGCCAATCGGTGCGCAGGTCACGAGCATTGCCCGACGCAAGGTAAATCTGCTCCGCTTGGGCAGCCAGATCTTTCAGTACCGCAATATCTGGGCCACGGAATCTGGTCTCCAGCTTATAGGTTATCGATGGCCCATTTTGAATTTTCTGCGCATAGGGTTCGGCCTGCGGGAAATTCTCTGCCATATATTTCTCAACCTGAGCCCGTAATTTATCGATGCGGTGATAGTCATCAACTTCGACCAAAATCTGACCGTAGGCGCTGTTTGGCGTCTGATAATCGTAGCTGATAATAAAACGCATTCCCCCTTCCCCAATAAAGGATGCAGTATTGATCACCCCATCTAACGAGCTGACATAGCTGTCGATTTGGGCAATATCAGCGGCGGTTTTATCGATATGGCTCCCCTGTGGATTCCAGTAGTTGACATAGAAGTAGCGCTGCGTCGAATCGGGGAAGAATGATTTAGGAATAAGTCCGAAACCGAACAGTGCTGCCCCCAAAGCCACAGTGGTGACCAGCATCACGATCCAGCGATAATGAATCGCCTGATGCAGGAAAAGGCGATAAAACTTGTTCATCCCCCGATTGTGTGAATGCCCCTTATCATTATCGACAGTTTTGAGAAACCACACACAGAACAGCGGGGTAACGCTGATCGCCAAAACCCAACTAAGGGACAGCGACAGAGCCATAACATCAAACAACGAACGACAGAATTCGCCAACATTGCCGGGGGCAAAACCGATGGCGGTAAAGGCGAGAACAGCCACAATAGTCGCGCCGAGCAGCGGCCAGGTCGTCGCGCGGACAGTCTTTTCCGCTGCGGTTTCCGCATCATCGCCGCGCTCCATATTAACCAGGGTGCCATCGGCAACAACGATGGCGTTATCCACCAGCATCCCCAAGGCCAAAATAAGCGCCCCCAGGGAAATCTTCTGTAGATCTATCCCCATAATAGCCATACCGGCAAAGGTAGCCAAGATGGTCAATAGCAGCACGGCGCCAATCAACATGCCGGTGCGCCAGCCCATAAACAGCATCAAGAGCACAATGACAATGGCGACCGCTTCGATCAGATTGACGATAAAGGTGTCAACTGACTCATTGACCACTTTGCTCTGATAATAGATGGTATTTAGTTCAACCTGCTCTGGTTTGTTGGGCGCTAGCTCCAGCAACTTGGCCTGAATCGAATCGCCCATGGTGATAACGTTGCCACCGTCCAGCGTCGAAATACCTAGGCCAATCCCCTCTTTTCCGTTGTAGCGCAAAATATTGCGCGGCGGATCAATATAGTCACGGTAGATAGTTGCCACATCACTCAAGCGTACCATGCCGTGAGTACTACCGATCAACAGGTCGGCGATCTGCTCTTCGCTACTGAGGCTACCACTAGGGGTGATGCGCAGATAGTTATCGCCCACCTTGACCTTGCCGCTTAGTTGCACCTGATTCTGCGCCTGCAGAGTATTCATGATCTGCTGCGGGGTCAGTCCCAACTGCACCAATTGCGAGCGTTTGAATTCGACATAAATCGCCTCTTGCCGCACACCCCACATATCAATTTTAGCCACATCATCGCACAGCAGCAGCTCTTTCTTCAGGCTGTCGGCGTACACCTTCAGCTGTGCATTGGTCAAACCATCACCGGTCAGCGCAAAGTAGACACCATAGACATCACCGAAATCATCATTGACCACTGACGGCCCCGCTCCGGGAGGCAGTTCACCCTGCACATCGCTGACCTTACGCCGCAACTCATCCCAAATTTGCGGTAGCTCGTACGACTTGAAGGTCTTTTTCATATCGACATAGACGAAGGAGTAGCCCTCCTGCGAGGTGGAGTAGATCTCTTCGACCTGCCCCATCTCCTGTATGGCCTCCTCGATTACATCGGTAACCTCCTCTTCCACCTCGGCAGGGCTGGCCCCAGGATATGCCGTAGCCACCACGGCGGTTTTGATGGTAAAGGTCGGATTCTCTAAACGACCGAGCTTCTCATAGGCGATCACCCCAGCGGCCACCAACAAAATGGTAAACACGATCATCAGGGTGCGTTTGCGTAACGCAAAAAGTTGTGATTTCATTATTCGCTCTCCCCGTTACAGCGCGGCACTAGCAGCTGAATCTGTCTGCTCAGGAAGATAAAACGCCGAAACCCGCGGATCCTTATTGAGAATAGTCACCTCAGCGGTCATACCCGGCAAAATATGCACATCGCTTGGCGCTACAAAGGCAAAACGCAGAGCATAGGTGCGGGTAACGGGATCAGCAGCAGTATTCCACTCCACTAGCTTGGCGATAAAGGTGCGCTGCGGCAGCGCCGATAGTTCGATGGAGACCTCACTCCCCTTTTTAAGGGGCCGCCTGGCTATCTCATTTTCGGGGATTTTAATCTCAACTTCTAATGTCGAAATATCTTGCATGGCCAGCACCACCTGCCCCGCACTCACCATCTCATAATTTTCTGCACTCTGCAGTGTCACAACGCCAGCGTAGGGTGCGAGCAACGAGGTATCCTTTAGTTGATGGCGAGCCATTTGCAACTGCGCCTTAATGCTTTCCACGCCAGCAAAGGCGCTATCAAAAGTGCTCTTGGCGCGGTCAAAATCCGCCGTAGCATTTACATGTTGCTCAAACAGAGTCTGCGCACGATCAAAATCACGTTTAGCGCGATCCTGTTGCGATTTTGCGCCAGCCAGCTGCGCTTCGAGCACGCGAATGTTATCCTCAAAATCACGGGGGTCGATCTGCATCAGCACCTGCCCCTTTTTCACCACATCCCCCGGTTTAACTGCCACATTTATCAGTGGACCACCAATCCGAAACGCTAGCTGAGTCTGTTGGCTGGCAAAGATCATGCCGGGGTAGCTCTGATTAAAGGGTGTGGAACGAACTTGCAGGTGTGAAGTTGACAACTGCTCTGCGACGGCGCAGCTGATGCTGCCACCAACCACGATTAACAGCAGTAACATGAAAAAAAACAGGCTTGTTAGTTTGTTCATAGCAAATCTCTCTTTTTGAGCTTAGGGGACTATAGGTGATATCTGTTGCAAGCTATCAATTTTTGCGGGTTATCCAGATTTAGTCCACACACTGTGGTTGACCAAACCCAGAGCATTAAATGCTTCGGCAACACTTAAGCCGAGCATGGTTTTCGCCGGTTCTTGAACCTGGGTGCGCCAGTACAGATAGAGTGACCAATCCGTGTGATTTTTAGTGTTAAGAAATAGTTCCGCAACCTGTTCTTGCTCGCTATTCTCATCAGAGCTAGCATGAATTTGCTGGAGAATATTGCGCACCGCCGCTCCATTAGCTGGGTCGCATAGTCTGACACTAATAATTTCAATCCACCTGTTGTGCGCCATTTTCAACCTCGCCAGCTTGAGTTTCGGGTTCGATATCGCTAGCTGCATAGCTAAATCCGTGCCAACAATAAAAAGGCATCAATTCAGTCACTTACCGCCACAGCAACACAAAACTACCACATACGGCATCTCAATGTTTCAAATACGGTAGTTTTATGCTAAAACTATCACATACGATAGTAAATGGAGGCCAGATGACATTAAATGACGCAGGATTTTTCCAACAGGCAACCAAAAAAATCTGCAGCAGTCTCGACTTAAACGAAGTTTTAACGCGCTGCCTCGATTTTTTTCAACAATACCTACCCCTTGAAAGCATTGAACTCAATGTTTTTGATCCACAGAAACAGAGCATTGTCACCGTTGCCAGAGTAGGTCCAGCGGAGCTAGTGCGCCCCGAAGCTAATATTCCCCTGCCGCCAGAAGCCTGTGAATTTATCCAACAGGAGAATTGGCACGAGGGTATAGAGATAATCAACCGTCCCGAAAAACACCATCTTGCCCGCTTTGTCTGGGAGGCAATGGGTAAAAAAGAGGTCTCGTTTCTCGGGCTACGCCTCATTATCGATGATCAAAAACTTGGTGTGGTGGTTTTCACTGCCAAGGGCTTTGAGCGCTACAACCAAGAGCATGCCCGTTTAATGAATCTGCTCCACGACCCCTTTGCCATCGCTCTGGCCAACGCGCTGCAGCACCAGGAGGTGTTACGCCTTAAAGACCTGCTCGCCGATGACAATCAATATCTCAACCGTCAACTGCATCGCCTCTCTGGTGATGAAATTATTGGTCACGATTTTGGCTTAAAATATGTCATGGAGATGGTGCAGCAGATTGCGCCACAGTTGAGTCCAGTACTCCTCTTAGGCGAGACTGGTGTCGGCAAAGAGGTCATCGCCAACGCTATCCACTATTCCTCCCCTAGAGCACAGGGGCCATTTATCAAGATCAACTGTGGCGCGATTCCAGAGAACCTCATAGACAGTGAACTTTTCGGCCATGAAAAGGGTGCTTTTACAGGTGCGCTGGCCCTTAAACGTGGGCTATTTGAGCGCGCCAACACGGGGACACTCTTTTTAGATGAAATTGGTGAACTTCCGCTCTCAGCACAGGTGCGTCTACTGCGCGTGTTGCAAAACAAAGAGATCGAACGCGTTGGAGGAACGCAGCCAATTCAGGTAGATGTACGCATCCTAGCCGCCACTCACCGCGATCTACCGCAGATGATCAGCCTAGGAAAATTTAGAGAAGATCTGTGGTTTCGCCTCAATGTCTTTCCCATCACCATCCCCCCGTTGCGCCAACGCAAGTCAGACATTCCGGCGTTGACGCACTTTTTTATGGAAAAAAAGGCACAGGAGATGAACCTGCCTGAGCACCCAGTACTAGCCTATGGCACCCTGGATGAGCTACAAAAATACCACTGGCCGGGCAATGTCAGAGAGCTGGAGAATCTGGTCGAACGCACCATCATCCAAAATATGGCGCAAGCGCCAGGCAAGCCATTGACCTTTGAATCCCTCGGCTCAACCACTAATATTCCCGCACAACAGCCTCTGCACCACGAGAGCGCAGGACCACTTATTTTAGACGAGGTGATGAGTAATCACATTCGCGCTGTTCTCAAAATGAGCGCAGGGAGAGTCCAGGGGGAAAATGGTGCGGCGGCACTGTTGGGAATTAATCCTAACACCCTGCGCAACAGAATGAAGAAGCTGGGTATTGCCTATGGGAGAAATGAACAACAGAGAGCGCAAGAGAGTTAAGGCAACAGCAGTATAGGTCTAGCACTAGGCCTACCCTCTTTGGAGTACTGCCGATATCCAGATTTTAGCCTTGTCGGCGGCGGGCGCAGTCAGGGATTACTTCAGCAGATGAGGGTTATCATCCCCACCTCAATCCGCAGAGTGCTTATGTTGTGCGCCAAAACAGAACCAAAATAACAACATCAAGCTACCCACAATTGTGGCCAGCAATCCAACGACAAAGACCTTATCTGCCCAATCCAAGGATATCAACCACATGGAAAAGGATCCGAGCAGAAAGAAAATAAAGACCAATAACGAGGATGCAGATCCGGCATATTCATCCACCTGATCCAGCACTAAATTATTGCTGGGAGGACGGCTTAGTCCAACCGAAAAGGTGATAATAGCCATAGGAATTGCTACCCCAGCGGGGCCAGAGAGCACTGCAGATAACATTACAACTCCTCCGGCCAACACACCAAAGAAGCCTAGCGTCATCACTTTAGTGGCCGATATTTTATGCAGTAGGCGGGTACACAAAAACGAACCCGACATAAAGGCTAAGGCGTTTAAACCAAAAATCAAGCCAAACTGCTGTTCGGACAAACCCATTCTAGTGATGTAGATATCGGCAGAGCCAGCAATGTAGGAAAAGTGCGGGAGGACAACAAGGGAAACCATGAGTGCATAACCAATGTAGCGTTTGTTACGCACTAGAATAAAATAGATTTTTGCTGAATCTAAGGCACTCAGCTTAGAAGGCTGCTGCAGAGTCTCCTGCATCCTTAAGACACCAATTCCAGCGATAACTGCAATAAGCGCTTGCACCACAAAAATCCACCGCCACGACAACCAAACCATGATCCAGCCACCCAGAATTGGGGATACCGCTGGCGCCAGTGCCATAGTTACCCCCATCCAGGCTAAAATACGCGCGCGTTCACTACTGGTATAAACATCTTTAGTGATAGCCATAGCGAGGGCTGCGGCCCCAGCTGCTCCTGCCGCCTGCAGAACCCGAGCAACAATCAGCATGGCAACACTGGTGGAAAGAGCACACATGATGGATGCCGCAATAAATATTGTTATCCCCGCCAATAGTGGTCGCCGTCGCCCAAATCTATCCGAAAGCGGGCCATATATGAGCAAGGAAAAACAGTAACTTACAAAGAATACGATGAGAGTAAGATTGATTATCGACAACGGCTGCTGCCACATTCTTTGCAGTTGTGGTATGGCGGGAAGGTACATATCCGTTGCCAGGGGCGGAAAAGCTGACAGCAGAGCAAGCAAGAAAAAGATGCGAGATTTAATCATTGATTTAAGCCGTTGATATTATGCAATGGAATTGTTTAGAGCGAAGTGCAGTATCATGACAGGAAAAGAGCTGGATGTCTTATATTTATGGAAGAAAAATTGCTAATTATAGAAAAGCAAAAAGGCTGGGGCACCAGCCCATATTAATTATCCCGACCAAACAGCGCCGCACCTATTAGCTAATTTTGCGCGAGGGCGGCCCTGCTCATAGCGGCTAAAGCCTGCTGCAACTTTGCCACCACAGGACAGTTTTCCACCTCATGGCGCTTGGCCAAGTATGCCGGATCATTATAACCCAACCACACCTGCCCAACAGCATCTTGCCATACCAAAACTTTGAGCGGCAGATCAATAGCAACGCTCTGACTGCATTGCATAAAAGGGGTACCCCCTTGCGGGTTGCCAAAGATCAATAGTTCTGTTGGGCGCAGAGTTTCACCAATCTGTGCCGCTGCAGCAGCGTGATTGATGCGCGCAAAGATATGCAACCCTTTTTTCTTGGCGATAGCTTCAAAGCGATTCATGGTCTCGTTGGCGCAATAAGAACTTTTCAGCGCCACAAGGCCATCCGCCGCAAAGGTTGTAGCAGCACAGAGCAGGACGAAAGAGAACAGCAGCAGTAAACTTAATTTCTTCATGGCGCACCTCGGCAAAGTTTGATTAAAGCACTAAAAATAATTCTGCCGCCACGCGCAAGGAGTGGCGGCGAAAATAGTTAGCCGCTAAACTTAAAATCCCCACTCTGTCCCTTTTTTACTGTATTCAAAGTTGCCATAGCCTGGGCAACAATCCCGGCAATATCGGTGGTATTGTTGGGCACAATCAGAGTCGTACTCTCTTGTGCCAGCTTACCAAACTCACCAACATACTGCTCAGCAACACGTAGATTAGCTGCACTCATTCCGCCGGGAGCTTCAAGTTGAGTGGCGATTAGCCCTAAACCTGTGGCGGTAGCTTCAGCCACAGCTAGGATCTGTGCGGCGCGCCCCTGAGCCTCATTGATCATCTTCTGTTTTTCACCCTCGGAGACCAGAATTGAGTTCTGCCGCGCACCTTCAGCCTCGTTAATCATCGACTGACGTACCCCTTCGGAGTGAGCAATCTCGGCACGTTTAGCGCGTTCTGCGGTCATTTGCGCCTCCATGGCCTCCTTTACGGATGGCGGCGGCACGATATCCGAGACTTCGTAACGCAACAACTTGACCCCCCAAGACTGTGCTGCCTCATCAAGAGAGTTTACCACGGCGGCGTTGATGCTATCGCGCTCCTCAAAGGTTTTATCCAGATCAATTTTCCCTACGGCCGAACGCAGAGTGGTCTGAGCCAAGGCCTGAGAAGCGGCGCGATAATCGGAGATACCGTAGGCGGCCAGCTTGCTGTCCTGTACCTGAAGATATATCAAACCATCGACCTCAACCGTGACATTATCCTTAGTGATACAGGTTTGGCTGGCGATATTGATAACCTCCTCTTTCAGCATATATTTGTAGGCAATTTTATCTAAGAACGGGATGAGGATGTGAAAACCGGCCCCCAGAGTACGGCTGTACTTGCCTAACCTTTCGACTATGTACTCACTTTTTTGCGGCACAACTACGGCGGTTTTTACCAGAATTATGACAACTAAAAATGTCAGGAGGATGGCAGCGATCAATGACGGATTCATGGCGAATATTCCCTTTCTCGATATCGTTAATCCAGCGATTTAACCCAAAGCACGCTGCGCGAACCCGCAACATAACCATTTATGGAGACTGGTGTGCCCTCCGCGATAGCCTCCTCTGCCTGTGCTGGCCAAAATGAACCGCGCCACGCAACACGCCCAGGACTATGTTCCCCAATGGCCTCCACCACCTTACCTGTCCCCTGAGGAAGGTCGAGCAGATGATCCTCCTTATGCTGGTCGCCACCGAAGATATTCATGACGTAGCGGCGCATAATCAGCAAACTCAACACGGAGGAGCCAAGAAATATCCACGCCTGCTGAGTAACACTAAGATCAAACATCAGCAGTAAACCGGCCACGACCCAGCAGCCCATACCAAAGAAAATTAAGATAAAACCGGGGACAACCACCTCGAAAATAGCTAAGGCTATGCCGCCGATAAACCACAATAACCACGGGGTTAAATATTCTGCCATGGGATGTCTCCTCTAGTGAATTTCTAGCTCAGGTTTAAGTCTAGCATATTGCCAATAAAATTGAGCCGTAATACGGCTCGGTGCTACCTCTTATCGGCGCGGTAAATTTTCACTTCGGCACGCTCTAAAGTGACCAGACCGCCATCGATGACACCCTCTATATGCTCCAAGAAGGCGGCAATTTTATCTGGGCTATCAACTATTTCGATAATTACCGGCAGATCAAGTGATAGACGCAAGATCTTGGCGGTGTGAATACGACTGCGCGCACCAAAACCCATCATTCCCTGCAAGACCGTCGCCCCCGACATCCCCTGTGCTTTGGCTTCCAGCACAAGCCATTCATATAGAGGTTTGCCCTCATAGCGGGAATCTTCGCCAATAAAGATGCGCAGCAGTTGTCCTTCAGTTGCAATTTTCATCGGTTACCTCCACAACGCAATCACAGTATATCTGCCTAGGATAACCGCCCCGAGGCCCAACACTAGGTGAACGCCGACATTAAGCAGAGCCAGCGATAGGCGATCCTGCATTAAATTGATAGTTTCGTTACAAAAAGTTGAATAGGTAGTAAATGAACCGAGGAGACCGACCATAACCAATAGCCGCACCTCACTGGTTACCCCCATATTCAGTTCCGCCAGATAGGAGAGCAACCCGAGAAAAAAGCACCCCACTACGTTGACCGTTAAGGTGCCATAGGGGAAATTTATACTTTGAGAGAGGTTTTGCACCCAGCCACCCACTAGATATCTTAAGGTGGCGCCGACAAAACCGCCCAGACCAACTAAAAAAAGTTTGTGCATCCTGTTAAACCCTTCACAACAACCTAGTATTGTTTACAATTTATTACTGCGATGGCGACCAAAGGAGGTAGCAACAGCCACCACGCACAGTCCGCTCAACACCACCAATGCGGCGCGCATACTATGCAAAAAAGCTGTTTGCGTTGCCGCCGTTACCGCCTGCTTCCCCATAAACAGGGAAAAAGTTCCCGTGATAATAGTCATACTGGTGAGCATCCCCAGCGTGCGCATACTGGCAGCAAAGCCGGAGGCAACACCTAGATACCGTGGCGCAACACTGCCCATAATAGCACTGGTATTGGCGGATGAAAACAGCGCAAAGCCTAAGCCCAACACCGCTAGCAGCGCAAATATCATAGGCAACGGCGTGGTAGCGTTCACTCCAGCAGCCAGCGCTATGCCAGCGGCACAGAGCAACATGCCTGCCGTAGCTACCTTTGAGGCGGAGAAGCTATCCGCCAAGCGACCACAGGGTGGAGAGAACAGTGTCTGCACTACGGGTGAAATAATCAGAATTGCCCCCGCACTATGGGCGGAAAAACCGCGCACATTTTGCAGATACAGACTTAGGAAGAAGGTCAAACCAAAGGTGCCTGCGTAGTTAAACAGGGCGGCAATATTACTCAAAGCAAACACGCGGTTGTAGCGCAGTAGATCGACATTGAGCAGGGGATATTTCTGCTTTGCTTCAAAGCAAAAAAACACCACAGCACTGAGCACTCCTGCAGCCAGCAACCAGCGCGCCCAAACTCCATCTTGTAGATGCGTTGCCCCAGCTACCATGGCGGCAACTGCCACGACATAGATTAACCAGCCGCACCAGTCGAATGGCTCTCCCTGCGACTCCGGCACCTCATTACTCAACTTAGTTGTCGCCACCACCAAGGCTGTCAATCCCAGCGGAATACACAGATAAAAGATCGCCCGCCAGCCAAGCCACGATACCAACATCCCCCCAATAAATGGCCCGCAGGAAATTCCCGCATAGACACTGGCGACAGCGATACCTAGAGCTTTGCCGCGCTCACGGGCAGGAAAAACCTCCACCACCATGGCCATAGTAGTGGCCATCACCATAGCTCCACCCATGCCTTGGAAAAAGCGCAAGACAATCACCCCATCAATCGACCACGCCTGGGAGATCAGGCCGCCAGCCAGGGTAAAGATGGCCAACCCGCGCCGAAAAATACGCCGCCGCCCGATAATGTCACCCAAACGCCCCATAGCGAGCAAAAAAATTGACGCCGAGAGCACATAGGTCATCTCCACTAAACCCAGCTGCACCGCGCTAGCGGAGAACTCACGCCCGACAGCGGGCAGCGCCACACCAACCGCCGACATCATAAATGGCATGAGAAAGTGGGCTACACACACCACCACGAGAGTAACGGTAGGCGAAGTGGTAAGAGGCGGCTTAATTTTTGGCTTCATATCCATCCTGCAAAGCTTTGGCTAAACAACTGATTTTTCTACATTGGACAGGGAGTTCAGGCACTAATTTGTGCATTACTGATGCAATAAGATATAGTTATATGTGAACAGCAATAGGTACTTAGTTCTAACCTAACGCAAATAAGCGCGTACTCAAAGGTAAAATCATGCCAATTAAGAGCACAGCCACCACTACAGACAAGTTAGAACATAACCAGCGTTCTGCGCCCAACGATCGGCGTGTTATCTTTGCCATTCAGGGTATGCACTGCGCCAACTGCGCCATGAGCATTGAAAAAGGGATAGGTAGTCTAGCGGGGGTAAGCCGCGCAATAGTAAATTTTGCCGCCGAGCAACTCAGCGTTACCTTTGATCCAGACCAGATCACCACTGAAACAATCGTGTACAAAGTTGCCGATCTCGGCTTTAAGGCGCTGGACAAAAGAGACGAAATTCAGGAGGAGCTTGAGGTCCAGCGGCAAAAACTGTGGTTGATTTTTTCCATCCTTCTGACCACCCCTATTATGCTGATTATGTGGTGGTCTCCGTGGCCACCAACAACCAATCTCTTGATTATCGGCGGTTTAGCAACGGTGGTCCAGTTTTCTGCGGGAATAATGTTCTATAAGGGTGCTTGGAGTGCCCTAAAAAATGGTGCAGCCAATATGGACGTACTGGTCGCGCTGGGCATCAGTGCCGCGTATGGCTACTCTTTCATAGCCGCTATGGGATGGCTCGGCCCTAATCACGAAGTTTTTTTCGAAACTGGAGCCATGCTTATAACCTTTATCCGTTTAGGGAAGTGGCTGGAAGTGCGTTCACGCGGTAAAGCCAGCGCAGCACTGCGTTCGCTGCTCCAGTTACAACCAGAGATGGCGCGTATCCGGCGCAACGGGGAGGAACAACAGATCCCTACAACCCAGGTTAAGGTTGGCGATCAACTGGTAGTTTTTGCCGGAGAAAAGATTCCCGTTGATGCCACTATTGTTGCTGGCGATTCTGCAGTTGATGAATCAATGTTGACCGGCGAGTCAATCCCAGCGGTTAAACAAATTGGCGACCAAGTAAGTGCCGGAACGATGAACCAAACCGGACGCCTGACTCTCACAGCCGAGCACGTTGGTGCGGATACGGTGCTCGCCAGTATTGTCCGCCTAGTTGAGGGGGCGCAAGCCGACAAGGCACCAATTCAGCGGATAGCAGATAAAGTCTCAGCAATTTTTGTTCCAGTAGTCATCATATTGGCGCTAATGACATTAAGTGGTTGGTACCTGTCTGGGGCAACTCCGGTGTTTGCCCTAAAGATGGCAGTTGCTGTAATTGTCATCGCCTGTCCATGCGCCTTGGGTCTAGCGACACCTACCGCTATTATGGTGGGCAGCGCTGTTGGCTTACGGCAAGGAATTTTGTTCAAAAAAGCATCCACACTGGAGCAGATCGCCAAGATTGATACCATACTCTTTGATAAAACTGGCACTCTTACCGAGGGTCGTTTTAGCGTAACCGATATTATTGCTGTAGATGGCACGGACAAACAGCAACTGCTCCAACTGGCTGGTGCCGTAGAGACCACCAGTCGTCATCCTCTTGCTCAAGCTATCAGTGCAACTGCGGCGGCACAGAGCACCTTGCCAACCGTTGAAACAGTTGTTGAAGAGAGTGGAATGGGGGTCAATGCCAGAGTAACTCACTACGCAACAACGCTCAGCATCCTCGTTGGCAGCGGCCGCTTCTTAAATAAATATGGGATCAACACCTCTGAACTTGATGCCAAAGCAGACCAGCTGGCGCAGCACGGTAAAGCGACGGTATATGTCAGTAGTAACGAACGCTTACTGGGAATAATCGCCTTGCAAGATCAAGTAAAACCAGAAGCCGCTACGTTATTAAACAACTTAACCGCATTAGGAATTCAAACTGCAATGGTCACTGGTGATAGTCAGGCTGCGGCTGAGGCCATTGGCCAGCAGATGGGCATAACACAAATTATCGCTGAAGTCCTCCCCACCGATAAACAAAACATCGTCAAAAACTTTCAGCAAGGCGGGAATTTGGTTGCCATGGTGGGTGATGGCATTAATGATGCGCCGGCTCTGGCACAAGCAGACATCGGCATCGCCATAGGATGTGGTAGTGACGTTGCTAAAGAGACTGGCGATATTGTGCTGGTGAAAAATGATCTGCAAGATGTTTACCGCGCCATTAAACTTGGCAAGGCCACCTTGCGTAAAATAAAACAAAATCTTTTTTGGGCTTTTTTCTACAACCTGATTGGTATTCCATTAGCAGCAGGGGTTCTATATCCGTGGTTTGGTCTCTATCTGAAGCCAGAATTTGCCGGGCTAGCCATGGCGTTTTCTAGCGTATCCGTTGTCAGCAACAGCTTGTTACTCCGACGCATAATAAAATAGGTGCAATAAAGAATTGGGGGCCAATCCACTAGGTATTGCACAATAAGAGCTAATTAGACATAACCATAACAGCTCGATACCGCCGCAATATTAGCCACTTGCAATAAAAAAAGAGTTGACCACGCAGAAGCAGCAGTCTAATGTATCTATTAAAATGAATATTCGTTTTAAGCAATATTGTTTGGATATTTGCTAACCGAAACCAGCATATTCCAGAAAGGTTTACTCTATGAAAAGAATGACCATCTTGGCAGTGATATCTCTGCTACTGCTCTGTTTTTCCAGTCAAGCTATGGCTTTTGGTAAATGGAAAGCCGGTAAAAAAGTCTTTAAACAGAATTGCGTCACCTGCCACAAACGCGGCGGCACCGCGCCAAAGATAAAAATGCCTGATTACACCCAGACCGAGTGGATTAAATTTGTCCGCGACAACACCTCTCCGCGCCATGAGAGCACTCTGGAAAAGATCACTCCCGACAGCAGACAGGATTTAATGCAGTATCTTTTGAAATATGCTAAACCCGATCCACCAACAATTTTAAGTTGTGCCGGCTAGATAAATTTAGCCATGAACAGGGCACTAACTCTTTAGCACCCATGCAAACATACAAACGTTACTAAGCGCCGACAAACAGAACAATTTTATCCAAAGGAATCTTTATGCACCGCCTGATCTACACCGTACTTTTATTACTCTGCCTGTGCCTACCGGCATTATCACTAGCGGCTCAGGACGCACCTAATGATCAGCGTGCCTTAGCAGGAATCACTACCGGCAAGGCCATTTTTGACATCAGCGCCTCCTCAACAGAATCGCTACAGTTCTATCTTAAGTTAATTAAACAGACGATAGACGAGTTAAAAGCGCAAGGGGTTACTGCCGATTTCGTAGTGTCTTTGCGCGGAGCTGCAGTTTCTATTGTTAGCAAAGATTCTGAATTTAACAGTGAGCAGGATGCTGCGGCTATTCAAAAACTGATCCTAGAGCTGAAACAAAAGCACGTCTATTTTGAAGCTTGCAACATTGCGGCAGGAATGTTTGATGTTGAAAAGGACAACCTCTTTGATGGCGTCGTTTTGGTTGGCAACACCCTTATATCACTTTTAGGTTATCAAACTCAGGGCTATGCAATTGTGCCTCTGATGTAATAGATGCGCACCCTGCCAAGCACGGCTAGACCGCTAGAGTAGCAGACGCCGCGCTTCACAGGCAGCACCAATAGCACCAATTAATTGCGGCTGATCGGGGACGAGTAAATCAACCCCGATCAGCGCAGCAATCTTATCTTTTAAACAGTGGTTATGCGCCCCACCACCAGCAAACAGCGCGGGACTATTCACCCCCATGCGTTGCAACATCCCTGCAGCGCGCTCGGCGACAGAATCCAGCACCGCATTGGCAACATCGGCACGCGGGCACCCGCTATTGAGCAGTGACACCACTTCCGACTCCGCAAAAACGGCGCACATTGAGGTTATCTTTACCGGCTTAGCCGATGCCTGCAGTGGTGCCTGGGTAAATTCCTCCAGCGAATATCCCAGAGCTACAGCCATAACTTCCATGAATTTTCCGGTACCAGCGGCACACTTTTCGTTCATCTGAAATTCACTGACTATGCCGTCGTCACTGAGCGCAATGGTCTTGGTATCCTGACCACCAATGTCCAAAATAGTCCGCACCTGTGGCATTACAAAACGGGCACCACGCGCATAAGCCTTGATCTCTGTGATAACGGCATCAGCAAAGTTGGCATTAGCTGCATGGCGGCCATAACCGGTAGCCACAATCTTATCGTACTTAAAACGACCGACATACTCTTGGGCGCGGCCGATTGGATCGTAACTGGAATCGATTATATCCGAGTGCACCAGTTCGCCACTGTCACAATCGAGTAATACAAAACCAATGGTGCGCGAACCGATATCAACTCCTGCAGCTAACATTATTGACCTTTGCGTTCGGCTAAAGTTTCCAAAAATGCTTCAATCCGCGTCTGTAACTGGCCTACATCCTCCTGCGAATAGTCTGTCTCCAGGCGCATGATCGGTATCCCAGCCTCCTTGAGATGCTTCTCCATGCGGAACCCCTCAATAGTAAACGGATCGCACGACTGCAGGGCGTAGTGAATAACCCCGTCCACACCATACTCGGCAGCTTTAGCGATAACCTTCTCAATGCGCGTCTGATTAGGCGTAAAACAGGCGCAGTCGATCTCTAGAGAGCGCTTAGTTATATCGGTCACCATCTGCGCTATACTCTTATCTTCCGGCTCCGCTACCAGATTCTGAAAATAGCGCTCGCCAGTACACATCTCATCAAAAACGATCCGGGCACCAGCACTCTCAACCAGGTGAGGAATTTTCCAGTTGGGCACTGCCATGGGAGTACCGCTAACCATGATGCGTAATTTATCTGCGGCCCTCTTCTGGGTAGCAGAGACGCTAATACGCTGTTCCAGCTCGTCGCAGAGTTCGTTGAGTTGGGCGGTAAAGCGGTCGATATCGTCATAGAAGGCGGTTTGATAGATTAGCAGTGCGTCCTTGCCACTAATAGGGGCTGGATTGGCTTTTCTAGCTGCTGACAGACGCTGTAGTGCTTGGCGTTTATTGTTTACGCGGCGAATACCGTCCTGCAACGAGGCAGCGCTAATTTTATTGCCCGTAAGGTTCTCGACTACCTGGATAAAGCGTTGCAGCTCAGAATCCCACAGCTGATAATCGATAGGATTTTTCATCTGCGGCGTCTCCATTACGTGCACGGGGAGGTAATCGCCGAGTACTTCAAAACTCTTTTTCTTGCCGTCGCAGGTGGTCTCTCCCACCACGAGATCCGCAACCTCAAAATAGGGACACACCTTGCCCAGCTTGAAGCCCATGAAGGATTTAATCAGCGCACACATGTTGCGCGGCAGAACCTTCTCTACCTCATTGGTCGCCCAATCGACACCGCCACACAACCCAACCATAACGCCACCACAGGCGAGAATAATCTCTTCGGGAACAAAAACGCACATAGTGGCAAACACCTTGCCACCCTGCTGTTTGTGCTCAATTAACTCCTGCACCCGTTGCCCATGCAGCTCAGCAATCAAGCCATCGAAATAGGCCATCCCATGCGGACGCTCAGTTTGGGACAGATAAACCTCCTGATATAAAGCTGGCAACGCAGTCATCAACATATCGTGATCGGGCATATTAATGCCTAGATCAGTCCACATTTTAGTGTGATCATTCATCATCTTGCTCCCCTATCTTTATCTGCAGTATTGATGGGCGCAGTTACACCGCGCACCCTGACTAACAAAAAGTTAAAATGTATGCGCTGGCAAACTAGATGACAAATAAATTATATCAATGATAGCTTTAGTTATTATCGGAAATAACGATCATAGCCATCTTTTCTTCTTAAAATAGATGAGCAGCAGAACGGGGATGGCAATAAAGGCACCCCACAGCAGAGGATAGGCCCATTTCCACTGCAGCTCGGGCATATAGGCAAAGTTCATACCGTAGATGCCGGTTAAAAATGTCAGTGGAATGAAGATTGAGGCAAATACGGTCAGAACTTTCATAACTTCATTCATTTTATTGCTCAAGCTCGACATATAGATATCTAACAACCCAGTCAGTATCTCGCGGTATGATTCAATTGATTCAATTACCCGCATGGCATGATCAGAGACATCGCGCAGATAGATATGCGTTTTTTCATCTATCAATTCCGACTCACTGCGCATTACTCCGGCCAGCATTTCCCGTATCGGCGCAACGTGGCGACGAATATTGATGATTTCCCGCTTCAGGCGTTGGATTCTATTGAGCGTCTCCTGATTGGGGCCCAAAACCAGCAAACTGGACTCAAGCTGGGTAATCGACTCATCCAAGGAGTCGATCAGACTGAAATTCTGGTCAACAACTGTATCCAAGATCACATAGGTGAGATAATCAGCACCAAGGCTGCGTAAGCGCCCCTTACTAGCGCGTACCCGTTGCTGTACCGCATTGAAAAGGTCATCTTTTTTCTCTTTGAACAAAAAGACAAAATTTTTAAAGACCAACAGACTGATCTGCTCATAGGTGATGCGAAACTGCGGATCTTCGGCTATAAGACATTTGAGCACAATATAGAGGTAATTATCGTACTCTTCAAACTTCGGACGTTGCTGCGTATTCAAAATATCTTCGAGAACCAGCATGTGGATATCAAACATAGCACCGATGCGCTCGACAATTTCGACGTTGGCCAAACCTTCGACAATGACCCAGGTCACACTGGCGCTATCCTTATATTTGAGCAGTTCATCGACGGATTGAATGGTCCGTTCGGCAATGTTGTCCATACTGTAATCAATAATGGACATACTGGTTACAGATTGTAAAACATCCCCAACATGGATCAGCGAACCTGGGGGCAGACCCAATTTGACCGAAGCAGTTCTGTTAGATTTCGCCATTTGCATATCCTTTAACAATTGTGCATGCCCGCCTATGTACAGCTACAGACAGCAGGGAGCGTCGTTAACAGATCGATGAGCGCAGCTACCGACTCCAGTGCAACTGACTCTGTCATAGTGTGGTAGCCGGTGGTGGGTAGCTGAATCGTAGTGCCACCAACCAGTCCACTTGAGGCGGCTATTACCCGGCCCATTTCGGTGCTACCTAAAGATTTAGCCGCAGCACCTGAGCGGATAAGTTTTGCATTTTCCATCTCAACGTAGCTATCTTTATAGAGATAACTATATTTTTTCGTCTGGCATAATTGCTCAATCAGCTGAGTGCTCTCGAGATTAAAAGCCGCATTGGCGTCCTTTTTTCGCAGCACCAGCATTTGTGCATTCGCCTGCTCGACACTAGCAAAGGGGCTGGTGTCAACCACGAACAGGCGGTTGGTAGAGCCACCAAAGCGACGAAACCACTCCAGCAGATAGCGCCAGCTTTTCCCAACCTCCTCTTGAGCAGTAAAAAAAGCGGTGCCCTTAAATCCCAAGCTAAATAGATGCACCAAGACGGCGGCAGAGAGGACATTGTCCAACTGGCCAGACAACCGCCCCGCGCCTATCTTCAGCTTATCGGTAAAGGCGATAGGAGTGCCCGCGACAACATCGTCCAAGCCCGCAATCTCAAAAATCAGGTTATTACGAAATTCACACACGGATGAGTTGCTGATGATGCCGTTGCCACGATAAGCTCCCGACCATGGCTCGTAAGCATAAACCGACTCGCCACTAAAGCGCGCAGTAATTTTTGACATAAACTCTTCGGATACCGAATTACCCAGCAGATCACTTCTGTTGCCGGAGATAAATGCGGCGTACTGAAACTCTCTAGGCCCAGTGCACACCAAGCCATGGCGGTCAATGTGGGCAGAGTACATAGCCTGAAAAGGTTCGCTACCCTGAGCAACCAGCAACCCTTCGTACCAGGTAACTTGCGCTCCCCGCTCTTCAAGTTCACGCTGCAGAACGCGAAAAAAAGAGTGCTCCGCACCCACCACGCTGGGCTGGCGAATTAGTGTTTTCAGTAAATCGATAAATTCATCATTGAGCATCGCCATTACCCCTACCCCGCAAAGATCATAAAGATATTGCTACAGCACAGCAGGCCAACTGAAATTAAGACCGTATGCCCATTCCGCCACTATGACCTTAGGAAAAATTACTGTTTGTTCCTCTACACTAGGCACAGGAGTCCATCTTGGGTGACACTGTAGCTAAAGTTGCACTGCAGGTAGCAACAAGTTATAGTTCACCATACAGTCTATAATTAGGAGAGCAGACAAATGCAACTGGTTTTTCTACACGGTTTAGAAACCGGCCCCCATGGGAGTAAGTACCAAGCATTAACCTCCATGTTTGGGCCAGTGCTTGCACCCGATTGTGAAGGCATCAAAGATCCTGCCCAGCGGTTACAAATAATTCAGGATAGCACTAAAGATCAACCCGGCCCGTTTCTGGTGGTTGGCTCCAGCGCTGGCGGATTAATGGCGCTACTCTGGCAACAGGTGGAGCCACGCATAGCCGGATTAGTCTTGTGCGCTCCCGCGCTGCATACCGACGCAGCCAAGGGTTTAAGTGCCGCAGGGCTACCGCCAACTCTGGTAATTCATGCACGCCAAGATGATATAGTCCCCATAGCCAGCAGCCGTAAATTCGGCGCACCATTGATCGAAGTAGATGACAATCACCCACTCAGCGCCAGTATCCCGCTCATATTACAACAGGTGTTTAACATGAAAATGCAGTTACAATATCCTGAATTTAAACCCGCATAAAACACGATACACAGGAGTATAAAATGGAGAAAAAAGTTGTTTTGGTAGCCTTCAACGGCGAGGCCATGTGCTTTGCCCATGTTCTGCTTAACGCCTTAGATATGCACAGCAGGGGCTATGAGGTAAAGGTGGTTATAGAGGGCAGTGCTACCAAATTGGTAGCCCCGTTAAATGAAGCAACAGCGCCCTTTGCCAAGCAGTATGCTCAGGTTAAGCAGCTGGGACTAATTGATTGTGTCTGCATGGCGTGTGCCGCCAAGATGGGTACGCTAGAAGCAGCACAAAAGCAGGAGTTACCCATCTGCAATGAGATGAGCGGCCACCCCAGTCTGGCAGCCTACGTAGAGCAAGGCTATCAGGTAATAACTTTTTAAATACAGCAGCCGCGCGCAAATCTAGCCTAGAAAAACACCTGCGTCTCCTTGGCCTCATCACTGCTCTGCGCCATAGCAACAATGCGCGCCTCGGTAGCCGCAGCGTCAAAAGGGTAAGCGCCTTGGGGACAGGTACGCACACACATCAGACACAGGATACACTCAGAGCTAATAACCGGATAGTTTTCCATGGTGATTGCCGCTACGGGGCAAGCGGCAACGCACTTACCACAGGAGCTACACAGCGGGGTATCGACCTGACGCGGTGGCACAGCTGCCTTTATTGCCGCCAGACTTTTCTGCGCCGATGATGCCCTGAGCCGCGCAGAGAGATAATCCAGTTCAGCCACAGGGAGCGGACTACTACCACCAGCGGCAAGTTTAGCCAACACTGCCGTCACCAAGCTCTGCAGCTTACTAAAATCCTCTGTCTGCGGATGTCCGCCACCCAGAGGGTGCTCAGCCAACCATAAACAGGAGTGTTGTGCCAGCACCTTGGCCGCCCCCAGTGGCGTATAACCGCGCGCGCTCAGTTGTTCAGCCAGCTCAAGCAGAGTCAGACCGCTGGTAACGCCACCCCAGGTGGCAAAGGGCACCGAGAAGCTGCCACTATCAGTTGGCAGCCTGTTGATAAACTCCTCCACCAGCGGCACCGCGTGGTCGCAGTAAACTGGCGATCCCACCCACAGACAACAGCGCTGCGGCCAATCAGCGCTGGGATTTTGCGTACCACCAGCACCCAGATCAACCATAGAGACCTGACAGCCGCGCTGGCGCAACGTTGTCGCCAAAAAATCCGCCACCGTCCGTGTAGTTCCAGCGGGGGAAAAATAGACTATTTTATGTTCCAACTCCATGCACCTATCTCCACTGAATCAACTTAACTAGCCACATTCAGCATTAACGCAATCTGTGTAGTGCTAACGCCATATTGGCATTAATCTGCCTATTTATCAGGTTGGGCAATAGTGATGCACAAACACTCAGCCGAAGCAAAGACGGTGTCACCCTGACAGATTTTACCGTGCACCATAACCTTACGCCCCTGTGCCGATACCACCTCGGTCTCAACTGTTACCACGGTGTTTATCGGCAGCATATTACGAAAACTGATATTCAGATTACCCACCACAATTGAGTAGCCAGCAGTCCAAGCTGCCAAGCCCAACACCTCGTCCAGCACTGCCGCCATAGATCCACCATGAGAGTGGGCCGGAGGGCCCTCAGTTGCTGGGCCAAACCAGATACGCGCGCGCAGCGCCCCAGTGGCGGTACGATAGTAGGCAACGCGATAACGATCACCATTGGGTTCTCCAGAGACAAAACGTAACGATGCCCCTACTAAAGCTGGTGCATCAAACTTACTCCAATCAGCATCACCGCTTAGATCGATACTCTGAGCAGCTATGTCTAAATTTTCCTTCACTTCAAGTTACTCCTATCTGATAAATTGGCGTAGCATTTCATACTGGCAGCAACTACTGCCGACTCAAGCGCCAATTAGGCGCCGCACCTATATTGGTGCTACGCCACGGATTAATATCTAGGCCGCCACGGCGGGTATAGCGTGCATATACGCTAAGCTGTTGTGGCTGGCAATAGTGGGTAATATCGCTAAAAATACGCTCAACACACTGCTCATGAAATTCATTATGCTGGCGAAATGAAATAAGATACGCCAGCAGAGCCGCATGGTCGATCTTAGCACCACGGTAGTCGATCCACACACTGGCCCAATCTGGTTGCCCAGTGATTAGGCAATTGCTTTTCAACAGGTGACTGTGTAGTGTCTCTGCAACAATATTTGCGCCATCGGCACTGCCTTGCAGCAGCTCAGCCTTGAGATTGTAGTGCTCAACCTCAATATCAAGCGCATCGAGGCACTCTCCGGACAGGCGCTGAACCTGCCAGAGATCAACATCATCAACGGCGCTCAACTCAACCGCCACCGCCTGACCAGCCACTGCGGACAGATCACGCTGAAGCACTTGCTCCACCTGATTGAAATCGGCAAAGCGCGTTTGATTTAGCGAGTTAAGGTACAGCTTAAACGATTTAGACTCCACCAGAAACTCACTGGTACAGGGGACACGAACCACCGCCAGCGCCACCACCGGTTTACCGCGCAGATTTAGCCACGACAACTCGTAACCGTTCCACACATCTTCACCGCAAAAAGGCAGCGGTGCAGCGATATTCAGCTCGTCGCGCTTTATTTTGCGCGGCACAGGGAACAGTAAACTCGGATCGTACTGTTGCGGATACTCACTTTTTTTGCCCAGAGGGATGGCGCTTAAACTATCACTCATAATTATTTCTTTTCATTTAGAAGCAGTGAAACAGCACTATTGCTGCCTGATGGTGCACAATAGCGCAGGATTCTGCGCCAATGCACCTTAACATATTGGATTATTTCCTAAAAACGCAATCAAAAACTGTGCATTTCCACATTCACTTTCACAGGTTACCCGAGTAAAAAAGATACTCTTACAGCTGATTATTGAGTAAATTTGAGCTAGCACGACGGCTATTTATTATATTGACAGGAATGAGAGAAGGCTATGGAATCAATTCAACAACAGTTTGTCAATCTTTCCCAGCAACTAAAACAACAGATCATCGGCCAGCCCCGTCTGATTGAGCGCCTGATTATCGCTCTGCTCGCCGACGGCCACCTGCTAGTCGAGGGTGCGCCTGGTTTGGCTAAAACGCGGGCTATCCGCCTGCTGGCTGAGCATCTGGAGGGCAGTTTTCACCGCATTCAATTCACCCCCGACCTGCTTCCTGCCGATCTGACCGGCACCGAAATTTACCGTGCTCAGCAGGGTATTTTTGAGTTTCAACAAGGGCCACTGTTCAACAATCTGGTGTTAGCCGATGAGATCAACCGCGCACCAGCCAAAGTACAGTCGGCGTTACTCGAAGCGATGGCAGAGCGGCAGATCACCGTCGGTAAAACCACCTACCCTCTGGAAGATCCATTTTTAGTAATGGCGACGCAAAATCCTATCGAGCAAGAGGGCACCTATCCTTTGCCAGAGGCACAACTAGATCGTTTTCTCCTCCATATCAATATCGGCTACCCCAGTGCTAACGCCGAGCGCGAAATCCTGCACCTCGCACGCAGTGAAGCTGCAGCCACCAGCGCAACTAGCTCGCACTCTGCCCCAACGCCACCAACTGCTCCAGCGGCAGCAACAGCTACAACCTATGCAGAAGCTGCTCCTACTATTATCAGCCGCTATCAGCTACAGCAAGCGCGCCAGCAGGTACTAAACGTACACCTAGCCGAAGAGTTAGAAAACTATCTGTTGCAGATCATATTAACCACGCGCGAACCGCAACACTTTGGTAGCGATCTGGCTAGCTGGATTCAATACGGTGGCAGTCCCCGCTCCACTATCGCTCTCGATCGCTGTGCCCGCAGCCGCGCTTGGCTGCAGGGGCGCGACTATGTAACACCGGAGGATATTCAGGATCTGGCCTATGATGTGTTGCGCCATCGAGTGCTGCTCACCTACGAAGCTGAGGCCGAAGGTATAACTGTCGACCGCCTGACCAGCGAACTACTTAACCGCATTCCTATCCCTTAATAGTTATGGCTGCTAAACGCGAAAAACATAGCTCTGCACCGACAACTATCAGCATGGCGGAAATGCTCGAGCTGCGCCAACAGCTAAGTAGTGGTGTCTCGGCGCCACGCAAGGTAGTTGCTACGCAGGGCGTTGGCTATATCTCCAAAGTGCGTGGCCGCGGCATGGAGTTCGCCGAAGTGCGCGCCTATCAGTCTGGTGACGACATCCGCAGCATTGATTGGCGGGTAACTGCGCGCACAGGCAAGGCGCACACCAAACTGTTTCATGAAGAGCGCGAGCGCCCGACACTGGTGGCGATTGATTATCGCCGTCCAATGTTCTTTGCCACCCGTGGCCAGTTCAAAGCGGTTAAAGCCTCGCAATTAGCCGCCCTTATCGCGTGGCAGACTATGCGCCAAGGGGATCGCCTCGGTGCCTTTGTCTTTTCCGAAGAGCGCCATGTGGAGCTACGTCCGCAATCGGGCAAACGTGCAGTGCTCAGCCTGCTGCGCACCATGGTCGACGATCCGGCATGGCAACGCGACCTGCACCTGCCATTTGAACCACAGCAGCGTCTGTTTCATACCCTTATGCGCCTGCGCCGTGTCGTCCGTCCGGGCAGCGCGGTTATCATCATCAGCGACTTTGCCCAGTGGGATGAGGCGGTGGAAAAACAGTTGACCCTCTTAGGACGCAGCAACGATTTAACCCTGTTGTTGTGCTACGATCCACTGGAGCAGCAGTTGCCCCCAGCTGGCGTCTATCCGCTAACCAATGGCGAGCAACAGATGCATATCAGCACGACGAGTAATGTGGTGCGCCAGCAATATGCACAACGCTTTTCTGACCACCTCCAGCGCATTAAACTGTTTTGTCAAAACCATCGTGCCCGCTTTGACAGCTGCGCCACCACCGAGGTGGCGGCGGACTGTTTTCAGCGCACATTCAGCACCAGGATACAACCATGACACCAGCCGCCTCACCACCAGCTTCAATGACTAACAACCCAGGAGCACAGCTGGTACTACGGGATATTCATCTGCCGCAACCGGTATCATGGTGGCCACTGGCCCCCGGTTGGTGGCTACTTTTAGCCTTGGGAGTAATTATACTCATTGCCAGTCTGTTCGCCTGGCGCCGCTATAAACAACGGCGTTATCGGCGTATTGCCCTGCGGCAATTGTCCATGATGGAGAACAATCTGCGTACCGATAACGACCAGCAACTGCTACTACAGGAGCTCTCCAAATTACTGCGTCACATGGCAGTATTGCACTATCCAGCCCAGCAATGCGCCGGACTCTGTGCCGAGAAGTGGCTGAGTTTTCTCGATAGCACCTTGCCGACTAAGCAACAGCAGCACCACCCCTTCAGTAGCGGTGTCGGTCGCTGTTTAGCCAGCGCCCCCTACCGCGCTCCAGTCTCAACGCAGAAGAGTAGTCCACAGGAGCTAGTAAGCGCAGATACAGCTGCTGACACCAGTTGCCACGACCAGATGCTCGATGACAGTTTGGCCTTGTTACAACTATCGCGGCGCTGGGTGCAAAATCTACCGCTGCCGCCACACTCAAGGAGGTCAGCATGATACACTTTGCTTGGCCATGGGTATTCGCCCTGCTACCCCTACCATATCTGATCTACCGCCTGCTTCCCGCAGCTGGCAAGGCCGAAGATGCCGCATTATGGGTACCAATAATTACCCCCTTCAGTAGCGCAAAAACCCAGCGCCCCACGCCGAGTCGCAGGTGGTGGCAATTAGCCTTGGCGCTAATCTGTTGGCTACTGCTTATCAGCGCTGCTGCGCGCCCGCAGTGGCTGGGGCAGACGGTGGAACTGCCCATGGTTGGCCGCGATTTGATGTTAGCAGTAGATCTATCGGGCAGCATGCAGACCGAAGATTTTCAACTGGGCGACAGACAGGTAGATAGGTTGACGGCGCTAAAAGCTGTGGCCACAGACTTTATCCAGAAGCGCGCCGGTGATCGCCTCGGCTTAATCCTATTTGGCGACCAGCCCTATATTCAAACACCACTAACCTTTGACCATCTGACACTAACGCAGCTTTTGCACGAGGCGCAGATTGGTTTGGCCGGCAAAACAACGGCCATCGGCGATGCCGTCGGTTTAGCGATTAAACGGCTACAGCAGGAAGCTGACAATCAAAAAGTGCTGATCTTACTCACCGATGGAGCCAACACCAGCGGGCAACTATCTCCAGAGAAAGCTGCCGAACTGGCCAAGAAGGCGGGGCTGAAGATATACACCATCGGTATTGGTGCTTCTAGCATGGAGGTCGGTTCCTTCATCTTCAAACGCACCGTCAACCCCTCGAGCGATCTGGATGAAAAAACCCTGCAACTCTTAGCCACCAGCACTGGTGGCCAATATTTTCGCGCTCACGACACTCAGGAGCTAGCGGCAATATATCAGCAGTTAGATACCATGGAGCCAGTCGAGAAAGATAAAAACATCTATCGCCCCATCAGTGACCTATTTTACTGGCCGCTGGCTGGAGCCACAGTGTTGAGTTTAATCTGGTTTGCTTGTACTACTTGCTTCTGGCACTACCGGCGGAAATCATGAATACTATTATCCACAACTTCCATTTTCTACGCCCCCACTGGCTGTGGCTATGGCCACTCTTCCTCGTGCTGATCTTTGTGTGGCGCAAACGGCGGGAGCAGCGCCAGCAAGCGCTGTCGGGGTGGAGTAAAGAGTGCGACCCACAACTGCTGGAGCATCTGCTCATCAGCGACAATGCGGCAGGCGCGCAGCGCACTACCATGCAAATGTGGCTGCTGGTACTCGGCGCAACCCTAGCGATTATTGCGCTGGCGGGGCCGGTGTGGCAACGCCAGCCGCAGCCACTATTTAAACAGCAATCAGCACTTATCCTCGCGCTGGATCTATCGCAATCGATGCAGGCGGCGGACCTAAAACCCAGTCGCATCGTCCAAGCACGCTTGAAACTGATCGATCTGCTGCGCCAACGGCGCGAAGGGCAGACCGCTTTAGTCGTCTTTGCCGCCGATGCCTTTACCGTGGTGCCGCTAACTGATGACAGCAAAACCATCAGCGCCATGCTCGGCACTCTGGAGCCAGAGTTAATGCCCAGCCAGGGTAGCAATATCTCAGCAGCACTAAAGATGGCTCAGAAGTTGTTACAGCAGGGCCACCAAGCCCATGGCACCATTTTACTGATAACCGATGACGACGAACCAGCGAAGGCTAGCGCCGCGGCTGCTGAGCTAAAAAATGCTGGCTACACTTTATCTGTTCTGGGCATTGGCACCAGCGCCGGAGCACCGATCCCTTTGCCACAGGGTGGTTTTATCAAGGATGCCAGCGGCCAGATCGTCCTCGCCAAACTGCAGCCCCAAAAGTTGCAGCAACTAGCAGCAAGTGGTGGTGGCAACTACCGCAGTCTATCCATCGACGATAGTGACCTCAACGCCTTGGTGGGTAGAGAGCGCAACTTGCCCGGTCAGCAACAGATACAGGATGATGCTCCCAAGATTACCGGCGACCAGTGGCGCGAAGAGGGGCCATGGCTACTGTTACCCCTAGTGGTGCTTGCCGCCCTCGCCTTTAGGCGCGGCTGGCTGTTGTTACTCTGTGTACTATTGTGGCACCCTCTCCCGGCGCAAGCGCTGGAGTGGAGCGAACTATGGTACAACGCCGACCAGCGCGGCGCTCAGGCTTTTGCCGCCGGTAACTTTACCCAAGCGCAACAAAACTTCACTGATCCACGCTGGAAAGCTAGCGCCATGTATCGTAACAACGATTTTAGCGCAGCGGCACAGCAGCTGCAGCAACCGCAAACTAGCGACGACTGGTATAATAAAGGTAATGCCCTCGCCAAAGCGAATCAGTTGCAGGAAGCCGTAGCGGCCTACGCGGAAGCGTTAAAACTTGATCCTGATGATGCTGACACCATCGCCAACAAAAAAGCAGTAGAAGAGCTCTTGCGCCAACAACAGGACAAACAGGACAAACAGGACAAACAGGACAAACAGGACAAACAGGATAAACAGGATCAACAGGATCAACAGGATCAACAGGATCAACAGGATCAACAGGATCAACAGGATCAACAGGATCAACAGGATCAACAGGATCAACAGGAGCAACAGGATCAACAGGATCAACAGGATCAACAGGATCAACAGGATCAACAGGATCAGCAAGATCAGCAAGATCAGCAAGATCAGCAAGATCAGCAAGATCAGCAGGATCAGCAGGATCAGCAGGATCAGCAGAATCAGCAGGATCAGCAGGATCAGCAAGAGCAGCAAGAGCAGCAAGAGCAGCAGGAACAGCAGGAACAGCAGGGTCAGCAGGATCAGCAGGATCAGCAGAAGATGACGGCGCAACAGAGCGCGCAAGAGGATAAAGATGCGCAGCAAGATTGGCAGCAGCAACAGCAGTTAAACATGGTACCGGATGATCCCGGAGGCTTGCTGCGGCGCAAATTTCTATATCAGTATCAACAACGGCAACAACAAACTACGAGTGATAAGCCATGGTAAAACAGAGCGTAATTATTGCGACATTACTCATCATAGTATCCAGCATCGCCTTAGCGGCCAGCAGCGCTGCGCCGCAACTGACAGCCAGCGTTTCCCGTAACCAGATAGGCATCGATGAGAGCCTGACTCTAGAGCTAACCCTGAGTGGAGACAGCGGTGATGAACCGGATTTAACGCAACTAAAACAAGACTTTGATATCGTTAGCCACTCGCAGAGCTCCAGCGTAAATATCATCAATGGTTCAGTCAGCCGCTCTAAGGTGTGGAGCATGATACTGCTACCACGGCGCAGCGGCACACTGACTATTCCAGCACTGTGCAGTGGTTCCATCTGCTCGCAACCGCGCACAATCAGCGTCAGCGAACAACCACCTGCAACCGCCAGCAGTAGCGCACCAGTTATATTGGAAACAGAAGCCTCCGCCTTAAGCGTCACCGTACAGCAGCAGCTGCTGTATACGGTGCGAATATTAATCCGCCAGCCATTAGCACAGGCTGGGCTCTCTGAACTGACGCCGCAAGGGGTGGAAACTACGGTTCACCAATTGGGTGAAGATGTGCGCTATGAGACCCAACGCGGCAGCTACAACTATCAGGTGATTGAGCGCAACTATGCGCTATTTCCCCAACACAGCGGCACCTTACAACTACCAGCGCTGCGCCTGGATGGCATTTTACCCGCCAGTCGAATTGCCGCTAAATCTGCCTTCAACTCGCCATTCGACCCTTTTGATCTCATGGGTCAGCAAGGCAAACGGATACGGGTACGCAGTAAGGCGTTGAGTGTCAAGGTCGTTGCTGCTCCAGTTCATGATGCCCAACAACCGTGGTTACCAGCACTAGATATCCAACTAAGCGACGACTGGCGCACCAATCCACCCACTTTGACCGTAGGTGAGCCAACCACCCGCACCCTTATCGTCAGCTCTACGGGTCTGCCCGCAGCAGCACTACCAGAGCTCAACCTAAGTGTGCCTAACGGCTTTAAAAGTTATCCCGATAAAAGCGAGCGTAAAGATGGCAATAGTGCTGAGGGTATAGAAGGGACTTTGATACAGAAAATGGCGCTGGTACCCACTCAAGCGGGGACATTTACTCTGGCAGCAACCAGCATGCGCTGGTGGGATACCCAAAAACAGCAGTGGCGCACCGCTACCATCCCCGCCATTGAGCTCAGGGTGCTACCCGCCCAACGTGAAGCTACTTCACCACCGGCACCATTGCCACCGCTGGCGAACGCGGGAACAAACCCACCAGCTGCACCAACCATGCAATCTACATCAGCACCAACAGCTACAGAGCAGGCAGCTAAGAGAACCAATTTGCCGCAAGAGCCCACTGCAGCAGCAGCGCAAGGCTCCAGCCCTGTCCCGCTGCTAGAGAGCGTCAAAGCAAATATCTGGCTGTGGATTTGTCTGCTCTGCGTTGGCGGCTGGTTGACCACCATCTACCTGTTCCGACGCCAAAGCCGGAGCAGAAGTGAGATTAACGCTAACATCAGCCATGATAAGCATGAGATAGCCTCCTCTGCGCTTAACCACAAACAAGGGGGAAATATACCAGCATCGCTACAAAATGTTATCCGCTGTGCTCAGGCACATCAGGCGGCAGATACCCGCCACGCATTGACGCTATGGATCACCACCTTAGCGCCTGAGTACAACATCCTGACTCTGGATGATTTCCTCCACCAGGCAGCGCCACCGCTGCGCCAAGAGATTACCTTCCTTAATCAATATCTCTACGCCCACAACAGCGCTGAAGAGAGTAACTCCACAGTATGGGATGGCACCACATTGGCGCACGAGCTGCAGCAGTGGCAAACAGAGAAACAACAATCACGCAAGGAGAAAACTGCTGGGGGGAAGGACGGAACCGATTTACCTAGTTTCTACCCTGAACAACACTGATACTGACACTGACTAGCTTAGCCCCATGCCTCCTGCTGTAATAAGCAGAGATGGGGCATAATCTGTTATCTTCTGAGGTGAACCAGTAGCTAGGCCCCCGCACTTACCACTCTATTGCGTCCCTGCTCTTTGGCCTGATACAGCGCCTTATCCGCGAGTTTAAGCACGCTGTGCATATCCTTACCATGGAGAGGGAAAAGGGCCACCCCGAGAGAGAGGCTTATCGCTAACACCTCTCCCATGTGCACCATATTGGCACTACGCTCGACGACACTGCGCAGTTGTTCCGCTTTGGCCTGACACTGCTCCAAAGAGATATCGGGCATAATAGCGATAAACTCTTCGCCACCATACCGGCAGGTGATGTCGCTATCGCGGAAATGACCGTGCAATATCTTCCCTAGCACACGCAGCATTTCATCCCCCGCCTCGTGGCCATAGGTGTCGTTAAAGTGTTTAAAGTGATCGACATCCATCATAATAATACCAACCTGTGTGGCATTACGCCGAGCGCGGCTCTCTTCTTGGTGCAACACCTCGTCCATATAGCGCCGATTAAACAGGCCAGTGAGCGGATCACGAATAGATTGCTGTTGCAAACGCGCCCGCAGGCGCAGGTTAGCCAGTGCGCTGGCAATATACTCATTGATATCCTCGATGAGTTTGACCATGCGCTGTAGTTGCTCCTCGGGTAGCTTCTCATGCCGAACAGATAACACCCCGAAGGTTTCACCATAGGCGTTGATAGGGGTACAAATCGTGCGTGCGTGAATATTATCCCCCAAGTGGGGACAGGGTAATTTTCTCTCGTCACCGGCGTACATGTAGGTGGTACCCCGGCGCATAGACATACAGGCATCGTAGTCATAGACGCTACCCATATTATCTGCAGGGCAATTCCAATCTGCCACCACTTCCAGCTTTTGCCCATCGTAACCCAAGCTGAACAGCGAGCCACTAGTCGCGGGGAAAGCCTTATACATGATAATTCTAACCGCGCGATAGACCTCTTCACTGTTGCGGCACTCCTGCAAAACCTCGTTAGCATTTTTCAGCATCGTGGTTTCAATATTGTACTGCTCCATCTGCGCAACTAGCTGGGTCTGAGCCGCGGTACGTCCGGCCACCCGCGCTTCGAGAGTATCTATCTGATCTCGGAGTTTATCTACCATGAGGTTGAAGCTGTGGCCTAACTGACCTATCTCATCAGTACGTATCACCTGCGCCTTCTCAGACAGATCGCCGCCGACAATTTTATTAGCTACCAGCGCCAACTTCTTGATGGCATAAATTGCATTGTAAATCAGAACTGAACCCAGCAGCACAATCAGCATTATGGTAACCATGCTGATCTGAAATAGGCGTTTAGCCAAGAGCTTACCGCTACTTTGCAGATCATGCATATATACTGAGGAGGCGACATAATAGTCGTGTTCGGGCAGATACCGCACCCAGGCTACCTTTTGGTAGACATAGTTACCCGGGTCGGCGGGTTTATCCCATTGGTATACCAGCTTTGCATCCTTACTCTGGGCGGCCTGCATCAGTTCCTGCCCCAGAGATTTTCCCGTCATCGGGTCTTTTAATTGGCCAAAGTTGGTCTGTTCAATATTTTTGTTCGGATGGATAATCATATTCATATCGCCATCGAAAACATAAATATAACCGCTTTTGGCAATACGCGCTGAGCGCACAAATTCACGTAAAAAGGCAATAAGCTCCTGCTTACGCGCCGAGGTTTCACGCTGCACATCTTCGAGGTAAACACCTGTAGTTACTATCCAGCCCCATTGGGGCAGATCCATAGTATAGGTTAGCTTATGCATCGGCTCGGCTACCCCCAGGCGTGGCCAGAAATAGTCGTAAAAATCAGCACCTGATGCGCGCGCCTTAGCGATCATAGGTAGCAAAATCAGCTGGCCATTGGCGTCCTTGAGTTTTGCGCCATTAGTACCATTGAGGCTGGAATCGGGATGGTAGACAAAGTTGCCCGCATAATCACACAGATAGAGATAATCCTCGTTGGCATAGTGAAAAGTACTGATAGCGGCGAGCGCCTTTTTTTTAGCATCGGCATAGCTGAAGTTCCCCTGCTGATACTCTTGGTGAATACGCCGTAGGGCTGTCGCAGCAATAGTAACAATATCGCGCAATGAGCGCTTATGATTGGCCAGCGACTAGGCCTCCCAGGCGGCTATATCCTGCTGGGTCTGTTTTAGAAGGGTGTAGATGGTATCGAGGGTGACTTTACCGGAGCGCTCTTCGATCTCGTATATATGCCGATCAGTCAGATGAAGGGTAAAATAATAGGCACTAGGAGCAAGCAGAATAGCCCCTACTACTATCAGTAGTATCAACTTAGCTACTAGGGTGTTTCTAAACATAGCAACTATCCCCCAACTGAGTTTAGCTGGCTCTGCTCACCAGATAGGGGACAGTATATCTTAAATAAAATTAAGTTACAAACATTCCAGCGTGGCAATCGCGCTAAAAATTCTGTACTTGCAGCCTAGTGACAACTTGCCGCCATACAGTGCAGCTGCGCAATCAACTCGCTCAAGTCCTCATGCTTCGCTAGTTCACACTGCTCTTGTAGCACATCGACCAGAATTTTCTCCGTAGTTAACGGATTGGCCAACACCGCGCGGAACACGGTAACACTAGTGCCATGATAGCGCGTCAGCTCCAACGTAGTGCGCGATACAAAGGTTTTACCCGCCTCGCGCTGATACTTCTGGATCATGCGGATAATTTGATTGAGCAGAATATTTATCTCATGCACCTTGTCATCGTTTGCTGTGGCGATAACTGCCTGCAACCACTCTGGATTATAGCGATAGGTGAGGATATTTAGCTCTGGGGCGGTAATCAATTCAAAGTCTTTATGCGCCACAATCATATCGGCAAAGCGCTGTGCGCAGGCAATGCCTTGGTCGATAAGCAGCTCATAGCCTTGGCGGCCAATTATCGACAACCCAGCATGTACCAGCATCGCCTTGCCGGGGCGAGAACCTTCGAGGGTATGACTGCCCAAATCCTTGGATCCATGGCGCAAAATATAGGCGGCGTGGTGCTCTACTGCCGAGAGCGCAGCAGGATCTTTAAACAGCACCATTCCCACGCCCATGGGGACATACAGCTGTTTGTGACCATCAATAGTAACTGAATCTGCGCGCTCGATGCCGCGCAGCCGCCAGCGATGGGTGTCGGAGAATAGCGTCGGGCCACCCCAGGCGGCATCCGCGTGGAAATGGCACCCCAACTCCTGACTTAGATCAGCCATCTCATCCAACGGATCGACATTACCGGTTTCGGTAGTTCCAGCGATACCAACTATCGCCAGAATCTTCTTACCTTCAGCCTGCACTATATTGCACTGATTGCGTAACTGGCGCATATCAATACGATTGTTATCGTCTGTTGCGACCTTAATTAGATTATCTCGTCCGATACCGAGCAGATCTACAGCTTTACCCAACGAATAGTGTCCCCGTTGCGACACCATGACCACCAAACCGTTGCAGTCTAAATGGCGCATAGCGTTGAGGTAACCCTCTTGCGATATCCCCTTAAAGCTACCACTGGGAGCACATAGGCGATTGCGTGCGGCCCACAGCGCAGTCGTATTAGCCACCGTGCCGCCAGAACAGAACGCCCCCAGCGCACTCTGACTGTCATGAATCCAGCGCGCATAAAACGCGTCATCCTGAGCATAAATTAGCCGATGTAACATAGCTAAAACTTGGCGTTCTAAGGGGGTAAACGCTTTAGAGGTCTCCACTTTTACCAGGTTCTGGTTCAGAGCGGTCATGATGCGCGTAAGCGGCATCATAAAATATGGCATGGCGGAGGTCATGTGGCCGATAAATCCTGGGGACGCAGTATGTACTGATTGCGCCACCAACTTGTCGGTAACAAATTCGGTGTACTTGGAGACAAATGTCGGATGTTCGGGGATATGTGAATCAGCAAAATCACCCTCAATCTCCTCCAGCTCCCGTTGCAGCGCAACAACGTGCTCCTGCAAAAAACCGGCAGCATTGTCGGTAATAGCTTGATCTATTCGCCCTAATGTAGAATCTGGAGCCTCCGGAATAGTAAAAACCCGGTACATATTTTCGAGATTAGCCTTAGCATTATCTTTGAAGTTTGTCATAGCAATATCATCAGTACATTAAAGTTAATAGTTTGCAACCTATCACGGGTATCGGGCACCACTGCAACTAGGCACAGCACCCGATCGTCGCAATGACGATTAATCAACCAGCATTCCTTATATACAGCCGACCACTTTCTGTCAAATTCTAAACCAAAGATACCCCAGACAGCGGCGTTTAGCACCACCATCTGCGATATCCTCACATAAAAAGCATATATTTCACGCTATTACCAACCTCGGCACGCCTAGTTTAATCGGCAGCAACAATACAGTTTCGTCCGCGCTCTTTGGCCTGGTAGACAGCTTGATCAGCGCGATCTACCAAACTGGACAATGATTCATCTTGGCGGAGCGTGGCAACACCTATACTGACCGTTATATATAGTGATCTATCACCCGCTACCTGCAGTTGCTGCTGCGCCAGTGCAACTCTGCAGCGTTCTGCCATGATTTGCGCACCCTGTTCATGGCAATCGGGCAACAGGATACAAAACTCTTCGCCACCGTAGCGCGCAAGAGTATCGGTGCTCCGCAATACACTCTTTAAGAGCGCCACCCCTTGTTGCAACACCTCATCACCAACAAGATGACCATATTCATCGTTTACCCGTTTGAAGTGGTCGAAATCGACAAACAGCAAACTCAATTCAGCTTGACTGCGGTGCATCAATTTCACCATTTTATCTGCTACATGATAGAATTCGCGCCTATTTACTGCTCCAGTCAACTCATCTATAGTTGCCAACTCCTGTAAACGGTTCTGTAGAACAATTAAATTGTTGATATCCAACACGGTACCAACCATGGCTACCGGCCTACCATTAGCAGCGTATTTAGCTTCACCCTGTTCGCGCACGTAGATAGTAGTTCCATCTTGGCGCACCAGGCGGTGTTCGAGCTCGTAGTGAGTTTTATTTCTTATGGCATCAGCGACAACTTTGGCAACCTTATCACGGTCATCCGGGTGCACCCGGCTTAAAAACAGTGCGTAGTCGGGTACATAGGAGTTAGGTTGATCTCCAAAGATTCTAAAAACTTCATCCGACCACACCAATTCGTTCTCGACCATATTCCAGTGCCAACTACCTAAATGGGCCATCTGTTGTGCATAATCTAAGGCTTCATGTGCCTTATCAATCTCACTTAAAACCTCATTAAAGCTACTGACCAATAGACCTATCTCCTCATGGCCAGCGTAATCGAATATACGCTCTTCTCCTTGTTTGTCCACTAGGGTAGATAGGTGTTGGGTAAAACGTAACAGCGGAGCAAACACTTGGCGCAGAATAAGGAGAGTAAAGAGTAATAGTAGCGCGAATGTAGCCACAGCGCTGATCCAGAAATATAGTCGATAGCGCAACAGCGGAGCCTGAATCTCACTCATTTGATAGTTACTGATCAATACCCAATTTTTAACTTTTAGGTGGCGAAAAGCTGAAAGCACTGCCTGGCCTTGATCGTCAACTGTTTCAACGCAGCCAAGAGCATTGGCTCCGGCATAGGCAACTAATTGCGCAGCTCCAAGTTGCTGACCAATTTTATCTTGTTGTGGATGCACAATAACAGTGCCGCCCACATTTACCATGTAGAAATAGCCACCAGATCCCAGTTTCTGTTTAGGAAGATCACCTAAGAAATTGTCGCCCAGAAGATCTAGACTGCCGCCAAGAATAGCCACAATATTGCCTGTGCTATCAAATACTGGCGCTGTCATCATGACCACAGGATGATGATGGTTCTGCGTAGACAGGTAGAGATCGGAGATGAATGGTTTGCGCGTCTGCAAGGTCTGCTTATAGTAGTTACGAAAACTAAAGTCCTGACCGCGACGCTTTTCTCGGTAAGGAGATTCGACGATGAGTGTGCCATCAGCCGCAAAGACAAAGAGCTCATTATCATAAATACTGGCTATACCACGGCGATCATCCAACCAGCGCTGTAGCCATGACGCATGATTAAGGCTTGCAACAGGCAGTTGTTGAGCAACGGCAATCAGTGCCTTGTGCGCCACCTCAAACTTTTGTTCTACCAAAGCGCCATAAGCGTCGATACGCTCAATCTGTTCCTGTTTTATTTGTGCTAGGGAGGTATCGTACAGATATACACTGGTGAAATAGCCTTGCGCCACTAAAGCAGCACCGAACAGTAGACACAGATGAAAAATTATTCTAAAGCGCAGTTTGTGTTGTTTCCACATGGAAAAACATTTCGGCACTCAAAAAAAATGAGTAGCATTTAGGTTTACAGGTAGTACATCAAGCTATGTGCTCTCCCCGCGCAGTCTAATTTGGCAAACCTCGGAGCTGAACACAGGATCTAACATACAACAAAATGATCATTCTTACACATTTTTATGCAGCTCTTCATACTTATAGCCCACCCCGTAAACCGAGTGAATCATATCTACATTAGGACAGACCGCAGCAATCTTTTTACGCAATTTTTTTATATGGCTGTCTATGGTGCGATCGGCAACTATGCGCTGATCCTGATAGAGATTATCCATCAATTGCTGGCGCGAAAACAGATGCCCCGGTTTGGCAAACAACAATTTTAGTAGCTGGAACTCTACCGCAGTCAAATCAAGATTAGTCCCATCTATCTGGGCAATATAGCGCGACTCATCTAAGTGCAACCCCATGCTCAACGGCTCAACATTGGCAGCGCAACTGCGCCGCAACACTGCTTTCACCCGCGCCACCACTTCGCGGGGGCTAAATGGTTTGCAGATGTAATCGTCAGCCCCGAGCTCTAAACCCAACAGGCGATCTATCTCCTCCACCCGCGCAGTAATCATCACGATGGGCACGTTGCTAAAAGTGCGTATCTCACGACAGATGCTCATGCCATCCTTACCGGGCAGCATCAAATCCAACAATATCAACTGCGGGCAATTTTCTCTAACATAGGCGGTAACATCCAGACCCTCAGCCAAAGAGTGGACAGCAAATCCAGCTTGGCACAAGTAATCTTCCAGCAGTTTAGCAACCCGTGGTTCATCTTCTACGATAAGAATATTAGTCATAATCTAACCCTCATGATTAGCCGTATGCAGCAGCGGTATATGCACTCGGACGCAGAGACCGCCCAGAGTTGCAGGTTGCGCGTCAATTGTACCATCATGTGCTGCAACAATATTCTGACAAATTGACAGTCCCAAGCCACGCCCACCAGAAGCACGATTGCGCGATGACTCACCACGATATAGACGCTCAAATAGGCGCGGCAATTCCGTCTGAGGCACCCCTGGCGCTGAATCGCAAATCTGCAAACACAGCTCATTATTACGCTGGGCAACCTCGAGCTCTACCCTGCCACCGCTGTCAGTGTAGCGCAAACTGTTCTCTAGTAAATTGGTCAATAACTGCTGTAGCCGCTCGGGATCGGCTAAGACCTTAGCTGGCAGTGGCGTAGTACATTGCAGTTGGAGAGTAATGTTCTTTTCGGCAAAGCGAGGTTTGAACAACTCAACACAGGCAGTTATCAGCGGCAAAGGTGCCAGCAAAATTTTATTGTAGGTTAGCGCACCAGCATCGGACATGGACAACTCGTACAGATCATCGACCAGGCGCCCTAGATGCACAACCTCACTATGTAACACGTCGACGGTATGCGGCGAAAACTCGCGCACTCCATCCTGTAACGCCTCCAGTTCACCCCGCAATACGGTTAATGGTGTGCGCAGTTCATGCGAAATATCTGCCACCCAAGCACGCCGCACCTGCTCATTTTTTTGTAAAGTACTAGCCAAGCTATTAAAATTGTCTGCTAAGTGACCCAACTCATCGTTACAACCAACAGGGATACGGACACTGTAATCGCCAGAGGCAAGATTTGATGTGCCCTGCGCCACAACCTGTAAGCGCTTGACCAAGCGATGTGCCAAAGGCAGCGACAGCAACGCTGCAGTAGCGACAGTAAATAGGGCGATCCAGCCAAAAGATTTTTTTTGCGCAGCGACAAAACTTAACTGGTGAACATCCTGTATCGCAGTAGGTGGATCGTGCGCCAGAAAACCTACCAGCTGCTGCTGAACATACAGCTTATGCAACTGCGGTTTCCGTAAATGGTTAACACCGACAACAAGGGCGTGATCAACATCTAGCAACTGCAGTCTATTTTTTAGTCCACCAGATACTGCGCGCCGGGGCCGCGCAGCTAGATTTTTATGTTTACCGCGACGCTCTGCGGTCATTCTCTGCGCTGGTTCCACTGGTTCTAATGGCGATGCCAACTCTGAATCACGACTCTGGTGTAAAATTTGCCGCCACAACACTTCGTTACCGCGCAAAAAAGTCCAACTACCCTGTTCCTGATAGCGCTGCTGTAATCTCTGTTCCAACTGCACCAGAAAGGGTTGCTCAATGGTCTGGACATAATTCAAAAAGCCTCGTTGAAAACTCCAGCGCACAAACAGTGACATGCTCAGCACCAACACCACCACGCCAATTAACATAACCAGAAACATTTTTTGTTTAATGCCTAAACGCATAGCAACCTATTCTAAAACTTTGAGTTGATAAAATTATGACTATGACAATTATGCATATTTTCCCCTCTGGATAACTAAAAAACAGCACCGAGAAGTTCTTTCCTCTTTTCGTGCAAATTTCTTTCACAATAATCGCCTATAGTCACTTTAACACAGGGCTACAGCTCGCAAAGATCGAACATAACTCGTACCTAAGGAGATCTATTATGCAAAAAAAATCTATCCAGCTAGCGCTACCTACTTTATTCACCCTATTGCTCATACCCATTGCGGCCCTTGCTCAAAGCCCTAATGACGCGCCACCCCAACGTCCAGTCCAAGCGGCAATTGATGCCTGCCAAAATAAAAATATTGGCGACAGTGTAGAGTTCACCAATCGCCGTGGCGATACTGTTACCGCCACCTGTACTCTGGTTGCGATTCCTAACCAGCCTCAATACCAGGGTAAAATGGACGCTAAGCAACATGGTAAGAGGGGCAAGATGGGCAAGAACAAAATGCGCCAAGGAGAGTTTGGTACTCGGCTAGCCCTGCTGCTGGGTTTGACTCCAGAACAACAAGCACAATTGAAACAAATACGCACCAGCCATCTTGAGGAAAATGCCCCGCAACGCGAAAAGATACAAGCTCAGCGCTTAGAACTACACCAAGCAATGATGGCTCAGCCCTTTGATGAAGCAAAGCTGCGTAGCATCATTCAGAAACAGAGCCAGGAACGTGCCGACATGATGGTTGAAAACGCCCGCTTTCGCGAGCAACTCTTCCGCATTTTAACCCCAGAGCAGCAGCAAAAATGGGAACAGCATCAACTGCAGCGTCAAATGAATCGCCCTCATAGAAATCCACAGGGCATGAACAACTAGCTTTTAGAAACTCTGCCTCGTCCTAGTAATTTTGGGGCGGGGCAGATTATTTTAGCGGAACAGGTACTACAGGTGGCCAGCCAACCAGCTTAACGCAGTTTCTACCCGCAATATTCTCTCCCCAAAACTTATCGGGGTAAAACCCACACTGCGCAATTTATCTACCTCGTATTGGATAAAACCACCCTCTGGCCCAATAGCAACAGCAATACTCTTTTTCCCTGCGTTATTAGCCGCAGCTAGCAATGGCTGTGGGCAGGGCAACTCTGCACTTGGATGCGCAACAAAAGCGCAGCTATCGGCAACTAGCTGCGCGAGTTCATCTTCGACAAATGGCTTGAACTTGTTGCGGAACAGCACCTCAGGCAGCAGAGTATCTTTGGACTGTTCCAGCCCTGTTATCATCTGTGCAGTTACCTCAGCTGTGCTTAGTGCAGGGCTGCTCCAGTAACTCTTATCCACTCGCCACGAGTTACATACAACTATCTGCTTAATACCCAGAGTAGTGGCGGTGAGTAACACCCGTTTCAATACCTTGGGGCGCGGCAATGCAAGGATTAAAATAAGTGGCAATGGTGGTGGCGGCGCACTAGTGCAATCTACCTCTAAGACAAGAGCGCTTTCATCCAACTCTTGCACTATAGCTTTTCCCATCATGCCTGACAGGTTACCCACTGTTAAACTATCGCCTATCTGTGAACGGTGAATATCGCGCACATAGCGATAGCGATAATCAGTCAGGCGCACTAAGTTGTGTGCTATATAATCGCCGGGGTGAAGTAAAATTAAATTCATATTCGCCTTGAATCACCTCTCACAATTTTACTCCAGACCATACTCACCCCAACGCTGTGTAAGCAGTTGCTCTATTTTAGGATCAGAGGACAATAGCCTGCGCTGCTGTTGACGCCACTGCGTAGTATCAATCTCCATCTGCCCAGCGCTGCACTGCACAATATCGGGACTAAATTGATTTATAGCCCGCCAAAAAACCTGCTGCGGCTGGCGCACATCAATATCCTCATCGACATAAATTAACAATTTAGAGTGATGCAAAAGCAGGCTTGATCTCAACTGCTCTTTCACCTGTTCCAACATGGAATCTACACGCAGGCGAATCATAGCGCAGCCATGAAAGACTGTCTCCTCCGGCATATAAATATCCAGCAACTGAGCGATTTCACGCTGAAGCAGTGGCAAATAAAAGTCGCTAAAGCTACCGCCAATGGCACTGCTCTCGCTGGGCGGTGGGCCAATGATGCTGACGGGAAATATGGCCTGGTCACGAGCACTAATGCGCACCAGATTAAAGATAGGGCAGTCTGTAGGCTGGCTATAAAATCCTTGGTGATTGCCAAACGGGCCATCAGTTAAGCTGCCATGTGGCGAAACTAACCCCTCTAAAATAAATTCACACTGCGTAGGCACAGGTAGCCCATTGACCTCGCTGAGCACAACATCCAAGGGCTGCTGTTGCAGAAAGGCGGCAAACCTATATTCATCCGTACCACTGGGCAATGGTGCTGCAGCAGCAAAGGTCAATGCTGGATCACCCCCGAGGACAATAGTCACCGGCATGTCAATTCCACGCTGGCGGTATTGAACATAATCACGAGCACCATCTGAACCTTGACGCCAGTGAAATGATGCTTGTTTGTCGCTATGAATTTGAACACGATATAACCCGCAACTAACCTGATCAGTGGTAATGCTGCGCCAGATTACCACTGCCATAGACAGATACATACCCGCATCTTCTGGCCATATTTGCAGGCGCGGCAACTGAAATAGACCAGAGATAGAGGACATCGGCACGGATTTATCAAAACGTGGCTGCAGAGCAGTAAGCGATTGTAGCCAAGCACCAAAACTGGCGACACTACCTACATGCTGAGGTAGCTGTTTGCTACAGGAACTTAGTGAAGATGTTTGTCCCGCAGTTATCAATTGTGCACAGCGTTGTTTAGTACCGAAGAGATTTGCCAGAATTGTCCATTTACTCTGAGCAACAGCAGTAAATAACAGGGCAGGAAGAGCAGGATTGCGATGATAACTACGGCGAATCAGTGCCGCTAATTCAAGATCACCACTAACGGGTACAGTAACAGTGGCTAAATCTTTATATGACTGCAGGCGAGATAGATTCTCACGCAACAAAGAGCATTTATCATCATGGTTGAACATAAGTTCATCACAAATTAGATAAAAAAAAGCCCCGGCTTGCACCGAGGCTTCTTTAATAATTCAGTTGGCTAAAACAGAGCCTGACGAGCTAGCGCCATAATGCTGCCGGGCAAAATCCCCATATACAGCACAGCAATTACCGATATTACGACACAGGCCGTAGCCCCAGGTAATAATTTAACCCACTCAAACTCTTCCTCAGCATCACGGAAGTACATGTAAACCATGACTCTGAGATAGTAATATAATGAAACAGCGGAGTTTAACACACCAAGAACAGCTAACCAGATATAGCCAGCTTCAACTGCTCCGGCAAAAATATAGAATTTACCGCTAAAGCCAGCGCTAGGTGGAATACCCATCAAAGAGAATAGACAGATAGTCAGCAGTACCGCTAAAAGTGGTCTCTTATAGCCTAAGCCACGAAAGCCATCTAAGGTAAGGTTCTCCTCACCTTTCTTGCCAATCATAACCAGAATACCAAAAGCTCCGATATTCATAAACGCATAAGCCAACATGTAGTACAGCACAGCGGAAACGCCAATCTCATTGGCAGCTACCAGCCCGACTAGAGCATAACCGGCATGGGCAATTGAAGAGTAGGCCAGCATACGCTTAAGATTACTCTGATTCAAAGCGACGAAGTTACCCATTACCATGGTAAGCACCGCTAACACCCATAACACAGATTGCCAAGTGCCGTGCATAGATCCCATACTAACCAACATGATGCGCATAAAAGCAGCAAATGCAGCAGCCTTAGGGGCAGCACTCATAAAGGCAGTTACTGGAGTTGGCGAACCTTCATAGACATCTGGAGTCCACATGTGAAATGGAGCAATAGCGATTTTAAATAGAAAACCAGTAGACATGAGTAGCATGCCAGCTACAGCTACAACACCAGTTGATGCTTCGGGAAACTGAGCGAAAAATCTTGCGATATCAACGAGATTAGTAGTTCCTGTAACGCCATAGATAAGCGCCATACCATACAGCAGGAAGCCTGTAGAAAAAGCACCAAGCAAGAAATATTTCAGACCTGCTTCGTTAGAGCGTTTCTGCCCGCGAAAAAAACCAGCCAATATGTACAGAGAGACTGAAAGTACTTCTAGGCCAAGGAAGATAGTCATCAGGTCTGTGCCTGACGCCATAATCATCGCACCAACAGTACAGAACAGAAGCAGCGGATAAAACTCACCTACGGGGTAACCCTCACGCTTAAGATAAGCATCAGACATGAGAACCGTTAATGCTGCAGCAACTAAAAAGACACAGTTGAAAAATACAGCAAAATTATCCAAAACCACATGGCCAGCAAATCCTGTTTCAGGACTATTCCAAGCAGTGATAGTTGAAATAGCTGTAGTCGCTATGGCCAGCAAACTTATCCACGCAACATGAGCAGTTGCCCCACGGCGAGAAAAAGCATTGATCAGCAACAAGGCCATGCTGAAACATGCCAAGATCACGGATGGCATGATGGCTGCAAAATTTATATTTTGCATGGCTGTTTGCACCAGATTTTCCATGTAAATGCTCCTTTAGAAGCGGTTTAACGTAAATATCAATTATTTAACCAAGGTGGTTCACACAAACAACTTAGTGCTGCTGCTCATGCATTGGCGCCTGCTCTTCTTGCGCTACAGCTGGAATAACAGAGGTATACACAGGTGTTGCCTCGCCAGTTACTTGCTGAATCATTTGGTCGACCGCTGGATTGATTTTTTCCAAGAAGGTATTAGGACATACCCCAATCCAAAAGACAAAGACTAAAAGAGGAAGCATAATGCACATTTCACGCACAGACAGATCTTTTAGATTTTGATTCTTAGGATTCTCAAGCTTACCAAACATCACCCGTTGGAACATCCAAAGCATATAAACTGCAGCAATAATTACCCCTGAGGTTGACACTACAGCAAACCAGCGCAGTTCACTCTGGAAAGCACCAAGTAAAATCATGAACTCGCCAACAAAACCGTTCGTACCTGGCACGCCAATTGATGACAAAGTAATAATCATAAATATAGTTGCGAATACCGGTATCTGTTTTGCTAAGCCACCGAAGTCGCTGATGAGTCGCGTATGACGACGCTCATAAATGAAGCCAACGATGAGGAACAGTGCACCAGTAGAAATACCATGGTTTACCATCTGCAATACCGCACCACTCACACCAACGGTATTCAGTGCGAAGATCCCCAACATGACAAAACCAAGGTGAGAAACTGATGAGTAGGCAACCAATTTCTTAACATCTTTCTGCATCATAGCGACCAACGCACCGTAAATAATCCCGATTACAGCTAGTGCAGCTAGATATGGCAAAAATTGTTTCAGAGCGTCTGGGAACAGTGGCATTGCAAAGCGTACATAACCGTAGGTACCCATTTTCAACATAACAGCGGCCAAAATTACCGAACCAGCTGTTGGCGCTTCAGTATGAGCATCTGGCAACCAAGTATGTACCGGAAACATTGGAACTTTAATCGCGAAGCTAAGAGCAAAAGCCAGGAATAACCACTTTTGTAGAGCTGGATCAAGTGACAATTTATAGAAATCAGCAATACTAAACCCACTGATATTCATCCCAGAATTAACAGCTGCATAGTAGATATACATTATAGCTACCAGCATCAGCAGTGAACCGACAGCAGTATAAATAAAGAACTTAACTGCTGCATAGATGCGGTTTACACCACCCCAGATACCGATCATGAAATACATAGGTATCAGCATCAATTCCCAGAAAATGTAGAAGAGGAAGAGATCTAAAGAGATAAAAGCACCGAGCATTGCTGTCTCAAGTAACAGCATCAATGCCATATAACCTTTGACATTCTTGGTTACTGCTTGCCAGGTAGATAAGATGGTGATCGGCATAATGAACGTAGTCAACATGACTAACCATAAACTAATACCATCGATACCAACGCTGTAATTCATGTGGAAATAGCTACCAACACTAATCCACTCGGCAAATTCGGTGTAGTGCATACCACCTGAAGTTTTAAACACCGGATCTAGCGCTAACGGAAAGCTAATGGCAAAGGTAATCAGAGTGAAAACCAGCGTCGCACTTTTAAGCAATCCACCATTATCCTTAGGCAGCAAAAGTACAATAAACATGCCCAGGATTGGAAAGAATGTCATCAAGCTGAGAAGATGTTCTGACATTAGAAGTTGCTCCTTGTATATAAGCTCTTATTCACAGCTATCATCAATTAAATACATAGACAGCAATGATTGCTACGACACCGATAACCATCGACATAGCATAGCTGTGGGTATAACCACTTTGGGTATAACGCAGGGTCCTACCCAAACCTTTAACTAAACATGCTACACCGTTTACAATCCCATCAACAAAGCGAGCATCGAAAAGCTGCCATAGGATAGTACCTGCACGCTTAGTAGGATTAACTATTACAGCATCATAAAACTCGTCGATATACCATTTATTAAAGACCGCACGGTGCAGCTTAGGAAATGCGGCAACAATCTGTGCAGGCAGCTGAGGATTCTTACAATACATAATCCAAGCAATACCGATACCTACAGTAGCGATGCCAACGGAAATACCCATAAAGGTAAACTCAGTAGCCGCTGTACCATGAGCATGCAAGCTATGCAGATGTTGCGTGTGCTCAAAAACAGGTGCTAAGAAGTTTTCAATCAGGTTAGGTACATGGCCAAGAGCTTTACCCAGCACATGTGGTATCCCCAGTAGACCACCTACGGTTGCCAATGCAGCTAAAATCATTAGAGGCAAGGTGATAACAAATGGAGATTCAGGGATATGATCCTTAGCACGTGCATCTGTTTTCTGTTCGCCAAAGAAGGTCATAAACACCAGACGGAACATATAGAAGGCGGTCATAAGTGCGGCAAGCGCTCCCATCAACCACAGCACCCAGTGCCCACGTGGTGAAGCAAAAGACCACCACAGAATTTCGTCCTTAGAGAAGAACCCTGAAAAGAATGGAATACCTGATATAGCTAAAGTTGAGAGTAAAAATGTAATGAAAGTAATCGGCATCTTCTTACGCAGACCACCCATATTGCGCATATCCTGTGGATCGTCGTTCAGGTGCGCATGATGATAAGCATGATGCATGCCGTGGATAATCGAACCGGAACCTAAGAACAAGCAAGCTTTAAAAAATGCATGAGTCAACAGATGGAAGATACCGGCACCGAAAGCTCCAACTCCCATAGCCAGGAACATGTACCCCAATTGCGACACTGTTGAATAGGCCAGAACCCGCTTAATATCATTTTGTGCCAAACCTATGGTGGCGGCAAACAGCGCTGTCGAAGCACCGACAATAGCGATAACCATCATGGTTTCTGGCGCCATAGCAAACAGACCATTCATCCGCGCTATCATATACACACCAGCGGTAACCATAGTAGCAGCATGAATCAGGGCAGAAACCGGAGTAGGACCTTCCATAGCATCTGGTAGCCAAGTGTATAGAGGGATCTGAGCCGACTTACCTGTAGCACCCAGAAAGAAGCACAGTGTTATGATAGTAACTATTATACCGCCATTTTCCAGCAACTGAGTACTTGCAGCAATCTCGGTAAATCTCACTGTCCATACGCCGTGTTGGCCTAAAGACCAAAACAACATGAACAGACCTAGAAGAAAACCGAAGTCGCCTACGCGGTTCATTACAAAGGCTTTCTTACCAGCGTCACTGGCGCTCTGTTTCTCAAAGTAGAAGCCGATAAGCAAGTATGAGCACAAGCCAACACCTTCCCACCCGACAAACATAACCAGAGCATTGTTGCCTAGTACCAACATCAGCATGGCAAAAGCAAATAGGTTCATGTAAGAGAAGAAGCGATAATACCCATCTTCATTGTGCATGTAGCCAATTGAGTAGAGAGTAATCAGCGTCGCCAGTCCACTTACGTTCATCATCATTAAACCAGAGAGCGGATCAAGCAGGAAGCCCCAGTCAACATTCAGAGGGCCAGCATTAATCCAACTGGAAATAATAACCTCATGTACCTTTTGATTGTCGCCAAGCAACTGGAAAAAGTACTTACATGACACTAAAAATGAACAGAAGATTGAGATTGTCGCAATAGAACCAATCACCTTTTCATTTTTGATTTTTTTGCCCAGCAAGCCGTTGATTAAAAACCCAATAAAGGGAAACAGCGGTATGAGCCATAATTTATCGTACATCTACATCTCCTCTAAGCGGACTGAACCTTCGACAGCCCTGAAGAAGTTACCATTTCAACAGGCTGAAGTCCTCAACGTCGATGGAATCGCTGTTACGGAAAAACGCTATCATCAGCGCCAAACCTACTGCAGCTTCTGCCGCAGCAACGGTCATAATGAAAAACACAAAGACCTGACCATCCATATTACCGAGATGACTTGAAAGTGCGATAAAAGTTAAATTGACCGCATTTAACATCAACTCAACGCACATAAAAATTACTATGGCATTTCTGCGGGTTAGCACACCAATAGTGCCTATGGAAAATAAAATGGCGCTGACTGCCATATAGTGAGTGATAGTAATCATGTTGAATCTCCAGTCCCTGTATTTATACTTCCCGCTTCGACAGTACTACCGCACCGACAATAGCGACCAAGAGCAGAATCGAGGCTATTTCAAATGGCAGTAGGAAATCGGTGAATAGCGCCTGGCCAATTAGTTCAGTATGACCAACACTTTCAACCATCTCACTACTTATAGGACCAACAGCCGAGCTCACATCACCCTTCTTCAAGGTGATAAGTAACTGCAGCACCATCAAACCAGAAACTACGACCGCACCGACTACAGCATGACGGTAGCGAGCAATGACTTCAGCCCCCTGATTGAGCAACATCATTACAAAGATAATCAAAACCATGATTGCGCCGGCATAGACCATGATTTGAATCGCCGCCATAAATGGGGCATGCAACATCACATAAAACATAGCCAGACAGAAAAAAGTCATGACTAGTGAAATTGCACTATTGATCGGGTTTTTACATAAAATTACGCAAAGACCGGAACCAATTGCGACAAAGGCGACTAGATAAAAGAATAACAGCTGCAATATTTCCATGGGTGTGACTCCTATACCGACTATTTGAGCAAGCGCTCCTTGGTGAAGCAGAAGTCTTCGCGCTTATAATTGGCCAATTCATACGTGCCAGTCATTACGATAGCTTCAACGGGACATGCCTCAACACAATAACCACAAAAAATACACCGCAGCATGTCAATCTGATACACCGTAGGATATTTGTTACCATTTTCATCTTCACCAGCCTCTACAGTTATGCACTTAGCGGGGCACACGGTTGGGCACAGATAGCAGGCAACGCATTTCTCACGATCGTGCTCAAGCACCAAATGATGCAAACCACGAAAACGCTCCGAAGGCTCTAACTTTTGTTTAGGATACTCAACTGTAGTTGAATGACCCGGCAGAAGATGCTTTGCCGTTATGCTAAGGCCCTGAATAAACTCTTTTATCATGGGTCAATCCTTTGAACAGGGGTTACAACTCTTAAAGAAAAACAACAACCGCGCCAGTAATGACAATGTTTAGCAGAGCCAATGGCAAGAACACCTTCCAACCCATAAACATGAGCTGGTCGTAGCGTACCCGCGGGAAAGTGGCACGAATCCAGATGAACAGGAACATGAAGAAAAATATTTTAAGTAGTAAATTAATGGGCCCAGCGAATGGTCCTGCAGGTCCGCCTAAAAACAGAGTTGCAGTAATTGCTGATACCACAATCATGTTGGCGTACTCAGCCATGAAAAACAGTGCATACTTCATGGATGAGTATTCAGTACAGAAACCAGAAACAAGTTCTGTTTCGGCTTCAGGCAGGTCAAATGGAGTACGGTTAATCTCAGCCAGGGAGGTAATAACAAACAGGCAAAAAGCTAATGGTTGTGAAAATATGTACCAATCTAGGACTGATGCAGATTGTGCCGCAACAATGCCACGCAAGCTCAAAGTGCCTGACAGCATAAAAACTGCGATGATGGACAGGCCAGCCGCAAGCTCGTAGGAGATTACCTGAGCGGCAGAACGAACACCGCCCAACAAGGAGTACTTGTTGTTTGAGGCCCAACCAGCGAGAACAATACCATAGACACCCAGCCCAGCCATGGCCAGAATATACAGAATACCTATATTAAGATCGGAGATCTGCAGGGGCATGGTGTAACCACCAACGACAATATCTCCACCGAAGGGAATTACCGCAATAGTTATAAAGGCTGGCACCAATATCATCATCGGCGCTAGGATAAAAGCCAGCTTACTGGCCTGTGCAGGAATAATATCTTCCTTAAAGAACAGCTTAAGACCATCAGCAATCGGTTGCAACAAACCTAATGGCCCAGTCATTGTGGGTCCAAGTCTGGTCTGCATCCTACCAATGATCTTACGCTCGGCGTAAGTCGCATAAGCAACGATCAGAACAACCACGATAAACACCACCAAAATTTTGGCCAGCATTAAACAGATAAACAGTATCGGGTCATTCGAGAGGCTAAGCATTTCAGGCATGATTTTCCTCTTTCCTTCTTCTCTATTCCCGCCCCTAAGCAGCGACGAGAGACTCAAGATGTAGCAGCAAACTACTACATAAACTATTTAGCGATCGTTAGCGGTCAATTTCACCAAGAACGATATCCAAAGTACCAATGGCCGCAATTACGTCTGCGAGGAACTTACCTCTAACCATTTGCGGCAGAGCCTGCAAATTGACAAAAGATGGTGGACGTATCTTCATACGGAATGGATTCGCGCTACCATCCGAAACTATATAATAGCCGAGCTCGCCTTTAGGAGCTTCAATGCCCTGATAGACTTCACCTGGCTCAGGTTTGAAACCCTCAGTAATAATCTTGAATTGATGAATCAAACCCTCAATGCTGTTCACCACATCTTTTTTAGCTGGCAGACATACTGAAGGAACATCCGCCAAGATTGGCCCAGGTTGCAATTTATCCAAAGCCTGATGGATGATTTTGCATGATTCACGCATCTCATCTAAACGGTTTTTATAACGGTCAAAAGTATCGCAACCATCGCGAGTTATGACCTTAAAATCATAATCTTCATATCCAGAATATGGATTATCGCGACGTAAATCCCAATCAACACCGCTACCACGTAAGGCAGGACCAGTTAGACCAATATCAATTGCATCTTCAGCACTGATCGGCGCTACGCCAACAGTACGTTTCTGCCAAATCTTATTACCGGTCAACAGTCCTTCATAGGTATCTATATGACTAGGCATGTCATTTATAAAACTTAAGACATCAGCCTCAAAGCCTTCAGGCAGATCAAGAGACAATCCACCGACGCGGAAGTAGTTAGAGGTCATACGCGCACCAGAGAGTTTTTCGTACATATCCATGACCTGCTCACGTTCACGGAAACAGTACAAAAACACTGTCATGGCACCTATATCCAACGCATGAGTCGCCAACCATACCAAGTGACTCTTAATACGCGTCAGTTCCGCCATCATAACTCGTACTACTTTGGCACGTTCGGGGATCTGATCAGTGATACCGAGCAACTTCTCAACAGCCAGAACGTAACCTAAGTTATTGCTCATAGGTGCCAAGTAATCAAGGCGATCTGTCAGGGGAAGTGCGCGATGGTAGCTCCTGTTTTCTGCCAGCTTTTCCACACCACGGTGGAGAAAGCCAATATGGGGAACCGCATCGACAACAGTCTCACCGTCTAGTTCAAGAACCAACTGCAACACACCATGGGTAGATGGATGCTGTGGCCCCATATTTATTGTCATCGTCTCTTTTTTAGCCATTTCAAGCCTCGTTATTTATTTCGCCAGTGCGCAGATAGTTACGAAAGTCGTCCCTGATATGGTTCACGGTCAGGTCCCTGCAGTGGATAGTCCTTACGCAGCGGATGGCCGACCCAATCAGCAGGCATCAATATGCGGCGCAGATCAGGGTGATTGTTAAAGCTAATCCCCATCAAATCCCAGCACTCGCGCTCTGGCCAATTGGCTGTTGCCCAGACCGTACTCACGGTATCAACGCTAGCATCATCTTCTGCTACCGCAACCTTGACCCGCAAACGCTCCTTAGTGGTTATGTTGTACAGATTGTACACCACCATAAAACGGGGCTGTTGGCCAAGATAGTCAACACCACAGAGGTCGCATAGAAAATTGTACCCAGCCTCATCTTTTAAGAATTGGCAAATGGCGACAATATCCTCTTTTTTTACCGTAACCGTCACTTCACCTCGATGCTCTTTTACCTCTAGCACAGAGGCGGCGAAGGCACTTTTCAGCTTTGCTACAACAGCTTGGCTCATACTCATTTCCCTATTTGTCAGTTACTAGCGAAAGACATTACTAGCCTGGAATAACGTTACCTGCACCAATTGCCGCACCGAAACTATTACGCTCACGCATAATTTTTTCCTGCAGTTTAATCAACCCGTACAACAAGGCTTCTGGACGCGGAGGGCAACCGGGGACATATACGTCAACCGGTAAAAATTCATCAACACCCTGCACGACACTATAGGTATCAAAGACGCCACCAGATGATGCACAAGCACCCATAGCAATTACATACTTCGGCTCTGGCATCTGCTCATACACAACCTTAATAACCGGCATCATTTTATAGGTTACAGTACCGGCAATGATTATAACGTCAGCTTGACGTGGTGAGGCGCGAAACAGCACCCCCATACGGTCTAGGTCAAAACGCGCAGCCCCAGTAGCCATCATTTCAATAGCGCAGCAAGCAAGACCAAAGGTCATAGGCCACAGTGAACGAGAGCGCGACCAGTTAACCACCAGGTCTAGCGAAGTGGTCAAAACATTATTGCCCAGCACTTTGGTATATTCAGCCTCTGAGGCTTGGCCAACCGCCTTCTCTACTCCCATTCCAGCGCTCCTTTTTTCCAAACATAAACGTAACCCACTAGCAGGATTACGATAAAGACGCCCATCTCCGCAAAGCCAAACATCCCTAATTTCTTAAAGACTACTGCCCACGGATAGAGAAACACTGTCTCAATGTCAAACAGAATAAACAACATTGCGACGATATAGAATTTGACAGAAAACCGCTCGCGTGCACCACCAATCAGTGGCATACCACACTCATACGGCGCAAGCTTCACAGCACTCGGCTTCTTGGGACCAATCAAGAAAGAAAAGATTACCGATCCCAATGCAAAAAGCAGTGCGATGGTTATGAGGACGAGTATCGGCAGATAACTCTCAAGCATGGAACAGCTCCTCCAAACGGGGTTAATTCATGTCGTATCAGCGACATATCTTTGCTCATTTCAGCGTCGAGCAAGTTAAGTTAAAACAGCCTCTTTGTCAAGGGAAAAATATAGTATACAGTATGCAATTACCGACATACTAACCCTTTTATTTACAGATAGTTATAAGGATTTACTCAAAAAAAACAGCCCAATAATTAGGACGAAAAACACCGTCAAACTCTGCACATTTTCAACATCTTAGCGCCTACTAAAAAAACTATTTTCCATAACGATTTACACTGGTTAGTTAATAAACTAACCAGCATTTCCAGCTAACAGATGCCATACTTTCTGCTATACTTGCGCAATAAAACACTCAAGAGGCTATAATTTACTCTATTCAATCAAAACAGAGCGGCAACTCTGCAATTTTTTCATAAATCGAGGAGGTGTTAATGCGTATCTTTATAACTGGCGCTAGTGGCTTTGTTGGCACGCACATCGTCAACAATCTGGTAAAAGCAGGACACAGCGTACGCTGTTTAGTGCATACCCATCTACCAAGCAACACCACAAATAGCATCGAACAATTTACTGGTGATATCCTGGAGCCCAGCACGCTATTAGCTGGCGCAAGCGGTTGCGATGCAATAATTCATCTAGTCGGCATAATTCGCCCCAACCCTAAAAAGGGTATTACCTTTGCGCGTCTGCATATCGAAGCAAGTAAAAACATAATCCAAACGGCACAGTTAGCCGGGATAAAACGCTATCTACACATGAGCGCCAATGGTGTAGGAGCAAACAGCAACAGGGGTGAATACCTGAGAACTAAGGAGGAAGCTGAAGCTTTGGTGCGTAAATCTAACCTAGAATGGACAATTTTTCGTCCCAGTTTAATCATTGGCCAAGGTGGAGATTTTACCAGATTACTGCACCAGCAGGTGCAGCGACTACCCACAGTGCCAGTCATTGGCGATGGCAACTACAAATTAATGCCAGTTGCCGTAGAGGACATAGCACAGGGTTTCACTAAAGCATTAACTCAACGCGACGCTATCGGCCAAACTTATCAGTGCTGTGGACCAAGTTGCTACACCTACAACGAGCTAATTGATCTATTCGCGACCAGCGTCGATAAAGCTAAGGTACGGAAGGTGCATGTGCCGCTACCACTAATCCAGCCAACAACCAAGATAATGCAACGCTTTAGCACCTTCCCCATCACCAGCGAGCAAATTACCATGCTGCTTGGCGGCAATACCTGCAAAGACAAGAGTAGCTGGTATAACAAACTGGGATTGACAGCAACCCCGCTGCTCGACAGTATTAAAAAAGCCCTTGGCAAATAACGTCAAGGGCTACATATATAAAATTTAGCAAAGTTACGTCCTACTTTGGCGCAGACTCGGGAGGATGTAGATAACGGGTAACCGCAGCACGAATAGCTGTTGCCGCCAGATTTGAGCAGTGCATCTTGGTCTCGGGTAAACCGTCCAGCGCCTCAGCCACCTTCTCATCCGTAACCTCTAGAGCCTCAGTCAGGGTCTTGCCCTTGATCATGGTGCTAGCCATTGAGGTTGTAGCGATCGCCGCTCCGCAACCGTAGACCTTGTATTTAACGTCAGTAATTATATCATTATCAATTTGCAAGAAAATCAGCACAGCATCGCCACACCCAGGATCACCAACCTTAACTACGACATTTGGATGTTCCATAGTGCCCACATTGCGCGGATTCGAAAAATGATCCATAACTTTTTTTGTGTACATAAGTTTTTAACCCCTTACCGTAGCTATCTAAGCCACCCTATTTACTGCAAATAGCTCGCAATTAATCCAGCGTGAATATTAAATTCACGTCTACCATTAAGTCAAGCACAAGTCGAGAAACAATTTTCCGCACATCTAAAACCTGCATAGTGTTACACTACGCTGCGCAAGAAGCCAGATGCACAACTCCAACTATCCACAAACTTAGTAGAAGATGAAATCATACTCCCCCAATAGTATTATCAGCATGCGCGAAGCTATCGGCCAATGCAACGGCAATGAGGTCTTTTTTCTCGGCCACACCGACAGCCAGCTCAATATCTGGAGCACGACCGTCCTAGCACGCGGCAACCGCCACGCCGTTCCGGCTTTGATCAGTCGCTGCCACAGCGGAGACACGGTTATCCACAACCACCCATCTGGCGATTTAACCCCATCTGCTGCCGATCTCAAGGTAGCCGCGGCTATGGGCGAGCAGGGGATAGGTTTTCACATTGTGGATAACACTGTGGAAAATGTCTATAAAGTGGTGGATGCGTGCCCAGCCCAAGCACAGCAGACGCTTAAGCAACAAGAGATTGATGAAATTCTCGGCACCGCAGGCCCACTATCGCAACATTTAACCAATTATGAGGAACGCCCCGAGCAGCTCCACATGGCTAATTGCGTAAGCACGGCGTTCAACAATGATGGCCTAACCGCAATTGAAGCCGGAACTGGTACCGGCAAAAGCCTAGCGTATCTGGTGCCAGCAATTCTTTGGTCGATCCGCAACGAAGAGACCATCGCCATTTCGACCAACACGATCAACCTACAAGAGCAGCTGCTACACCAAGATCTACCAATGCTGCATAAGGTAATCCCGCAAGATTTCACCGCCGTTTTAGTCAAAGGGCGCAGCAACTATCTATGTCTGCGCCGCCTCGACGGCGCGTATCACGAGCCAGAACTTTTCACCAGCGACAACAGCAACGAGCTTGAAGAATTACGCGCTTGGGCCGACACCACCAAGGGGGGCAGCAAGGACGAGCTCAACATTCCGCCATCACCAAATGTATGGAGTGAAGTGTGCTGTGAAATGGATCAATGTCCGCGCACCCGCTGTGCATACTATAGCCGCTGTTTCTTTCACAAGGCACGCCGCAAAGCTGCCCATGCCGATCTACTGATAGTTAACCACTCACTGCTGTTGGCCGATCTGGCCGTTAGAATGCAGAGCGAAAACTACTCCGCGGCGGCCGTACTGCCACCCTATAGCCGGATTGTCATAGACGAGGCACACCACCTGGAAGAGGCCGCCACCCGCAACTTTTCCATCCGTATCAGCCATTTCTCCTTCGCGCGCATACTGAACCGCTTAACTCATCCGCGCAAACCTGAACGCGGGCACCTGCCGCGCCTGCTCAGCACCATTGCCAGCGCTCTCCCTGACACCGCCAGCGCGCTATACGATACAATTTACAAAAACATAGAGGAGTTGATCGCAGCTTGCCGCTGCCTACGCGACAACTGCCACGAGCAATTCAGCGCACAAATTGAGGCCCTGGGAGCAGACAAAGCACCTAGTAACCAGCAATTTTCCAACGACAATTTTTGTTGGCACCTTACCAGCGACGAACCACAATCTACCCGCTGGAAGCAACTCCACAGCAGCCTATCACCACTAGTGCCAGAGAGCATTGATCTAGCCAAAAATTTAGAGAATCTGGTTAAACAATCGGAGCAACTGCTACCGGACAGAGTTGCCGATCAGGTAGTTGCGCAATTGACCGACATACTCGGGTTGAGTGATAGACTGGCGGCGCTAGGCTCCGACCTCCATGCTTTTCTGGCTCTTGATGATCAAGCCTGTAACTGGGTAGACACCAGCACCACCACTGGCCGACACAAAAGGGGGCTCACCCTATGGTTAAACTGTGCCCCTATCACCGTGGCCACAACGCTACATCAAGCAATCTATCAGCGCTTTCGCACCGTGATAATGACCAGTGCTACCCTGACCACCAACAATAGTTTTAAATTTTTCAACCAGCGTAGCGGCCTAGATCTATGCAGCACAGAGCGGCGCAATGAGTTGCAGCTTGAGTCGCCGTTTGACTTCGCCAATCAAGCATTGATTGCTATCCCCACAGACATTGTGCCACCTAACCACAACAACTATGCCGAAATGTTGCTGGAGCAGATCGACCTAGCGGCTACGGTCTCGCAAGGGCGCACCTTTGTCCTATTTACCGCCTACAGCCTGCTGCGCAAACTGTTCAACCAGCTGGATGCACCCTTCAACGCCAAAGGATTCTCCTGCCTGCGCCAAGGGCAGGCAGCACGCCACCAAATACTTGAGCAGTTCAAAAGTGGCGATGGCAATATCCTGTTCGGCACTGACTCGTTTTGGGAGGGCGTCGATGTACCTGGGCAAGCGCTGGAACAGGTGATTATCACCCGGCTACCCTTTCGCGTACCCACAGAGCCGATTCAGATAGCGCGCTGCGCCGCCATAGATCAAAACGGGGGTAATTCATTTACCAACTACACTGTTCCCCAAGCGATAATCCGTTTCAAACAGGGGTTTGGCAGACTCATACGTCACCGCAATGATCGCGGAGTGGTCCTTATCCTCGATCAACGCGTAGTCAGCAAAGGTTATGGCCGCCTATTTTTGAATTCGCTGCCGCCCGCCCGCCGCGTTACAGCTCCCGCGCTACAAATACACCAAGAGCTACAACAGTTTTTTCACACCAATGAACGCAAGAAACAGGACAATTTCTAAAGAGTGCTTCGGGAGGTAAAATATGGCAAAACCCGGCAAGAGAGGTATTGCACGCATTATCGATGCCTTTGGCTATTCACGCCAAGGACTTAAAGCAACCTGGCAGCATGAAGCAGCCTTTAGGCAGGAGACATACGCGGTATGCGCCCTCACCCCAGCAGCCTGTTGGTTAGGCAGCACTCTCAGCCAGATCGCGCTACTCCTCGCCAGCCTGTACGGAGTAATTATCGCCGAACTGATCAACTCTGCCATAGAGTCGGTAGTAGATCGCATTGGAGATGAGCATCACGAACTTGCGGGGCGGGCAAAAGACCAGGGCTCGGCGCTGGTTCTGGTCGCCATCGCCATAACTACCCTAGTCTGGCTACTAGTTTCCATAGAACGGTTTACCGCCTAGCTGTGTTTTTGCACAGCAGCACAAAAGTAACTTAGGTGCAAAAATTTACGCAATGACACGTGGCACAAGCCATTAATTCTATCTATAAGTAATAACAACTGACAAAGCAGGAAAGAGACTCCACTCAACATCCTACTTTTTTTCGGCCGGAAGCCTCCCTGCTCCGGCCTTTTTTTTCATTATCTCCGCGAAGTTTATGCTAGTGTTAGCCTGCTTTTTTAGTTTATAACCTCAGCCTACTACCTGTGTTTGCGCCCCAGCTCAAAGGAATATACATACCCATGCTCAACTTACGCACTCGACAATCTACGGCAGCTTCATGGTTTAAAGAAATAATCTTGTGCCTGACAATTATCGTCCTCACCTTTTCTGGTGCCTACGCCAACACGACACAAAGCACTTTAGACCACCCATTCAATCCAGACAGAGCGAAAATTCTTGGCTATATCGTCAGCCAAGATCTCATGCGCTACCACTACAGTCACAAGCGGCTGGATGATGATCTTTCCGGTGCGGCCTTTGATCTATACATAAAGCAGCTCGACGCCCAAAAACGCTTTTTACTCCAGACAGATGTAAAAATGCTTGGCGCTTATGAAAACTATATCGACAATGAAATTCGCCGTGGCATGATCCACCTGCCCATCTACAGCTGCGAAATCATGAGCCAGCGCATCCCAATAGTAAAAAAGATGGTTCTCGACCTCCTCTCCCAGCCGTTCGATATGCAGGTTGATGAAGAGCTGGAAACCGACAACAAAAAACTCGATTTTTGTGCTACTGACGATCAGCTGCGCGAGCGCTGGCGCAAAACATTAAAATACCAAGTGGCCAACCGCTATCTCGACCTGAAAGAAGATCAGGAGAAAGAACCTACTCCAGATTCGCAGAAGCACAAGAGTGCAGAAAACAAGAAAGACCAACCTAAACTTACCGATGCAGAGCTGCATCAACAGGCTCGGGAGAAGGTGGCTAAACGCTACACGCATCTGTTCACGCGCATGCTCCAGGATCAACAAGAGGATCATTTTGAGCGCTACCTCAATGCCATATCGCGCGCCTATGATCCCCATAGCATGTATCTTCCGCCCGAAGAAAAAGAGGATTTCGACATCCACATGCGCGGCTCTCTTGAAGGTATCGGGGCTCTATTGCGTGAGGAAGATGGTTATATAAAAGTCGTTAACATCATCCCCGGCGGAGCGGCTGAGCAGCAAGGTGAGCTCGAAAGCGAAGACACCATCCTCAAAGTTGCTCAGGGCGATGAGGAACCGGTGGACATAACCGATACGCGCATTCGCGATGCAGTAGAACTGATTCGTGGCCCCAAAAACACCGAAGTGCGGCTACACATCAAGAAAGCTGACGGATCAAGACGCATCATTCCGATTGTGCGCGCAGTCGTGCAGATTAAGGAGACCTTCGTTAAATCCATGGTGGTAAAATCGGCTGATGGTAAAGAAAATTTTGGTTACTTACGTATCCCCACCTTCTATCGCGACTTCAAAAATGATAGCCCCAGCGCGCGCAATGTAACCAAGGACACGAAAGCTGAAATTAAAAAGCTGGAGAAGCAGAATATTCAAGGATTAATCATCGACCTGCGCAACAATGGTGGCGGCTCACTTACCGACGCTGTTGACACAACAGGGCTATTTATCGACCAAGGTCCTATAGTACAGATCAAAGACAGCGCGGGACACATAGAGGTATTGGAAGACAAGGATAATAGGACAGAATACACTGGTCCAGTAGTCGTGCTAATCAACAAATTCAGCGCTTCAGCGTCTGAAATTCTCGCGGGAGCCTTGCAGGACTATGGCCGCGCCGTCATTGTCGGCAGCGAGCACACCCACGGCAAAGGCACAGTGCAGGCAGTTATCGATATTGATCGCGACACCCCATTGCGCCGCATGGAGCAATTTAAGCCTCTGGGTGCTCTCAAAATAACTGTCCAAAAATTCTACCGTATTAGTGGCGCTTCTACGCAATACCGCGGCATTCGTGCCGACATTGTACTACCCGATCGCTTCAAAGCGATCAAGAGTGGCGAAAAATATATTGATTACTCTCTGCCATGGGACACCATAGATAAGTGTGACTATCAACCACTACCAACCAAACTGCCACTGGAGCAACTTAGTAAACTTAGCAGCGCCCGGGTCAAGAGCGACGAGAAGATGCAGCACCTACTCGAGTTGGAGCAAAAAACCAAAGAGCGTATCGACAACAGCAAGCGCAGCCTAGTTATGGCCGATATTATAGCCGAGCGTAAAGAGCTTTTCGATGGCGAGGAGCTCGACGAACAACAGCACCAAGAGCAAGAAAGTGATAAGGATGAAAAAGATTGGCAAGATAAGGCAAAGGTCGATCCTTACGTCTTAGAAGCTATCGCCATCGTCAAGAATATGAATACCGTGAGTACAAAGATTAAATAGGTTGCGCTTTATCCTCAGCTGCGGTTATTTTCTATAGTAGATGTTTGCTGTTACTCATGGAGACAGGTTCGCTAGTCACCACACAGCTAATGCACAACCGCGGGAAGGAGCGTCAACTCATGGAAAACAAAAAAATCCTCATCTCGGCTCAGGTTAAAAACTTGATCTCGTTTGACAGTAGCTTCTCTGAGCGCGAAGGCTTTACCATATTGACCAGTCAGGATGCCACGGATTTGCTCACCATTGCGCGTACCCAAGCGCCTGATATTATCTTCATCTCGCCCGCATGCACCAAGGATGATCGCACCTGCTGCCGCCTACTCAAAGAGGATAGCCGCATCAACCATATTCCAGTTGTAGCTATTGTCGACAGCACCAAGCTAGCAGAACTAAACCATGTACAGCATGAGCGCCCAGCAGATGTGCTGTTTACCCCAGTCAATACCCACCTATTCTTGGCCTCTGCCCGACGTATTCTCGGTTTGGCATCGCGCGCTTTCCCCCGCCAGCAAACCAGCCTGCTAATTCACTTCGGTCTAGAGCCACAGGATCTACACACCGCCTGCGCTTTCAATCTCAGCACTGGTGGCGTCTTTATTGCCACAGACAACCCACCTCCCATCGATGCCGCAATATACATTCAGCTCGATCTATACACAGCAGAGGATTCAATTTTATGTCAGGGAGTAGTTACTTGGCATAACGATATTAGCGATCCTAGTCGACCAGAAATGCCCTCGGGTTTCGGCTTACAATTTGCCTCCCTAAAGATCACCGACCTGTTCGCTATTCGTACATTTATCGATGAACTTACCAAAAATGGAGCGTCACCTCTGGAAGCATGATGTATAGAAAATATATACATTTACAGTAACTTCCGTGCCTCTGTAGGGATATTAAGGTCAGCACCCGCGCTCAAATCTAAAAAACCCCCAATACTACTGTTTTTTCATCATCCACTATTGACACACCAGCGCATTACAGCGTAATAGTAGCAGTTGCATTATGTGATACTGTATACAATATACCTGAAAAATTGCGTGAGTAAGCGCTGTCTTAGTCACATTCTTTTGTTTTGCGCCGCTAATGTTTTTGAGAAATCTCGAAATCAGGCTTGTGTTATTTATTCGAAAGGGGAGGTATGTATTAAAATGAAATTTACAACAGTTCGTGCGGGGCCTGAAGCGAATATAGACGGTACAATCATCTGCGTCTATTTTGCCCAACAACTCTGAAATCAGAGAGCAATCAAGCAAAGTTGAACATAGATTGATTCACAACCCTTTTTAGAAAGTGCATTGAAATGATCAAAATTAACAAGGGCTTGGATTTGCCGATTACCGGCAGTCCCGAACAGAGAATTTATGACGGGCCAGTCGTTAAGACCGTCGCGGTCCTCGGCCCAGATTATGTCGGCATGAAGCCGAGCATGAACGTAAAAGTGGGAGACCAGGTAAAGCTTGGTCAGCTTCTCTTTACCGACAAAAAAACTGAAGGGGTAAAATTCACCTCTCCTGGTTGCGGTAAAGTGGTAGCGGTAAATCGTGGCGCACGCCGTATGTTGCAATCAGTAGTTATTGAGCTTAAGGGTGACGACGCTGAGAAATTTGCGGCATACAAGGAAGCGGAGCTTGAAGGTTTGGCACGGGATAAAGTAGTCAGCAACCTTGTTGACTCCGGCTTATGGACGGCACTGCGCACACGTCCTTACAGCAAATCTCCTGCTCCAGACAGCACCCCAAAATCCATTTTTGTTACCGCAATGGATACGAATCCGCTGTCTGCAAAAGCTGAAATTATCATCAAAGAAGAAGAACAAGCATTTAGCAACGGACTTAAAGTTCTAGCCCGCCTCACTGAGGGCAACGTTTTTGTCTGTCAAAAGCCAAATGTTGTTCTGCCTAAAGTTGCCGGAACCAGTTGCGAGGAGTTTGACGGGCCTCACCCTGCAGGTCTTGCCGGCACCCATATTCACTTTCTCGACCCGGTGGATACCGATAAAACAGTTTGGTCAATCAACTACCAAGATGTTATTGCCTTCGGTAAATTATTCACCACCGGCACCTTGCCAACTGAGCGTATAGTAGCTCTGGCTGGGCCTGGAGTTAAACAACCGCGCTTAGTTCGTACCCGTCTGGGTGCATCTTTAACCGATCTGACCGCCAATGAGCTTAACCCAGGCAATCAACGCGTGGTTTCCGGCTCAGTACTCAATGGCACAACCGCTGCGGGACCATCAGCCTACTTAGGCCGTTTTCACCTTCAAGTATCGGTCCTAGCAGAAAAAACAGAGCGTGAGTTCTTAGCATCATTAACTGCTGGTGCTGACAAGTTCTCTATCAAACGCGCCTTTTTATCTGCATTCACTGGTGGCCCAACTGCACCTATGAACACCAGCCAGAACGGTCGGCCAGGCAACATCCTAGCCATAGGTTCATTCGAAAAAGTTATACCACTGGATGTCCTACCTAATTTCTTGCTGCGGGCCATTGCTTCTAACGATACCGACCAAGCGCAAGCACTAGGTTGTTTAGAGTTAGACGAAGAGGATTTGGCGTTATGCACCTACGTCTGCTCTGGTAAAAATGACTACGGTATGATGTTACGCGATACACTCACCATCATCGAGAAAGAGGGATAAAAGCCGTGAAATTACTCGACGAATTAAAACCTCACTTTGCGAAGGGTGGTAAGTGGGAAAAATACTCCGCCCTACACGAGGCGATAGATACAACTCTGTATTCACCTGCTGACGTAACCACTGGTTCTGTCCATGTTCGTGACAGCATCAACCACAAAAGGGTCATGAGCATTATCATGCTCGCTCTTCTGCCATGTATTATGATGGCTATGTGGAACAGTGGCTACCAAGAGAACCTTACTCTTAACCAAATGCTAGCTGCTGGGAAAATACCCAGTCTGCCTATCTTGAGTGATTACAACTCTATCTGGGCTAATATGTTGACCGGTGCAGGGCTTTACCTGCCAGTATTGATTATTGTCATGCTGACAGAGGCTGTTTGGGTTACCGTATTCGCAGCTATGCGCAAGAAAAACATTGATGCAGGATTTCTGGTTGCAGCAGTTCTGATCAGCTTGCTAATGCCTCCAACTGCTCCATTGTGGCAAGTCGTTATAGCTACCTCATTCGGGATAGTTATTGGCCGTGAAATTTTCGGCGGCATTGGTATGAACTTCCTCAACCCAGCACTAGTAGCTTGGGTTTTCATGTACCTAGCCTACCCAGGATCGATGTCCGGTGATGCAGCTTGGACTGCTGTAGATGGATACACTGGGGCCACTCCACTGGCTATGGCACTTGCTGACGGAGTTCCCAGCCTGGCGGCGCACCAGATCACATGGCAATCTGCCTTCCTCGGTACCATTCCAGGAAGTATGGGCGAAACCTCAGCCCTTGCCTGTCTTCTAGGCGCAATAGTTCTGCTAGTCACTGGCATAGCATCATGGCGTATCATTGTTTCCATCTTGATCGGTGTAATTGGATTATCTTCATTGTTGTGCCTGTTCAATCCTGCAGCAATGAATCCTGCATGGCATCTTGTTCTTGGTGGTCTCGCTTTTGGTATGGTCTTTCTCGCAACCGACCACTCCTCTTCAGCTATGACGGTTAAGGGGCAATGGATTTATGGTCTGCTGATTGGCGTGCTTGTAGTAACTGTCCGTGTTTTCAACCCTATGATGCCCGAAAGCGTCGGGATGATTATCCTGTTCGGCAGTGTAGCTGCGCCACTGATTGACCGTTTGGTCGTGAACGCACACATCAAGAAAAGGAAGCTGCGCCATGTCTAATGATTCTATTTTTAAAACATTTTTGGTCGCATTTCTGTTGTGCGTTGTTTGTTCAGTACTCGTTTGCCTAGCTGCATTGGTGCGTATCGACAAAGAGGCGTATAACCAACAATTGGAACTGCGCCAAACGGTTCTAGCCGCAGGTGGTTATCAGCAGCAAATAGACGACGGCGCAAATGTCGATGAGCTCTTCACTTCGAACTTTGAACGTAAAATTGTTGATCTAGCTAGCGGTGAGTTTACCACAGCGGTAGATGTTGCAACTTACGATCAAAAAGCTGCGGTAGAGGATCCAGCTTTATCCGTTAAAATACCTACCGATAAAGACGTTGCTGGCATAGGTACTCGTGCCAAATATGCTGCAATATATGTTGACAATAACGGTACTGTTGTTCTGCCAATACGCGGAACAGGTTTCGGCGGAATGATGTACGGCTATATTTCAGTAGCTACTGACGGCACAACAATTAAAGGAATAACCTTTTACAGCCACGGTGAAACTCCTGGGCTAGGCGCCGAAGTAGACAACCCACGCTGGAAAAATCTATGGCCAGGCAAGCAAGCTTATTCTGACCAAGGAACACTTGCTATAAAAGTCGTCAAAAATGGTAAATTCAATCCTAGTGCTTCGGATGCGAAAAATACTATTGATGGTCTTGCTGGAGCAACAAACACCAGCAAAGGTGTAAATGGCATAGTTCGCTACTGGTTTGGTGAAGACGGTTTTGCTAAGTTCCTTGCAAACCAGAAAGCAAAGAGAGGTTAATTATGGCTAAGGCAAAGGACGCTCTACTGGATCCGTTATTTAATAACAACCCCATTGCGTTGCAAATTCTCGGCATCTGTTCTGCTCTAGCGGTAACTAACAAGCTGTCTACAGCACTGACCATGACCGTTGCGGTTACCTTGGTAACTGGCTTTTCCAACGCCTCGATCAGCGCCATTCGCAAACATATTCCTAACAGTATCCGGATCATTGTACAGATGACCATCATTGCTACTCTGGTTATCATTATTGACCAGATGTTGAAGGCTTTTGCCTACGAAATGAGTAAGGCACTGTCAGTTTACGTTGGCCTGATCATTACTAACTGTATTGTTATGGGCCGTGCAGAGGCCTATGCAATGAAAAATCCCGTCTACGAGAGTTTTATGGACGGTATAGGCAACGGCCTCGGTTACGGCCTTGTTCTGCTTACAGTTGGTTTTGCTCGTGAGCTGTTTGGCTCTGGCAAGCTTTTCGGATTGACCATTCTCAGCCCGGTCAGTAATGGTGGCTGGTATGTTACTAACGGTCTGATGCTGCTGGCACCCAGCGCCTTCTTCCTGATTGGCTTTATCATCTGGGGTTTGCGAACCTGGAAGCCTGAACTCCAAGAATAGGAATAGACGCTATGTCACATTATTTTACAATATTTTTTGAATCTGTTTTCATCGATAATATTGCCTTAACCTTTTTCCTAGGTATGTGTACCTTCATCGCGGTATCAAAAAAAGTAACAACTGCGATGATGCTTGGTCTTGCTGTTATTGCTGTCGAGGTTATTACTGTACCAGTAAACAATCTGCTCTATACTTTTCTCTTGAAAAAGGGGGCATTAGCATGGGCAGGATATCCAAACCTTGATCTTAGCTTCCTCGGCCTGATCTGCTATATCGGCGTTATTGCTGCTATCGTACAGATTCTCGAGATGGCTCTGGATAAATATTTTCCTGCTCTCTACAATGCTTTAGGAATCTTCTTGCCCTTGATTACAGTTAACTGTGCCATCCTTGGTGCTGTCTTGTTCATGGTCAATAAAGACTTCAACTTTGCCGAGAGCACAGTCTATGGTGCAGGCGTTGGCTTTGGTTTCGCTTTGGCAATCTGCCTATTGGCTGGCATTCGGGAAAAACTGAGCTACAGCGATGTTCCTAAAGGAGTTCGCGGTGTAGGAATTACGTTCATCATTGTTGGCTTAATGGCAATGTCGTTTATGGCATTTTCTGGGCTGAAATTTTCGTAATTTGAATCAGCTACTAAAGATTGGATAATAGTATGGATTTTTCACTAGTTATAGCCGGAAGCATTATGTTCACCGGTGTTATCCTAGCTCTGGTTGCCTTAATACTGGTAGCACGCAAGAGCTTGGTTCCAAGTGGGGACATCAGTTTTTTCATCAATGATGACCCCAATAAAACCATAATCACAAAACCAGGCGGCAAATTACTTGGTTCTCTAGCTGAGCAAGGTATCTTTATACCATCAGCATGTGGTGGTGGCGGAACCTGTGGTCAATGTCGCGTCAAAGTGCTTGAGGGTGGCGGCGATATTCTTCCTACTGAAACAGGCTTTATAAACAAACGCCAAGCACGTGAAGGCTATCGTCTTGCTTGTCAGGTTGGCGTAAAACAAGATATGAAGCTGGGAATTCCCGCAGAGATATTCGATATCAAGAAATGGGAATGCGTTGTTAAATCTAACGACGGTAAAGCAACATTTATAAAAGAACTAGTAGTAGAACTGCCTGAGGGTGAGGACTGCGATTTTCGTGCTGGTGGGTATATTCAGATTGAAGCTCCCGCTCACGAGCTCTCTTACTCTGACTTTGATATTGAAGAAGAGTACCGCGAAGATTGGGATAAATTCAATTTGTGGCGCTTTAAATCAGTGGTAAAAGAACCGATCATGCGTGCCTACTCAATGGCAAGTTTCCCGTTAGAAAAAGGGATCATTATGCTCAACGTGCGCTGCTGTCCACCGCCACCAAATGCACCTGATGCTCCTCCGGGACAGATGTCATCATTTATTTTCAACCTTAAGCCAGGCGATAAAGTTACCATCTCTGGGCCTTACGGTGAGTTCTTTGCACGTGACACTGATAATGAGATGGTATTTATCGGTGGTGGTGCTGGTATGGCTCCTATGCGCTCTCACATCCTCGACCAGCTGTTACGTCTTAACTCTACTCGCAAAATGACCTACTGGTATGGTGCTCGTAGCGCGAAAGAGATGTTCTACGTAGAAGAACTTAACGAACTGCAAGAGAAGTATCCTAACTTTAAATGGTACTGCGCACTGTCAGATCCATTGCCAGAAGACAACTGGGAAGGTCCTGTCGGTTTTATTCATCAGGTTCTTTATGATATGTATATTAAAGATCATGAGGCTCCAGAGGATTGCGAATACTATATGTGCGGTCCCCCAATGATGGCCAACGCTGTAACCAATATGCTTTTAGAGCAGGGTGTTGAACGTGAGAATATTATGTTCGACGACTTTGGTGGCTAATCAAACCTGCTAAACAATTGAAACATCGCCCCTTTATGCTAGGCTATAGACAAACAGCCTGCTTAAAGGGGCGCTTTCATTTTAGGAGGAATATATGCCATACGGACAAGCCAAAGAGATTCTCAAATATGCACGTGAATTTCACAATCAGGTGAGTAAATTCTACCAGAAGATCGCAGATAAAGGACAAAGCGAGCGGGTCAAATTACTGCTTGATTACATGGTTCGCCACGAGAAACATCTAGAGAAAGCACTCAAACATTACGAACAAAGCATAACAACAAAGGCTCTCGAAGCATGGTATCAGTACAGCAAAGAGCAACGTGCCTTTGCTGAGTTAGATAGCATTAACTACTTGGAGAACATGTCAGTGGATGAGGTAATGAAGATAGCCTCAACCATTGACAATTGCCTAATCTCATCGTACAAAGGGATCGTTGAAACTACCAATGTTCCTGTTGTGCGCGAAATATTTAGCAACCTACTGGAGATGGAAGAGCAACAGAAGCACGTTAAAGCTCGTGTCGCCCTAGGTATAAACGATATGTAACTACCACCCAACATACCGATTAAAGGCCACGTCATTTGATGTGGCCTTTTTTATGTATATGGAGTCCTAAATTGAAAAAAATTGCAGCGCTATTTATTGTACTTATCGGTCTAGTTATCTTCTTAAACATTAACCATAAATCGCCAGAACAACTAATCTCTATAACTGGTCAAACCATGGGCACGACCTACCACATTAAAGTGCTTGCAGATCAGAGCACCAATATAGACATAGATACCCTTAAAAAGGAGATAGACCAACGCCTGTTCCAAATTGATCACAAAATGTCCACATACAAGCAGGATTCAGAGTTATCACTATTTAACCAGTTTCCAGCTAATCAATGGATGAATATTTCTCCCGAGTTAATGTATGTAATAAATTGTGGGCAACAACTCAGTACAGCTACAGAGGGAGCTTTTGATATTACACTGGGCAAGTTGGTTAATCTCTGGGGCTTCGGTCCCACCATCAATACCTCAACTATCCCTAGTGCTGACACCATACACAAATTACAACAATATATAGGCTACAACAGATTAAAGTTGCAACCCTCTCCTCCTGCCCTACTTAAGGAAAATGACAGCATCTACGTCGATTTATCTGCTATTGCCAAAGGATACGCTGTAGACGCAATCGCCCTAGTTATTGAGCACAACAATATCGAAAATTTTCTAGTAGAAATTGGTGGTGAAATTATTACCAGTGGTCATAAGAACGATAATCTACCCTGGGTAGTTGGTATTGAAACCCCAGTTACTAACGCGCGCAAGGTTGAGAAACAATTACGCCTCAACGGTGTTGCCATGGCAACATCCGGGGATTATCGTAACTATTTTGAGCAGGATGGAGTACGTTATTCGCACACAATTGATCCTCAAACTGGATATCCAATAAAACATAAACTGGCATCAGTAACCGTTATTGCACAAAATTGTATGCAAGCTGACGGATTAGCTACCTCTTTTATGGTCATGGGCCCCATAAAAGCTCTGGAGTATGCGCAGAGTAACAACATAGCTGTATTCATGCTGATAAAAAATGGTATAAACTTCTCTGAAGTAAGCAGCGACTCGTTCAACAAATATCTACATTCTCATCCGTAAAATTGAGGTATACATAATGAAAATATTTCTACCAGCACTTATTATCTTTATTCTAGCCTTCTGTGGTCTCTCTCTAAGCATTTTCTTCGGGCGCAAAGGGATATCAGGTGGGTGCAGCAGTAAAAGTGGTAAATTAGCGGAACTCAGTTGTACCTGTGGTCGTGACGCTAGCGATAGCAGTAGCTGTGATAACGATATAGCCGTTGAGGTTATCTGTCCTCAAGATGACCCAGACAAATACCAACAACTGTTAAACGAACTAGAAAAACGTGATTGATCTTACGGGAGGAAAATATAGCGACAGGACAACCTAACTAGTTAAAAAAGTTCAGAATTTGTTTAATTTTTCTCTTCTGTTTAGCATCTAGCCTGTCTGTGCCACCGTAATGGTTAAAAAATAACATTCTTTGTTTATCAGATAATATTTTTTTAGCGATTTTATCTAAACAAGCAATATCTTTTATTGCACCACGCTTGCGCAGCCAAGCATATCTTCTTTTACCTAAAGGACAATCGAAAAAATAGACATAAGGTTCATGAATTGATTGGGTTGAAACCAAAATATTACGCCACTTGAGATCCCAATGGACAAAGCCGTTATGGTGCAAGCGTCTAGTATAATCTGCTATCTGCACAATAACATTTTCAAGCCACTGTTTATCCTCAAACAATGCAGAATTTTCTTGGCTTAACCTTAACATATCCTCAGCTTTGCTAACTTCCTGAGTCACCAGTACTCCACACTTGAGCATGCCATATTTTGCCTGCTGTCCATAGGCGACAATACGCGGTGTGCGTATACCTAATGAGGTGAAGTAACGTAAATTCTCCCATTCTCCTCTTAACCTTCCCCTGCCTATAAAGCGGCGTATACCATTACCACCACGCCAATACACTTTGACATAATAGTTAGTAGTACCATGTGTAACTTTTTTAACATAACTAATCTTATCGCGTGACACCACGATGCCATCGAGAGCGATAATATCCTCTATAGAGGAAAAAGATTTGCGCTCTTCATTTTTTCCTGAAAAACTCCAGGAATTATGCGTTATCCACGGAAATGAAATCACCAACACAATCCATTGCTATAAATAAAACAAAAAAGGCCCATCTATTGATGGGCCTTTTTTCGTTAACATGAAAACGTTATTTACTACATGAGAGTTGCTACAGCATTCTGTGCTGCAGATAAAACAGTCTCAGGCATTGCACCGACAACTAAAATAACCACAATAAAGAAGGTTGCCATGAGAGCAGCAGAGACAGGCAAAACAATCTTCTCTTTTTCATCATCAGGTACACAGTATGCGACACGCACCATCTTTAAATAGTAGTATGCGGCTACTGCTGCATTAATAACCGCAATAATTACCAAGGCATAAAAACCTTTATCAAGCGCACCGGTGAACAGCATAAACTTACCCATAAAGCCAATTGTCGGAGGTACACCAGCCATACTAAAAGCAGATACCAATAAGGTCATAGCCAATAGCGGTGAACGCCGTGATAGTCCCTTCAAATCATCGAAAGTTACATTCTGACCTTCTGGTGCTAAGTTGTAGATGACATAAAAACAACCTAAGTTCATCAACATATAGGCAATAATATAGAACACTGCTGATGACATACCAACTTTATCGGCTGTCAAAATACCCAGCATTATATAGCCTGCATGCGCAATACTGGAATATGCCAGAAGACGCTTAAGATCAAATTGAACCAAGGCCGTTAAGTTACCTAAGGTCATTGACAGTACAGCGACAGTAGCCAGAACCCAGGTAAACTGAGTAATATCCACGCCAGCAACAGAAACCAAGCGCAACAGAAGAATAACCGCACCAACTTTAGGCACAGTAGCTACAAAGCTTGTAGTCTCATTTGAAGCACCTTCATAGACATCTGGTGTCCAGAAATGCATAGGAAAGAGTGCCAACTTGTAGAAGAAAGCTGTCATGACGAAAATCATAGCAATTACTGCCAGTGGTTGTGTCGCCACTAAAGCAGGCATACGCTCAGCCATCTCTTTCAAGTAGGTTGTATGAGCCAAGCCAAAAACATAACTCATGCCGTAGAGAGTAATCCCAGTAGATGCAGCACCAAAAAGTACATACTTGATACCAGCCTCTACATGGATGCGCCCTTGACCACGCCGGAATGGAATAACTACATACAGAGCATATGATGAGATTTCCAAACTGAGTAATATGGTGATCAATTCTACAGAGCTACTCAAAAACATTAGCCCTAGTGCACTGATAGCGATAAACATATTAAATTCGCACTGGAGTTTGCCTTCCACACCTCGCATACCTCTGCCGAGAGCGAAAACCAAGAACAAACCTAATACAATCACTACTTTAAACAGTTGAGACAGCGCATCTATCTGATACGCGTCGAAAAACATATTACCCTGCGTATTAAGGCTTGCGAAGGTAACTACCAATGTTGCAGCCGTAAGCAACAAACTTGCAGCTTGAATTGCTCCGGTACGAAATTTGCCCAAGGTCATGAAGAACAAGACCAGGACCGTTAACATCAGTGCCAATTCTGGCATAAAAACTGTGTTTAACATAAGTTGATCCGATTCTTGAGTTAGAAGAGATTCTTGACCCAGGCACCTGCCGTTTCGAGCAGGGCATGGTGCTCACCATGATGCTCCACAGCCTGTTGCACAGCACTGCCAACATCAACTTGGTGAATCAAGTGAGCCACACTGGAATCCATCATATCCAACAGTGGAGTCGGATTTAGACCAATCCAGAATACAAATACCGTTAAAAATACCAATTGGATCACTTCACGAAAATTACAATCGAGAAGAGCATGACTGCCGCCGTGACCATGTTCGTCACCATGACTGTCTCCATGGTCGTGATGAGCATGACCATCTGAATCATCCCATACCATCTTCTGCAATAAGCGCAACATATACGCAGCTGCCAGAATAGCACCTAGAATCGACGCAGCTCCAACTAATGGATATTTATCGAAAGCGCCGAACAAAACTAGGAACTCACCAACGAAACTGTTGGTACCTGGAAATGCCAAAGATGATAGAGAGAAGATGCCGAGAAATGTTACATAGATCGGCATAAACATACCCAATTTACTGTTATCGGAGATTTCCCGACTGTGGGTACGCTCATAAATAATACCGATCAAGATAAATAGCGCCCCAGTAGTAACACCGTGGTTGATCATCTGCAGCATGGCACCCTTAATCCCAGCATCATTCAGTAAGAAAATGCCTAGGGTAACAAAACCCATGTGACCAACAGATGAGTATGCAATTAACTTCTTAATATCTGTTTGTCCCAATGCTAAATAACCACCAACAATAATGCTAATTAGCGACATTACCAGCAATACCGGTACGCAATATGATGTTGCTAATGGAGCCATCGGTAAGCAGAAGCGTAAAAATCCGTAACCACCCATCTTCAGCAAAATACTGGCCAGAATAACCGACCCAGCAACAGGTGCTTCAACGTGAGCAGCTGGTAACCATGTGTGGAAGGGGAACATTGGCATTTTGATGGCAAAACCAAGAGCAAATGCAATAAATACCCACATTTGAAATGCAAATGAGAAATGTTGATCCATCAATTCCGGGATAAAGAAGGTTCCGGTCTTGATATACATGGCGATAACTGCCACCAACAAGAACACGCTACCGGCAAAGGTATACAAAAAGAACTTTATTGATGCGTAATCTTTACGCGCCCCACCCCATATTGCGATGATAAGGTACATAGGCACCAACATGCCTTCCCAGAAGATGTAGAACAACACGGTATTCAAGCCAATAAAGACGCCCAACATCGCGGTCTCCATCAGTAAGCTTACAATGATGAACTCCTTCATCCGGGTTTTAATGTATGTCCATGAGCATAAAATGCACAGTGGCATTACAAAAGTCGTTAAAAGCACCAACAGGACACTAATGCCATCGACACCAACCACGTAATTGAGGTTAAGTGCTGGAAACCAGTGACGCAATTCAACGAATTGGAACTTTGCTGTGGTCTGATCGAAGCAGGTCCACAAGGGCAAAGAGGCGAAAGCCGTTATAAGGGTTACTGCTAAACCCCAGAATTTCAGTAAGGTATCACCACGTAAAAACATGGCAATAATCGCCCCGACTACCGGTATAATCAGCAGTGTCGATAAGATCGGGAAATTCAATGTGTTCAGGATTAGATACTTTTCCATGACTTCCTACTGTCTATGAGTAATTGCCTATCCGATAACAAGCAGGCAGTGTCAGATGAAAACTACAACAATAAGCACTATGAACAAAGCAGCAACCGCCGCACCAATATAATGTTGTAACTTACCAGTTTGGAACTGACGTACCTGCTCACCACCTTTGACAACACCACGCGCACTGCCATCAAGAGCCCAGTCGATACCTTCCCAATCAAACCAAGAAAAAGCACGAGCAACTGCCATGGTAAAGCGCATACCAACGTTTTTGTAAACGTTGCTTATCCACTCATTACTGGCAGAAACTGGGTTGCGCGCAGTCCACATGAACCAACCCGCACCGCGACGATAAAACCAGTCCACATCGAGATTTGAAACATCGTGTGGTTTGAGATACTTAACCATTATGTAGAAACCAAGTGCGGTAAAGCCTAACAGATGAAATGTTTCCGCTAAGTGATAACTAGTATATGGGTGATATTCAGCTGCTGCAGCGGCATAAGGCAACATGTTGTAGAGGAATTCAGGGTAGACACCGAGGAAGATGCACATAAATGCGCCCATAAACATCCCCAGTTGCATATTCCAATGAGCTTCCTTAGGTTGCAAGCCACTATCTTTAGGGCCAAAGAAAACAAAATATGGCAGTTTAATACCAACCGACAGGAAGGTACCAACAGCAGCCAGTGACAACATTGCCATAATTACTAAACGATGATCAGCACCAGCACCAGCAATAATCATGGATTTACTGATGAAGCCGCTGGTAAGTGGAAAACCGGAGATTGCGATACCGCCGATAACGGTAAATATCATAGTAAACGGCATATACTTATACAGTCCGCCAAGCTCACTGAGTTTGGAACGACCAGTCATCTCCAAAACACTACCAACACCCATGAATAGCAGTGCTTTATACAGGATATGAGCATAAGCATGAGCACAGGCACCGTTAATCGCCATCTCGGTACCAATACCGACACCACACACCATGTATCCAACCTGGCTAACAATATGGTAAGCGAGAATGCGGCGGGCGTCATTCTCGATTACCGCGTAGCCAACACCATACAGGGTCATGATGGCACCTAGAATTGCCAATGCTTCAAAACCGGCAAACCCGCGAGCTAAAACATAGACTGCTGTTTTGGTGGTGAAGGCGCACATGAATACCGCACCAGTAACCGTTGCTTCAGGATATGCATCAGGCAACCACGCATGAATTGGTGGAACCGCAGCGTTGAGCATGAAGCCGATCATGATTAGATATTCTGCCCAAGTAGCAGAATCAGGAGAGAGCGGATTAAAGGTTAAATCGCCGGTGTGCTGATACCGCAGGAAAATACCTCCGAGCAATACTAACCCACCAAAAGTATGCACTAACAGATAACGATAGCCAGCGTCCACAGAACGCTTACGCTTGCGATACCAGACTAGGAATACTGAAGCAAAAGCCATCAACTCCCAGAAGATAAATACCACTAGGTAATCACCCGCTAAGGTTGTCCCCAAAGAGCCAGCTACATACAACCAAGCTGAAGCATGTTGCCCACTCTCTTTGACATGTAGACCGAAAATACTCCCGATTAAGGCCATCAAGGTGAATACATGCAAGAAGACATAGGTCAGTTGATCAACGCGACCAAACTGCAATTTAAAGCCCAGCCACTCAACACAGCCAAAAGAATCTGGTAGATATCTGATCTGAATAAAAGCCAGTAGTGGTACCACCACTAACCAGATTTTCTGGGCGTTGAACTTCTTAAACAATGGCAGTAGCATCGCACCGAAAATAAACAAAACGGCCGGATGCATGAAAATACTACTTGTCATAATGATCCGTGTCCCTCTCCAGCCATACGTGTGACAGCCCTTTACAGAATACAATCATTGCCAGACAACCCACCAAGGCGAACACCGCCCAGAAACCGATCAGATGATCGCCCCAGAAGTGTGCGTGATGACGGTCGGCAAAGAAATCAAATACGACACAAAAAGCTAAGATGGCCATAAACAACCACTTAAGCATTGTTGGTCTCTCACGTAAATAAGTTAGAAATTGTACAATCATGGCTTCACCATCAGGTTAATGAGGTTCAGGAACAGATCGGGGTAAACGCCAATTAAGGCCGAAAGTGTTCCAGTAATTACCAGAGGAACGACCATAAACACGATCAATGGTTTCTTTTCCAAACTCTCTGTCAAACCCTCATCAGCAGGTAATGGTTTGCCGAAGAAGGCGGTTAAGAATACTGGCACAAAATAGCCAGCGTTGAGCAAACTACTGAGCAACAGTACACCCAACAAGATGTAGTTATGTATATCCATAGTACCTAAAGCCAGATACCATTTAGTAACAAAACCACCAACCGGAGGAGCACCAATCATACCCAGAGATGCAACACCAAAGGCCAACATCGTAAATGGCATCCGTTTCCCTAATCCACCCATCTCACCGATATCTTTTTTACCGCTAGCAACAAAGATCGCCCCAGCAGCAAAGAATAGGGTGATTTTCGCTAACGCATGGTTGGCAATATGAATCAAACCACCGGTTATACTATTCGGAGTCAACATAGCCACACCCAGAATAATATAGGAGAGCTGACTGACTGTAGAGTAGGCAAGACGTGCTTTAAGGTTAGTTTTTGTCAGCGCAATAACCGAGGCAGTTAGAATTGTGAAGGAGACAAAATAGGCGGTAAACAGGCCAATCCCAGTTTCAGCCAACATTTGGGTGCCATAAATAGATAGCATTACGCGGCAAACTGAGAAGACACCAACTTTAACAACGACAACCGCATGTAACAGTGCACTAACCGGAGTTGGTGCAACCATCGCATCTGGCAGCCAGTTGTGCAGCGGCATGATACCGGACTTAGCAAAACCGAACAGACACAGGAAGAAGGTTACACCAACGACGAAGCGATCAGCCTCCGCTGGGAATATACCTTGAACAATGTTTGCGGTATTGAAATCCAAAGTGCCACACAGCACATAGATAATAACCATAGCTGGCAGTAAAAAAGCCTTGGAAGTAAACATCAAATATACGATGTACTTCTTAGCCCCAGCGTAGCCCTCTTCATCCTGATGGTGCATGACCAGAGGATAGGTGAAGATTGAAACGATTTCGTAGAAAAGATACAGAGTAAATAGATTGCCGGCGAAAGCCGCGCCCATGGCAGCACCAACTGAGACGGCATAACAGACATAAAAGCGTGTCTGAGCATGCTCATTCAGTCCGCGCATATAGCCTACACAGTACAGACTGGCTAGTATCCACAAAAAGGATGCGACAAGAGCAAAAATTACCCCTAATGGATCGAGGTTAAATTTAACCGAAATCCCCGGATATAATTCAAAAAGAGTGTACTGAAGTTGCTCACCACCCAAAATAGTAGGGAGAAAACTTAGTACAGAAACAAAGGTTAGGATAGCACCGAGCGTCGACCAACTGTCGCGCAAATTCGGCTTTTTACCCGAAAACATAACAAGCAATCCCGTAATCATAGGGATCAGCGTTGTTATAATAATCTTGCTGGTTATAATTGTGTTCATTGCAAGTACTTTCTCAAGTGGTGTGTCGCGTCCTCATGGCCGCGAGACTGCCGTTACAGATTTCATAACCGCTAGAAAAGCGATATCACAATTTCATATCCTGAACCTGCTCAGGATCTTCACTGCGATACTTGCGGTACACAGCGATGATAACACTAACCGCAATCGCCGCTTCAGCCGCGGCAATACCCATAATAAACAGAGTATAGATCTGGCCGACTGCAGGATTTGGAGCAATAAAACGATTAAAAGCCATGAAGTTAAGTGCGGCACCATTTAAGATAAATTCACTCGAAATCAAAATTCCGATCAATGAGCGATGTTGCACCATGCCGTACAGACCAATTACCAGCAAAATTGCTGAAATAATCAGATAGGTATTAAGATTAGCACTGATCATCATAATGCTTTATCCTCCCGACCATCGCGTGCCAGAATAATGGCACCGATAATAGCCGTCAATAACACGACTGAAATCAACTCAAAGGCCAGGCAATACTTAAACAACAGGTTTTCACCGACAAAGCGAATTGACATATCCCCTACCCGCTCGGCTGCCGGAGCAAACTTTGTCTGTCCAATAGCGACAAACAACGCTACAAAACCAGTTGAACAGGTGATTAAAGCAAGAACAATATTGCGTCCACCGAAATTTTTGGCTGCCAACTGGTCTGGAGTACTACCCAACATAACTCCCATTACGATCATTATGCATATCGCGCCAACATAGATCAGGATCTGCATAGTTGCTAAGAATGGGCTACCAAGGAAAAAATACAACCCTGCAACACCAAATAGCGACACTGCCAAACCAAGCACAGCGTGCATAAGCATCTTGGATCGAATTGCCATAAACCCGCCCATAAACGTCAAGAGCATAAAGGCATAAAAGAGGGCTTCGGCGATGTACTTATAAACAATCATTCCCGTTCCTCCAACCTCTTTAGGATATCAAAATAAAAGTCCTGACGTGCTTCACCGGCCAACTCATAATCATTGGAATAATCCAGCGCTTTAGTAGGACAAACTTCCACACAGGCTCCGCACAAGCTGCACTTGGTAAAGTCGAGAGTAAATTTAACCAGAACTTTACCCTTAACCCCTTCGCGCTTCTCCCCAACTACAACGATACAATCTGAAGGACATTCGCGTTGACAACTACCGCAACTAATACACTTATGCGTAGCAGTTTCTGCATCCTTGACCAGATCAATATGACCACGATAGTTAGGAGTAATTTCTAGCTTTTCACGTGGATACTGCACGGTGACGATAGGAGAAAACAGCGTCTTAATCGTGACCTTTAGGCCAACGATAAGACTCCATGCTCCCGTAAACAATTCTGAGAAATAGGATTTCATATCAGTTTCACCACTACGACGGTAATTAGTAGGTTAACCAGTGAAAATGGAATCAGGTACTTCCAGCAAAAATTCATCAACTGATCAAAACGGGTCCGAGGATATGTCCAACGAATCCACACAAGGAAGAACATCAAAGCATAAACTTTGAGCAAGAACCACAGCGCCCCAGTATATTCGAAGTAGGGCAATGGAATACCTGAGCTACCTCCTAGGAAGAATACCGTTGCAACACTACACACGATAAACATGTTGGCATACTCGCCCAGTACAAAAAGACTGAAGCTCATCCCGCTATACTCAGTATGGAAACCAGCTGTCAGCTCACTTTCCGCTTCAGGCAAGTCAAAGGGCGCACGATTTGTTTCTGCCACCATTGCGACAATATAAATCAGAAAAGCCAGCGGCTGTACCACAATAAACCACACTGGGCTCTGAGCGGCAGCAATATCACGCAGACTGAAAGTGTTGGTCATAAACACTACAGCTAACAGTGAAATCAGCATAGGAATTTCATAGGCAACATTTTGCGCGACAGAACGAAAAGCACCAAACAAGGAGTACTTGTTATTAGAGCCCCAACCGCCAATCAGAATCGCCAATACGTTAATAGAAGCAAAGGCGAGAATAACCAACATGCCAACATCAAGATCAAAACCTTGAAGCTTATCACTAAAAGGGATAAGAAGCAGGGGAACAAATACTGGAGCAAAGGCTAAAAGTGGGGCAATCATAAACAACGGTTTGTCGGCGTTTTTCGGCACGACAAGCTGCTTACCCATCAGTTTTAAACCGTCGATCACAAGTTGTAAAATACCGTGCCAGCCTACTTCCATTGGCCCAGGACGCAGCATAATATGTCCTGCCAGCTTTCGCTCGGCATAACCCATGACCAGCGCGTTACCGAAAACGATAACTGCACCCCCAATGGCACAAACAATAATCCGGATCAATTCCGGGAGGATACTATGTAAGGTTTCCATATATTCTACCTGTCAATCTCGGGGATAACCAGGTCCAGTGAACCCATGGCTGAAACCACGTCAGAAAGTAACATTCCTGAACAAGTCTCTGGAACAGTACTCAGGTTGGAATAGGATGGGGTCCTTACCTTGAGACGATAAGGGACATCTGATCCACCCGATACCAGATAGTAGGACAGCTCACCGCGTGGTGCTTCAACTGAGCTATTGTAATCTCCTGCAGGCAACTTTAGTTTCTTCGGTACTTTGGCTGCCATAAAGTCCCCTTCGGGGAGCTTATCTAGAGCCTGCTCGATAATGCGTAAGCTCTGCTCTAACTCACGGTAGCGCACCAAGAAAGATGCCATGCAGTCGCCCTTAGTTTCCGTAGGAATTTCAAACTCAAACTCAGGATAAACTGAATATGGTTCCGAACGACGGATATCATAGGCAACACCAGTACCACGCAACAGAGGCCCAGTAACGCCATAACGAGCACAGAGTTCTGGAGTCAGTTCACCGATATTATTTAAGCGATTTTGCAGAATAATATTTCCATTAACCAGATCTTCATACATAGGATAACGGCTGCGCAAACGCTCGATAAATGCCCGCGTGCGCGAAACAAATTTATCGTCGATATCTTTAGAAACTCCGCCGACACGGTGATAGCAATATGTCAGACGTGAGCCAGTAACATCCTCAAGAATATCAAGGATGTGCTCCCGATCATCGAAAGCAAACATTATTGGTGTAAAGGCCCCTAGGTCGAGCAGATAAGCACCATACCATAGCAGGTGGCTCTGTATCCGGTTCAACTCAGCAGTAATTACCCGGATATACTCGGCGCGTTGTGGCACCTCTATCCCGGCGGCCTTCTCAAGCAGTTGAGCGTAACCCTGGTTATAAATCAGTGCACCCAGATAATCCATACGCGCGGTATTGGGCATAAAAGATTTAGCAGGTTTGTGCTCAGCAATTTTCTCGTGACATCTATGTCCATACCCAAGTACAGGTAGAAGGTGCATTGCATACTCACCTTCAAGCTCCAACAGCACACGCAGTACCCCGTGAGTACTTGGATGCTGTGGTCCCATGTTTAGTACGAACCGGTGATGTCTGTCGTCTTCTAATGCTTCAACATTCATGACAATCAGCTCTGCTCCTGACTCTTGGATGCTTCAGATTTTGCTGCCGCAGATTCAGTTTCTGGTTGTACGCGGCGAATAGCTGCAACATCCAAAATACTCTTTTCATCTTTGAGCAACGGCTTAAGATCCACATCTTCTTCCGCCAAAATCAACGGCTCTAGATTGGGATGACCAACAAAAACTACACCGTGAAAATCACGGGTTTCACGTTCATGCCAATTAGCGCCCTGATAAACATCTGATATGGTCGGGATTTCATTATTCTCAACAAATGCCCGCGCCATAACCCGACAACGAGTTTCAACGTGGGCGAATTGATAGACCACCTCGATCGCTGGTTTCACATCGACAGCCATTAGATCAACTAGATAAAAACCATTCTGCAGCATCACCTCAGCTAGTTCGTGTATTTTGCCAGCGGTCACAGCCACATCATAATCGTAACCACATACGGCATAATCTACAGGCGCTACTTCTGTAGCAACGGTGTTCCATTGTTTCACTACTTGTTTAACGTCCATAATTTATGCTCCCTCCGGCATTTTGTTCTGAGGGAATGGGAAACGCTTGCCAGTGATCTTCTCTTGCAGTTGCAGGATACCCTCAATTAACGCCTCAGGACGAGGTGGGCACCCAGGCACATAGATATCTACTGGAATCAACTTATCGACACCGAGAACTACATCGTAGTTTGACTCTACGGCAAAAGGGCCACCTGAAATTGCACAGTTACCCAAGGCAATAACGTAACGTGGTGCTGGCATTTGCTCATATAGAGTAACAACAGCTGGTGCCATTTTACGGTTAACCGTCCCCGCAACAATCAGCAAGTCAGATTGACGCGGCGATGGGCGAAATACCTCTGCACCATAACGCGCCATATCAAAGCGAGCCATACCACAACACATCATCTCAATCGCGCAGCAAGCCAACCCGAAAGTCATTGGCCACAGCGAGTTGGCCCGGCACAAATTAAAAATTGTGTCGGACAATGTCATCTGAAGCAATGGACCCTCATCGGAGGTTTTAGTTCTCTGCGGAAGAGCACCATCATAGCGCTCAATACACTCCTGCGAATAGGAGTGGACGTTTAGCAGACTTTTCTTCTGTTCGGCCACGTGAATACTCCCTTGACCCAAGCATAAATGATCGCTAAGGACAAAATTCCTACAAAGATTAGCAGTTCCGAAATACCCCTAGTTGCCGACACCATATCAAACGCGGTAGCTACCGGAAACAGGTACAGAACATCAACATCGAACGCCAAAAAAATCAGCGCGTACAGATAGTATGAAATATCAAAACGGATATTCCATGCTGTTCCGTAAGGATCCATACCACATTCGTATGGTTCTAACGTCTTACGGTACAACTCCCGTGGCGCAAAAATTCTGGCGATCACCAATGGGGCTAGGCCGCAGGCAAGACCCACAACCAGCAGCACCAAAACATACATAAAATCGACCAAATGCTGTTCGGCCATATCGCTTATGCCTCCCTTAAGGGAAATTTTGTACACCACGCGCAAAACACGCGCTGTGCACATATCCTTATTACAAACGTGCTTTTACACACGATACGAATAAACCACGTATTTTCTAGCTGAATGCCATATCCTTGTCAAGATTTTATTAGACAGCCTTTTGTTTTCAAATCCCGTAAAATCGGGCAACGCATTTAAATCATTAATCCCTTTAGCGGCAGTTTGCACATATTTTTTTTGGTCGCTATGGATACTGTATACAATTTGCATACAAGCAAATCCACGTAATACTAAGGCGCAGCTAATCATTTTACTGCAATTCAACTATGTTTTTACACAGATTTTTTGGCTCAAGCACTCTCCTTAAATCGTTTGACTTAAACCCGCTTGCCATGCTAACCAAACATGCTGCATAATATTTTTGTCGATATTAGATGTTCAGCCTATAACAGTATAAAATTTTAGAAAGAACTCACAATCATGAGAAACAACATTGTCCATATTGGTGCAGGTGAATTAACTTACGAGATTCGTGCTATCGTTGAAATCGCTGAGACCCTTGGCCATCTCGGCATCAAGACCAACATGGAAAACATTGGCGATCCCGTTGCCAAGGGTGAAACAATTCCTGAATGGATGAAAAAGATAGTAGCTGATCTAGCTATGAAAGATTGCTCTTACGGCTACTGCGCCACCAAGGGAATACTGGAAACGCGTGAATTTCTCGCCAATATGACCAATAAGCGCGGCAAAGCACAAATTACCGCTGAAGACATTGTCTTCTTTAACGGCCTGGGCGACGCTATTCAAAAAGTGTACGGGCTGCTCAAGCGCGAAGCCCGCGTCATCGGCCCCTCACCGACCTACTCCACCCATTCATCCGGTGAAGCAGCACACGCGGGTCAAGCGCCAGTATCCTATAGATTGGATCCAGACAATAACTGGTACCCCGATTTAGACAATTTACGCCTGTCCATTAAGTACAATCCGGCTATCTGCGGACTGCTAATCATAAACCCAGACAACCCAACCGGTGCGGTTTATCCTGAGCGTATCCTTATGGAGATGATTGAGATAGCACGGGAATACGACCTATTTATTATCTGTGATGAGATATATCACAACATAATTTACAATGGCGAATCGACACGCCCAATCTCCGATCTCATTGGCGACGTTCCGGCAATTGCCATGAAAGGCATCAGTAAAGAGTTGCCCTGGCCTGGTTCACGCTGTGGCTGGATAGAGGTGTACAATCGAGATAAGGACGCGACCTTTAATAGATATATTCAATCCATTATCAATTCAAAAATGGTTGAGGTGTGCTCTACTACGTTGCCCCAAAAGGCTATTCCACCAATTCTGAGCCATCCACAATATCCGGTCTATCTCAAGGAGCGCACCAGTCGCTACGAGAAGCACTCCAATATTGCCTACAATCTTTTGAAGGGAGTACCGGGAATCAAGGTAAATCGCACTAATGGTGCCTTTTATATGAGTGTCTCCTTTGAGCGCAATAAAATGAACAGTCAGCAGTCGTTGCCAATTGAGATTCCCCAAGTAAGAGAGATGATTGAAGCACTGGTAAATAAGCCTGGAACCTCTCACGATAAGCGTTTCGTCTACTACCTTTTGGCCTCAACGGGAATTTGCGTAGTGCCACTCTCATCCTTCTCCACGGCTGAGCAGGGTTTCCGCATTACCCTGCTAGAGCGTAACGAGAAGATATTTACCGAAATTTTCCAAACGATTGCTACCAGCATAACCGCCTATCTAAACTCTTAGAAACTATATAGATAAATACTTTTTCCCCTATGACCAGCGCTATCAAGTGCTGGTCATTTTTTTACTTAGTAGTACGCACCATTAGCACGTTAAATATATTGCATGAGGTATCTTGACTCAATGAAAGCATTGGCTTGCAAAAAGTCTTTATTCCTGTTTGAATTAAAAATCTTGTTCTGACAATCTGCATCGAGCATCTACCACCAAAGGAGCACCAGCAATGCAAGCACTAAATATCGACCCGGTTCTAGCTAAGCAAACCATAGACACTATCCGCCTGTTATCAGCCGACGCTGTTCAGCAAGCCAATTCTGGTCATCCGGGCACTCCGATGGAGGGAGCACCGCTAGCCTATCTGTTATACACGCGGCATATGCGCCACAATCCAGCTAACCCAGAGTGGGCAGGACGTGACCGTTTTATCCTCTCCTGCGGCCACGCTTCAATGCTGCTCTACAGCACTTTGCACCTGAGTGGTTACGATGTCAGCCTTGAGGATATTAAAAACTTTCGTCAGTTTGGCAGCAAAACCGCTGGACATCCTGAGTTCGGGCACACTCCAGGGGTGGAAACTACTACCGGCCCTCTAGGCCAAGGAATTGCGGTTGGCGCTGGCATGGCTATGGGTGCAAAATATCTAGCCGAAAAACTCGACCCAGAGCTGTTTGACTATAAGATATTTGCCCTGTGCTCCGATGGAGATCTCATGGAGGGGGTATCCGCCGAAGCTGCATCCCTGGCAGGGCATTTAAAACTGGGCAATTTAATCTATCTATATCTCGACAACAAAATCACTATCGAGGGCGATACCTCATTAGCCTTTAGTGAAGACGTCGCTCAGCGCTATAGCGCCTACGGTTGGCATGTGGAACAGGTAACAGGCGAAAACCTCGCTGAAGTCGATGCTGCTATCGAGCGGGCAAAACTGGATCCTCGCCCCTCAATGATCATTACTCGCACCAACATCGGGCAAGGATCACCTAATAAACAGGGCACCGCAGCTGCCCACGGTGCTCCATTAGGTGCAGAAGAGTTGCAGCTCACCAAAGCTGCTTTAGGCTTCGATCCCGAGCAAAGCTTTGTTGTTCCTGACGCCGTCTATACCCACATGGCAGAAGTGAAACAACGCGGAGCACAACTGGAACAGCAGTGGCAACAGCAGTGCACCGAGAAATGCGCGTCCAATAGCGCTTTGGCTGACTGGTGCAAAGATCAACCTCTTAGCGCAGCGGCCATTGACGCGCTCCTGCCAGAGTTTGCCGCTGGCGGCTCCATGGCCACCCGCTCTTCCAGTGGTCAGGTGCTCAACGCTTTGGCAGCCGGTCTACCCATGATGCTTGGCGGCAGCGCCGACCTCGCACCATCAAACAATACACACCTTAAAGGTGAGGCTGAGTTTCTACCCAATAAAGCTGGACGCAATATCCACTTCGGTATTCGCGAACACGCTATGGGCTCGATCCTCAATGGCCTCTGTCATACTCGCGGCCTGATACCTTTCGGGGCTACATTCATGATTTTCTCGGACTATATGCGTCCACCTATGCGCATGGCAGCATTGATGGGAATAGCGCCTATTTATGTCTTCACCCACGACTCCATCGGAGTTGGCGAAGATGGCCCAACCCACCAACCAGTTGAACAACTAACCGGCCTGCGCAGCGTACCTAACCTCAATGTTATTCGTCCCTGTGATGCTAACGAAACAGCTCAGGCGTGGCGTTCGGCTATTCTTAATCGCTCATGCCCTACCGCTTTAATCCTTACGCGGCAGAATCTGCCTACCATTGATCGCAGTGTTTTTGCTAAGGCTGAGGGTCTGCAACAGGGGGGCTACACTCTGGCGCCAGAGACAGGTGCGTTGCAGTTAATCCTTATTGCCAGCGGTTCCGAAGTACAACATGCCATGGCCGCACGTGAACAACTTCAAGCACAGGGCATTGGAACTCGTGTAGTCTCTATGCCGTGCTGGGAACTATTCGAACAGCAGCCCGCTGAGTATAAAGAGCAAGTTCTACCGCGCAGCTGTCGCAAACGCTTAGCAGTGGAAGCAGCAGCAACCTTTGGCTGGGAACGCTATGTCGGTCTCGACGGTGCGGTAATTGGTATGAGCGGTTTTGGTGCCAGTGCTCCCGGTGATGAACTTATGCAACATTTTGGTTTTACTGCTGACAATGTAGTAAAAACAGCTCTGGAACTATTAGAAAAATAGTCACCAGCAGTATTCAGACAAGCACTACAGCGGGGAGTTCGTCTTAGGCGTTCTCCCCGCTGGTGTATATGCTCGGCTTTTATCTCTACCCACCCACCAACTAGGCTCAACAACTCATCAATCTGCCTCTGTAAGCACATCAGCAACGATTCAGCGAGTGTAAACCTATAATTCCAGCATGTTGAGCAACAACTCAGCTAGCTCATTAATAGTTGTAATTTGGGCGAGCAAAAACAAGACACCATCTTGTTCATTATAAATGATACGTTCATCTGTTTTGTTCTTGACTGACAATCTATACGCCAACAGCAATCAGCGCCTCAACCACAGCCTTGCTCAAAAAAAAGATGGCAAGTGCCAGTTAGCACTTGCCATTCTATTAAGCTAATCTAAAAAAACACACATACTGACAGAGTAGTTACAATGCCTGTTGCAAGCGCAGATAGGCCTTGCCACTACCATCAGCTTTTTCATTGAGCAGCACTGCCGCCCGCTGCCCCTCTTTATCCTCAATGGAAAAATCTACAATAAAGGCTTCAACTGGAGCAAAAGGATAGCGCGCCGCTAAGCTGTTACCTTGGCTGCTAATCTCAATCAAACGGTCTGCGCCGCTGGCTCGGCCTAGCAACAGCATCCCCTCACTCCGCGCACGCACCAGAGTGTAGACAGAGTCGGCATGGCGCAACATGCGTCTATTTAGCGTATAATTTTTAGCCATAATACGATCAGCTGCGGAGAAACCGCTGCGATACTCTGGATCACGCAAAGGAATAGACACTGTTGGCCCCTGATATCTGCCGAAGTCAGTCAATAGTGTAGAACCGGGGATACGCGCATCCTCTCCTGACGCTACTAACATCAGGCGTTGGTCATCGTTCCACACCAGCGCACGGTTGCTATCTGGCCAGGACAACTGGTTAAACAGCAGGCGCTGCTGCTGTGCCACCGGCGTTTTACCAACTACCAGCTTACCCTCTTCCATGGTCAGAGCAAAAACATCTGGGCTAAATGGCCTATATTGTGAGCGCTTCTGCAAATGCCCTTCGGCAGCGCTCAAAGCAACATAACCCTCAAGATCCTGACTGATAGCGCGCAAACCTTTAGAGGTAGCACTCAGTACCCAGCTATGCAAAAGGCTGTTCGTCCCATCAGCTACACCGCGAAGATCCTCAGCCCAGACCACAGCAAGTTCTGGTTGCCCATCATTGTTAAGGTCGCCGATATCCAGATGCAGGGCACGGCTAGGATGCACAGGTGAGGAGAACTTCTCCAGCAACTCCAGGCTGTTGCCATCGCTGTGCGCGCGCTGTACGCAGTCATCGTACAGCAGATAAAAATCCGTGCCGCCACTGGCAGCAGGCCACGACACTAGCTGCAACGGCGCACCATCCAGTTCAAATAGTACTTCGCCCGATGTCAGCGGTTGCAATTGGCTTTGCACTGATAACTCTTGAGCTGTTGCTGCCACGGCCAGCTTAACTGTGCGCGGCGGTGTTGGCACCGCCGGTGCAGCTGGGCTTTCACAACTAGCAGCATTGGTTGACATAGCTACAGCAGCGCCATTTTCAACCTCAACTCCCGTCCCTAGCACTACCGCACTAGTCGGTTCCGCAGCCACCAGCTTCTCCATGGCCAACAGGGCACCATCGCCAGCCCGCTGCAACAACAGCCTTTTACCGGCGCTGGTGTCGCGCACTTGTATACTTAGGCCAGCGCTACTTTTGCTACCACTAGGTAAGACCGCAAAGCCATGCTCCAGCACCATCTCCATCACCGGCGCCAGAATCTTATCTTCAAGAGGATCAACCCCAGCGGGCAGAACCACCTCTTTCGCCCCCTGCCACTGCTGTAAACGCTGTTCCAATTGTGGCCAATTAGCGGCGCTTGCCAGCGTTGCAGCTAAGAGCATGACGCCAACCATTATCCATTTTAGTCTCGATATCATTGCACTCCTCCAAGCAATAAGTAGCGGTAAACCTGCTTCACATAGCATAAACGCAGACTCCCCGACAAGAACGGGTCTGGCCGGGGAGTCATATTTACCACAAGCGATTTAGGTCAGCGACTTAATATGTCCAAGACAGAGTCAAGCAGTTGGTCATAGCTACATCATCGCCAAATTGATCTTCAATACCTGCACCTGGAACAAAAATTCCGAAGATATAATCAACACTGAAGTTCTTATCCAGAGCGTATTTCAACTGGAGATCGAAAGTAGTGCCAGCATAGTCGTCAACATCAGTACCAGGATCTTTAACATTGGTTAAATTATCGGTCTCATCATACCAGATCATAAAGACTTGCGACTTGTAGCTTAACTTGTCTACCATTGACGAGAGGTCACCTTTAGCACCTAGGGCGACAATCATTTGCCCGGGGTTATCCCCAGAGCCTTTATTACCAATCCCGCCGTATAAATTAGTTCCGAAAGCACGCTCAGGAGAGTAGGAGTAAAGCGTTGCACCATAGCTCTGGCCTAGGTCTTCACTCAAAATACCACCATCCATGCCCATCAATGGAGTAAAGCGACCGATATCAGTTATACCAACCCAGCCTTCAACATCGTCGTCACTGGCATCGTCATCACCTTGAGTGTAGCGCAATGCTACATAAGGGGTAAATCCCTTACACACATCCATCTCTACACCAGCATAGGCAGCCAAAGATGAGATATCTTTACCATCTTGAGCGCCACCACTTAAATCGCCATCTGCCATAACAATCTCAAAAGATGGCTTTATTTTTCCAACTTTACCTGTAACTTCCAGACCATAATACATGACTTGTGAACTATAATCGTTTGTTTTTGGGTATGTTGTTATCAATGTGCCACCTGACAATGATACGGTGCCATCATCTTCGGTATCCAAAGTAGCACCATCCCATGACGATGTACCTGTATATGTCGAATGATCGCTCTCACTGTAAGCAATAAATGGACTAATATTGAAATTACCCACTTGCTGATTTACTTTTAAAGTATAGACGTTCCAGTCATTCTCAGAATCGCTACTCATTGGATCATAGTTAATTCCATCCATGTTCTGAATAGGCAGATAGAGCAGTTCATACTTGGTATTTTCCGCAAGTTGACCGCGAAAACCGATAAAAGGATGGTCATCACCGAAGAGCAAACCACCAGATTTAATATCTAAGGCACGAATATCCCACCCTGTTTCCAGTTCTATTTGCGGGGCAAATTTATACAGTAACTCAACACGTTCAATACCGAACTCGCCACCGGAATTTGGGTTGTATCCTTTGTTAGCACTACTATAGAATGTCCGATCAGCAGTGTCTTTCTGCATGATTACGTCAGCTTCCGTGATCATCTTTACCGACCACTTTTCACCTTGAGCTTTCCAGCCCAAACGCAATTCAGCGCGGATGTGACCGCCCTTAGCTAGACCAGCCTCACTGGCAATGAATGTATCATCTGTACTATCATCAAAATCAAAATTTGAGTAGTAGGTAGGTTTTACTTTAGCAGTACCAAAAAACTCAATTGCCGCCCAACTGGGTGCGGCCAGAGCCACCGCAACAAGCACGGCAAGTAGCATTAACAATTTTTTCATCATTTCCTCCTGGGGTTAATTTATACATACGCTTTATACAGATTATACGTGGCAGGTATAATTATGAATGGGTGAAACTACCAGTCAGCAATCGTTGCCGTCAAGTCAAATCAAACAGAGTTTTACCCATGTTTAATATAACTAAACAGCATGCACAATATGACGAAATACTCAGAGTTGCGCTACGAGTGAATATTCTATATTTGACAAGCTGCACCTAGTGGGATTAGTCTTCCCATGAAATTTACAGTATGCATTGAGTGTTGACGTATGGTCTAATTTGGCTTTTAAGGAGAATTGAGATGGCAAGCGACGCATGTAATAGCTGTTCCAAAAATGGTAACTGTTCTGACGATGATAAAAAAAGTTGCGATAAAGAGAAGGCAGAGAAACGCCTCGCTGATAATCTGGCTGCAATCAAACATAAAATAGTAGTAATGTCGGGCAAAGGCGGCGTAGGCAAAAGCTCTACTGCTGTCAATATTGCTCTGGCACTGGTCAAGCAGGGCAACAAGGTAGGCCTATTGGATATCGATCTCCACGGCCCCAGCATCCCGACACTGCTCGGCTTAGAGGGTCATCGCCCTGCAGTAAGCGAAGAGGGCATGGTACCTATAAAACGCGGAAATCTGAAAGTTATGTCTATTGGCTTTCTTATTGAAACGATCGACGATGCTCTAATTTGGCGCGGCCCAGCAAAGTCGGGCGTCATTCAGCAATTTATTAAAGATGTCCAGTGGGGAGAGTTAGACTATCTGGTAATAGATTGTCCTCCCGGCACCGGTGATGAGCCCCTAACTATCGTCCAACTACTCGGCGAAGGAACTGGAGCAGTTTTGGTCACCACACCGCAAAAAGTTGCTCTGGTAGATGTGAGAAAATCGGTAACTTTCTGCAAAAAGATGAATTTACCTGTTTTCGGCATCATTGAAAATATGAGCGGTTTCGTCTGTCCTAAATGCAATGAAGTAACCAATATTTTCAAAAAAGGCGGCGGGCAACAGATGGCTGCAGATATGACCGTACCCTTTTTAGGCCAAATTCCTATGGATCCGCGCATGGTTGATGCTGGCGACCTCGGCACTCCAGTAATTGAAAGTTTTCCAGAATCACCAACAACATTAACTCTGCTCGAGGTCACGCAAGAGTTGATGCTGCGCTGCATAAATCCAGGCGGCGGAACAGCGGATCTACGCGATTAAAAACAGAGGCTACGCCTGAAACACTGAGTTAGTCGGCCACCGATATCGAGCAATCACAGTTCGCTTATCGGTGGCCTTTTATCTATCTATGCACCGCCGCTCCCATTCTAGCCACCTCCGATCAACCAATTCCGCCGCTATTCCTCAACCAACTCTCAGCAAACTACTCAACTACTACTTTCTGTGCTAGAGTTATGACTTGTCCACAATCAATTTTTTATTAAAATTCACTCCAAAAACAGGGAGGTTTTACTTGACTCTTAATTAAACACAAGATATGAAGATTAACGGCTATCGGAGATACAACCGCTAAGAACTCTCCTGAACACTGAATAGGGCAGCAATAATCCGTTTCAATCATTATTTCTTACGAAAGAAGGTCTAGCCATGAGCCAGTCTCAATCACAACAGGATATCAGCTTGGAACAGCACGGCATCACTAACGTATCTAGCGTTAAACGCAATCTCTCAACACCAGCACTGTATGAGGAGATAATTCGCCGCGATGAAGGCCATCTTTCTCACCAAGGACCAATTGTAGTCTTTAACAGTAAGTACACTGGGCGCTCACCCAACGATCGCTATATTGTAAAAGCGGGGAAAAGTGCCGATGATATCTGGTGGGGAGAGGTAAACCGTCCATTCGATGCCGATAAGTTTGATGCTCTCTACAATCGCATGATGGCCTACCTGCAGAACCGCGATCTATATGTTCAAGATTGCTATGCTGGAGCCGATAAAGAGTTTCGCTTACCAGTACGAGTAATAACCAGTCTGGCATGGCAAAGTCTCTTTGCCCGCAATATGTTGATTAAAGCAACTAAGGAAGAATTAGCTAATTTTGTTCCTGGTTTTACTGTAGTTGCTGCACCAGACTTCAAAGCTGTTCCTGAGATTGACGGAACACGCAGTGAAGCTGGCATCATCATCAACTTCGAGCGTAAAATCATCTTAATAGCTGCAGCAGCCTACAGCGGTGAGATTAAAAAAGGGGTATTCTCCGTTCTCAACTATCTGCTGCCCCAGCGCGGAGTGCTATCCATGCACTGTAGCGCCAATGTTGGCAAAAACGGTGATACTGCCGTCTTCTTCGGCCTATCCGGCACTGGAAAAACCACTCTTTCTGCGGATCCTAACCGCCTCCTGATCGGGGATGACGAGCATGGTTGGAGCGATAAAGGGGTGTTCAACTTTGAGGGCGGTTGCTACGCGAAAGTAATTAACCTCAGCCGCGAAGCGGAGCCAGAGATATTCAAATGCACGCGCTCTTTCGGCACCATTCTGGAGAATGTTGGGCTCGACTGCGCAACACGCTATGTCGATCTGGATGATGCCAGCATTACCGAGAACACGCGCGCAGCATACCCGCTCACACAGATACCGAACATCGTACCTGAATCTATGGCTGGCAACCCCAAGAACATCATAATGCTTACCGCTGATGCCTTTGGTGTCATGCCGCCAATCTCCAAATTGACGCCAGAACAAGCGATGTATCACTTTATATCCGGCTACACCGCCAAGCTTGCTGGAACCGAAAAGGGAGTAACTGAGCCACAAACTACCTTCTCGGCCTGCTTTGGCTCACCATTTATGCCTATGCATCCCTCGGTATACGGCAATATGCTCAAGGAGAAAATTCGTGAGCACAATGTATCCTGCTGGCTGGTAAACACTGGCTGGAGCGGCGGCCCTTATGGTATCGGCTCGCGGATGAAGATTAAATATACCCGCGCCATGTTGAATGCTGCCCTGGAGGGAAAACTGGACAATGTTGCATATACTCAAGATCCGTTCTTCGGTCTCAGTATCCCGCAAAGCTGTCCTGATGTACCTGACGATGTGCTCAATCCAAAGAACACTTGGAGCGACAAAGCGGCTTATGATGAGAAGGCAACGCACCTAGCTAAAGCTTTCCACGCCAATTTTGCCAAGTTTGCTGATGGTGTTACTGAAGAGGTACGCAATGCTGGGCCAGTAGTACGCTAAGCCAGCACTACCACTAGAGCGACAAGCTAAAATGGCGAGTACCGCTAAGGGTACTCGCCATTTTTTTAATACTCCAAGCGCAACTAAAAGCTACAGATCTTCGCGCCGCAACCCCAAACGCTGCAGATGACGATAAAGTGTAGCACGATGCACCCCCAACAGGCGCGCTGTCGCACTCAAATTAGCCGAACTCGCTGCATATGCCGCTCTTATACTCTCGACGCTTAAAGATCTACTCCCACGCCCAGGATCAACAACATAGGGCAACTCAAGAGCCACCGGCCGCTGCGCAGGTGCAGCAGCATCCTGCGCACTAGCAAAAGCCTGCCGTTCGCGAACCCACTCAGCAAAAGCGCGGCCACCAATAACCTGCGCCCGATTTTCGACAAACACCCGCTCAATGACGTTGCGCAACTCGCGCACATTGCCAGGCCACATATACGCCTGAAGTAACTCCATAGCCTCCGGAGTTAACTTCTCCACGCGGCGCTGATAGCTGTGGCTGAGCTGGTGCAAAAATGCGTTAACCAGCAGTGGAATATCCTCGCGTCGATCCCGTAAAGGTGGCAGGTGAATGCGTAAAACGCTGATACGATGGTACAAATCGCTGCGAAACAAGCGCTGCCCTACCGCGTCCTCCAACCCAACATTGGTAGCGCAGATAACGCGTACATTCACCTTAATGAGGTGTTCAGATCCTACCGGCTCGACCTCTCCCTCCTCGAGCACACGCAGAAGGCGGGTCTGGGTGTGCAGTGGCATATCCCCAATCTCATCGAGAAATAGGCTGCCACCGTCGGCACGTTCAAAACGCCCACGATGGCTGCGCATCGCACCAGTAAACGCCCCTTTAACGTGACCAAATAGTTCCGATTCCAGCAACTCCTCGGCAATAGCGCTACAGTTTAACGCAATAAAAGGCCCATTGTGGCGGTAACTCTCTTGATGAATCGCCTGAGCCACCAACTCCTTACCTGTGCCAGTCTCTCCAGTAATTACCACCGCTGCTGCCGAATCTGCATAGAGTTTTATCTTACGATACACATCTAGCATTCCGGCGCTACGCCCGATCAAGCCATGAAAATTGCCATCGGTAACGCTATCTGCAGCATCGGCTAGGGGCTGCAGATAAAAGAACACCTGATGGTGTTTATAATCTGGGCTAAGACCGGCATCAACAACATCGGCTACATATAGTTGCTTATCGAACAGGTGAATATGGATATTATCCAGAGTGGAGTGGCGAGCTATAGCCTCCTCGGCCAAGCTGCGTATTGAGGGCTGAGCCTGAGCAAAAACCTGATCCACCTCGGCACCAACTAGCTGCTCACGGCTAAAACCATGGCCAACCAGCAGTTGACTAACATTTACCACCGTCCAGGCTCCCGCGCCGCTACCATATAACACAAGATCTGGCGCTATTGCGGGGAGTAGAGTGCTCTTGGTATCAATCATTAGCGCTTATCGTGGTTGGTGTTGATGGAAAAATTCACTTAGAGCAGTAGCGGACATAGGCTTAGCGAAGTAAAAACCCTGCACCTCATCACACTGTTTATTGCGGATAAAAACCAGCTGTTCATCGGTCTCGACCCCTTCGGCGACAACCTTGAGACGCAGGCCGTGTGCTAAGGCAATTATCGCTTCAATGATAATCTCATCATCCGTAGAGCTAGTAAGATCTTTGATAAAGGAGCGATCTATTTTTAAGCGGTGTAATGGAAAACATTTAAGATAGCTCAGGGATGAATAACCAGTGCCAAAATCGTCAATAGCTAGCTGTATCCCCTGCAGCTGTAGCTGTTCTAACACCGTAATTGCTAACTCTTTTTTATCCATTAGCAAACTTTCGGTTAGCTCCAGCTCTAATAGAGTCGGCGGCAGCTGCGTCTGATCTAGCACTGTGGCTACAACCTTCGGCAGCTCATTTGTAAATTGGCGTGCCGAGAGATTCACCGCAACACGCACCGAGGTGTAACCATCGTCATACCAGCAGCGCGCCTGTTCACAAGCACGATGAAGCACCCACTGACCAAGCTCCAGAATCAAATCAGTCTCTTCGGCAATAGGGATAAACAGGCTCGGAGGAATAGTACCCTTTTGTGGATGGTGCCAACGTAGCAGCGCTTCAACTCCGACAATTTTTTCGCTGGGCAAATCTATTTGCGGTTGGTAGTAAACCTCTAGCTCATCCCGTGAGATTGCGCGCTGTAAATCTGCATTGAGAAATAGATGCTCAAAAGCGCGAATATTCATATCCGGTGAATAGAACTGATAGTGATTGCGCCCTTTTTCTTTGGCATGATACATAGTGGTATCTGCATGCTTCAGCAGCAATTCTGCGCTATTAGCATCGGTTGGATAAAAGGCAATCCCCATACTGACACTGCAGTTTAACTCATGTTTATCTATGCAAAAAGATTCGGCAAACAGATCAAACACTTTACAGGCAGCAGTGACAATATCAGACTTTCTTTTGTTCCCACTGAGCACAATAACAAACTCATCACCACCCATTCTGGCAATGCTATCGCGCTGGCGCAGGTTCTGTTTTAGGCGTTGCGCGACGAGGCACAACAGCTTATCGCCAGAACCGGCTCCTAGAGAATCGTTAATTTTTTTAAAATGGTCAATATCCACCACCAGCACGCCAACTAAAGTGCTCGCACAATCAGCCTGAGCCATCGCTTGACACAAGCGCTCAATAATCAGGGTGCGATTGGGCAATCCGGTTATGCTATCGTAATAGGCTAGCCGCTTAATCTCTTGCTGGGCTTTTTTGCTGGCACTGATATCGTTTACAATTGCGGCAAAACGTTCGGCTTCGGGACGAAAAAGAGACAGATGGATAGTTTTATTCACCCCAGGTAAAACAGCCTCATACTCTACAGACTTACCACTAATGACCACCGTCGCCACAAGGGAGATAAGTTGCGCCTTGTCACTGGGAAACAGCTGGGAGAGCGGCAGGCCGACCAAAGCATCTACCGCGGTTTTCCAAATAACTGCACAGGCCGGATTGACATCAAGAACCACAGCGTCAACTACTGCACCAGCGCTATCGTAGTCCAACTTTCCATATACCACCCCCTCTTTCATGGTGGAGTATAGAGAGTTGTAGCGTGGAGCTAGCTGCTGCGATAGATCGGCCGCACTGGTCAACTCTAGGCGTAATTGTGCATTCTCCTCCTCCAATTGCGCCACTTTACGACTCAGTTGCTCCAACTCTACTACCTTTGATGTCTCTACATCATCCATTGTTTAACCTAATTTGTCACAGTTCCGCAGTGCGGATAATATTCATGCTCAACACCGCGCAGCTAACGCCAGTTAAGTTTAGGAGATTCACTAGGAATGGCTATGGGGTGCGCAACACCCTGTAGTTGTTGTAAATTGCGCCGCCCCATTTGCACTAAACACACCTCACGTTGCGCCTCACCATTGGCATCAAAACCAGTTATGCCAGTTACTCCGCGATAATTAGTCAAGCGTGACAAGCTCTGAGCCAGCGCGACCGAAGAGTCTACAGCTGGCTGCCCTATAAGTTGCAGCATTATCGTTGCACAGTCATAAGCTTGGGCCTCTAAAATAGAGGGTTTATCGCCATAAATTTGTTGATACTGGCGGACAAAGTCAGCAACCTGTGGCGCGGTACTATCGAGATAAAAACCGTCAGAAAAGATTGCCCCTTTAGTATAGCGTCCGGCCTGTTGCATCAGCTGTGCTGAGTTCCATCCATTTATCCCTAAAAGTTGAACATTTTCGATTCCGTAAAACACCAGTTGCGGTGCCAGCAAAGCTATGGTCTCAGCGTAGGCGGGGATAAACAGAGCTTCAAAGTCAACAGTAGGCAACCAATCTGCGCGGTGTGCCGTTTCCACAACACCATCTTCAGCAACCAACTCATCTGGCTGTGCCGACTCCTCAGGCGTACTGGAGTGATCATCTATTGGCGCATCAGGGTCCTCACTCTTCAGCAATAGAAGCTGGCGACGAAAATCGGTGCCCTGCTCAGCAAAGTGCAGTGAATATTCAATATCACCCCCGCGCTGCTCAATAGCAGCTCTGAAACGAGACGCAAAATCGACCCCACTGTCACTGTCTGGATATAGAATAGCGTAGGTATTTAAACCCAATACTTCGATAGCATATTCTGCCAATGCCTGCACCTGCTGTTCGGCAGTCAGACAGTTACGAAAGATAAATGGGCCCTGCTCGGGTAAACCTTCGCGATGCGATAGGGTCAAAAGTGGCACCTGCGCTTGATTGGCATAAGCCGCCACGCGCTGCGCCACAGGCCCAGTAAGCGGCCCGATTATTCCCACAACACGATAGCCCTCGATAAGGGTGCGCACTGCGCGCAGACCCTGTTCTGGATCGGCAGCGCTATCGAGAAAGATAAACTGCTCTAAAGTTCCAGTTTGCCGCGCAGCTAACTCGATGCCTTGACGCACTAACTGGCCAAAGGGGGCATAGCGCCCACTGAGCGGCAACACCACCCCAACAACACGCCGCTGCCAATGTTGGTCATATATCTCATCCAGCAGTGCCGCAGCCGAGATTCGTGCCGCTGAGGTTTGCGCTGTCTTAATCAACTGTTCTGCCAATTGTTGGGCGCTAATCTGATCACCACCACGCCACGCCTGTTCAGCTCGATGCAGGACAATAGCGTCATTGAGTTCAGTGCCAGAAAACATAAACTCTGCTTCGCCTAGCTCTGCAGCAGAAATGTTATTCAAGAGCCTATTTATCTGTTTAAAAATAGCCGACTTATCATAGGCTTCATCCGCAACTAATGCTTGGTGTAACACCACCAGTGCCTGCAAGGGCTGCTGTTGCGCCGCAAGTGCTAGTGCTTTATTTTGATAAAAAAGCTGGCGATCACTACCCGAGAATTGCTCAATATGCAACCCTGCCAGCAGTTTAGCTGCCAGCATCATGGAGCCGCTATCCGCGGGCTGGCCGTACTGCAGTGCTGTAACCATAAGCAATTGACTAATATTAGTCTGCTGGCTACTGTCTATACGCTGTAAATACATCTGAGCATCTGCATAGCGCTGCTCTTGCAGCAAAATACGCGCCAGCAAAACATAGGCTTCGGCTAAATTTGGGCTATCTGGGTGCTCGAGGATATGTTGACGTAGCAGTGACATTGCCCCCTGCGCATCACCTGCAGCGTAGCGGCTCTGCGCAGACTGTAGTGACAGCGACTCCTGCGATGTTGCCATCAACTCTACTGCTATGGCACTAAATGACCCTGCCAGCAACAAGGCTAAAATCAGCAACGACATCAAGGCATATTTGGGTAAGCTAACCGGATTAAACATGAGCGCCTCTTTCTCCGACCGAGTTACTCTGGATTGCAATACGGGTCGAGATGACACCGCAAATAAAAAAGCAGCTGCATCATACTATAGATACAGCTGCCCAATCTAACACAAATTATCTGTATACGACACCGTCAACGGCCATCAGTTATCGAACATATCCTTAACTTTCTCGAAAAATCCTTTACTTATAGGATTAACTGACTCGCCACCCTCGCGAGCAAACTCCTCGAGCAACTCCTTTTGACGCGCGGTTAGGTCGGTCGGGGTCTCCACCTTAACAACGACCATTTGGTCACCGCGCCGCCGCCCTTGCAGATCGACAATCCCCTTGCCGGCAAGTTTCATAACTCGTCCAGACTGAGTGCCGTGCGGTATTTTCAGCTTAACTCTACCCTCTAGAGTTGGCACTTCTAATTCACAACCTAGAGCAGCCTGAGTGAAGGAGACAGGCATGTCGCAGATGACATTGCGCCCTTCGCGACTGAAGATCGGATGTTCAGCGACGGTTATCACCACGTACAGGTCTCCGGCCGGCCCACCATTCGTACCGCTCTCACCTTCACCACTTAGTTTAAGGCGAATACCCGTCTCAACACCGGCGGGAATCTTGATAGCCAGATTACGTTTGTCCTTGATACGCCCAGTTCCGTGGCACTCTGGGCAGGGGCTATCGATATGGGTTCCGCTACCACCACAGTCGGGGCAAGGACGAGTCATCTGAAAGAAACCCTGTTGATAACGTACCTGACCTGCACCTTTACAGGTTGGGCAAGTAGTGGGGCTAGTTCCGGCTTTTGCGCCACTGCCACCGCAGGCTTCACAACTGTGGTGACGCGGCAATTTTACTGTTTTTTCGGTACCAAAAGCTGCCTCTTCGAAACTGACCTCGAGGTTATAACGCAGGTCATCGCCACGCTGGCCCCGGCTACGCCCACGTCGACCACCACCGCCACTGAAGATATCGCCAAAGATATCGCCAAAAATATCTTCGAATGGACTGCCACCAAAACCACCGGAAGAGTAGCCACCGCTGCCGTCCACACCTGCATGACCAAATTGGTCATAGGCTGCACGTTTCTGGGCATCGGAGAGGACTGCATAGGCTTCAGTCAAGAGTTTAAACTGCTCCTCAGCCTCTTTATCACCAGGGTTTTTGTCGGGATGATATTTAATCGCCAACTGACGATAAGCTTTTTTTATCTCTGCATCGCTGGCGCTGCGACTTATGCACAACACTTCATAATAATCGAGTTTAACCAAAATTAACCCCTACCTACAAACAGCAAAAGACCGATTCAGCATAGCCCCATCGGTCATTAAGAAGCCGATGCCCAAATTGGGCATCGGCTATGCTTAAAACAAAATTATTTTTTGTCGTCAACTTCTTCAAATTCAGCATCAACGACATCGTCTTCAGCAGCACCTGCTGCATCAGCACCGGCTGGCTCTTCAGCCGCAGCACCAGCTCCGGCCTGAGCTTCAGCATACATTGCCTCGGCTAATTTGTGTGACGCTTGAGCTAAAGCCTCTACAGCTTTATTAATCGCTTCAACATCATCACCCTCTACAGCTTTTTTCACTTCACCCAGAGCGGTCTCGATATTTGCCTTGGTCTCAGCATCCACCTTATCACCGTTATCTTTAAGTGATTTTTCGGTGCTGTAAATTAAGCTGTCAGCCTGATTTTTTGCCTCAATAAGTTCACGTTTCTTTTTATCATCTGCTGAATGTAGTTCAGCATCTTTGACCATTTTCTCGATCTCTTCATCACTTAAACCTGAAGAGGCCGTAATCTTAATAGTCTGCTCCTTGCCAGTACCCATATCTTTGGCCGAAACACTGATAATACCATTAGCATCCAGATCAAAGGTAACCTCTACTTGAGGAACACCGCGTGGTGCTGGAGGAATATCAGTCAGCTCAAAACGGCCAATTGTTTTATTATCGTTAGCCATTTCCCGCTCGCCTTGCAGAACGTGCACAGATACTGCAGGCTGATTATCGGCAGCAGTTGAGAACACCTGGCTCTTCTTGCATGGGATGGTAGTATTTTTCTCAATCAGCTTGGTCATAACCCCACCGAGGGTTTCAATACCCAGAGATAGTGGAGTAACATCAAGCAACAGCACATCTTTTACATCGCCCTTAAGCACGCCGCCCTGGATAGCAGCACCGATTGAGACAACTTCGTCAGGGTTAACCCCTTTATGTGGTGCTTTGCCAAAGATAGCTTCAACTTTTGCCTGAACTGCTGGCATTCTAGTCATACCACCGACCAGAATTACTTCGTTAATATCTGATGCGGAGTAGCCTGCATCTTTCAATGCGGTGCGACATGGACTATCGAGACGCGCCAGCAGATCGGAGCAGATACTCTCCAACTTAGCGCGGCTCAGCTTCAAGTTCATGTGTTTAGGGCCACTTTGGTCGGCAGTGATAAAAGGCAGATTGATATCTGTCTCCATAGAACTGGAGAGCTCGCATTTAGCTTTTTCTGCAGCCTCTTTCAGCCGTTGCAACGCCATCTTATCCTTGCGCAGATCAATGCCCTGCTCTTTATTAAACTCATCAGCAATATAGTCGATAATGCGCTGGTCGAAGTCTTCACCACCGAGGAAAGTATCACCATTGGTAGATTTAACTTCAAAGACACCATCGCCAAGTTCCAGAATAGAGACATCAAAAGTACCGCCGCCTAAGTCAAATACAGCGATCTTCTCCTCTTTCTCTTTATCCATGCCATAAGCTAGGGCTGCAGCGGTAGGCTCGTTGATGATACGCAAAACTTCCAAACCGGCGATTTTACCAGCATCTTTGGTTGCTTGGCGCTGGGAGTCGTTAAAATAAGCGGGAACAGTGATAACTGCCTCGGTTACATCTTCACCAAGATAGTCGATAGCGGTTTGCTTCATCTTCTGCAGTACCATGGCAGAAATTTCTGGAGCACTGTACTGTTTACCACGTGCCTCTACCCAAGCATCGCCATTGTCAGCTTTCATAATCTTAAAGGGGCTGATCCCAATATCTTTTTGCACTGCTTCGGAATCAAACTTACGCCCGATAAGGCGCTTAATAGCAAACAGAGTGTTCTCTGGATTGGTAACAGCTTGGCGCTTCGCCTGTTGTCCAACCAATCGCTCACCATTTTCAGCAAACGCTATCATTGAAGGAGTAGTGCGTAGCCCCTCTGCGTTAGCAATAACAGTAGGCTCGCCGCCTTCCATAACAGATACACATGAATTTGTTGTTCCTAAGTCGATACCAATTACTTTACCCATGACAATTCTCCTTATTGGGTGGTTATATATTATTTAAGCTATATTTTATTCTGCGTCGGTAGCGTTATCTTCTACTGGTGCAGTTACTGCTTTGGAGACCATAACCAGAGCCGGTCGCAACAGTCTGCCATTCAGGGTATAACCTTGTTGCAAAACCTCTACCACAGTGTTGGGCTGGCAATCGCTGCGCTCTAACTGCCCCATCGCTTCATGGCAAGCAGGATCAAACACCTGACCATGAGCCTCAATGGCGACCACTTTAAACTTGTCCAATACCGTCTTAAACTGGCTCAACGTCATCTCAACACCATCCAGCAAAGTAGAGGCACTGTTGCCATCGTTCTTAGCGTGATCAACGGCACGCTGCAAGTTATCCATTACCGGCAGCACTTCACGCAAAATATTCTCGTTGGCAAACTTGCTCAACTCCTCTTTTTCACGCTGCATGCGTCGGCGAAAGTTCTCTGTCTCAGCCCGAGTACGCAGATATAAATCTTTTTGCTTTTCGACCTCTTCGCGACTGGCGGCAAGCTCAGCTTCCAGCTCCTCTTCACGAGAGACTGGGCTATCACTATCAGCCTGTTCTTGCGTATTATTTTCTTCTTCAACTGCAGGTTTTTTTTCGTCTACCACCGTAAAATTTCTCCTGTTAGGTTATCCAAACTTATCTTTTAAAGCGCCGAAGCTGCTTAAAACGCCCTAGAACTATTCGCGAAACTCCAGAGCCCGACTGATAAGCTGCGCAGTGTAATCGACCACCGCTACCACCTGTGAATATTTCATGCGACTGGGGCCAATAACCCCCAAACTGCCCAAAGGCTGTTTACCGTTAGAGTAGTTTGTAGTTATCAAACTGCATCCAGCAAAATCTTCAAATTCCGCCTGACTACCGATATATATTTGCACACCCTGAGCCTGCTGGCTCTTATCCAGCAAGGTAATAAGGCTATTCTTCTGTTCAAAAGCGCGAAATAGTCGCTGCATACTGGAACGATCGGCAAAATCCGGTTGATCGAGGATATTGGCCGCACCGTCAATGATTACATCATCTTCTATATCGCCACTAAAAACCCGCTGGGAAAAACCCAACGCATCTTTAAGCATAGCATCATACTGTGACTTCTCCTGCTGCATCTGCTCAACAATCTTAGCGCGTACTTCGGTAATTGTAAGACCGCTTAGTTCATTGTTGAGATAATTAGTTATCTGCTGCAGTTCACTGGCAGTGGGTAACTTGCCATCTAGTTGAATAATCTTATTTTGTACTAAACCAGACTGCGAAACAAAGATAACCAGTAAGCGGCCCTGATTCAAGGGGACGAACTCAATATGGCGAAAAACTGTCGCGGTGAAGCGCGGAGCCAGAACAATACCTGTGTAACTTGACATGCTGGACAAAATATGTCCGGCCTGCTTAAGCAGCTCCTGTGTGCGAATATTGCTGACACTACACTGACTGTCAATCTGAGTGCGTTCATCCGCAGTTAAATTGCGCACCTGCAACAGGGTGTCGACATAAAAGCGGTAGCCCTTGTCAGTGGGGATACGCCCAGCCGAAGTATGCGGCGACACAATATAACCGCGCTCCTCCAGATCAGCCATAACATTGCGCACTGTAGCTGGTGACAAACGCAGTTTCTGGCGATCGGCAATGGTGCGCGAACCGATGGGTTCGCCCGAAGCGATATGACCCTCGACTATTGCATCTAGTATACTAAGGCTACGTTCATTGAGCCCCATTTGCCACCTCTTACGACAGTATCAGCCGAACAACAAAGCACAGGATTACGCGCTAGATCGTTAACTTAGCACTCACACGCTTGGAGTGCTAACATTGGAGAAGATAACAACGCCTCTACCCTTTGTCAAGGGTAGCAGCAGGCAAAAAAAAGCGAAAAATTACAGAAAGTTTTCAATGTAATGATTGTATAACAACCAGCCTTCTACATCGAAGTGTGCACGCCTGTCGTCTGTAATCAAATGGGGGGCACAGCGCGATATCGCCGCTGAATATGTAGTGGCAAAAGAGCAACCAAATTGGGTGAAAAATTGGTGTATATCGACACCATCACGACAGCGCAACGCCAGATATACTGCTTCAGCCATAGCCTGGAGGCGGGAAAAACTTTCCAACTGTTGGCGCGGGCACGCTGCGGTATTTAGGGCGTGCAGATATTCGCTGATCGAATTATTGCTCGCCCAGCGCTCGCCCCAACCAGATCCGCCATTAACCAAAAAGCTATGGGCACCAGCACCAACGCCCAAGTATGGTTGCCGCTGCCAATAGACTAAATTGTGCCGACAGCGTTCTTGCGGTTGCGCATAATTGGATATCTCGTAATGCTCATAGCCCATTGAAGCCAACTGTTCGTCGATAAGAAGATACATCTGGCGATACAACTCATCATCAGGCATTAGCCATTGCCCAGCAGCATATTGCTCACCAAAGGGGGTAGCGTCCTCAATAGTCAAGCCGTATATGGATAGGTGTTCTGGAGCTAACAGTCGCAGAGTTTGCAACTGCTGCTGTAGAGATGCCAGCGTCTGCTGTGGCAGAGAAAACATCAGATCCAAATTGATCCGTTCGAACCCGGCTTGGCGCGCCCAACTTAGCGCCTGCCGCGCCTGCGCGCTGCTGTGTTTGCGTCCAAGCCATTTAAGTTGATCATCATCAAAGGACTGAACACCCAGCGACAAACGGTTTACGCCAGCGGCGCAGTAGCCACGCAATGTTTCCAGAGTCACCGTCCCCGGATTGGCCTCTAGAGTTATCTCTATCTGCGCTGCAAAGCCACTAGTACGCTCTGCTACACTGAGAATCTGAGCAACCTGGTCAGCACTGAGCAGTGACGGCGTCCCCCCGCCGAAAAAGATGCTGGTCAGTGGCTGAGCCGGAGCACTGCGCTGAATATCCAGGCACAGCGCCGCCACATAGCTGACAATTTCACCGGTTGTTGCTACGCGCGAGTAGAAGTCACAGTACGGGCACTTACTCAAACAAAAAGGGACGTGTATATATAGTGCGCTCATAATCTACCAGTAAAACAAACAACCCCAGAGCTCAAGAGAGAACTGGGGCAAATATCTAAAGTATACTCTGTAAAGCAGGAATCAGCCTAACAGCTCCAGATCCTTAAAAAAGTCTGGATGCTACTGCGGCGGTCCCTCCTTACCTAGCTTCCATTGCAATCCTCTTAAACCGATTAAAATCGTCATAGCACTCAGCAGAAACAACCATAATATCCGTCCAGATATCTCGGTTTTGAGCACTGCATTGTGTGGATTCTCTGGATCATAATAGACAAGCGCCCGTTTACCTTCAGGATATTCGCGCAATATATCGATGGAACCTTGATAGTCTACACATTTCCATGTATAGGAGACTATTCGACTAATATAGGGTACTCCATCGACGTAATATTCGTACTTGAGGAATGCTTTACGCCCGATGATGCGCGTACTCCCAGCAATACGTGAGTCTATGATAAGCCCCTCAGTAGTTGGCCAGTTTTGCGACTCATATCCCCAATAGACATTTAGCAGTGCATATACGCCAATAATAACCCCACTCGCCAATACCAGCAGAATGGGTAGCAATCGCACTTTCTTAATATTACTGAACAGTGTTTGCATAAATTAACCCTAAATGAGCTTTCATAGTTGTGCAGGCTTAAATAATAAGGGGCGCCGACTAAGCCATCGAGTCGGCGCCCCTTAATCAATATAAACAAACAGTTATTGCGTTTATTACTTTATCAGCGTCTCAGCGGTACCGGAAACAATACCTACGGTAGAACCACCACAACGATGCAACACTGCATTACTTACGCTGCCCATAAACAGCTCCGCAATCGATGAGCGACCACGACGACCAATCATAATAAGGTTGGCCTCTGTCTCAACAGAGAATGCCAAAATCGCATCAGCAGGCACACCATAATGGCTGCGCAGATTTACCTTGCTCTCATCGATACCAGCATTTACCAGAATCTGTAAACTTTCCGACAAGATTGCTTTGGATTGCGCATCCAAGTCTGGGGTTTTCTCGCGGTGCTTGTTAATATCAATTACATTTAACAGGGTAATCGATACTAAGCTTTCGCCATATTTACTTGCCAAAACGCTAGTCTCATAGACAGCGGCTTTAGAATATTCCGAACCATCTACGGGAACTAAAATGTTGGCAACAGGACACTTGTCCTCCTCGGTGAACTTCTCACCAACGAGGTAAATAGCACCCTGAAAAGGCTTGTGTAGAACTTCATCACTAACACTGCCTTTAAAAATTTCATCAACCAAAGAGAGGCCACGCCGTCCCATAACAATTGTTGAAAAGCATCCATCTTCAGCAACCTGAAGAATTTGTGCAGCATAATCACCATCAACAATCTTCTGCCGTACAGGGCAGCTCAAACCGAATTTTCTAAGATCAGCTTCGGTTCTATCGAGCATAGGTTTTACAACCTCATTTACCTGTTGCAGACGGGTGTTCTTGAACAGACCACCACTAACTACTTCGCCTTTAATCCGGCGGGTCGCCGCCTTGTCCAGATGACGTTTAAAGAAGCCTTCGCCAGTAACGTGCAACATAGTAATATCTTGAGCATAGCTGCCCATCGCCGCAGTTAGACAACCGGCAAATTTAACGATTCTTTTATCAATTTCATTACCTGCCAAAGGAAGCAGGAAGGTTGATAATGGCTGTAGCTCTTTTAACCCAGTGCCCAACTCAAAGCCAGGATCCAGATCGTCAACATCCAAATATTTCCCCATCATTTTTTTCAGTTCGGTACGAGTAACGATACCAACTGGGATATTGTCACCATCCACAACAGGGATTCTGGCATGTTTATCTTCGATAGCGATCATAGCTGCCTCCATAAGAGGCGAGTCTAATTTCAATACCTGTGGATTCTTTTCCATAAAGGTTTCAAGTGGTTTATCTTTAGCACTAACACAGGCATCTTTGAAGGTATCTTCATCGACAAAATGTGCAGTTAGTGCCGCAAACTTGGCATCTAAATACCCTGGTTTAATCTGCCACAACAGATCCAGAGATTGCACCCGACCAACCAAAACACCTTTTTTGTTTACCACCAGTAGTGAGTTGGTTTTCATAACTATCATTTTTTTTAGAACATCTAAAAAACTTGAATCAAGCCCGATAAGGGCCGGCTTAATCATTATATCTTTAATTGTAGTATCCATTTAACGTCCCTCCTGTTGCCAATATATAATTAGGAACCATCCAAACAACATTTTTATCCAGAATCCCCATAAAGTCCAACTCATTTAAGCATAAAGTCGAACTACCGGTAAGGACCCTCCAGCCAAGTAGGGAAGATAATAATAGCTAAGGCAGCAACAAGTACAGTTGCGATCATAGCGATACTACCGGATTTAAACCAGCGCATAAAGGTGATAGGATCATCGGTCTGCTCACTTTTGGCCACAACAACAACGTTTGCAGTTGAACCAATTGGAGTACCGTTTCCACCAAAACCTACACCCAGAGCAAGTGCCCACCACAGAATGTTTGTTGGTACACCCTGAGTCTCAAGATGTTGAATAACTGGAATCATGGCCATGGTGAAAGGAATATTATCTACAGCGGCTGAAGCAACTGCGGAGATAGCCATGATCAAAATTGCCGCGGTAACTAAGTTGCCACTAGCCAGTGATGCCATGCTATCAGCTAAGATACCGATAGCGCCTGCGTGCTCTAAGCCACCGACAATTACAAACAACGCCGCAAAGAACATCAGAACGCTCCACTCAACCTTTTCGAGAATTGGTTGTGGATCTTCCTTGGGAGAAACTAGGATCAGAGCTAAAGCTGCACCGATAAGAGCAACCATAGATGGTGGCATATGTACAGTATGGTGAATAAAGAACAGGACGACGACGACGCCAAGAATCGCAAGAATTTTTTTACATGTAGCTACATCTGTGAGAGCCTCTTTTTCGTCCATCTGCATCAATTTATCAATGTGCTGCGGCTTCTGGGACAACTCTTTTTTAAACACCAGTTTCAGCACCAGCAGCGTGGCAAACCATGCGACGACGACTATTGGCGCAACGTGAAAAATAAAATCATTAAAAGTAAATCCTGCGGCGCTACCAATCATGATATTTGGAGGATCACCAACCAGTGTAGCAACACCACCGGTGTCAGAGAGCAGAGCTTCAGACATCAAGATAGGCACAGCGCTTATGTTCAACAGGCGGGAGATAAGAATAGTTACCGGCGCAATCAAAACAACTGTAGTAACATTATCTAGGATCAAAGAGACGAGAGTTGTGACAGTACCGAGCACAACAACCAACTTCCACGGATCACCCTTGGTCTTTTTTGCCGCTAAAATAGCCAAATATTGGAAAAAACCCGTTTTTTCCAATATCGCTACGATAATCATCATACCAAGCAGTAAACCAATGGTATTAAAATCGATGGCATGCAGCGCTGATCCGGGATGATAAAAGTCGAAAACCATCCCCATACCAACCATAACGACAGCACCAAACAGACCAATTACTGTACGGTGGATTCTCTCTGTCAAAATTAGAGCAAACGTTAAAACAAAAATAACGCATGAAACAATTATAGGCCAATGCCCAGCTCCATGTCCTTCCATAATGCAACCTCCATAATTAAATTATTGCTTACCCGTCTCCGGCAGCACACATAAAAACTACACATAATTAGCTACATAGATTAATAAATGTATAGCATCCCCACTAATTTTAAATCCCACAAAGGGCAGAATTGATCCTTCACTTCATTACACAACTAGTTGAACATACCAAGGAAAAACGTCACTAATTCCTAGCGCAACAGCCATACGCTATGTACATATTTCACATGCATGGATAATAGAGTACGCCAGCAAACATGCTGACCATTATCAGCAAATGCAACACTTAGCGGCAAAAAAACAATAATTTACGGGGTTTTAAGCCTTGGCACCATCTACTGCTTATTGCCGTTCGGTAACCAAATTAGCGATAGATTGAAAACAAACTACCATTGACAAACATGTGTACAGCAATACCTGCGGCGTAACCCAAAGCAATGAGCGGAGAGTACTTTAAATGCCGCCCAAAGGTATAGACTCCACGCGCACTACCCATAAGGGCAACCCCAGCGGCGGAACCAATCGACAGCATACTGCCACCAACACCAGCAGTAAATGTTACCAGCAGCCAGTCACCATGAGACATCTGTGGATTCATGGTTAAAACAGCAAACATCACCGGAATATTATCGACAATTGCCGACAGCACTCCGACCAATACGTTAGCATTAAAAGCACCCAACTCGGAATACATAGCATGGGAAGCCATTGCTAGATAGCCAAACTGTCCCAGGCCACCAACGCACATAATTACCCCGTAGAAAAACAGCAGAGTATCCCATTCAGCACGAGCAATATGGCGAAACAGATCAAAACCGGGGTGATGCTCTTCGTCATCAATATAGATTGGCGCACTTACAACCACGGCAGCACTATCTTTTTTCTTAATGTAGTAACTGATAAAACCAAGATATCCCAGACCGAGCATCATGCCAGCCGCAGGTGGGAGATTGAGAAAATTATGAAAGGATACTGCAGTGACAATAGTAGCCAAAAAGGCCAGAATTATCCGTTTAGCCCCGAACTTCATCTTAACGATATCATCAGTTGCCAAAGGCTTTTCTCTACTGATCATGAAGTTCATAATTATCGCGGGGACCAACCAGTTTACTAAGGAGGGGAGAAATAGAGCAAAAAACTCAGCGAAATCGACCATCCCTTTTTGCCATACCATCAGAGTGGTAATATCACCAAAAGGAGAGAAAGCCCCACCGGCATTAGCACCAACGACCACGTTGATGCAGGCCATTACAACAAATTTTTGGTTAGAACCACCAACTGCCATAACTACAGCACCCATAAGCAGCGCGGTAGTTAGGTTATCAGCAATAGGAGAGATCAGAAATGCTAGCAGACCGGTAATCCAAAAGATGACTCTCAAGGAGAAACCACGCGACACCAGCCACGAGCGTAGGGCTTGAAAAACATTGCGCTCTTCCAGCGCATTGATATAGGTCATCGCCGCCAGCAAAAACAGCAACAATTCAGCGTACTCTATGAGGTTGTGCTTGATAGCATCGTGCGCATGCATGGGATCTAAACTGCGATAACTCAGGGCAACCAGCACCCAGATAATACCTGCAGCCAGCAGCACTGGCTTACTCTTGCGCAGGTGCAGTTTCTCCTCCATTATTACCAAAACATATGCACAGATAAATAAAACGAGGGCAAACACCCCCATTACGCTGCCGGTAAGGTCATGACCCTGAGCAACTGCGCTAGCAAAAGCAGGTGTTGCCGTCAACATACTTAAAATCAGTGCAAATAGAATTTTCAAACCTTCTCCTAAAAAGACCGGCAAGAAGGGCAAAGCAGCATTGACTGCTGTTTCACCTCACGAGGATTAATATCCAGTAAACATAAGCACTATCACGAAGTCACCACCCACATCGCTATCAGCAATATATCGCGTCCATCAAGTCTAGGATCTTTTTGTATCATATTTATACCATTTAACTATCCTAGCAGCATGGTTTAATAGCACTCCGTAGACAGGACTGTCAACAACCCATAATGGTATTTGAAGAAATAATATTTTTAAAATTTTCGCACAAACTGTATATATTTTTTGTACGCTACTACAGCTAGTTCGTGGTGTTTTTTCATTTTAGAACGGTGTAATATTTTACACCAGACCCCTTGCAACACCCTTTTAATCTGAGCTATACTCCACCATATTATAACAATCACTTAAGCAGCCCTCAAACCACATTAAATCGGGAATTTTAATCAAAATGAAACATGATATCATTGCTTCGATTGTCCAATTCAACATTGCATTAGGTGACATAGAGACTAACCTAAAAACTGCCGAATCAGGGTTGCGCCGCGTAGCTCAGCAAGGTGCACACCTGGCCGTACTACCGGAGATGTGGAGCACCGGCTACGCCTACCGCTACCTTGAGCAACTAGCCGATGAGACACCGCGCATAGTATTGCGGTTGCAAGAACTTGCGCTAGAGCTTGGTTTAGTAATTGTTGGAAGTCTACCAGAAAGGGTTGGCGAAGCGCTGTATAACACCTCGTTTGTAGTAGACAACGGAAAACAGGTCGGCACATATCGCAAGCTGCACCTATTTTCCAACATGGGTGAAGATAGATTCCTCGCCGCTGGGTCAAACAGTTGCGTAATCCCCACCTCTATCGGCCGACTCGGGCTAGCCATCTGCTACGATTTGCGCTTTCCTGAGCTATTTCGCAAAATGGCTTTAGAGGGTGCTGAGATTATCTGCCTACCGGCGGAGTGGCCTAAACCACGCCAAGAGCACTGGCGCACACTGTTGCGCGCGCGGGCGATTGAAAACCAGCTATTCGTTGCCGCAGCAAACTGCTGCGGGATTCAAGGCAAGCTCGACTTTTTCGGTATGAGTTTATTAATCTCGGCATGGGGAGAGGTTCTAGCTGATGGTGGCGCAGATAACGCCGAGATACTGGCAACTTTTCGCCAGGAGGAGATGGTGCAATATCGCAGTCAAATCCCCTGTTTCAAAGATCGCCGACCAGATATCTATAGCCAGCTACCCTAAGCTTACTGATCCAACTTTTTGGCGCTGGCGCGTAGATGAGCAGGGATCTGTTGCAGACTATCCGCAAAATTCAGAGTATTTTGCTCATCTACGTAGATATAGCGTCCAATCTCAGCTGCATCCGGCTCAGCTACCTCGTCCAGAATTTCAGGAATACTCTTGTTGCCACCGTGCTCAATAATCGTCTGTTGGACGCTATGCGGCTGGCCATGGTAATCTAAAGCCAACACCCGTTTGCGCAAATCTTTATAAAAGCTTTGAAAATCATGCAAAATGGGGTTGTCTGTGCCGGGATAACGCAGTAAAAATTGATCACACACTAGCAACAACAGGACAAAGCTAATCAACCACACCAGAGCAAAAGTGATTTTTTTCATAACATCCTTAGCGCAAAACTGGTAAAAATAACGACATTGAGCACAACATGCTCAACAGGAGCCAACTGGGCAGAGCAAATTTATAATAATCGCCCCTAGGTTACAACTCAACAATAGACAATATTTTCGCCCATACGAATATATTTTAGCTAACAACAGGAGCACTATCATGTCACAAACCATACACGATGTCGTTATTGTCGGTGGTGGCCCCGCCGGACTTACGGCTGGCCTATACTGCTCACGAGCCCGTCTAGATACTCTACTCATAGAACAGATGATTCTCGGTGGTCAGGTGATGATCACCACTGAGGTGGAAAACTATCCCGGCTTCCCCGGTGGCATAACCGGCCCTGAGCTTATGGAGCGCTTTCAAACCCACTGCTTAGAATTTGGCCTGCAAGTTACCACTGGCAACGTGGAAACCATTGTCGACCAAGGAAAAACTAAAAAGTTGATAGTCGACGGCAAAGAGATTCTCGCCCGCACAGTAATTGTCGCTACAGGAGCGCAGCCGCGCAAGCTTGGCGTACCTGGAGAGCAAGAGCTAATCGGCCGTGGCGTCTCCTACTGTGCCACCTGCGATGGAGCTTTTTTTCGCAATGTACCGGTTACCATTAACGGTGGCGGGGATACTGCGGTAGAGGAGGCTATGTTTCTCAGCCGCTTTGCCAGCAAGGTATACCTAGTCCATCGCCGCGACGAACTGCGCGCAATTTCCGTACTTCAGGAGCGCCTGTTTGCTAACGACAAAATTGAGGTGGTCTGGAACAGCACCATTAAATCGTGCGCAGGTGATAACAGCGGACTTACCCATGTGGTTTTGGAGAACAGTAAAACTGGAGAGACATCCGAACTGGAAACGCAGGGTCTCTTCGTCGCTATTGGGGTAACTCCCAAGACCAAATTTCTTGAAGGGGTTGTCGATTTGGACAAAGATGGCTATGTCATCTCCGCGCCAGCTTGTCACACCTCTGTCCCGGGTATTTTTGTGGCCGGTGATGTGCGTCAAGGGGTGCTAAAACAGATCACCACCGCAGTCGGCGATGGAGCCACAGCCTCGTGGCGAGTTAGTCAATATCTCGACGAAAATGCATAGCACTAGCAATATAGCAAGCTAAACAACCAGCCGAAGTGACATCTATTGCCGCTTCGGCTTTTTTGTGTCTATAATGCAAGCTAATGTTAATCTTTTCACGGAACGGAATTTTACCATGCTTGCTAACATACTTTCCGGCGCTATCATCGGCATAGATGCCTACCCCGTAGAAGTTGAAATTGATGTAGCACAGGGGCTACCACAGTTTGCTACCGTCGGTTTGCCAGAGGGAGCCGTAAAAGAGAGCAAGGATCGGGTAAAATCCGCCATTAAAAACAGCGGTTTTGACTTTCCGGTGCGCAGAATTACCGTCAACCTCGCCCCCGCCGATATCCGCAAAGACGCAGCCTCCCTCGATCTGCCAATCGCCATGGGAATACTCAGCGCCACTGGCACCATCAGCGCCAAGGCTTCTCGCTATCTGTATATGGGCGAGCTATCGCTCGACGGGCGCATTAAAGCAGTGCGTGGTGTGCTAGCTGTTGCCGTTGCCGCCAAGGAGTGGGATCTCGACGGCATTATACTGCCCAGCGACAACGCGGGTGAAGGAGCGGTGGTAAATGGCCTGCCCATCTATGCTGTCGACAATTTAGCGCAAGTTGTCGCCTTTATTAACGGCGAAACTGAGCTGCACGAGACCAAAACTGCTCCACAGCTGGATAGGAGTTTTGACCATCATGGCGAGGATTTTTCCGAAGTACGCGGGCAACAACATGTTAAGCGCGCGCTGGAAGTTGCCGCAGCCGGCGCACATAACATCCTGATGGTAGGACCACCTGGCAGCGGGAAAACCATGCTGGCGCGGCGACTACCGACCATCCTACCCGATTTTACCTTTGACGAGGCGCTTGAGACTACAAAAATTCATTCAGTTGCGGGGCTGCTATCGCATAACAACGCTCTACTGCAACAGCGCCCGTTCAGGTCACCACACCATACTATATCCGACGCCGGACTGATCGGCGGTGGCAGCTACCCACGCCCCGGCGAAGTATCATTAGCCCACAAAGGAATTTTATTTCTCGACGAGTTTCCAGAATTTAAAAAGAATGTTTTAGAGATGCTACGCCAACCGCTCGAAGATGGTCAGGTAAGCATCAGCCGCGCCGCCTTAAGTCTAACCTACCCCGCTGATTTTATGCTGGTTGCGGCGATGAACCCCTGCCCATGCGGCTTTCTCGGCGATTCTCAGCACGACTGCACCTGCTCGGCAGCCATGCTCCACCGCTATCGCAACCGCCTGTCCGGCCCACTGCTAGATCGCATTGATCTGCACGTTGAGGTACCACGCGTTCCGCATAAGGATTTAACCGATCAGAGCCTAGGCGAAAGCAGCAGCACCATCAGACTACGCGTCAATAGAGCGCGCCAAATTCAACACCAGCGCCTAGCTAAATTGGGGCTGCACACCAATAGCCAGATGCAGGCCCGGCATATCCGCAAATTTTGTAAGCTGGATCAAAACGGTGATCGCCTGCTGGAACAGGTCACCGACAAACTGGGTCTGTCCGCGCGCAGTTTCACACGTATACTCAAATTGGCACGCACCATTGCCGACTTAGCGCAGGCAGAACAGATTGATACACTCCACCTGAGCGAGGCAATTCAGTATCGTGGTCAGGATCGAAAAGTTTAATATTTACGCAGTTGTATTAGGATAAAATTACTCGGGAGGATACCAATTAAGCTTTAAGACCTACCGCCAATAACATCTTCAGCACCAACCACCTTTGCGTTCGCGTCCAGCGCGGTTCCGGCAAGTTTATCGCTCTGCTGCTCCATAATCGCCAGCAATTCACTGACGTGTTGACTAAACAGTGGCAAGCTTTTTTTCGGGATAGATGCCGCCATAGGAATTTTGGCGGTAAGAGGGTTTACCGCGCGACCATTAATATGCAATTCGTAGTGCAAATGGGGGCCAGTAGAACGGCCAGTGTTCCCCGAGAGAGCGATACGCTCCCCTCTGGAAACCTTTTGGCCACGGTGTACCGTAATGCGACTTAGATGCAGATAGCGCGTCACATAGCGGCCATCGTGTCTGATCTCTATATATTTTCCCGCATAGGGGTGATTTTTCACCCGCACCACTTCGCCATCACCGGTAGCGTAAATGGGCGTTCCCGTCGACATAGCAAAATCGACACCCTTATGTGGTGAAATCCGTCCGGTGATTGGATGACGGCGTGCTGGGTTAAATGGTGAGCTGACCCGATGACGTCCCGTGAACGGATAGCGCTGAAAAGCGCGCGCCAAACTTTCGCCGCGCTCATCGTAGTAGTTACCATCGTCAAAGAGAAAGGCGGTATAGCTGTGTTTTCTGGCGAAAATCCGCACCCCTTCGATACGATTTTGCCCAGTTAACTCACCATCAACCAACTGGCGGCTGCGCACCACTTGGAATTGATCTCCAGCTCTGATATCTCGGGCAAAATTGATCTTACTCTTAAACAGGTCGCTGATGTTTCCCGCCTCCTGTTCACTTAAACCCGCTGCCAAGGCAGAGCCATAGAAACTGCCCGACATAGCTCCATCAATGAGTTGATTTTCCCAAGTGCCGGGCAAAAGCTTCTCTTCGTAGTCAAAACTATTATCATCGACACGGCTATAGACAACTTGATGGCCAGGATGAAAAAATAGCTCCATCTGCTGCAACTGCTGGCACTGTTCATCTAAGGTAAAAGTCAGGGTATTGCCAGGGCGTAGAATATCCAGCGCCAGTAATGATTCGTCCGCAGCCATTATTTGGCACAGAATACCTTGGCTGATGTTTTCGCTATCAAAGATCTTGCTGAGGTTATCCCCGGGAGCAATAGTCCACTTGCGCACATTATCAGGCAGGGAGTTATGCGGGGACGGAGTTGCAGTAACTATACCCGGAGCAATATCGGCAATAGTTAGCGGTTGCATAGCGTTAACAAGCGTCTGCGGTGCGGCAAAAAAATCACTCTGCAGATAACCAAACCAGCAGAAGAGGCTCGCCACAATACCCGTCAACAAAATACGTCGATTACGGCGTTGTCTTCTTAAGCGTTCAGTTGGGATATTCCGCGTAGCATTCATGCAGTGATCTTCACCTTAGGCAAGTTGTAATTAATTCTGATGTGAATGCAACAAATCAACCTGAGTTGTCAAGTGTTGATTTTTACTTGCATAAACCAAACTAATAATTTCCATTGCTCAAATGAACGCAGTATACATTCTGGTATAACAGTTCATTCTGTCCCTATTGGCGGCACTTAAAGAACAGCAGAGCTACTTGTAGCCATTGAGCATCATAGCCCATAAATAGCCACAATGGATAAAAAAACAGCTTTTTCATAGGATCAGCGCATAACTTCTTAGCAAACTTTCTCGCGCTAAACCGCGCGTTTATCCTGCATTTGCCATCAATAGCAGGCAAGATTCTTGCCGGAGCTAGAACATATCCAAAGATTAGCAACGTGCCCAAATACGCTGCACTGGCATTAATTACCGCCACAATTTTTATGGTCAACAGTTGCCATTTCAATAAAAAAGAGCCTATTCTGTCGGGCTGGCGGTTGCCAAGCGACATGACAATAGCCGTGCACAGCTGGCCACTAAAAGAGAAACCACAACCAACGAGCAGACAAGAACAGACGACGACAATCGGTATATACTGATTATCAGTCGATAAAAACGAGGATAGGTATATAAATATGCCATGGATCTATTTAGTCATTGCCGGATTATTTGAATCTGCTTGGGCCATCGGATTAAAATATACCGAAGGCTTTACTAAGCTTATGCCATCTCTGCTCACGGTAGCAGCGATGGCGATAAGTTTTGGACTCCTCTCTGCTGCCATGCGCTCAATTCCCGTTGGCACTGCCTATGCGATATGGACCGGCATTGGCGCTGTTGGTGTGGCTATTATGGGGATGATCCTCTTTGGTGAATCACGGGATATTCTGAGAATATTCTGCCTGTTATTAATCGTATCCGGCATTGTCGGCCTCAAATTGGTGCATTCGTCGCAAGGGCCAGTATAAAAGCTCAGCAAATACTGGTTGTAGGTAAATCAGGTTGCGACAGGTTCGCGCTTTATCTGCTTAACACCAGCGGCGCCAAACTAAAATCTGTTAGCTACAAGGATAATGAAAGAGCAATAAATCTGTTATGGCATTTGTAATTAGCGAGTCTCTGATTAAACCTAAAATTCTAGCCATCGGTGCCAGTCCGCGCAAAGGTGGCAACTCCGATCTACTCCTGCAACACTTTTGCACAGGTGCCCATAAAGCCGGTGTGGCGACAGAGGTGATCCAACTGCGCGATTGTCAAATTACCCCCTGTATTGGCTGTGAACTGTGCCGCACAAGTGGCGAATGCTCGCGCTTTAATGACGATATGGTGGCCATCTATAAAAAAATCATCGCAGCGCGGGGACTGTTCATGGTTTCTCCAGTGCATAACTACAATGTTACCGCCTGGATGAAGGGCTTTATCGACAGACTCTACTGCTTTTATGCTTTTGTTGAACCGCGCCCCGGCCCGTGGAGCAGTAAACTGGCAAATCAGGGGCGTAAAGCTACGGTGGCAGCAGTTGCCGAGCAGCGGAGCATGAAAGATATGGGCTTCACTCTCGAAGCAATGCAGATGCCCCTCGAAGCTCTAGGCTATGAGGTTGAACAGAAATTCCCCGTATTGGGAATTTTCGACAAAGGCAAAGTCGCCAACCACCCAGATATAATCCATGCCGCACAAACATACGGCGAACAATTGGCTAGAAATATTCAAGAGTAATTTTCACAATCATTTACCAAAGACTCAAGGTCGGTCAAACATAGATTTGACCCCTTTACGCTCAATGGTTACTAGGGGAGCACATGAGTAAAAATCAAATCGGATTTCAAGAGACCAAACAACTACTAAACAACTACGATATCTCGGTGCCTGGGGCAATAGTCCAAGACGCGGCCGAGCTACTGGCAACCGCAGAACAACTGGGATATCCTGTGGTTATTAAAGGGATTTCAGCGCAAATTATCCACAAAAGCGATGTCGGCTGCGTATTTTTAAACCTGCACGATCAAGAGTCCCTCAAAAATGCCTATGAGCAGTTATTGGTGAATGTTCACAAAGTTGGCGTCACAAAACTGGATGGCATCCTAATCCAACCCATGGTCAAAAACGGTCTGGAGATACTGGTTGGTGCCAAGCAGGATCCAGCTTTTGGCCCCGTAGTCATGGTTGGCCTCGGCGGGAAAAATGTCGAGCTACTGGCGGATGTTGCCCTCGGCGTCGGCATTTTAACCCGTGACGATGTCTTGGATATGCTGGCTGAAACCAAGGCCGGTAAGATATTGGATGGCTACCGCGGCGATGTTTTCGATAAAGAGGCGATCATCGACCTAGCTATGAATGTTTCCCGTCTGATGGCTGAGCACCCCGAGGTGCACGAACTCGACCTCAACCCAGTCATAGTTTACGCAGACTCCATCAGCATTGTCGATACGCGTATCATCCAGGGTGAAGCGATGGTGCGACCGCAGCCAAATGAGCATTTAGCCGAAAAGCTGAAAAGTCTTCAGGCGATCTTCTCGCCGCAATCAGTCGCTATCGTCGGTGCATCGCGCCCAGGGACAATGGGTGGCATCATCTTAAAAAACTCTATGCGCATTGATAAGATTTTCCCTGTCCATCCACGGTTAAAAAACATCCAAGGCCTCACCTGCTATCCGTCGCTGAGCAGTCTGCCCGAGATTCCCGACGTTGGGGTTTTTGCCATCAACGCTGAGGAGACCGTGCGCTGTTTTGAGGAGTTCTGCAAAATGGGCGGCAAAGGGGCGATTATCTTCAGCGACGGTTTTGCCGAATCGGGCCGATCCGATCTGGAAGATCGTCTCGTCGCTTTGAGCGAACAGTACAATGTGGCCTATATCGGCCCTAACTGCATGGGATTAATCGACAATTTTACCGGGCTCAACACCTTTTATATCCCCGCTCAACGCACCAGCGCCATCGACAAAGCTAACGGCATCGGCATCATCTCCCAAAGTGGTGGTGTCAGTCTGGAGTTAAAAGAGATGCTCAGAGCCGATGAGATCAACCTCGGGCAGTGCGTCTCATGCGGCAACGCCAGCAGCGTCAGCGTCACCAACATTTTGGCTCACATGGGTGACGACCCACGGATAAAGATCATCGCCATCTATCTTGAAGGCGTTGACAACGGCTACGAATTCATGGAGGTGAGCCGTCAGGTTGCCCTGAAGAAGCCAATCATTGCGATAAAAGGTGGTGCTGGCGGAGGCGCTGCAGCAACGCTATCGCACACCGCGACACTGGCTGGCAGCCATGAAGCTTTTCGTGCCGCGTGCCGCCAAGCAGGGATATACCTGCTCGAAGAGTTAACTGAAGATACTAAAGTTCTGGTTAATATTTTATCGATTCTAACTACTCAACCGGCAGCCTATGGCAACCGCGTAGGCATCGTCAGCGTGGGTGGCGGCTCGGGTATTCTATTGGCCGATCAAGTAACCGCCGTCGGGCTACCGCTGACCACCTATGCCCCACAAACTCAAGAAAAATTGCGCGCTCTTATCAGCGATAATATGGGCAGCGTGGATGACATTGAGAAGAACCATATCCTGCAGGGAATCGGGGGGAACCCCATCGACCTATTCGGCAACTGCTGTGATGAGCGCCTCATCGATACGTTACGCATTATCGATGAAGACCCCAACACCGATATCATCCTCAGTGCAATCTACTTTCAGGTGCCAACCCTGTCGGAGTATCTGCCAGAAAAACTTGCCGACCTGCGTGCTGAGCTGAAAAAACCGCTCATCGTGTCGCCGCGCGGCTTTTCTGAGTACATATCTAAGTGCCGTCAATACCTGTATAGCAAAAAGTTTCACACCTATACTGTCCCCATGATGCAACCTATGGCCATTGCTTTGGATATCTGGGACAAGTACAAAATCTCTTTTTGTGATACCGATTCCGAATAAAACGCAGATATGGGGATAGCCCCTGGTAGCAGGGATTATCCCCATATTTTGCAGAAAGCCGCACATGGATATTAACGCACTTCTCCTCAATGGATGCTTTGCGCTGTATTGCCTTAGCGTTACCCTCTACCTGGCTCATGCATGTTTACGCTGGTCTAAACTACAGCAGCTAGCCATGGGCACAGTCGTGCTGGCCTTTAGCTGTCAAACTCTCAGCCTCGGGCTGCGCTGGTTTGCTGCGGGCTATCTACCGGTTACCAATCTGTTCTCAACAGTGTTTTTCTTTAGTTGGGCTCTCGGCGCTACCTACCTCTATTTTGAATGGCGCTATCGCCTCGCCTCGGCAGGACTGTTTGTCATGCTGCTCAATATACTTCTGCTGTATATCGCCTTGCCGCGCGACCCAACGCCACCAGCGCTAATTCCCATGCTGGATACACCGCTGTTCACCCTGCATATCGCCTGCTCTTTTCTCGGCTATGCGCTGTTTGCCATGGCCTTCTCTTTGGCGGTGCTCTATCTAATTCAGCGCAAAACGGCGGCGCTACCGTTGCCAACACGAAATCGGCTCCAGCAGCTCAATGAAGAGGCGATATTTCTGGGTTTCTGCTTCTTTACCCTCAGTATGCTGTTCGGTAGTTATTGGGCCTATGTCGCCTGGGGCTACTACTTCTCGTGGGATATTAAAGCCCTGTGGTCAGCGTTGATCTGGCTATATTTTGCTGGCATGTGCCACGCTAAGTTTATCCGTTCGTGGCAAGGCAGCGGCTATGCGTGGCTCTCTATTTTAGGCTTTGCGCTCGTACTCTTTACCTATCTGGGTATTGGTTTGCTGATGAAAAGCAACCATCCCCTCGCATAATACTCTCAGGAAATGCCCATGTTTCGTCAATTATGGAAATTGTGCTGCTCGGCCAAGGCGACTATTGTTCTAACCAGCATAACCACGCTTATCGCCGTTTTGGGGTCGACACAAGCGATGCACAACCCACGGCTATTTAACACCATGGACAGCAAACCGCTGTTAGAGTGGTGGCAGCTGTATATCCAGCAGATTAGTTACTCTACTGTATGGATTCCCCTGTGCAGCGCGCTTATTGGGCTGTTATGGTTCAATACCCTGTGCTGTTGTATAGATTGGCTCTGTCATCTCCGTACGCGCTGGAAAAAGAGCGGCGAATATCTCATCCATCTCGGTTTTATCCTAGTTGTCATCGCCTACGCCTGGGGCAGTATTTACGGCATGCGCAGCAGTAATAACAGTATTGCCGCAGGGGAGATAATTGCCATACCTGAGCAGGCTGGCTACTTTCTGCGCCTGAACAGTTTTCAGCCGCAAATGGCACCATCTGGCCGCCCCATAGATATGCTAAGCAACGTCACTCTGCTCAAGGGCGATCACGAACTCAAGACCGCAACTATCCGCTTCAACCATCCGTTAACCTATGGTGACCTCATTATCCTGCCCGGCTCTTACTCCCAACAGGTGGTTGGCTTCAGTTGTCTGCTTAACCAGCAGCAGGTGGAACTTAAACCGGGAAGCACCATCCAGCTTTCTGCGGGCGCAAGCTTAAGAGTGGTGGATTTTACGCCAGATATTCAAAGCAGAAGAGGTAGTGCAGGCAACGGAGCACTGCGCAATCCAGCTTTTTTACTGGAATTAAAGGAGGCAAGCCACGAGAATAAGAGCCTTTGGTATGTAGTAAGACGGGGTGCACCTAAACAGCTAGTAGCTGCCGGTTTTACCCCGCAACGCTTAGCGCCGCTGTACACAACCTATAGCCAACTGACCATTAATCGTGATCCCGGTGCTCCCTTAGCTGCCGCAGGCGCTATTGCCATGACACTAGGAATTTTGCTCAGTCTGCGCTCTTTTTACGCCAAACGCTCACGCACCAGCGGCAACAACAAGTTAAGTTAGTGGCTATGGGGTACTTTCGCAATCTCGCCCGATTTTTCCAGCGCGAATTTAGAGACTATGGGGCCAATAATTTCATGGATAATCGTCGTCCCAATAATCACATTTAGGACAATATCGGCAATTGACGCAAAAGCGGGCTGTTGTTTCAGAATAAGGGCTAAACCTATAACAATCCCCCCCTGCGGAATTAAGCCCCCGCCAGTATACTTTTGCACCGCTACGGATGATTTAGACAATTTACCGCCCACGATTGCCCCACTAAATTTGCCAACAGCCCGAAATACAATAAAAATTAGAATAAAGGGGTAGTTGGCAGCCATGACTGAAAAATCTAGATGCATAGCGCTTATGGTGAAAAAAAGGACAAAGATCAGCTCCTCGGTATAGCGTTCCAGCAGCCTGAATATCTCCTCTTTTTTTATGTTGTAGTTCACGACTACTATCCCCATTGTCATGGTCGATAAGAGTTCGTCCACCCCCAGCAGGCCCGCAACACCATAGCACAGAGACAATAGCCCAATAATAAGTGTGATTAAGACCCCCTCGGTCTCTCTCTTAACTATTTTGGTTAAAAAATTCAGGAAGAGGCCGAAGATACAGCCGCCGACAACAGAACCCAATATGTTGATAAAGGGTTGCGCCAGAGTATAAATTTCCAGTGATTTATTCAGCATACAGAAGCTAGCTATAGATACGGCGAGGCTATAATTTATTATACCCAGAATATCATCAAAAGCCGCCACCCCCATAATAGTTGAGGTAACTGGGCCGCGCGCTTGGTATTGGTGCATAATTGCCAGTGTCGCCGATGGATCAGTTGGCGCAGCTAAGGCGGCCAGCAGTAGAGCTAGCGGGATAAAATAGCCTGCGTAGGTCAAACCAGCCATGGGCACTAACAGCGGCGCCAATATGAGAAAAAAGGTGCCGACACACAAAAAGGCAAGTTCTGCCTCACACAGAGTTATAAAAATAATCGATTTCCCCAAGGAGCGCACTTTGGGAAAAAACAGCGTGCCCCCCACCGAGAAGGTGATAAATGATATCGCTATATTGGTAACCAGGGAGGTGTGTTCCACAAAGGATGCGGGGATAAAATGAGTCAGCTCTGGATTAAGAATCAGACCGGCGAGAATATATCCAGTTACTTTGGGTAATCTAATGGTCGTGCACAGTTCGCCAGCAACAAACCCGCTGAAGATAATGATGCCAATGGTGAGGATCGGTTCCATATTCATCCCATGCAAGTAATTTAGCGTTTCATGCTCTGCACCTACTCCAGACCGCGGTCAGCGCTAAGCCCGTCACCCAGCGCCAAGCATCATCTGCAAGCTAAAGTAGCTCTGGGTTGCGGCAAAGATGGAAATTTATCCACGGTGTCAGGCACAGCCGGTACGTTTATCCAAGCAAAGATTGGCCAGAAATGCAAGGGAAGGCTGCCGGTATAGCTGCGCGCGCTGAACCTTAACTTGCACGCGCGCCACTATCAGTAACCAAAAATCCGCCCAGCTACGCTTTAATCATTGTCAACATCATCTTAAAATCTTTGGTTGCCTTTAAGCCGTGTGGCTCATTAGCGGGCAGAATAATCATCTCGCCTTGAGTAAGGGCATGCGCAGTAGCGGAGATCGTGATTTCGACCTCACCATCGACAACATAGACCAGCGCATCAAATGGTGCACTATGGGTGCTTAGCTCTTGCCCCTGGCCAAAAGCAAACAATGTAACCGTGCCGGCATCTTTTTTAATCAGTGTCTTACTGACCACGGCATCGGCTTGATAGTCAACAAGGTCAGTCACAGTATGAATTTGGGCTAAAGTCGTCATGATAAGCTCCTTGTATTGAGGGATATATTTGAGCTAACCTTAGCGCTATCTTACAGCAATATCCTTGATATATATCAAGAGTGCAGACAATAGTTGCATAAAATTTGCCACACTAGTGGCGCCGTGCATAGAGGATCTACGTGACCATGACTAAAAAAAAATTTACCCTAGGAAGCGCAATTCTCTTTGTCATTATCCTAAGCTGTTCTGTTTATGCTCAGGAGCATATTGACGATAGTGACTATAGAGAGATTAAGCAGAAGATTGTGGCCAAATATCACGGGGTAACTCCGCAGCAGTGGGGAGAAAACGTCACTGGAGTTAAAACTCACATCGATACTCAGGATAAGATTATCGCGCTGACGTTTGATGCCTGCGGCAGCCTGCATGGCATGCAGCATGATACTAAGATAACTGATTTTTTGATCGCAGAGCAGATACCGGCAACACTCTTTATTAATGCCCGCTGGATAGAACCAAATAGAGAGGCCTTTGCTAAGCTTAGTGCCAACCCGCTTTTTGAGATTGGCAACCATGGCTATCAACACAAACCAGCCTCGGTAACTGGCCGCTCTGTTTACGGCATCGCCGGCACAGCTTCTGTTGCCGAGATGGTAGATGAAATTGCGCTAAATGCGCACAAGATAGAGGCACTAACCGGCAAGCGCCCGCTTTTTTATCGCTCGGGCACCGCCTATTATGACGAGTATGCGGTACAAATTGCCCAAGAGCTCGGTGCGCAGGTAGCCGGATTTTCAATCCTTGGCGACGCCGGAGCAACCTATTCGCGCCACCAGGTGAAACAGGCTCTGCTTACAGCCAGCGCCGGTGATATTGTGATCCTGCACATGAATCACCCCGAAAGTGCCACAGCCGAAGGGCTGCTTGATGCCATTCCAGAGTTGCAACAACGCGGTTTCCGCTTTGTGCGCCTGAGTGATCTTCCGCTACGCTGAGCTCAGTTTTACCTCAGGCTGCGCTTATCGTGGCGCTTAACTACGATAACTTCACCCCCTACAGATAATTCAGCAAGGATAAATCACTAATGCGCGAACTGACCGCCAAAGCTGCCTCAAGGGCGGTTTCGGCTTGGGTCATCTCAGTTAACACTTCGGTCAGGTCGGCGTCCTCATAACGCGATAGACGCTCTTGCAGTTGAAGCTTGGAGTCAGCAATAAGCGATAAACTATCATCTAGACGCGCATTATTGTTACCCATCACTCCCCGCTGCGTTCTCAGCTGATCACTGGCCTCCTCAATCGAGCTCATCTGCGCCTGAATCGTCGCCGTATCACCAGTATCTAACGCCGTTACCAATGAATCAAATTCGGCAAATACATCAACAGGATCGATAAACAGATCACTGCCAAGCAGATTGCTTTGAATATATTCGGCAGGCCCGCTCTCAACATATTTAATATCTTCAGTACCGCTATATATTACAGGATCACCACTGAATGGCGGTTGATCGTCCCTAAAGCCGGCAAAGAGATACTTACCGTTCACCTGGGCATTGGCAATGTCCAACATTTGCTCTTTTAGAGTTACAACCTCATCGGCATAGGTGGCTAAATCGGCATCTGACAGTGAACCATTCAATGCTGCCGTCGCGATCTCTTTCATCCGCTGCATCACATCTTCGGCAGTACTAAGATAGCTGTCGCAACTATCCATGCTGTCCTGCACTGTTTCTATATTTTCCGTATAGCGATCCGCCATGGTAATTTGACTACGGCTCATCTCAATGGCGCGTACTGCGGCAGGGTCGTCCGATGCGACCTCGACTTTTTTTCCCGTCGATGCCTGCAAATATAGACCATCTAAGTTTGAGCGCCCCTGTTCAATGTTGTACTGTATGCTGCGATAAATACTACTCGGTGTGGTCCGCATATCTACCCCCTTAAATGGCCATCAAAACATCCAACATATCCTGTACTGCGGAGATATATTTTGCCGAAGCCTGATAACCTGACTGATACTGTGTCAACAGCAGAAGCTCCTCATCGGTTGAGACACCTACGGCCACATCGCGCATATTTTGCACCTGCACCAGCGCATCTTCGGCCACTGACAGCTCAAACTCATTGCGCTCAACATCCAATCCGACTCCTGAAGCAATTTTACTGTAAAATTCATTGAAGGTGCTGCCATCAACCAACTCCTGCTCTTGCAGTGCCACCATAGCTAAGGCGTTGGTATTATCGCCGCTGGTGTTATCTGGAGGCAAAATTGTCCCCACGGCCACTTCACTTGGCTCGGTAATAGCCACTGCTAAGGTTGATGCCGCACCAGTCCACGCCTCTGCGCTGGGATCGCTGGAGGTGGTGTAAGAGAAAAAAGCACTGCCGCTATTTCCGTCACTATCGACACCGGCTTCATGTATAGCGTTAATTTCATTGGCAAAGGTGTAGGCCAGTTGGTCCAGATCGGATTGAACATCGGGGATAACCTCATCGCGCACGGTCAGCATACCGCCAATTTCTCCGCCCACATCATCCAGACCCAGAGTAGCTTCGCTACCACCCATATTCAGGGTTAGTTGCACATCTCCCGCGACGCGATTAGCAACAACAGTGCTGGCATCGCCCCCCTCGACTAAGGGTAACCCAGAACTTAGCTGTACCGACACCATACCGCTTTCGGTCGTGTAGGTTTGAATACCAATAGTTTGCGCTAGCTCTTGGAGTAATAGATCCTGCTCATCAAGTAACCCATTGGCGCTATCGCCAGTGACCTCGGTTGAAACAATGCGTTGATTTAACTCGGCAACCTGCTCGAGCATCTGATTTAACGATTCGACCTCAGACTCAATACTGACATTTATATTCTCCTGCACATTTTCCAGTTCATCGTTCATCTGCACCAGATTATCGGCAATAATATCGCCCATCTGAATAACCTCCTGGCGCGTCACGTCGCTTGAAGGATCGGTACTCAATGACTGCCAACTGACAAAGAACTCATCAATATCCGCAGCAAGGTTGTTATCGGAGACACTGACAATTCTCTCCACCTCTTCGAGAGATTCGGTCATGGCATCCTGTTCACCAAAGTCGGCACTCTTATCAATGAGCTGTTGCGTAACAAATACCGACTCCTCACGTGCTATTCCAGTTGCCACCGCACCCTGCCCGACCATGGTGCCATTAAACTCTAGGGAGGGAGCCGACGACACCTCTAATGTCTGCCGCGAGTAGCCTTCGGTATTGGCATTGGTAACATTGTTGCCCGCCACCTCAACCCCTTTTTGACTGAGCATTAAACCCGTTTTACCAACGTTGAGTGCACCAAATAATCCGGACATTTTTATACACTCCCCGAGAGTAGTTGACAGGGGATTACCGCAGGCCCAATCGCGCCATTGCAGCAATAATAACCACTAGGCTCACTTTTGATGTAGAAAGACAAACACTGGCTTATCCGCTCTTCCGCGTGGCGTATCAAACGCGCATTACGCTGATTTTCATAGCTGATATCGCGCAACAATTGCTGTTGCTCTGCGTTGCCCGCATCGGCAGGAAACAGGGACAAATCGGATAAAATTTGGGTTTTACGCTGTAAAAGTTGCGGCAAATTTTTCATATCTAAAGTGATAAAGCAGTGTCGCTCCTGCTGGAGCAGATCCTTTATTTTCCCAAGATTTTTGTTTAATTCGCTACACATAAGGTTCCACCGCTCCCTTCTTCTGAACGCTACTATTAACGGATCAGACTAATCACCTCTTGCAACATCTCATCGGTAGTAGTAATCACCTTGGAACTTGCAGAATAGCCATTTTGAATAGTGATCATATCGACAAATTCCTGTGATAGATCGACATTGGAGAGCTCGAGGGAGTTGGTATAGAGAAAACCCTGTGATGCACCAGGAGTACCAATTTGGGGATCACCTGAATAGATTCCAGCGCTGTACATACTGCTGCCCTCTTTTTCCAGTCCACTCGGATTGGAAAAGGTGGCGAGAGTTAAGGTGGCAATATCTATGCTTTCCCCGTTAGAATAACTGATACTGACAACTCCACTACTATCAATTGAGGTGTCCACCACCTCACCAGGAGCATAGCCATCTTGGCTCTGGGAAAATACTACCGAACTACTGCTAAATTGGGTGGTGGCAAAATCTATCTCAATCGCCTGTGTCGAGTCAGCACCATTATCCCACGTTAGAGAGGATAGGTAATCTAAAGAGAACACACTGTCCCCAATCAGCTCTCCATCGTCTTCAAAGTATAGCGTTCCAGTACCTATAACCGTCACATCAGTGGTGTCGGCAACACTGACATCCAACTCATCACTATTGACAACAGTATTCCAAGCCCACTCCTGTTCATCGGTCTTGGTAAAATAGGTGGTAGCTAGATGGGTTTCACCCAAGGCATCATAGATCTGCGTTGAGGTTGAATAGTTCGAGGAGGTGGCGGGATCGTCGGTTAAAAATCCCCCAGCAATGACCTCCTCGCCCGAGTTTAGGTTAGTTGTCAGCACAATGCTACTTGTTGGATTGGCGGCAATTTGGCTGGTAAAATTGATCTGAATATCGGTCGGATCACCGCCACCAGCGCTGCCGTCAGCATCAAATAGTTGCCCCTGCACCCGATAGCCATCGGTATTGACCAGATAGCCATCAGCATCAAAATCGAAGGCCCCGTTCCGGCTATAGAAGGTCTCTGCGGAATCGGCACCGCTGAGCATAAAAAATCCATCACCCTCTATGGCCAAATCGGTATCATTGGAGGTGCTTTGAAATGAGCCCTGGGTAAAGTTAGTGCTAACCGTCGACAGTTCAGTGCCGCGCCCAACTTGATTATAGCCCGTTGATGATGATGAGATAGTTGCAGACAACATATCGGCAAAAACGGTAGAACTGGATTTAAAGGCCACCGTATTACTGTTGGAGATATTATTACCCGTAACACTCATGGCTTCGGCGTTGGTCTGTAGTCCACTAATCCCACTATATAATGTACTGGAGAGTCCCATAGTGCCTCCTAATAACGTGCTGTGCTCAGCACTAAAGTTGAATTTAATTTTTCCATATCAGCTTAATTGTTGCGCTAACAGCAACCTAAGCAAACACCGCGCTATCGATTTGGGTAAACACCTGCTCTCTTAGTGCACTCTGTTCGACAACTGTTACCACTCGGTGCTGACGAACACTGACAATAAGAGCGGTTTCATCGAGCATCACCACCGAGGTTCTACTCCCCTTTTTAACCAGAGTTTTCAGTGCTTCCTGCAACCGGGTTAATTGCTGTTCACTAAATGAGAGCTTGCGCTTTGCCATCCGTTGCAGTGAATGTGCGGAAAATTCAATAGCAGCGACATGCGCTGATGCCTGATTTTGCGTGGCGGCCATCACTGTGCCACCACCGATAAAATTTCCGACAGCAGAATCACCCCAGCACTGGTGCCCAGGGTGTTCCCCACGGCATCAAAACCAACCTCGTTCACCGTCGAGCGCACCAGCGCGGCTTCGGAATTGGCTAGGCCGCCATCTATGTTTACTGCTATCTGGTACTCATCTGAGGCCAAACGGTTCCCATTTGCATCACAACCATCCCAGGTGGCAAAGTTTTCTCCCACCTGCACGTCATTAAAATCAAAGGAGGCTACCACCGAGTTACTACTATCTAAGATATTCACACTGACCTGTTCTGCGGCGTCATCGAGATAAAATCCCACATCTACAGTATCTCCCTGCAACACAAAGCTATCGGTTTGAGCAATTACCTCTTGGCCCAATAGACTTAAAGAGGCAACGGTGTTATTGCTCTGTGTTGAAGCCACCACCTCATCCAGTTTATCGTTGGTAAGCGTCTGCTGTTCTAGTGAACTAAATTCCGCCAATTGGGCAACGAACTCAGTATTACTTTGCGGCTCCAAGGGGTCTTGATTTTCTAGTTGCGCGACTAACAGTTCCAAAAAATCCTCTTGCCCTAAGACATTGCTGCTACTGGACGAAGAGGTATAACTGCTGACAGCACTGGTAAGATCGGTGGATGATATAACGGACATAACTGCCCTCCTGCATGGCTAAAAGAGTTAAGAGCTTTCTTCAGCAAAAAATGATTCGAGATAATCGCCCTGGGTGTTTAGTTCAGAAACCAGCAACTCCATTGCGGCAAACTGTGCATTTAGCGTCTCTTCCCGCTTTTCAAGGCGTGTCTCCATCCGCTCGATACTGGTCTCTAGTCGCTCAATCTGCTCGTCGTTACTCTCTGTTTGAGTAGCGACAAAACCGTCAATGCTATCGAGCTGGCTACTGAGATAGGTGCTCAGCTGTTTCGCAATACCATCGGTGTCATCATCACCAACAAACAACATCTGGATATCATCGAGATTATTCAGTAGGGCATCGCTTAGCGTGGAACTATCGTAGGAAAGTTCCCCAGTTTCGGAGTCGGTTTCAAAACCTAAAGAGGCGAGACTTGAAAAGTTGGAGGAGCCACCAACCTGCGTGGTAATGAGATTTTGCATTTTCCGCTCAATAGAGCGAAAGTTGCTACCGGTGGCGCTATCGGCATCATTTATCTCATCAATAAACGTCAACATCTCGTTATAGGCGGAGACAAATTGATCGACTTTTTCTTCAATACTTGAGGTGTCGCTAGCAACCTTGACATACGAGATCTCATCCGAGGTGCTTACACCGATTAGATCAAGGGTCACGCCATAGATTGCGCCGCTGAGCGTATTGCTACCGGAGTACATATCGATACCATCTACCACCACATGCGCCATCGAACCATCGAGAGTATGCCCGTCGGTTGCGGTATCCAGGCTGATACTGCCTGTAGCTAAAATTTCTGGGGTTGTCTCGGCATCTTCCGCAGTAAAGACCAGACGCAAACCATTTTCAGTGCCATCATCGACGATTCCGGCTTGCACGCCAGAGTCTGAATCACTGACTAGGTCGGCTAAGGCAGCGAGGGAGATATCCTCATACTCAATGACAGTGTCGCCAATGGTGATGGTGCCGGACAAATTCTCATCTGTAGAACTGGCAAACCCTTCATAACTAACATCTTTTTGCTGTTGTGCCATGCTAAGTACCTCTACTTGATAGGAGCCCTCTTTGGCATAACTTGACGCGCTGGCCTGAAATGTATTTTCACTATTGTTCGTGCTAACCGCCCATGAACTAAATTCCGAGGTCGTATCGAGACCACCAATGGCGCTGTTTAAACTAGTGAGAATGTCACCAAAACTCTCAAAGGTTTCATTCTGACTCTCCATATATTCAATGTCAGTTTCCATACTGGTAATGGGGGCGCGCTCAATCTCCATCAGTGAGGTGATAAGCGACTCAGTATCCAGCCCAGTTGCCAGGCCACCAAAACTTACTGTTGACATAAATTCCACCTTTCTCGTTGTGAAACACCGGCAAAAGTACAATCACCGCGTTACTACTCTTTTCGAAAGATGGCGTTTTTTTATATATTGGTGTTTTGTGGTAAATTCGTTTAATTTCGGATAGTTATTGTTTACTATTTGTAACTAAAGCTACATAACTTTACATTTCAGGCCACTACTGTCCGGTTAATAGTTAAACAGATTCAACTGGTTAGATTCGAGAGGTTCTGATATATGCTTAAGAGCATCAGTAACCAGTGATGAAATTGGCTTTTTCTCGAACAAATTGACCTCCAAT
>JAVETC010000015.1:0-64620 GCA_034006225.1 Desulfuromonas sp. | reverse complement strand
GCAGAAAGGTATCAACACACACTTGAGTAGATGAATTCAAATCGAAAATGAATTAGTTATGTCAAAGAACTAGTATTCTCAATGGCTTACGTTGTTATTATATTTTTCAACCGGACAGTAGTGATGTCGGATAAAAAGCGCTCACATGCCACGGCGTATCCGCACCCAACTTATCGACAATAAAAGCGGCTAACTTTACTAACTCATCACGCGCATCGTTATAACCAGGGATAATTAGGGTGGTAACCTCCAGCCATATACCCAATTCGCGGTACAGCAATAGACTTTGCATCACCTGCTCAAGGTCAGCCCCACACAACTTACGATAAAAATCGGGATTAAACCCCTTCAAGTCGACATTGGCCGCGGTCAAAAAAGGTGCAAATTGGCGCAGCGGCTCCGGTGCCATATAACCATTGGTTACCAAGATATTCGCCAACCCAGCAGCATGCGCTAACTTGGCCGTGGCATAAGCATACTCATAAAATACTGTCGGCTCAGTATAGGTGTAAGCAATGCTCTTACAGCCCGCCGCCAGTGCCTGTGCTACAATTTTTTCTGGCTGCAACCTGCTACCGACAACATCATTTACACGGGGGAGAACCTGCGATATAGAAGCATTTTGACAGTGCAAGCAGTGAAAATTGCACCCCATCGCCGCCACAGAATAACTTTCAGAACCAGGCAAGACATGGAAGAGCGGTTTTTTTTCAATAGGATCAATATTGCTGGCCACGGCTAAGCCATAGTTCAAAGTATATAGCACCCCAGCGATATTTTCCCGTACTTGGCAACGCCCACGCTGCCCTTCGCCAATAAGACAGTGAAAGCGGCACAACTCACAGCGCACCCCACCATCAGCCGCCGCAGTCCAAAACATAGCCTCGTGCATAACAACCCTCCCCTAACGTAATTAGACAGTTATCATAGTCTAGCACACAACCCTGTCCCTGCACCCAATGAGGCAGCTATCTAACATGCAACACAATAAAAAACACACAACACCAAGATAAACACTTGACCGCTACTATGCATATCTCTATAATCCGTCCTGCTTGTGCCGAAGTGGTGGAATTGGTAGACACGTCGGTCTCAAAAACCGATGGCTTCTGGCCGTGCCGGTTCGATTCCGGCCTTCGGCACCAGAATAAAAATCAAAGGGTTACGCATTTGCGTAACCCTTTTTTTGTTTGTGCTATTACCTACTTTGGGACATTTTGGGGACTAGATGTACTGTAACATCCCCCACAAGAAGGCTACATCTCGAGCGAAGTATAAAATCATCAAGCTTACAGCTCAGGAGTTACTGGCGGCAACGCTTGCGAATTGGCAAGCTTAAAACGACTGAGCATATGTTTTAATTGCTCTGCCTGACTAGAAAGTTCCTCAGCAGCAGCCGACTCTTCGGCGGTAGCGGTGTTGCGTTGCACTGATTGATCAACTTGGCCAAGAGCTTGGGTCATCTGGGTTATCCCCTGTGCCTGCTCATTACTGGCAACGGCAATATCTGCAACAAGGGCTGTCACCTTGGTGATCGAGCCAACAATTTCCTGCAACGCAGATGAGGTCTCTTCGGCTATTTGAGTGCCATTCATAGTTTTCTTAACCGAACCTTCAATCAGCTCTGCGGTCTCTTGGGCAGCCTTGGCGCTGCGCGCGGCAAGATTACGCACCTCTTCAGCAACAACAGCAAATCCTTTGCCATGCTGACCTGCCCGCGCAGCTTCAACGGCAGCATTGAGAGCTAACAGATTGGTTTGGAAAGCAATTTCATCGATAACTTTAATGATTTTACTGATGTTCTGTCCAGCTTCGTTGATCTCAGCCATAGCTGCGACCATGCCGTTCATCTGCTGACCACCCTTCTCCACCGCACTGCTAGTAGTAACTGAGAGCTGGTTGGCTTGGTCGGCATTTTCAGCGTTTTGTGTTGTTTGTGCCGTCATTTCGATCATAGAGCTACTGATCTCTTCAAGGGCTGCAGCTGATTGCGTAGCCCCTTGAGAAAGAGTCTGGCTCGCATCCGCAATCTGGCCACTGGCAGAGTTAATCTGCCCGCCGGCTCCCTGGATTTGACCGACAATATCATTGAGATCGAGATTAAGTTTATGCAAAGCAGTACGAAGCTGATCCTGATCATCGCGTGGCTGAACGTCGCAGGTTAGATCACCATCAGCGAGTCGTTGTAGACTGCCGACAATCTCGTTTTCCAGACTATCGGTCAACTCGTCCATTATACGTGCCATTTCGCCCAGTTCATCGTTTCGAGTTAGGTTAAACCTTCGTCCTAGTCGACCCCCTTCTATCTCTTTCGCTAGGAGCATAACCTGCTTAATTGGTTCAACCGTTTTTTTACCATTCCAGTACGCAAAAATTGCCCCGAGTACCAAAAAAATAGCCGCGGCTGCTCCAACTTGGAACATCATATTTTTAAAGGACTCGTCAGCCATTTTACTTGCTGTCTCAATTTGCGCTACGGGAATGCTGATACCGAGAACCCAATCCAGTGGCGCATAATAGATAGCACGTACCAGCATTCTTTCGGGGGCCGCAGAACGCGAGTTTTTAAATACAAAAACATCCTCTATCGTACCACCTGTTGCACTTTTGGCTGATTCAATCAATTGCTGAATATAGGCAACGCCATTTTCGTCACGCAGGCTCCATCCATTTTGGCCATCTTTGTTTCCGTTAGGGGATATTTTATACTCGCCCTTGCTATCACCAGCATCAATTGCCCAGAAATAACCGCCTGCTCCAATTTTAAGTGTTTGCATGCGTTGCAACAGTTTAGCCCAAGAGGCAGCTTCCCCCTCATGGTCGTAGAGAGTTTCCAGTTCGTCAATAAAGACTCCTGGAGCAATAATCAGATCGAGTGGAGCAAAGTATCGGTAATAAACGGCCTTGTCACGTTTGGCGGTTACCGAGTGATAGACGATAAAACCCTCTTTTTTGCTCCGCATCCTGTCGATATGCTCTGCGCCAGAAAGATCTCTACCCTCGCTTTTGGGGTGGATAGTCAAACGGCCAGCGCTGTTCATACCAAAGGCATAGCCACTCTTGCCAATGCGTGGCGCTAGCACTGCTTTCCGAATACTGTCGCTAATTTCATTGCTTGGAGAATTTTTGTATGACTGCTCAACCTGCGAGTAAAGCTCGTCTGCATAAGAGCGCAGATAACTTTTAACTGCAGTGCTGCGCTGCTGTTTCTTTGATGCTTGATATAGATCAATAAGATCGACAGTGCCAGCAAAGGTGTGATCTAAATCAGCATCAACCAATAATGCGGTCTGCTCGTCGATAATAGTTCGTGTATGTGCGGAGAAAAAAACTATCAGGAGCATGGTCAATATTAGCGGTAGCGCAACGCTAACCATAACAATAATCATCTGTTTATACTTAATAGACATAAAATTTCCTGTTCTTTACAACACTCTTCATGCTGCACTTAAATGGGCCACGGCTTCGGCTAATACACAAGTAATTCCAATACAATTCACATTGACCTCAGTTGTAGGCACTTACCCTTTACAATTGTAAAAAACCTGCAACCCTTTAATAAAGGCAACAAATATAGTTTTTCTAACCTAAAAACACAACCTTAACCAAAAAATAATAGTAATTAGATATAATGGGTATAAAAAGTTTTGATGATAGCTGCTAACACAGCTACTAGGGAAATCTTACTAAGCACTAGATGTATTCGATGGACTACCTTGCTATTTTTCGTGAATCGCTGCCAGCTATGCCCAACTAACCTCAGCGCAAGCTCCTCGTTGGAGTTGAGGGTTAGCAACACCTCTCTTACGAAATAAGTGGCACAATGACCTTAATTAATTTACAGCACTATACAGGCATTACCGCTTACGCTAGGATATTAACCGACGATAAATTTAATAAGAAATTGGTTCAATCGTACCGCAACCAATAAGCAGATCTAGCGCAGAGATATTAGCTGGAAACTTAATGGGAAAAAGCTTTTAGATACCGAGATGTCACAACAGCGGCCTATTTTCAAGCGAAAAGAGGCAGGTGCCACCTACACCATCATTTAAAGGAAAAACAATGAAAAATAATCTTTACATAGTTTGGACTGCAAGCAACGATACCGGTATTCCTATTATTGACGAGCAGCATAGGGGGATAATTTCTACAATAAATACGCTCCACTATTTCATCATGCATAAAAAAGAGCACGAAATACTTAGCTCAATCATTATCACTTTAGAGCAATATACCAATTTTCATTTTATCACTGAGGAAGAGATCATAAAAAATATCAATTATCCGAGTTTTGATGAACATCTTGAATTTCACAAATCGCTGGCGGTTGAGACGAAAAAGATTTCTGCCGAGGTAAAGCAAGAAAACGATCCCGAGATATTATTAAGATTTTTAAAAGGGTGGTGGCTTAATCATATCTGTGTCGAGGATAAAAAGTATGCCGAATTCATGGCAGAGAATAATATGACAGTTTAGCTAGTGAAAGTAGCTGACGACAGGTAAGCTTATGCTTAATCTCTTCTACTCGCGTGGCAGATCGCACCTACCTTCATGACAAATATTTTAAATCAGCGCGGGCACAATCCTCGGTAATGATCCTCTTATATGGTTGTCGGTCTTAAGAGCCCTCTTAGCTGCTCTCTCGTTGAGCTGTTTAATTGTCTACTCTAAATATCATCTGTTGATGAACCGCTTGTTCAAACCCAGCACGCAAGTGTCGCAAAAATAATAGCAACTGCGCCTCTGGCAAAACTATATTCAGGTTTTTGGATATTCTGCCTGAGACCGAATATAAGTTTAGAACTCGAGCACGTTAGCGATCATTGACCGACCCCACGAGGGAAATAAATTATACCCAAAGCTGCCCATGAAGTAGTGCGCTACAACGAACGAACAGCAGTCGAACGTGATAATGGTTGACAAAAAGACGAGTGGAGGTGAGAATTAAACAGAGCTTTTATCAGTTTTAAACGTTCAGAGTCACCAAGTTATCTCGCAATGCTGGGGCAAGACTGATCTGGAGCCTTGCTCTGCACGGCAAATATTTTGGCATCAGCTTCGACACAGACCTGTCCATCCATTTCAATCTGCGCTTTGACTATAAAAATTCGCCGTTTCTGCTCGACAACTTTGGCGCTAATTTCCAGCGTTTGTGCAACCGCTACCGGTTTTTTATAGCGCACCGTCAACTCTGCAGTTACAAAGGTTTCTCCAAGGGTACGACAGGCATAGACACTGGCCTCGTCCAGCAGTGTCGCCAGAATTCCACCGTGAACTACCCCCTGCCAGCCTTGAAACTGTTCGGTCAATTGTATCTGACAACAGGAGCTTTTTTTGCCATAATCGAGTTCAAAACAGGCTTTCAAGCCATAAGGATTTTCCTGCCCACAGGCAAAACATTTGGCATCATCGGCAACTTGCATGATTTCCTTCTCCAATAACTTTAAATAGAATAGTTATTCAACGACAGGACTGGAATAGATGCTGCCCGGTGCGAGCAAGGATCGTTCCTGCTTTGAATTTCACAACGCGCAGCCTACCCCGTTCATCCTTCAGTTTCAAATTTAAAACTGGTGTTATCTATCGATAGTAATCTGATTGATTACGATCCACACCCTTAAATTAACCACCAGCACAATCCTTACTGCGCCAGTGCACAGAACCACCCTGTGGATCATCAGTCAAACAAATACGTGTCTAAGCGGAGTTGAGCATAAAAACCTTTGTTGCGTTTTAGGTGGTAAGCGGACGAGTAACACTGGCCTATTTAACCTACATGCACCCCACACTTCACCTATTATCTTAAAATAACTAGAATAGCTCATACCATTACTCATCACTCTCTCCACCATGTCACTCAACGCGGCAACAATAATGCTAGGGTTTATTTCGATACTGCATATCAGCAGACTTATCTATGCCAAACTTGCACCATCATGTGAAAGTTGCTATCTTGGCTGCCTTTGTCAGATGCACATCTTGTATGTTCAATAAACACTTCTGCAGTTACGTTGCTAATAAATTTTGCAATTATTCGCGCCAAAAGGGAAATAAATCATGCTTACCGCTATCGAATTCAGTCTCTACCTAATGCTCATGCTGTCCATCGGTTACATCTCCATGAAGAGGACTAAAAACAACGAAGATTTCATCATCGGCGGGCGCTCTTTGGGGCCGGTAACTTCCGCGATTAGTGCCGGTGCCTCGGACATGAGCAGCTGGTTACTTCTAGGCCTGCCCGGCGCTGTGTTTGGCTCGGGGCTGGTTGATGGGCTGTGGATCTCGATTGGTCTATCTTTGGGGGCATACGCCAACTGGTATATTGTGGCACCAAGGTTGCGAGCCTATACAGAAAAGCTCAATGCTATAACCCTCCCCACCTACCTATCTAATCGTTTTGACGACTCATCGCACCTGCTTAAAACTATTTCGGCGGTGGTAATTCTGATCTTTTTCACATTTTATGTTGCTTCCGGTCTCAAGGGCGGTACTCTTCTGTTTGCCCACAGCTTTGGTTCTTCGGAGCAAACATCGCTAACCATTACCACTCTGGTGGTAGTCTCCTACACTTTTCTCGGCGGTTACATTGCCGTATGCTGGACTGACCTGATTCAGGGGCTGTTGATGCTGGCCGCGCTGACATTTTGCGCTCTACTGGTATTCTTTGCCGTATCCGGTTCGGGTGTCGACATTACCACGGTCAACCCCAAAGCCTTTTCCTACCGCACAACCTGGCTCAGTGGCGCTTCATTTATGGCCTGGGGATTCGGCTATTTTGGCCAACCACACATCTTAGCTCGTTTCATCGGCATCGATCATGTCTCCAGTGTAGCTAAAGCGCGGCGCGTCGGTATCAGCTGGATGGTTGTGTGCCTGACCCTATCGGTGCTTATCGGTTTAAGCGGTATCGCCTACAACGAAATAGCTCATCTGCCTGGGGTAACGGGGCCAGACGGTAATCAAGAGCGTATTTTTCTAGCCTTGGTTAGCGCTCTTTTCCATCCCCTGTTTTCGGGAATAATTTTAGCTGCAGTATTGGCCGCCGTAATGTCCACTGCTGACTCGCAACTGTTAGTTCTCTCCTCAACCCTGACCGAGGATCTCCCGCTGTGCAAGAATGTCACTCCTAGTCGCAAGGCGTGGATCAGCCGCTTTGGCATCATAGGTTTTGCACTGCTAGCCTATATCATTACCTCAAGCAGCAGCGGTTCTATTTTGAATATGGTTGGCTACGCGTGGGGAGGATTTGGTGCTGCGTTCGGCCCTATTATTGTCCTATCCCTCACCTGGCGCGGCACTACTAAGCACGGCGCTCTTGCGGGTATGCTTGTCGGCGCAATAACAATTTTTATAGTGAAAAACTACATTTCCATTGAGGGCGAATACTTTTATGAGCTACTGCCAGGCTTCATCTTGGCATTTATCAGCGTCATCCTAGTCAGCTTGGTTACGCCTAAGCCATCAGAGTCGACTCTGCGCAAATTCGATGAATCGCAGCCCTAGCTGTGCGGAGCAGCCAATAACAAAATAATTATCTACCGACCAGCAGAAAAGAGCTTTGCGCATGCTCTCCTAAATTCGTTACTGCATGGCAGGCTCTGTTTCTTCAATTAGATCACCAGGTCAAAAATAGATCTGTGCAAAATTGAGAAATAAAACTAAAATTGCAGTTAGCCACACAACATCGCATGGTTCAGAGACCTTAAACTGTTTAAATTTAGGAGAGCTCCATGTCGGAACGGAAACGGATAGCGCTTTTAATTGACTGCGACAATGTAAGTCATAAATCAATAGAGGGTGTGCTAGAAGAGCTTGCAAAATATGGCATGGTAAATGTTCGCCATGCACATGGAGATTGGAACAGTCCATCTTTATCTGGCTGGATAGGGAAGCTCCACCCCAATGCAATTAGACCTATGCAACAATTTGCCTACACAAAAGGGAAAAACGCTACAGATTCCGCCATGATTATTGACGCAATGGACTTGCTATATAGCAATAGCATCGATGCCTTTGCATTAATGACAAGTGACAGTGATTTCACCCCTTTGGTGCTAAGAATACTGGAAAGCGGATTGCCTGTTTATGGGTTCGGCGAGAAGAAGACTCCAAAACCTTTTGTCGATGCCTGTTCACCATTTATCTACACTGAGAATCTTGTTTCTGAAGACGAAGAGAAGAGTGACGCCCCGCAACAACCAGTCAAGAAAAGTACGCAGGAGCTACGCAAAGATACTTTCTTAGTCAGATTACTCAGAACTGCGGTAGAGCAAACATCCGATGATGATGGTTGGGCGGATATGAGTCGAGTGGGGCATTACATATCAAATAATAGCTCTTTTTCCTCGATCAACTATGGCTATAAAAAACTCGGAGACCTAATCAAATCTAGTGAGTTATTCGATATTGAAATGAGAAAAGATGGCAAAGCTATGTATATTAAGGACATGCGCAAATAGATTAGAATAGTTTTGCTGTGATGTGAACCGCACTTGATAAAGTAACACTTGCCAGTTTTTATGTAAGACAGATTCCACAACTATAACCGATTGGAGATGTACACAAAATACTTTACAGACCCGATCAGAATAGCGCTATCATGCGCGCATGCCGACAATAAAATCGAACGTAAAAAAACTCTACGCCTTCTCCTTCCTCAAGATGACCCTGTTTCCCATGGCGATCATCACCCTATTTTGGAAGGATCAAATTGGTTTAAGCCTTACCGAAATTCTGCTGTTGCAGGGAATTTTTTCCATAGCCATGGTGGTTATGGAATATCCCTCTGGCTACCTTAGCGACCGCATCGGTTATCGCGCAGCCCTCTCCTTTGCTTCGGTTCTAGGCATTATTGGTTGGGGTCTCTATACCGTAGCTGCTTCATTTGCCATGGTGCTCATCGCAGAGGTGATACTCGGCTTCTCCATCTCCTTCATTAGCGGTTCGGACAGCGCCCTGCTGTATGAGACTTTAAAATCGAACAAAGAGGAGATTCACTACACGCTGCACGAGGGACGCAAAAGCAGTATTGGCCAACTTGGCGAAGCCTGTGGAGCCATCTTTGCCGGGCTCCTGTACCATGCGGCCCCGCTTCTACCCTTTTTTATTCAGGTAGCGGTATGGGTGTTAGCTCTACTCTTAACCCGCTCCATGATCGAACCGCAGCACAAATTAAAGACATCGGGGAGCCACCTGATTGAAGCCTGGAAGTCGACACGCTTTGCCCTAAAGGAGAACAAACGGCTGCGCTACACCATCCTGTTAACCATAGTTTTAGGGTTAACTTCCTACTATCCCATCTGGCTCATACAACCCTATATGCAGTCCTGTGGCGTACCGCTAACCTGGTTTGGCCCGATATGGGCCGTTGCCAACCTCAGTGTCGCCCTGTTTGCCCTGATCAGCCACCGCAGCCATCTGCAACTTGGCGACCGCGGAATGATTATACTGTTTATACTGGTAAGCGTTGCGGCATATTTGGGACTAGGACTTACCAGTGGGCTGTGGGGATTTCTTTTTTATTACCTGTTGACCTGTATGCGTGGACTGCGTGGCCCAGTGCTACTCAATCACGCCCAACAGGAGATTCCATCGGCCAATCGAGCCGGTATTTTATCGCTACAATCTCTCTGCTTTCGCATCAGTTTTGTGTGTACAGGGCCGCTAATTGGTATGCTTGCCGATGATGTTGGCGTGCAAAAAACCTTTCTCCATCTCTGCTACGCTTTTGCTATAGCGCTACCGCCAATCGGCTGGTTATTCCTCAGAGAGTTGACCCGCACAAAAAGACATTCAACCTTGACTATACATTAGTTATAGCTATTATTAATAATAGCTGTTAACAGAGTGGCGATATTTGCGCTTTAGTACTGTTAGCCTTAATTGCTTTGGCACGTTGGCAACCTATAGTGCTGCTTTATGCGTGTCAGGATGGAAGATAATTTTGCTAAACATGGGATCAATACGCAAAAACTTGGCACTACTGGTTATCATTACCATCTTGCCTGCCGTAGCCATACTAGTCTATTCCGGGATAGAGCAACGACGCTCGACTATAGCGAGAGCAGAAAAAGATGTCCTAATCATTACCCACACGATGGCTCAAATACAAAAAGATTTAGCCATATCGGTGCGCGAGGTTCTTTCTACCATAGCCATTCTCAAGGAGGTACAGAATCTTGATATTAATGGGCTGAACGGCATCTTCACCGATATCCTGCAACGCAATCCCAACTACGACAACATCACCCTAGTCGACTTACAAGGAGATATCCTCGCCTCCGGCAAGAAATTTGACACAGAAAACCTTGCCGATCGCAAACACTTTCGCGACGCTTTAGCGACCAAGGATTTTGCCCCCGGCGAGTTTATAGTAACCAGAATCGGCAAAGAGATCCGCGCTTTTCCCTTTGCCTTTCCCGTGCTGGATGCAAGCGGAGCACCTATAGCTGTTTTAACCGCAATTATTGATCTTAGCCGTTTTTCTAAGCTGTACACCAACGCATTTCTACCCGACGACTCCTACATAGCCCTAACAGATTATCAGGGTATTCGGCTCTTTTACTATCCGCAAAAAGAGACAACCAACCCAGTTGGCCAACCAATCAAAAAGAGTGCTTGGGAGATCGTGCATAAATCCCAAAAGCCAATTGTTATGAATACTCCTGGATCTGACGGCATCAAAAGGATTTTTGCCTGTGAGCCGATAACCACCACAACGGGAACAAATCCCTATATGTATGTTTGGGCAGGAGTTCCGGAAACATTTATTCTGGCCCCAGCCTACACCGCAATGCAGCGCAACTTATTGCTCATGTTGCTTGCGACTATAGGTGCACTGTCCATAGCTTGGGGGTTTGGGCGCAAAACACTGCTCACCCCAATCAACAAATTGATAGAGGTAACCAATAATTTTGCCCAAGGCAAGCTACACACCAACGTTGAAAATATCAGCAAAATTGCTGAGTTTGCCAAGTTAAGCAAATCTTTTAATATTATGGCCATCTCTTTGGCTACAACGCAGGAGAATTTACAAAGCAGTGAGGAGCGTTTCAAAAAGTTATCTAGCCTAACATTTGAAGGGATTATGCTCCACAATGACGCTATCGTCCTCGACACCAATGACTCTTTGGCACAACTATTTGGTTACACAATAGATGAGATCATTGGCAGCAACGCTATTGAGCTGCTCTTCACCAGTGAAGCGCACCCCCAACTATACGCAAGTTTTGCCGCTAACGTGGCACCACCTCTGGAGCTAATAGCGCAGAAAAAAGATGGGACACTCTTCCCCGTCGAGGTTGAATCGCGAGATGTACATACCGAAGCTGACCATTTTGTCGTTACGGCAGTAAGAGATATAAGCGAACGCAAACAGGCAGAGCAACAGCGGATCGAGCTTGAGGAGCAGGTGCGGCAAAAATACAAAATGGAAGCAGTTGGCGTACTAGCTGGAGGAATGGCGCACAATTTCAATAATAATCTGTCAATAATTCTGGGCAATCTCGAATTATTACAAATCAAAACTCACACAGATAAAGAGATTGCCGAGAGTCTCAGCAACGCCAAAACCGCAGTTTTGCGCTCCCGTGATCTTATTAAGCAGATACTCAACTATAGTCGCCACAGCACTAAGGAAAAAATTACGCTTAAGCCAACGCAGATCATTGCGGAAACAGTAAAGCTGCTCAAGGCAACCCTGCCTAAGACAATAAACTTGCAACAACACATCAGTGCCGACTGCCATAATCTCACCATTGATGCCGATCCATCCCAAATACAGGAGTGCCTAATCAACCTGTGCAACAATGCTATGCACGCTATGGATGAAAAAGGCGATCTCACTATCTCCCTTGCCAGCGTAGAACTGCACCAGCAGGATATCCCTGCTCAGTATGATGCTCAGCCTGGGCACTACGCACAGATCAACGTGCAGGACAGCGGCTGTGGCATATCCACAGAGATTGCGGATAAAATATTTGATCTCTTCTTTACCACTAAATCAGTTGATGAGGGGACAGGCGTTGGCTTATCGACGGTTCAGGGGATCGTCACTCAGCATGGTGGCGTTGTTAAGGTCAACAGCATTGTCGGCAGCGGTACCACCTTCGAACTCTACTTTCCTCTTAATCAAGCAGATAACAGCACTCAAGCAGAGACCAATGATATCGCTATGCCCAGAGGAACGGAGCGTATCCTGTTTATTGAAGATGATGAGATGCTCGCCAATTTAAGCGAAAAAGTCCTTACCAGCATGGGCTATCGGGTAACAGCAATGAGCGACAGCACTCTGGCTATGGAGTTGCTGACCACAGATGCCGACCAATTTGATATTGTCATCACCGACCAAACTATGCCCGGCATTACCGGCAAGGAGTTGATTGCGCAGCTCAAAAAAATTAGAGCCGACCTGCCAACTATTTTGTGTACTGGCTACAGCAGCAGAATCAACGCCGATAGTGCTGCGCAACTGGGTATTGGTGCGTTTCTGATGAAACCGGTGGAGTTAGCCAAATTGTTGCAAACAGTGCGCTCAGTACTGGATGGCAATAAGCGCTAAGTGTTCGTCAATCGATAAAGGTGCCCGCCCACAGCCCTTTAAAAAATTGCCGCGCGTTAGTGCCTAAAACACGGCTATCGTAGCCACCCTCCTGTACCACCAATGTTGGCAAGCGCATTTGCCCAATCATCTTACCGTTAGCAAAAAAATCCTCTGAGCTCAAACTCCAAGTACCAGTGGGATCACCCTTTGCGGTATCTAAACCAAGAGCAATTACCAAGAATTTTGCCTTAAATTTTTTAACTCGCAACAGAGCGTGCTGCAGCACTACGCGATAACCTGCACCATCAAGATGTTCCCCCAATGGATAGTTATGGTTGTAACCTTTGCCCTCATCCTCGCCCTGTTCATCTTGAAAGCCATTAAAGTACGGATAGGCGAAACGGGGATGGCCATGGATGGACACTGTCATAACGTCACTACGGCGATAAAATATATCCTGCGTGCCATTACCATGGTGATAATCAATGTCAAGCACCGCGACTAACCCCTGAGCCACCAGAGATTGCGCTGCAATAGCGGTTGAATTGAAATAACAGAAGCCGCCGTAAGCCTTGCGCTCGGCATGGTGCCCGGGAGGACGTACCAGCGCATAGGCTAAACGATGACCTTTCAGCAAACTGCCAGCAGCAGTCAAAGCACAATCGGCGGCGTGTTTAGCGGCGCGATAAGCGTTGGCAGTCAACGGAGTAAAGGTATCAATACAGTAGTATCCAGCACGAACCGCGCGATCAATAGGTGGCCGGGCCTGATTGCGCAGCGGAAACACGTAGGGATATACCGCCTTGTCGGCACTCAAGCCCAGACATACAGCTTTCAGATAACAGACAAATGCAGGATCGTGAACCAGTTTTAGATGGCTTTCCGAAAATTGTTTAGCCGCTATGGTATTAAACAGTCCGGTCGGTTCCAATTTGCGCAGGATAGAGCGAATCCGCACCGGCGCTTCTACATAACCACGCTCGCGTATGTGGTGGATATCATGTTTATCATTGATAACCAACACGATTTGCTGATCACTCGCTGGCCCAGTGCTGCGCAGAGTCTTGAGCGCTGGTTCCTTGATATATTTGGCAGGTCGGATATGCACCGGATCATCGCTGAAAGAGTCAACGACCTGATCTATATAGGTTGGTGAGCACAGGTGGCGGTATTTGCGTTCTAAAATAGCCCGCACAATAGTGCGTGCATGGTCACGCGGCAGAGGTTTATCGCTGCCGAGAGGATCGAACACCAGATATGGCGGGCTATCGCCGCCAGGAGTGACCGGAGTCTCATAGGCGGTGTCGCTGATTGGCCTAGCACCATATTGCTCATAAAATTTCAGCCGCGAGCGATTCTGAGCCCGCAAGGTAGCATCCGCACACAGCGCCGCTTCATCAGGCAGACACTCGAAAAAGATTCCACGACTGCCCCAGCTTAAAGCATCGGCGCGTAGGCGTTCGTATAGCGCCCCGCCAATGCCGCGCCCAGTCATATTGCTTGCTGCCGAAATATAGTCCAGGTAATCAAAACCAATATCTGGCTCGCGCAACAACAGCGCAAACCCCTTAACCCACGAGCGCGCCCCCTCGGCAACATAGAGGATAGCGCGAAAGCCATGCTGCATCGGATTTTCCAGTTGCCGAGGCAGTTTAGCCACCTCTTTCTCACTCAAATCTTGAAACTGCTGGCGTAGAATAGTTTGCACCTGAGTCATCACCAGTTGATCAGCGGCAAGGCGGGTATCGAAAATACGGCGGATACGAAACATGGCTAACTCCTTGGCGCTAGTGTCTATGCCCCTGCACTCCAGATATTGAAGAAACAGGGGCAACAACTGAGATAGAGCTATGCCTGAGCGCGCTGGGCAGCGGTCTGTGCCCACACAGCAGCGGGCTGCTCAGGAACTGCTGGTGCAGCATTGGCATAATGGTAGGTATCGCCACGATAATTTTTTAGCACCACATCATCACCCAACTGTTGCAGATAGTTGGGTAACAAGGGTATTTTCCCGCCGCCGCCAGGGGCATCAATAACATAAGCCGGAACTGCCATGCCCGAGGTATAGCCACGCAGAGAGCGCATGATATCCAAGCCCTCTTCCACCGTGGTACGAAAATGGTCGGTGCCCTGCACCATATCGGCCTGATAGATGTAGTACGGCCGCACTCGAATAGAGAGCAGTTTTTTCATCAGGGTTGACATAACTTCAGGGCTATCGTTGATACCGCGCATCAACACCGTCTGGTTACCCAAGGGAATGCCAGCATTTGCCAGTCGGGCACAGGCTTCTGTCGATTCGGGGGTAATCTCCCACGGATGGTTAAAGTGGGTATTGAGGTAGAGCGGATGATAGCGCTTTAGCACCTTAACCAAATTCAGGGTAATCCGTTGTGGCAGCACCACCGGCACCCTAGAACCGATGCGGATGATCTCCACATGAGCAATAGCGCGCAGACGCCCGAGGATATTATCTAGGCTGGCATCACTGCGCAGCAGCGGATCGCCACCAGAGAGAATAACGTCGCGGATCTCCGGGTGGGCACGAATGTATTCGATACCGGCGCTGATGCTCTGCTCACTGATAGCCATATCTTCACAGCCAACTTTGCGTTTACGGGTACAAAAACGGCAGTACATAGCGCAGGTTGAGCTGATCATAAACAGCACGCGATCAGGATAGCGATGCACCAAGTTAGGCACCGGGCTCTGGTTCTCCTCATTTAACGGGTCGACATGACAGACAAGATCCTGCATCTCCAACTCATCGGGTACTGCCTGCTTCCAGATGGGGTCACCAACATACTGAATAAGGCTGAGATAGTAGGGATTAATGCGCATAGGATAACGCTCAGCCACCTGCACCAGAGGCGCGGGATCAATACCGAAGCGCGCCGCTATTGCTTGTGGCTGCACCAAACTTTTTTGCAATATTTTTTGCCAGGATTCCATCACTAATCTCCACCTCTGGACAAGCGTTTAACATAAGTAATCCGGTCATCATTGGGACCATAGAAGTCGGCGATGACCGACTCTTGCTGGTAACCGGCATTTTCATAAAACAGACGCGTGCGCGCGTAGTTGTCTTTGGACGAAGTTTCCAAGCAGATCATACTGGCACCACTTTGAGTAAGTGCCTGTTCTGCTGCCTTAACCAACCGGCGGCCGTAACCGTGGCCGTGACACTCGGGGTGCACTGCCAGCCAGTAAATATCATAAGTACTTGCGGTTAATGGCACGGGCCCGTAGAGAATATACCCAGTCACTCTGACTTCACTTTCGGACACCAGCACCAGATAATCACGCTGCTGTGGCTGATCAAGCACGATATGCAGCAGTTCGAGTGCACAATCGACTTCATCAGCGGTAAAACTGCCGGCAACATTGAGAAGGTGCAATAGCTCCTCTAGTGCGGGCAAATCATCTCGTTGCAAATTACGCATGCAAGTGCTCCTTTCTGCGCATAGCATCTTTAACGATGAGTTCAATAAGTTGGGGATAGCTTAGCCCTGTGCTCATAGCAGAACGCGCTAAACCAGCGTCAGGTGAGATATCAGGATTAGCGTTAACCTCAAGAATGTATGGGGTGTGATTATTCAAGCGAATATCTACACGGGCGTAATCACGGCACCCGAGTAGTTGGTAAGCACGCGTAGCAATCATGTTGATCAGTAGCCTATCCTTCGGGTTCAACTGTGCTGGGCACACCGGATTTGTACCGCGATAGGCAGCACTCTCTGGCGACCATTTACTATCAAAACAGACGATAGCGCGTGCCAATTCTGGGGCAAAAGTAATCTCCGATAGCGGCAATACCTGTGGCTTACTGGAGCCTAAAATTGCCACGTTCAACTCGCGCCCTGGGATATACTCTTCCACCAGCGCCGGTTGCTGATAGATTTCATGGATATAGCTTATCCGTTTTAGCAGCGCCCGCCGATTTTCGACCACGCTGTCACAGCTGATTCCTTGGGAGGCATCTTCATACGGCGGTTTGACAATCAACGGAAAATTTACGGTATCCGGCAGATTAAATTTCTCATCTAGCTTAGCAAGAGCAAAGGCCGGCGTTGGTAGCCCTTTGTGCTGCAGTAGCGCTTTAGTGCGCAACTTGTCTTGTGACAGACCTAGGCACAACGGTCTTGATCCGGTATAGGGCAGGCGCAGTAACTCATAGAGCCCTGCCACATGCATCTCTTGGCGCGCATCTCCCCAAAAACCTTCACACAGATTAAATACCAAGCTCGGCTGCAGCTGACGTAACTGCTCAATAAATGGGGCAAGATCACGCCCCAACGCTACCAGCTCGGGCTGATAGTTAAGGGTAATCAGCGCCTGAAATACCGCTTTAGCCTGATCGCATGAACCAGCATCGGCGATCAAATCACAGGCATCACCATGTTTTACTGTATCTGGAGTTTGGTTATAGCAGACAGCAATGCGCATCGTTCTTCTCCACCAGGCCGAGGCGTTGACAAGCGGCGTCAACAACACTCAAAATCATCTGTGAATAACTCAATCCAGCGGCGCGTGCCGCTTTAGGAAAACAGCTGTTCTGTTCCGGCCGCGGTAACACGCCGGGCAGCGGATTGACTTCGATGATCTGCGGGAAACCAGCGACATTAAGGCGCACATCTATGCGACACCAGTCGTGGCAACCGAGGTGAAAAAAAGCACTGCGGCACAGCTCTTCGATCTGCAGCTGGAGCAGTGGATCCAATGGGGCGGGACAGTGAAAAATCTGCAAGGGTTGCTCTTCTGTATCCCACAGCCATTTGGCCTCGTAGGAGTAGATGGGATTAGCACCGCTGGGAAGAGTGGAAAAATCAATTTCGACGATAGGCAGAACGCGCACATTGTCACCGTTACCAATCATAGCCACGGTAAATTCGCGCCCACACAGGAACTCTTCCACCAGTGATTGCTGCTGGTAGTCCTGAGCAATACGCTCAATCTGCTGCTCTAACTGCTGCTGATTGTGCACCAAGGAGCTATTGGTAATTCCCTTACTCGACCCCTCCAGTGCCGGTTTTACCAGCAACGGAAAATGCATAGATTCGGGCAATTGATCGGCATGGGAGATCAGGCAAAATGCTGGGGTAGCAACATTGTGATAGCTAAGAATCTCTTTAGCACGGCATTTGTCCAAACAGATGCCAAGCGTGACAGGATCGCTGCCACTATAGGGAATCTGCAGCATCTCCAACAGCGCAGGAATCTGTGATTCACGGCTGCCACCGTACAGACCTTCAGCCATATTAAAGACCAAATCTGGCTGCAGCGCACGCAACTTCTCAAATGCATCAAGGTCAGCATTGACCAAGGATACCTGATGACGCTCGGCTAACGCAGCGGCAACCGCTTGGATGGTTGAAGCATCATCCCATTCGGCATAGATATCAGTTGTCTGTTGTGTGGATAAGGCAGAAGAGGGAGGGCGGTCGTCGTCCTCGGCCTCACGCTGATTAAAAGCGAGAGCAATATGCATGGTGAATAACCCCTTTTATAAATAACAAGCCACTACGTAAAACCCTCCTAAGAGGGGCAGTTCTCGAGTCTGCAACGCATGGCGGCTGTGGCTAAAAAAGGGGTATCTTTTTTGTCGCTTGCTCGTTACGCGTTACAGTTAAGAACTACTGTTTTCCACGTATACTGCCAGACGTAATAGCTGTCAATATAAATATGAGCATGGGTTTAAATTTAATATAGAGGTGGAAAACAATTTGACAATAGTTCACAAATAAACGCGTTAATTTAAGGAGTTACGCTAGCTTTGGACATCTTTAGGTTTTAATCAATAGCGACGACAAAACCTTGACCATAGCCACTATTGGCAAGCGCGTCACGCGCCTGCTGTGCCGCTGGTAGTGAAGTGTAGTGCCCAGCTTGAACACGATAAAAATTCTGCCCATCTACTTGAGCTGGGCGCACATAGGCACTACCGTAAACGGCTTGAAGTTTCAGTTGTAACCGTTGAGCATTTTGTTGCTGGGTAAAAGCACCAACTTGAACAGTGAAGGGGCCACTCTGAATTGATTCGGGTAGGGTATAGTGGAGAGTGCCATCAGCTTTTTTCTGTTGATAGCCAAGAGCGGTAATTGTAACTGGCGCCGTGCCGGGGCCGACAACCGCTAGTTTGGTTGCTGCCGCATAAGAGAGGTCAATAATACGCCCAGCCACAAAGGGGCCACGATCGTTGACGCGCACGATAGCAACGCGGCCATTGCTTCGGTTTTCCACACGCACAAACACGCCAAGTGGCAGTGTTTTATGCGCAGCAGTCATGGCGTACATATCATATATTTCGCCATTGCTGGTTTTTCGACCATGGAATTTTTTTCCATACCAGCTGGCCACGCCATCCTGAGAAAAACCCTCATGACTCAGCAGTGGCGTATAGGACTCCCCCATAACAGAATATGGTTTTTGCCACCCTTTTAGAACGGCACCACTGCTAGAGGAGGATGGGTACTCATAAGCAGACGGCTGACGCGGTTTATCAGCACAGCCAGCGCAACAAAGCAGCACAACGCACACCAGTAACGCTGCAGCTCCAGACAGATTCCTAAAGAAAATTGACCGGATCGCGGGGTTAATTTTCAACGTCCTCCTGCACCTGTTCGGCTATAACCGTCATAGCGCGGAATTTTTCATAGCGCTGCTCTACCAGCTCTTGTGGAGATAGTTGCTGCAATTCGGCTAGATGTTTTTTTAAGCACTCTTTTACCTTTTGCGCAGCCTGCTTAACATCGTTATGCGCACCACCTAAGGGCTCTTCGATAACATCGTCAATTACACAGCCGAGCTCATCGATATCTGTAGCAGTAAGCTTCAACGCCTCCGCTGCTTGTGGGCCCTTGGTGCCATCACTCCACAGAATAGCAGCACAGCCTTCGGGAGAGATAACCGCATACACAGAATATTGCATCATAACAACACGGTTACCAACAGCGATAGCCAAAGCTCCACCGGAGCCCCCTTCGCCAGTTATAGTGACAATGACAGGAACCTTGAGCGCCGCCATTTCCCGCAGATTACGCGCAATAGCTTCAGCCTGCCCCCGCTCTTCAGCACCGATACCAGGATAGGCGCCAGGGGTATCAACAAAGGTGAAGATAGGCAAGCCGAACTGCTCAGCCATTTTCATAATGCGTAACGCTTTGCGGTAGCCTTCGGGGTTGGGCATGCCAAAATTACGGGCCACTTTCTCCTTGGTATCCCGCCCCTTTTGATGCCCAATCACGGCGCATGGTTGCCCATCCAGACGGGCAAAACCACAGACTAAAGCAGAGTCGTCAGCAAAATTTCTATCGCCGTGCAACTCAAACCAATCGGTGAACACATGCTCGACAAAATCGAGAGTAAAGGGGCGACCGGGATGGCGAGCTAACTGGGTACGTTGCCAACGGCTCAGTTTAGAAAAAATCTCTTCGCGTAATTTTGCCGCCTTGGTTTCCAGCTTTTGCAACTCACTGCTAAAATCAACACTTGCCGTTGAATATTCGCGCAATTCATGAATCTTCTGATCTAAATCAACCAGTGGCTTCTCAAAGTCTAAATAGGCTTGCATAATATTCTCCCAGCAACAACCACCATTCTACCGCACGACAAATAGTGATTTTTATATTATGGCCAGAAATGCAGCAGATCTGGCACAAATTGGCATTTTATCTACTCTAAACGCTTTTTCTACCATTTATAGAACAACGGTACAAGCGCCCTGTGCAACACAGGATAATTGGGGCATAATATATCAATCACCCAAAGGTGACAACATCGTATCCAAATAAATTTTCCATGGCCTGAGTAAATTCATCGCTAGCAACAACGCTGAGTTCTTTGGCTATTACAATGGAAGTTTCACTGCGGTTAGGCACAACCATATTCAAATGAACTCTACAGGGGCCAGGAAAACGCATTATCGTGTGCTTCACCGACTGCAAGCGATCTTCCGTCAACCCTGGGGTTGAAACACGCACAAACACATCGGTGGTCTGCTTCTGTTTAACTTCATGTAACGGCACTATGTCGGTAGCCAGAATTTTACAGCTCTCTTCACCAATATCCAGCGTACCGTATACCATCAAGGGTTCATCACCTTTGAGATAGTCACCTGCGGCCTTAAAAGCTTCGGGAAACACTACAACTTCGACCGCCCCCGAGAGATCTTCTAAGTTGATAAACGCCATGCGATCGCCCTTCTTCGTCACCAACTCTTTGATACCTGCAACTATGCCGCAGACACGCACATCTTCCTTGTCATGCCGCCCAGGCAATCCGGCGGTATCACAGGTGGCAAAGCGTTTGATCTCCGCGCTATGCCGAGCTAAAGGGTGACCGGTGATGTAAAAACCCAGCGCCTCCTTTTCATAGTTCAGGCGCAATTTATCATTCCACTCCTCGATATCAGGCAGCTCGGCGTAACTGCTACCCACATGTGACACCATCTCATCCATACCAAACAGTGACTCTTGGCCTATCTGCTGTTCGCGCTGAACCCGCTGGCCAATCTCCATGGCGTTCTCCAGCACCGCCTCATGCTGCGCTCGGTTACCCCCTAGGGAGTCAAAAGCACCACACTTGATCAGTGCATCTACCACCTTTTTATTGACCTTGCTCAGATCAACGCGCTGGCAAAAATCGTGCAGAGTCTCGTATGGCCCATTTTCACGTTCACTGATAATTGATTCCAGCGCTGCAGCGCCAACACCTTTAACCGCCCCCAGACCAAAGCGCATGGAGTTCTCATGCACAGTAAAGGAGCGAATAGAGGCATTGATATCCGGCGGCAGCACCTCTATCCCCATGGAACGTACCTCGGCGATATTCTTGATCACCTTGTCGGTGTTCTCCATATCTTCGGTAAGCAGCGCGGCCATAAATTCCACAGGATAGTGCGCCTTGAGGTAGGCAGTTTGATAGGCGATAAGGGCATAAGCCGCCGAGTGGGATTTATTGAACCCGTAAGCGGCAAACTTTGCCATCAGATCGAAAACCGCTTCAGCCTTTTTAAGATCAAGATCGTTCTCTTTAGCTCCAGCGAGGAACAGCCCCTTCTGCTTCTCCATCTCCTCGGCTTTTTTCTTACCCATAGCTCGGCGTAGCAGGTCAGCACCACCAAGTGAGTAGTTGGCCAACACCTGAGCAATAAGCATAACCTGTTCCTGATAGACAATAACTCCATAGGTATCTTTCAGGATAGGTTCCATCTGGGGGAAATCGTAGACTATCTCCTGCTGGCCATGTTTACGCAGGATAAAGTCATCCACCATGCCAGAACCCAGTGGGCCAGGACGATAGAGCGCACAAGCTGCAATGATATCTTCGAAGCAGTTGGGCTTTAATTTAACCAACAACTCCTTCATCCCCGACGATTCGAGTTGGAAAACCCCGGTGGTATCGCCATGGCAAAGTAGATTATAGGTATCGGGATCGGATACAGATATCAGTTGCAGATCAAATTCAGGGTTATTAGCACTATGGATCAAGCGCAAGGCATTATCGAGAACAGTAAGAGTTTTCAGACCAAGAAAGTCAAATTTTACCAAGCCAATTTTTTCGACATACTTCATGGGGAACTGAGTAACCTGCCCACCGGATTTCTGGTCGGTATACAGCGGCAGATAATCGGTGAGCGGCTCAGGAGTGACCACCACCCCAGCGGCGTGAGTTGAGGCATGGCGGGTAAGGCCCTCCAGAGCCAGAGCGACATTGAACAACTCCTTGATGCGCACATCAGAATTGACCATTTCACCAATGCGCGGCTCCTGTTTCATAGCATCTTGTAGAGTAATATTCAGCACTGCCGGCACCAGTTTAGATAACTTATCCACTTCGCCGTAGGGAATATTCAGCGCTCTACCGACATCTTTAATGCACCCCTTAGCCCCCAGGGTTCCAAAGGTAATTATCTGCGCCACGTTGGGCGCACCATACCTCTGCTGCACATACTGAATGACCTTCTCCCGCCCATAGATACAGAAGTCAACGTCAATATCCGGCATCGATATCCGCTCGGGATTGAGAAAACGTTCGAACAGCAGATCATAAGGGATGGGGTCAATATCGGTAATACGAATGGAAAAAGCTACCAAGCTACCAGCGGCACTACCACGACCGGGGCCAACAGGAATATCGTGATCTTTGGCCCAGTTGATAAAGTCGGCGACAATTATAAAGTAACCGGGAAAGCCCATATCTAGAATAGTTTTCAGCTCGCGCTCCAAACGCGCCCGATAGATCGCTTCATCCTCAGCGCTAAAATCGGGGTTGAGCTGACGCACACTGACCAGCCGCTCTTCCAGCCCCTCATGCGCCATATCCGACAACACCTCTTCCAGCGTTTTATCCTTGGGTTTTTCGTACTGCGGGAAATAGTAGGTATTAAAATCAAAATCAAGATTGCAGCGCTGCGCTATCTTGACCGTATTATCCAACGCCTGCGGCACATGGCCAAACAGCTCAATCATCTCGTCTGGAGTGCGCACATAAAAGCCATCATTGGCAAAGCGCATGCGTTTTTCATCATCCATGGTCTTGCCAGTTTGAATGCACAACAACACTTCATGGGCGTAGGCATCTTGACGCGCTAGATAGTGGCAATCATTGGTGGCAACTAGGGGCAAGCCAAGATCGCCGCTAAGTTTAATCAGCCCCTCGTTGGCAACCGCCTGTTGAGGAATACCATTCTCCTGCAGTTCGAGATAGAAGCGCTCATCATCAAAGATCTCTGCCATCTGCGCGGCGCGGTTAGCCGCCTCATCTGCACGACCTAAGTTGATTAAAGTTGGCAGTTCACCACCGAGGCAGGCGCTCATGGCAATCAAGCCTTCATTATACTGTTCTAGCAGTTCCCAATCTATGCGCGGCTTATAATAGAACCCTTCGCGATACGCTGCCGACACCAGATAGCATAGATTGCGATAGCCGACCTTGTTTTGGCACAGCAGCACTAAATGATAAGAGGCTTCTGAAGACCCACGTGCATTTTTTTTCTCAAACCGTTTCCCGGGCGCTACATAGACCTCACAACCTAAAATCGGTTTTACCCCAGCGGCTGTAGCATAGGTAAAAAACTCCATCGCCCCAAACATATTGCCATGGTCGGTTACAGCAACTGCGGGCATTTTGTACTCTTGCACCCGCTTGATAAGGGCGGGAATTTTTATAGCTCCATCGAGGAGACTGTACTGGCTGTGTAAATGCAAATGAACAAAGTTGGCATGTTCCATAGTTATTAATATCCGCGCTAAAATTATGTGAAAAATTGGCAGTAAACAGATTGCTACCCGGTTCTGATCCTAAATTGTGGCCATACCGAGAGGACCTAGCTAGAGCAACATCTGGGTGGTGCCAACACATCGACACCAAACTCGTATAACATTGAGGTTAAACGGATCAACGGCAGACCGATCAAACTGGTGTAGTCAGCACCGGACGTTTTCTCCATCAAACTGATGCCTAAACCCTCAATTTTAAAGGAACCAGCACAATCAACAGGGTTCTCCTGCTCCACATAGTAGGCAATCTGTTGCGCTGTAAGCTGGCGCAGAGTTACCGAAAAGGTGACGTAATCACTGACACTGCGCCGCGATCGACAATCGTACAGCGCGATTCCCGTGTAAAAAACATGAGTTTTCCCCGCCATAGCCTGCAATTGACTGCGTGCCCCTGCAGCATCACCTGGTTTACCCAAAATTTGCCCGCGCTGATTGACAAACACCTGATCCGAACCGATGATTAAGGCGTCAGAATATTGATCGCGCACGCTGACAGCCTTATTTAAGGCTAAATGTTTGACCAGCAACTCGGGCGCCACACTCTGATCAATATGCTCGGCTCCAATTGGCGCTACGGCACTAAAAGAGAGGCCCAACTGACGGAGCAACTGCTGACGGTAGGGGCTGGTTGAGGCTAACACTACTGGTTGATTCACATACTCACCTTAGAAAAGTGCTTTACCATGCAAGAGCCACTGCACCAACTAGGGCAGTTGCGACAGTGGCTCTTAGCTATTTTTGCTGGGACAGAAAATGGCTCCAAAATTGGCAAACTGGGCAAACTAGCCAGCGCTACTAACCCTGTGCCTGCTGCCACTGATCCAGCCAGCGTAAAATTGCCGCAGTTTTCTCCTCCATCAGCGCAATATCACCGCGCGATTCCACATTGAGGCGCACCACCGGCTCGGTGTTAGAGCTGCGCAAGTTAAAACGCCAGTTAGCAAATGCCATACTTAAGCCATCAACATGATCTACAGATACGGCATCGTCAGCATACTGCTGTTGCAACGCCTCCATGGCTTGAGACGCATTTTTAACGGTGCGATTGATCTCTCCGCTAGATGGATATAAGCGGATGCGCTCACCCACCAATTCTGATAATTTTTTGCCGCTGACAGTCATCAACTCCACCACTAACAACCAAGGAATCATGCCGCTATCACAATAGGAGAAGTCACGAAAATAGTGGTGAGCACTCATCTCCCCACCGTAAACAGCGTCCACTGTCCGCATCTTCTCTTTAATAAAAGAGTGACCGGACTTGCTCTCTACTGCGGTGCCGCCAGCCTGTTCAACCTCAGCAAAAGTATTCCATACCAAGCGCGGATCATGAACAATTTTAGCGCCAGGATTTTTCGCCAGAAAAGCCTTAGCCAGCAAACCGACAATATAGTAGCCTTCGATAAAGTCACCAGTTTCATCAAACAGAAAACAGCGATCGAAATCACCATCCCAGGCGATACCAGCAGCCGCACCATGGGCACGCACTGCATCCGCGGTGGCGGCACGATTTTCGGTCAAGAGCGGATTGGGAATACCGTTGGGAAAGTTACCATCCGGTTCATTATAGATAGGGATTATCTCTAGCGGTAGACGATCTTTGAGCAGATCGAGAACTGGGCCAGCACAACCGTTACCTGCGTTAACCACAATTTTTAGGGGCGTGAGCGCATCAGCATCAATATAGCTCAGTAGATGTTCAATATACAGGGCGCGCACATCCAACTGGTGCACCTGCCCCGGCTTATCTGCTGGTGCAAAATCACCCTTTTGCGCCAGGGTACGAATATCTTCCAACCCAGTGTCAGCACTTATAGGACGCGACTGTTCTCGTACCAACTTTAGACCGTTATAATCTCTGGGATTGTGGCTGGCCGTAACCATAATGCCGCCATCCATCTGCTCATGAAAGGTAGCAAAATAGACCTCTTCGGTGCCGCACAGGCCAATTTCGTAAACATCTACGCCGGAATCACACAAGCCACGGGCAACGGCTGCAGCCAGCGCCTTGCTGCTCAAGCGCACATCACGCCCGACAACAACCCGCCGTGGTTTTAAAAACTGTGCATAGCCACGCCCAATGCGGTACGCGATCTCTTCATTAAGCTCATCTGGTAAACGTCCACGAATATCGTAAGCTTTGAAACAGGTGATCTCCATTTTATCCCCTTCCACTCAGTGAAAAAAACCAGCACAATTAACGCTGCACCTTTGTTATATTAAACTATTGGCCACATATTAATGTTACCGCCGCAGTTAAATCGGCACATATCGTTGTCTCTGGCGCAACCAACCGCTGTTGCTGCGCACCATATCCAGTCAACACCAGCAGCGGCGCACACCCAGCAGCAACTCCCGCCTCAACATCAGCCAATTTGTCGCCAACAATAAACGACCTGCCTAAATCAATACAGTGCTCTTGCGCCGCCTGCAACAACATGCCGGGCTTACCTTTACGGCAGTTGCAGTCGCGTTTATATTGGCCTAGCCCCTTAGTTGGATGGTGCGGACAGTAGTAAAATGCGTCGATATGAGCACCGATAGCGCATAATTGCTGTTGGATAAACTTATGCAAGCAGTCAACATCCTTTTCGCTATAGTAGCCCCGCCCCACACCGGACTGATTGGTAACTACTACTACCAGCAAACCGGCATCATTAAGTCTCTTGATGGCTTGTGGCACCCCAGGAATAAAGCGAAAATCTTCACAGCGAAACAGGTAGTCACGCTCTTCGTTTATGGTGCCATCTCGATCCAGAAATACCGCTGGTCGCATGCATTGCTCCAGATATTGCGCTTACAATTAAAATAGCGCTAGCTAACTAGGCAGAAATTCAATTGATTTCAGACCGCATTTTATTTAACATGCTTTAACCATGTGACACAATTATCAACCAGGCACCAAGCAATTACTCCAACTGTTTATCCTACCACAAACCATACAACAGATAACCTAAGGGCGCGCATGCACATAGTCAAATCTACAGGAGCACTGGTTGTATTAGCTTTACTGGCGTTATTGTTCTTAGCGGGATGCAGCAGCAAATCACAACAACTGCTGCCCGCCTTAACTAGTCCCGACGTCTTGATAATTCGCCACCACATAGAACGCGACCAACAGGATATAGAGGAGTTCTGCCGCCGCCTGTACCTGAAGAATCCAATCTACGAGGCGGATATTGCAGCACGTGAACAGAAACTAGCCACTATTTTTCCCCCCGCCACCTTAGATGCGCCAGTACCCACCTTCCCTGGCATAGCAGACTACGCCAACCTACCTTCGCATAAACTTCTTGAGGCGGCTTTTAGCCCAAATCCGCCCACTAGAGATCGTGTTCTGTTGTTGGCAATTGGGATGCATAAGAGTATTGCCGAGGGCTATGATGGCTACGACAAACGGACTCTTTTTAGTGGCATCCAGTTGTCGACACAAAAGTTGGAGAACCTCTATGCCAATATCTGCCAGCTTAGTTGGCGCTTAAAAACCTATCACAACCCTGATGGCAGTTTAATTTTTCTCACCAATGCCGTCGACGCCAGTGGCTATATTAATATGGGTTACGAAGTTCTTCTGACACGGATACTAACCCGCACCGCCGACGATATTTTTATGCGCAACGGTCAGACCCCAAATTTCATTTTCACTATGTCAACTATGTTCCTACCGCTACTTTTATAATACAGCGCTATGGCTTTAGCTGGCGGTTATGCAACTAGGAGTGCAGACGAGCATCAAAAAATAGAGAATGGGACAATCAGCACAGGCTGCCCGGTCGCATCCAAAACTTCTACGCGCCATAACCCTTTCCATTGCGGAATGATGCGTTTAGATGACCAGGTACGCCAATCTGAGGAGCTGACATCCAAGCGCACGCGCGCCAACTCTTTGTCGCCGAAATACCACACATGGGTAATCCAGGTATCCTCCTCAGCACCAACCACGCGCGTATAGCAGTAGAGTTTGTCAACATTAGCTGGCACGGTATTTAGGGAGTCAGTGGCAGCACGATTGATAATTTGAGTCGTTATGCTGGCATCCACGATCTCGACAGCAAAACTACTGGTGCCCCACATCAGCGCAATCATAACCATAAAAACGCTTGCCACTGTTAGCGCTACTCTTCTACCCGCTGTACGCATAACCTATCTCCTCCATTACTAATTGCACTCTAAACTACCCGATTAAACATTAGATAAAAAGCTTGTACCACTGCAAATATCTACGCCAAAGTTTTCGGAAATTGTAGCGGAGATATCACAAAAACAGTTACGCACCCCCAACTCCTGACCGTGCGCCAACCGCGGAGAAAAAGCCACCAATGGCACATATTCGCGGCTATGATCTGTCCCCGGCGTGGTGGGATCACAGCCGTGGTCAGCAGTGATCAGCATTAGGTCAGTTGGTAAAAGCTGCGCTAAGAGTGCGCCCAACCGCTGATCGAAATTCACTAAGGCAGCGGCAAAACCCTGTGCATCACGCCTATGCCCGTAGAGCATATCATAATCGATCAGATTGGCAAAAATCAGACCACTATCTATGGTCTGCAGCGCAGTCGCTATCTTGTCCATACCATCGCCATTATTTTTAGTCGGCAGATGCTCAGAGATACCACGCCCACAGAAGATATCATTAATTTTACCTATAGCCACCACGGGTAAGCCGACAGCAGCGAGTTTATCCAAAACATTTTCCGGTGGCTGCAATGAGAAATCACGCCGCCGCGATGTACGCTTGAAATTGTGCGCAGCAGTACCGACAAAAGGCCGCGCGATCACCCGACCTACTCGGTAAGCATCCAGTTCACGGCGCATGGCACGGCACAGTTCATACAGCTGCTCAGGCGGGAGAACATCCTCATGGGCCGCTATCTGAAAGACTGAATCGACACTGGTATAGACAATGGGCCGTCCACTAGCTAAATGCTGCTCGCCATACACTTCGAGAGCATCAGTGCCACTGATAACCACATTGCCCAGTGGCTCCTTACCCGAAAGCCGCCGAAAAATTGCGATTATCTCCGGCGGAAAACCCTCGGGATAGGTGGCATAGGGGCGAGTTTGCACCCCGCCAGCAATCTCCCAATGGCCGGTGGTACTATCCTTACCGACAGAGCACTCTCGCATCTTGCCCCAGCACGCCGCTGGGCGCGTCACCTGTTCCACCCCAGCGATAGGCGTAATATTACCCAAACCTAGACGCTGCAGTGTCGGTAACTGCAAACCACCGGCAACCTGAGCTACATGAGCCAGAGTGTGCGCCCCAACGTCACCATAATCCTCAGCATCAGGCAACTCACCGCACCCCACACCATCTAACACAATTAAGAGTATTCGCTTAAATTTCATAGCAGATTCCACCAGCACACACCAAAAAACCCGCGACAGCGGGTCTATGGCAAGCAGTTTATTCGGTTCGGACCCAACAACCTATGCAGCTATCAAGTTCGATAATCCGCATTAATTTTAACATAGTCGTAGGTCAAATCAGATGTATAATAGTGGGCGCTACCCACTCCGAGTTTCAGATCCACGCGCACGCAAAATTCCGCGTGTTTCAATACCTTGGTAGCCAGCTCTTCCTGTGTCGCTCCGGTAGTTAAGCCATTGCTTACCACCTGCACGTCATCAAAAAAGATATCGATCTGATTGGGATCGACATCGACACCCGAGTAACCAACTGCGGCAATTATCCGCCCCCAGTTAGCGTCTTCGCCAAAGAATGCTGTCTTAACCAAATTTGAGGTCGCAACACTTCGGGCGGCGATCTTCGCCTGAGCATCATCAATAGCGCCGTTTAGCTGAATCTCCACCAGTTTAGTCGCGCCCTCGCCGTCACGCACAATCATCTTGGCCACATCGAGCAGGACTGCCTCCAACGCCGCCTTAAAGGCTGCACCATCGGGGCTATCTGCACTCAGTACCGCATTGTCGGCAGCACCATTGGCCAGCAGCAGCACCATATCATTGGTAGAGGTATCACCATCAACGGTGATGGAGTTAAAAGAGGCGTCAACCGCCTGCGTCAACCATGGTTGCAACAGCTCGGGGCTGATAGCCGCATCGGTCATGACAAAACCCAGCATGGTGGCCATGTTGGGATGGATCATCCCTGCCCCCTTAGCCAGCGCGACGATATTGCACTCCTGACCGGCAATCGTCACCACGCGCCTAGCTGTTTTACAAAAGCTGTCTGTCGTCATGATCGCCGCAGCCACATCACCAGCTTTATCCGCATCCAGCTCCGCGCACAGCTGCGGAATTACTCCCAGCAAGCGCTCAACCGGCAGCGGCACTCCGATAACTCCGGTTGATGCCACCGCTACTAAATCTTCAGCAATACTCAGCTGTGCTGCCAGCGCCTGGCTACTGCTGCGGGCATCATCCAAACCGCGTTGCCCAGTACAGGCGTTGGCATTACCACTATTCACCAATATAGCCTGACATTGGCCTGCGGCCATACGTGGTTTAGTTACCAGCAGCGGTGCTGCAATAACTTTATTTTTGGTAAAGACACCGGCGCAAGCAGCTGATTGTTGCGAGTAGATCAGCGCGCAATCATTGCGGGTTTTCTCCCCACTACCCTTGATCCCCGCTGCTGCAGCAGCAAAGATGAACCCCTTAACTTGCAGTATCTGTTCTTCGAGCTGTGTTACCATTGCTATCTCCTGTGTGTCACTATTTACCGCAACACTTCTTATATTTTTTTCCACTACCACAGGGGCACAGATCATTACGCCCTATTTTTTCTTCGTCACGAGTAATTGGCTGCGCCACTTTGTCAACGCCGTCATTACGATTAGTGATAATCTTGCGCTTGCGGCGTTCCTCCTCCATGCGCTCAACATCATCATCTTTAACCAATTGAATCAAAAACAGTTTATGCAGTACCTCCTGACGGATACGTCCCATCATCTGCATAAATAGATTGTATGCCTCGCGTTTATACTCCTCTTTAGGATTTTTCTGCGCGTAACCACGCAAGCCAATACCCTCTTTGAGGTGATCAATCGACAACAGATGATCTTTCCACTGGCTGTCTATTACCTGCAGTAGCAACACCTTCATCAAGTGTTCAAGCACCTCAGGGCTAAACTCCTCCTCTTTACGCAACAACTGTGCAAAAACCTGTTTTTTCAACTGCTCATCTAAAATTTCAATATCGCTCTTGTCATTTAGCTGCGGTAGCTGTGGTTCAAAATTGAACTGAGCGATAAAATCGTCGATCAAACTGGTAATATTCCAATCAGCCGCAGCCATTTTTTCGGGGCAGAAGGTAGCGATAATATCCTCAACCATCTCCTCAATAATAGCGTTGTAGGTACTGCGAATATTCTCGCCAGATAGAACTTCTCGGCGCTGGTCATAAATTACCTCACGCTGACGATTCATTACATCATCGTACTCAATGAGGTGTTTACGGATATCGAAGTTATGTCCCTCGACTTTCTTTTGTGCATTTTCGATGGCGCGCGAGATAATGCCGTGCTCGATGGGCTCATTGTCGGGAATCTTCAACTTCTCCATAATGAAAGCGACACGATGGCTGCCAAAAATGCGCAACAGGTCATCTTCCAAGCTCATATAGAAGCGACTGGCACCGGGATCACCCTGACGCCCAGCGCGACCACGCAATTGATTATCTATCCGGCGCGATTCATGCCGTTCAGTACCGAGAATATAGAGACCGCCAGCGGCTAGAACCTGCTCTTTTTCCGCACTACACTGGGTACTATATTTTTCCAGCACCTGAGCATAATCTTCATGCTCTACAGCGTTTGGCCCCAACTCTTGCTTGGCCAACATCTCCGCGTTACCGCCGAGGACAATATCTGTACCACGACCGGCCATATTGGTTGCGATGGTTACCGCACCTATGCGTCCGGCCTGGGCGATAATTTCCGCCTCCTGCTCATGGTGTTTAGCGTTCAGAACGTTATGCCGCACGCCGGTTTTTTTCAGTTGAATTGACAATCGTTCTGAGTTTTCGATGGAGATTGTTCCCACCAGCACCGGCTGACCTGATGCATGACACTCTTGAATGTCGACAATAACCGCGTTGAATTTTTCCTGTTCGCTTTTGTAGATTACATCTGGATAGTCAACACGCTTATTGGGTCTATTGGTCGGGATAACCACCACCGCCAATTTGTAGATTTCGTTAAATTCTGCCGCTTCGGTATCCGCAGTACCTGTCATCCCCGACAACTTATCGTACATACGGAAATAATTTTGGAAGGTAATGGTCGCCAGCGTCTGATTCTCGCTCTCGATCTTCACCCCCTCTTTGGCTTCGACCGCTTGGTGTAGGCCATCGCTCCACCGCCGTCCCGGCATCAGGCGACCAGTGAATTCATCGACGATCATAACTTCGCCATCCTTGACGACGTAGTCTACCTCATTCTTAAAGAGCGCATGCGCCTTTAGCGCCTGATTTACGTGATGCAGCACCTCGATATTGCGTGGATCATAGAGGTTGTCGATATTGAGTATTTTCTCAACTGCCGCCACCCCCTCTTCGGTCAATGCGGCTGACTTAGCCTTTTCATCCACGGTGTAGTCGCCGGTAAACTCACGACTGCTCTGACCGATTTTACCGTCGCGGTGTTCAATCATCTCCCCCTTCTTCAAGCGGGGGATAATTGCATTAATTTTATAGTATAGATCGCTGGAAGCTTCGCTGGGCCCAGAGATAATCAATGGAGTTCTGGCTTCATCAATCAGGATGGAGTCAACTTCGTCGACAATGGCAAAATTTAGTTCGCGCTGGGCATAATCTTCCAGCTCAAACTTCATATTATCGCGCAGATAATCGAAACCGAACTCGTTATTGGTACCATAGGTAATATCGGCTCGATATGCAGCCTTGCGCTCCTCGTCGGTGATACCGTGCACTACACAACCGATAGTCAAGCCGAGAAACTGATGGATTTTACCCATCCATTCCGAGTCACGCTTGGCCAGATAGTCGTTGACGGTAATAACATGCACCCCTTTACCACTTAGAGCGTTGAGATAAGTAGCCAACGTCGCCACTAAGGTTTTACCCTCACCAGTCTTCATCTCAGCTATTTTACCCGCATGCAACACCATGCCGCCGATTAACTGTACATCGAAGTGGCGCATACCTAATACGCGTAACGCTGCTTCACGCACCACAGCAAAGGCTTCGGGCAACAGGGAGTCCAAACTCTCACCATCGCGGTGACGTTGTTTAAATTCAATAGTTTTCGCCTGCAGTGCAGCATCATCTAGCGCCTGAGTCTCCTCTTCTAACGCATTGATTTTAACCACTGTTTTTTGCAGGCGTTTCAGCTCGCGATCATTCTGACTACCAAATATTTTTTTGGAGATTGAACGGATCATTAAGATCCTCCGCTAGAGTATATGGATAGGAAATAAACATACCTGCATTATGGTCAGGCAGGGCAAGATTGAAATAAGCAGAAAAGTTACCACACTTAACCACTAAGCGACAATGTCAATTTTATTGAAAATAAAGTGACTACCAGCTAAGGTTCGGCTATGAGCCGTTAATTGAATTATCGACATTATTACAGGAAGCACAAATGCACATTAAACTGTCCCGAGCAGCACTTTTTTTCGTCACAGCCTCCCTGATTTTTACGGCTGTCCCCCCCGCCATAGCAGAAAACTTATCGCCGATAGAGCCGCGCTACGCACTGGCTACCAATCTAGCCAACTCCTACTCCCCCGGCAATGATATCGCGGTATATCAACTTTCGGCAGCGGCACTCTACGATTATGATGCTATCTGGCCACACGCGGCACCAGATTCGCTGCGTTTTAAGGTCGAGCTCAATGCTGGCATAGCCAGTGCGGAGCATAACCGAGCTATAGTTTCAGCAAACATGCTGGCTGTCTACTTGGTCGAGAGTCTAACAACAAAAGTTTTCACCCCGTACCTAGAAGCTGGCATTGGGGTAATCTACACCGATTACCAGGTTGAGGATCAGGGTCTGCGCTTCAACTTTAACCCGCAACTGGGCATCGGCACTGAAATTAAAGCAGATAATTCCACCTATTTTATCGCCACTCGGCTGCATCATATATCCAATGGCGGCCTGCACCACGACAATCGCGGCATCAATTCTGTGCTGCTACAACTCGGACTATTTTTCTAATCCGTACCACCTTTTGGAGTCTATTATACGATGGCTATGCGCACTCTAGCGAATTGGCTACTAATTTCTGTTATTATTCTCACCAGCTGCAGTGCCATGGCAGCAGGCGAGACTATCCAAGACAACGCAAGTGAACAGTGCATGCTCGAAGCTATCCACAGCGGCAAGTTTGAGCACCTAACCATTGCTGAGTTGCGCCGTGCCTGCTCAACGCTCGCAGGACGCGCAGAGTTAGCCCAAAACCTAAAGGTATTAAGTCCCGCAGAGCAGATAGCTGCTACAGGTTCTACAACCGAGGAGGAGCTGGCGCCTGGCCCCTTGCAGCAGCGCCTGGATGATGAGCAACAGACGCAATATCTCCCCTTCAGCCTCACCTCGCACCGGCGCAACTATCTGCTGCCAGTTACCTATCGCAGCAGTACCAATGGCCCGCCACTTAACGTAGAGGATGAAGAGATCGACAATATCGAGGTGAAGTTTCAATTCAGCTTCAAATTTCCCGTTTGGAACAATATTCTGGGCAACGCCGATCTGTGGGGGGCTTATACCAATATCTCCTTCTGGCAAGCCTACAACTCCAAACATTCCAGCCCGTTCCGCGAAACCAACCACGAACCAGAGCTGTTTTTAGAGTTTTCCGGCTACAAGGATATCCTCGGCTTCAGCAATACCAGTAACCATCTCGGCATTGTGCATCAATCTAACGGCCGACACGGTTCCCTCTCGCGCAGCTGGAATCGCGTCTACCTAGATATAGCCTTAGAGCACGAAAATCTAGTGCTCAATATCAAGCCATGGTGGCGCATACCTGAGAGTGAAAAGAGTTCCGCAGACGACACCAGCGGCGACGATAACCCCAATATCGAAAAATATTTCGGCTATGGCGAAATAACAGCTGGATATAAGTGGCAGCAACAGCTGTTCTCGGTAATGCTGCGCAACAACCTGCGCGCCAACGGCAACAAAGGTGCTGTTCAACTCGACTGGACCTTCCCTATGACCCGCCGCCTGAAGGGTTATATTCAATACTTCAACGGCTACGGTGAAAGCCTTATCGACTACGACTGTTCGGTTAACCGTATCGGCATCGGCATCGTGCTCACCGACCCACTGTAAATTTTCCATTGACTTTATAGACAGGGCGGCGTAAAAAACCTACTGAGTAGTCAGTCAGTTTATTTAAAACGTGCACACTTACAGTAGGCTCTATGAAATCTAAAAAGGAAAACACCCATACCGCCCTGCTAAGAGCAGCTCTAGCTCTGTTTGCGGCGCAAGGCTTCGATGGCACATCTACCGCTCTAATTGCCAAGCAAGCTGGAGTTGCCAGTGGCACTCTGTTCTTTCATTTTGCAACAAAAGAAGAGCTAATAAATCAGTTATTTGAAGAAATAAAACTTAAAATAGAAAATGTGCTGTTGGAGAATTATCAACCTAGCCAACCAGTACATGAACGCTTCATTCAGGGATTTTCCGCGCTGTTGCGCTATTTTTTGGTTAACCCTCAGCACCTACAATTCATGGAACAATATCATTTCTCACCCCTTAGCACCTGTGCTCTCAACGATAATTACAACAATCACGTCCTAAAAAATATCCTACATGAAGCGCGTGAAACCAGTGCTGTTAAGGATATACCTGTGCAGGTTCTGCACGCCTTGGCTTTTGGTCCCATAGTCTCACTAGCCAAGGAGCATGCTACGCGCGGTTGTACGGTGGATGAGGCCATGATTCATGCGACCATAACGGCCTGCTGGGATGGCATGAAAACATAAAGGCAGCGACTCTAACTGATGGGCACAGCAAAAACTTACCTAAACAATACACAGTCACGATTAATATAAAGTACTGGAGGATATCTAATGCAAGCACAGTCAAACTCGATAGGAACCGGCTCTACTCGGAGAATTATACACATCTGCGGCATAGCAGTATGCGGACTAATTTTATTGTGTGGCTGCGACAAACAGCAGCAACAGGCAACTGCGCCGCCGGCACCAAAGGTTGAATATGTAACGCTTGCAGCCAGCAGTATTCAGTTAACAACAAAGCTTCCGGGACGCACTACCCCATTTCGCGTCGCCGAAATACGCCCCCAGGTAAGCGGGTTGCTGCAAAAACGTCTATTTACTGAGGGCAGCAATGTCCAGGCGGGGCAAATACTCTATCAAATTGACCCAGCGCCGTTTCAGGCAGTCCTAGCTAACGCACGCGCAGCACTGGGACGTGCTGAAGCAAACTTGCCAGCAACTAAAGCACGGGTTGAGCGTTACCAGAAGATGCTGGCAATTAATGCCGTCAGTCAGCAGGATTATGATGATGCTGTTTCGGCTCTTAATCAGCTGGAAGCGGATATTCAATACTATCGCGCCAACGAGCACAGCGCCCTGATTAATCTCGACTACACCAAGATTGTTGCTCCAATAGCTGGCCGGATTGGCCGCTCTAATGTTACCGATGGTGCTATAGTTACAGCCTACCAGGGGTTGCCTCTAGCGACCATTCAACAACTTGATCCAATCTACGTTGACATTCCGCAATCAACAACTGATCTCCTCCGTCTGCAACGTCGTCTACAGGATGGCAGGTTGCACCGGGACAACAAGCAGAGCAAGGTCAAACTGCTGTTACCTAGCGACCACAGTTACCCTCTGGAAGGCACACTACAGTTCAGCGATATCACTGTCGATCCGACTACGGCATCTGTCACCTTACGCACCCTGTTCCCTAATCCAGACAACATCTTGCTGCCAGGCATGTTTCTGCAAACAGTCATTAACGAAGGCGTCAATACGCAAGCTCTGCTTATTCCACAGCAAGGTGTAGCACGTGATCCGAAGGGTAACCCCTATGCGCTGGTGGTAGATGAGCAGAACACTGCGGCCTACCGTCCGTTAGAGCTGGATCGAGCGATTGGCGACAAGTGGCTGTTAAAATCGGGGTTACAACCTGGAGACAGGGTTATTGTGACTGGTTTGATGATGTTACGCCCCGGCACAGTAGTAAATGCCAGTGAATTTAATGACAGCGCCGCAACTAAAGCAGCGCAATCTGCACCTCAAGCGCACTAGCGGAGAGCTTTATGTTATCAAAATTTTTCCTTGCTCGACCAGTTTTTGCCTGGGTTATCGCCATCATTATGATGACCGCTGGGGGACTGGCAATATACAACTTACCTATCTCCCAATATCCACCTATTGCCCCACCAGCCATAGCGATTGATTCATATTTCCCAGGGGCTTCAGGGGAGACAGTGGAGAACACCGTCACCCAGATCATCGAGCAAAAAATGACCGGGCTTGACGATATGCTCTATCTGTCCGGCAGCAGCTCATCCTCCGGAGCATCACGGGTAGAGTTGACCTTTGCCCCCGGAACCGACCCAGATGTCGCTTGGTCAAAAGTGCAAAACAAACTCCAGTTAGCCATGGCCAGTCTACCCGACGTGGTACAGCGTTCGGGGGTTAAGGTCAGCAAGTCGACAAGCAACTACCTGATGATCGTCGGCCTCACATCTACAGATGGCAGCATGGATGGCAATGACCTGCGTGATTATGCCCAATCTAACCTTGAGAAGATACTCTCGCGGGTTCCCGGCGTAGGTGAGGTCAACAATTTTGGCTCGCAATATGCTATGCGCGTTTGGGTTGATCCGGAAAAGTTGACCGGATATAACCTGACCATGGAAGATGTTATTCTGGCGTTGCAAACTTACAACGTCGAGGTCTCTGCCGGGCAACTAGGTGGCACTCCAGCAGTGCCAGGGCAGCGCATGAACTCTGCAATAATTGTGCAACATCTGCTGCAGACACCAGAACAGTTTGCCGCCATCCCAATCCGGACTAACGCCGATGGTTCTGTAGTACGCATTAAAGATATTGGCCGCACCGAGTTAGGCACCGAACGTAGTGATATCCTGGCCAAATACAATGGTCAGCCCGCGGCAGCTATGGCTATTCGCCAAGCAGCAGGAGCCAATGCTCTAGATACTGCGGATGCGGTAAAACAAAAGCTCACCGAGATGAGTCAATATTTTCCGCCCGGCATGCAAGTCATCTACCCCTACGACACCACCCCCTTTACCAAAGTAGCTATTGACGAGGTTGTCAAAACGCTGTTAGAGGCCATCCTGTTGGTGTTCGTGGTCATGTATCTCTTCATGGGCACCTTTAGAGCAACTATCATTCCGACGATTGCCGTGCCAGTAGTTTTGCTCGGCACCTTTGGGGTATTGGGGTTGTTCGGTTTTTCCATAAATATGCTGACTATGTTCGCCATGGTTCTGGCCATCGGTCTGCTGGTTGATGATGCCATAGTCGTGGTCGAGAATGTCGAGCGCATCATGGCCGAAGAGGGGCTCTCTCCACGCGAGGCCACAGCTAAATCTATGGAGGAGATTACCAGCGCACTGATTGGTATCGGTCTGGTTTTGTCAGCGGTGTTCGGACCTATGGCCTTCTTTCCCGGCTCGACAGGGATAATTTATCGGCAATTTTCAGTAACGGTAATTTCATCCATGCTCTTGTCGGTAGTAGTCGCCCTAGTATTAACCCCGGTGCTCTGTGCGACCATGCTGAAACCTATTGCCAAAGGTCATGAACCCTCGGATGGAGCCATCTGGTTTCTGCGCCCATTCTTCAAAAAGTTTGATCTTGGCTTTTTCCGTCTGCGCGATCTCTATGTAAAATTGGTTGGCCAGGTACTGGCAAAAAAATTACGCTATATTTTACTGTTCATCATTATCGTTGTCGCTTTAGGAATGCTATTTCAGCGTATGCCAACTGCCTATATTCCCGATGAGGATCAGGGCATTCTGATGGTTCAAGCCATGCTGCCCTCAGGATCTACTTTAGAGCAGAGTGCTGCGGTTATTAAAAAAGTGGAGAGATACTTTCTTGAGCATGAGAAAGATGGTGTGGAATCGCTGATTACTGTAGCTGGCATGAGCTTTGGTGGTGATGGACAAAATATGGCCCTCGCCTTCATTAAGCTCAAAGACTGGAAACTGCGCCAAAGTCCTGACTTAAAGGTTACAGCCATTGCCGGACGCGCTATGGGAGCTTTTTCCAAAATAAAAGAGGGTATGGTGTTCGCTTTCCCTCCGCCACCGGTAATAGAGTTAGGCATGGCAACTGGTTTCGATCTGCAACTACTTGACCGCGGTGGTGTTGGCCACGAAAAATTAATGGAGGCACGCAATCAGCTTCTCGGCATGGCCGCACAGGATTCACGCCTAATTAGAGTACGCCCCAACGGTATGAACGATGTCGCGGAGTACTATGTAGATGTGGACTGGGACAAAGCTGGAGCGTTGGGGTTATCGGTCAGTTCTATAAATAGCGTAATTTCCGCTGCTTTTGGTAGCTCCTACGTTAACGATTTTATTCAGGCAGGCCGGGTCAAGAAAGTGTACGCCCAATTAGATGCACCCTTTAGAATGCTGCCTCAGGATCTGGACAAACTCTACATACGCAACAATAGCGGCAAAATGGTGCCCTTATCTTCCTTTGCCCAAGGACGCTGGGGCAGCGGTTCACCTAAGCTCGAACGCTATAACGGTTTTCCCTCGATTAACATCTGGGGTGAACCAGCTCCCGGCCACAGTTCCGGTGAAGCTATGGCAGCTATGGAAGAGATCATTGCGCAACTGCCTGCGGGGATAGGCTACGACTGGACAGGGCTCTCCTATCAAGAACGTCAAGGGGGATCTCAGGCCACGCTTCTTTATGCCTTTTCCATATTCGTCATTTTCCTCTGTTTAGCAGCACTATATGAGAGTTGGCCGATACCAATCGCTATCCTGCTCACGCTGCCACTCGGCATTATCGGCGGAGTTATAGCATCCTCAATGCAGGGCATGCCTAACGACGTCTATTTTCAGATCGGTTTGCTAACCACGATGGGATTAACCACGAAGAACGCCATCCTGATAGTGCAGTTTGCCCGCGCCCAAGTGGACGAGGGTGTCAGTCTGATCAGCGCTACCTTGGAGGCAGCTAAACTGCGGCTGCGTCCCATCATCATGACTTCTCTGGCCTTTGGTTTTGGTATCCTTCCGCTGGCCATGGCCAATGGTGCAGGCTCTGGAGCCCAGAGAGCTATAGGCGTCGGCGTACTCGGCGGCATGATCACCTCGACCCTGTTAGTTATAATTTTTGCGCCGCTGTTTTACGTAATCATCTACAAGGCCTTGGGTAAACATCGCAACAGAGTAGACACCGACTTTGGCAGCACAGCCTTAACAGCACAGAAAAGTAGCCCCAACAATAGTGTGAAGGAAAAAACTGATGAATAAGCGTCTACTACTATTTATTGGTCTAGGATTCGTTCTTGCTGGTTGCTCTTTGACACCAAAGTATACTCAACCCGAAGCGCCAATTGCTGGACAGTGGCCGCAAGCAGTTGCGCCACAGCAAACAGCTAGCACTGCAGCACTGGCTGCGGCCCAGATCAGCTGGCAAGATTTCTTTACCAATCCACAGCTACATCAGCTCATAAGCATAACTTTAGATAACAACCGTGACCTGCGCTTGGCGGCACTGAATGTAGCCCGCAGTAGAGCCATGTATGGCATCCAACGGGCACAGATTTTTCCCGCAGTTGGCGTTGATGCTGCGGCCAGTAAATATCAGCTTTCTCAGGATTTCCTTGCCTCGGGCGAACCGCGAACGATTGAAGAGTATGGGGTGGATTTTGGTATCAGCTCTTGGGAAATTGATTTCTTCGGCCGGATACGTGGTCTGGAGAAGCAGGCCATAGAAAACTATTTGGCTTCGGCAGAGGCGCAGCGCAGCGCCCAAATCGCCCTTATTGCTGAGACGGTTACGCGCTATCTAACCTTGGGTGCAGACCGAGAAAATCTCCACTTAGCTCAGGCCACCCTGGACACCCAACAGCAAGCCTATGATCTGATAGATAAAAGCTACGCTTTCGGCGTCGCCAATGAGCTTGACCTGCGGCGCGCGCAGATTCCACTGGAGACCGCAAAAGCTGCTGTTGCCCGTTACACACAAATGGTCGCACAGGATATCAACGCACTCACGCTCTTAGCTGGAGCAGCGATTCCCGAACAGCTGTTGACCCCAAAACTGGGGAGCATCTCCAGCCACAGAGAGATTTATGCTGAACTGCCATCCGAGGCATTACTGCTACGCCCAGATATCCTCGCTGCCGAGCATCAGTTAAAAGCCACCTACGCTTTTATCGGTGCAGCCCGCGCTGCTTTTTTCCCGCGGATAACCCTGACTACAGCCTTTGGTAGCGCCAGCACCGAACTCTCTGGGTTGTTTGGCGCTAACACCGGCACCTGGAATTTTTCGCCCCAGCTCTCATTGCCCATATTTGATGCCCGAACTTGGGCGGCGTATCGCGTTAGCCAAGCCGAGCGCGATATTGCTCAGGCTCAATATGAGAAAGCCATTCAGGTGGCCTTTCGCGAGGTTGCCGACACCCTAGCGGTACAGAGTAGTATCGACGACCAACTCAGAGCCCAACGCTCACTCGTAGATGCCTTAGCTAGATCGCTCAGCCTTGCGGATGCGCGCTACCAGAACGGTTTAGATAACTACCTCGGGGTGCTGGATGCCCAGCGCAGTCTATTCTCCGCTCAGCAAACACTAACCCAGCTACGTTTGGCAAAATTAAGCAATGAAGTGCAGCTATATGCCGTGTTAGGCGGCGGTGCGGTAGATAATCGGAACGATATTTAGAAAAACTAGGAAAGTATAGGGAAAGAATAAACAGGCCAAAGCTAGACAAGTTAGTCTCTCTTTGGCCTGTATTATTTACTGCTTAGTGCCCACCACTGCACGCCTAAATTGGCAGAGGTGCGATAGCTTGCATATGCCAGATATCTTGATTGTACTCCTGCATAGTGCGGTCGGTTGAAAATTTGCCACTTGAGGCCGTGTTGAGAATACTCATTTTACACCACTGCTCTCTATTCCTATATGCCTGCGCAGCTCGCTGCTGAGCATCGACATAGCTACGAAAATCTGCGGCAACCACCCATGGGTCATTGGGATTACGAATAGCACCGATAAGTGAATTAAACAGCCCCGGTTCAAACTGATTAAAAAAGCCACTCTCTAGTAGGCGCATAACCCGTTTAAAATCTGCATCATTGGCAATAATAGCGTTGGGATCATAATTACCATGCAGTTGCTCAACCTCGTCAGCAGTTAAACCAAACAGAAAGAAGTTATCTTCGCCGACCTCTTCTCTGATTTCGATATTAGCACCATCCAGCGTGCCGATGGTTATAGCACCGTTCATCATGAATTTCATATTGCCCGTACCAGATGCCTCTTTACCCGCCGTGGAGATCTGCTCGGAGAGATCAGTGCCCGGGGCAATGATCTGCATCTTAGAGACATCGTAGTTAGGCAAAAACGCCACTTTGAGCTTGTTGCCAACATCGGGATCCATATTGACCACATCCGCAACATTATTGATCAGTTTAATGATCAATTTAGCCATAGCGTAACCTGGAGCTGCTTTCCCCCCGATTAAGACACAGCGTGGAGTCCAATCCTCAATATCATTACGCTTAATCCGCGCATAGAGGTGGATTACATGCAAAATATTCAGCAGTTGGCGTTTATATTCGTGAATGCGCTTCACCTGCACATCGAACATAGCAGTAGGATCAAATTCAACCGCACAGTGTTTGTGTACCAGCTTCGCCAAACAGCGTTTATTGTGCAGCTTAACCTGTTGCCACTGCAGACAAAAATCCGCGTCGGCACTCATAGTTTTCAACTGTGTCAGTTGGTGCAAATCGGTGACCCAGTCATCATTTTTCAACGTTGCCGTGATCATTTTAGCCAGTTGCGGATTGCAGTGTGCTAACCAGCGTCGCGGCGTTACTCCGTTGGTTTTATTGTTAAATTTATGCGGCCACAGTTCATAGAAGTCGCGAAACAACCCCTGCACTAACAGCTGCGAGTGAAGCTCTGCCACTCCATTAACCGAGAAGCTTCCCACTATGGCTAAATAGGCCATACGCACCTGCTGTACCGGCCCCTCTTCGATTATCGACATACGCTGCAGACGCTCGGTATCGCCAGGCCAGTTGCGCCCGACCTCGGTAAGAAATAGTGCATTTATCTCATAGATAATATCCAGCACCCGCGGCAACAGGCGTTGTAACAGCGATACCGGCCAGCGCTCCAACGCCTCCGGCAATAGGGTGTGGTTGGTATAGGCCATAGTTTGCGTGGTAATTTCCCAAGCAGCATTCCACCCAAGCCCGTAGATGTCCATAAGCAGACGCATCAACTCAGGTATTGCGCAACTAGGATGAGTATCATTGAGCTGAAAACAATTTTTTTGCGCAAAATCGGTAAAATCATGGCCATGGCGCCCCACCCAGCGTCGCAGCACATCCTGCAGGCTGGCCGAAGCGAGAAAGTACTGTTGGCGTAACCGCAACTCTTTACCATTTTCGCTAGAGTCGTTCGGATAGAGCACCATGGTGATATTTTCAGCGGCATTTTTATCGGAGACCGATTCGGGATAGAGTCCAGAGTTGAACTCGCCTAAATCAAACTCATCGGTAGCTGCCGATTTCCATAAGCGCAGAGTATTGACGGTGCCGTTATGGTATCCAGGAATGGGAACATCATAGGGAATGGCTAAAACATCATGGGTATCTACCCAACGGACGGATGTATCGCCATTGGAGTTACGATAAAATTCAGAGCGACCACCAAAAGGAACCCGCATGGTGTATTCTGGTCTTTCCAGCTCCCAGGGGTTGCCGCCACGCAACCAGTGGTCGGGCTCTTCTGACTGGTGACCATTAACTATATTCTGGCGAAACATCCCATATTCATAGCGCAAGCCATAACCACGTACCGGCAATTGCAAAGTCGCACAGCTATCGAGAAAACATGCAGCCAGCCTACCCAAGCCCCCATTGCCTAAACCGGCATCGTGTTCGCTCTCCACCAGGGTCTCCAACTCCTGCCCTAGGCATTGCATAGCTAATGCAGTATCTTCGTCGAGATCCAGATTGAGCATCGCGTTACCCAGAGTCCGCCCCATAAGAAACTCTAGCGACAGGTAGCAGGTCTGGCGGCAATCGTTACCACCGTAAGCATAGCGGGTACTTTTCCAACGCTCCATCAGGCGATCACGCAAAGTCAGTACTAAGGCTTGATAGGCATAGTGCACTGAGCGGCACGAACGGTCACGTCCCAAGGTGTAGGTATAGTAACGCCGGAAATCCTCAACCAGCGCCAAGACATCCATTCCCAAAGGGGGTAATTCAGTCAGGGTATCACGAATACTTAGTGGATCTTTTTCGTCTGGTTCCATTGGCTATTGCTCCTAGTAGTCTCCTGCGGAAAAATACATACTCGCCTACAATTATACCCAATATCTTGAGAGGTCAAGTCAGAGCGGCGCCACCCATGACAAATCAAACTACGCTCAGCGCTCAGTGCAAACCAGCTTAAGTGCCAGCGCTAAAAAAACTCCACCCGCTAGACGATGCAGCACCTTTTGCCGCTGTTGCGATCTGATTAGCCACTGCCCAAAGGTGCCAGCTAAAAGTGCAATAGCGCCAAAAACAACTATTGTTACCAGAATAAAAACTCCTCCCAACAATAAAATCTGTAGGGTTATGGAGCCCTGCGCAGGGTCGGCAAATTGAGGTAAAAATGCCAAAAAAAAGATTGAGACTTTAGGATTGGTGATATTCATAATAATGCCGCGCCGATACAGGCGCGCCAAGGAGATATTTTCCCCGCCAGCCTCGCCATTATGCACAGCAGCTGCCCGAAAAGCTTTCCAAGCCAGATATGCCAGATAACCAGCGCCAACAAACTTAAGCAGAGAAAAAGCCAGTAGTGAGCTCTGAAAAATAACCGCAACCCCAAATGCAACCGCCATACTATGACCAAGAAGACCAGTGCATAGGCCAAGAGTGACCAGCAATCCGGCAGCACGCCCACGCAGCGCTGATTGTGTCAGCACAAAAAGGTTATCCGGACCTGGAGCAAGACCCAACAGCAACGCGGCGATAATAAACGAGAGTAGATCCTGTGGTGCAAGCATAGTTAGTCTTCAAGCCACGAGATCTCCTGTACAGAAGATCAACGCAGCCACTCCATAGTCAGTTTAAATATAGCTATTTTCAATAGAGGCAAGCTCAACAACCCTTTAACGCATTAAGGCATCCATCTCTGGATGCCTTAATGAATCGCAGCAGCTACGCCATCTCCACCTGATCTGCCTCTTCAAGCTGCAAATCCTTGATCGCCATCTCGCGCAACTTAAACTTTTGTATTTTCCCACTCGCCGTCATCGGATACTCATCGACAAACTTGATATAGAAAGGAATCTTATAATTAGCAATACGCCCCTTACAGAAAGCCTTAACCTCCTCTGGCGTTAGCTTAACACCATCTTTAACTTTGATCGCCGCCATGGCCTGCTCACCAAACTTACGATCGGGCACTCCATACACCTGCACATCTGCTACCGCCGGATGGGTATACAGAAACTCTTCGATCTCGCGTGGATAGATATTCTCCCCGCCACGAATGATCATATTTTTGATGCGCCCAGTAATTTTGCAGTAGCCATTTTCGTCCATAACCGCTAAATCGCCGGTATGTAGCCAGTTATCTGTGTCAATGGCCTGCGCCGTAGCTTCAGGGAGATGGTAGTAGCCCTTCATGACCAGATAGCCACGGCAGCACAATTCGCCCTGCTTACCGGCTGGCAAGGCAGCACCAGTTTCTATATCGACAATCTTAACCTCTACATCGGGGAGAGCACGACCAACAGTAGCGACGCGCAGCTCAATTGGGTCATCCGTGCGCGTCTGAGTAATAACTGGGGACGCTTCAGTCTGGCCATAGGCTATAGTGATCTCGGCAATGTGCATATCGCGAATTACCCGTTTCATCACCTCTATGGGACATGGAGAGCCTGCCATAATACCACTGCGTAAACTGGTAAGATCATACTGATCGAACCCAGGGAAATCTAACTCAGCAATAAACATGGTCGGCACACCATGCAGAGCGGTACACTTTTCCTGCTCCACGGTGCGCAACACCGCTTCTGGGGTAAAGGTCTCAACCGGCACCATGGTAGAACCATGGGTAACGCAGGCTAAAACACCGAGGACACAACCAAAGCAGTGAAAAAATGGCACCGGAATACATAGACGATCTTTTTCGGTAAAACGCATGCACTCGCCAATATTGAAACCGTTATTCACAATATTGTGGTGGGTCAGCATAACCCCTTTAGGAAAACCAGTGGTGCCTGAAGTGTACTGCATATTGATGACATCATGCTCTGTCAGCGCATCTTTCACTGCCTGCAGCTCAGCATCACTTACCTGCTCCCCGAGAGCCTCTATTGTCGCAAAATTGGACATCCCAGCCGGAGTGGTATTGCCGATATAGACGACATTTTTCAGATGGGGCAAATTGGCACAGTGCAACGCACCGACACTGCTCTCTTTTAGCTCTTTAACCACATCGTATGCGGTCTCTACATAGTCGGTATCCTTAAAGCCGGCAACGAGAAATAGCATCTTCGAGTCAGATTGCTTTAGCACATAGTCCAGCTCCGAAGATTTATAGCTGGTGTTTACCGTTACCAGCACAGCACCTATTTTGGCGGAAGCAAATTGTAACACCACCCACTCGGGGACATTCGTCGCCCAAATGGAGATGTTATCCCCCTTTTTGACTCCCATGGCTAGCAGCCCCTTAGCCACACGATCACAGAGCTCATTATACTGTGCATAGCTATAACGCAGGTTAAGATCGGGATAAACTAGGGCATCATTGGTCGGATAACGCCGCGCCATCTCTTCGAGAATACCACCAACAGTGTAATGCAATGCTTCGGCCATAAAAGTACCATCCTTGTGAATTAAAACTCAATATCTCGCCGATTGAATTACCGAGTAAAACAACCAGCTATAAAATAATTATGGTGAATAACTAATTGAATCGTAAGGCTTTTCTGAATAGCACACCGAAAAGCCCTACGTCAAATCAAAAACTTGTTTCTAATACTAGCAGCCACAACTTAGTGGCGCTGATCCTTAGCGGCAATCATGCGGCGGCAGTTGTTGACAATGGCCGATGAGACATTACGACTTTTAGCCAACATGCGGATATCTTTTTCATTCATAGTATTTAAAAAACGGATGGCTTGAGGCAGTGGTGTACGCGGATGCTGGATAAGAGCGTGGCGAATAGAGTAGTTTTTTACCCAATCGCGATTGAGTAAAATTTCGCGAATAATATCTTCACTGCTGCTACGGTTTTGCACCAGAAACAGAATCTCGCCCTCGGTGATGCGTGGATTTTTCAGGACTGCGCTACTGACCATCTTGTTGGACTCTTTGATCAGAATATTGCGCCACTCCTTGTCGCCAGTCATGGCCATTTTAACTTTTTCGGCAGTGCCCAACTCTAAAGCTATCTTCTGCTTGCTTAAAGTTTGCGTGTCCGCATATTCGCTATCGACATCCTCCTCTGCTTCACCATCAGTATCAGCAAGAGGCTCAAACTCATCATCGGCAGCATCCTGAAGCGATGAATAATCAACATCACCAGATAGCTCGGCTTTTATCAAGGCCTTGAGATCATCTGGTGCCTGTCTATTTTCTAATACCGCAGCCCGGATTTTATCGGGAAAACTGCGGGTAAAACTTGCGTCGCAAAAGTGGGTCAAAATCTCATAGTTACAGTGGCCAAAGATATAGATCCAGGTCTCATTTAGAACCACCGGGTTTCTGCGCATCAACACCAGCGTACCCAGATCATCAATGCGTACTCGAGCAATAAAATCTAAAATGCGGGGATGCTCAGCGCTGCTTTCTATAACTGGACGCAGAGCATTATTGGAGCTAGCGCGCAGGGTGGCCATCGCCACCTCTTTAAGCTCATCATCCCCCTGTAACCAACATAAAAAGAGTGAATGCACCAGATTGGCACCAGAGAAAGAGGCCGTGCCTTTAGCAACTTTTAGCTGCAGTGCTTTGGGAACATCTTTAGCGAAATAACGCGCGACTTCAGGCGAGATATGAAGCCGCGCATCGGTTTTTTCCTGAGATATTGATTCAGACAAGCTTAAACATCCTACTGGTTACGATCAGCCAAAACTTTGGCCGTCAAGTGTGAAGGAACCTCTTCATAGTGGGAGAACTCGGTGGTAAACAGCCCACGGTCTGAGGTCATGGAACGCAGTTCAGGAGCGTAACGTAACACCTCGGCCATAGGAACCTGAGCTTTTATCGCTTGGCTACCAGCTTGAGGTTCAACCCCCAAGACCTTGCCTCGGCGCGAATTCATATCCCCAATAACATCACCGATACAGTCATCAGGTACGATAATCTCCATCTGCATAATCGGCTCAAGTAGCACCGGTTTACACTGTTCCAGCCCCTTTTTCAATCCCATAGAGCCAGCGATTTTAAACGCCATCTCAGATGAGTCCACCGAGTGATGAGAGCCATCGAACAGGGTGACTCTGACATCAACAACCGGATATCCACCTAGTATTCCCTTCTCCAGCGCCTCTTCGGCTCCTTTACCGACTGCGGGGATATACTGGCGGGGAACTACTCCGCCGACAACCTTGTCGACAAATTCAAAACCACCACCAGCCTTCAGCGGTTCTATCTCTAACCATACGTCGCCGTACTGGCCACGGCCACCGGACTGTTTCTTATATTTACTCTGCAGTTTGGTTTTGCCTTTGATGGTTTCTCGATATGGAACTTTGGGCAATTCCAGCTCAACCGAAACTCCATATTTACGCTTGAGCTTTTCCACCGCAACTTCTATGTGCACCTGCCCCATGCCCGACAGAATCAGTTCGTGCGTCTGCTCGTCGCGGCTGATTTTCAGTGTCGGATCCTCTTCAATAAGGCGCTGCAAACCGGTATGAATCTTATCTTCATCGTTTTTACTGCAGGCGCTGAGGGCAAAGGAGATAACTGGCGACAATTGCAATAGACTCTCAAACTTGATTGGTTCATCGATGCTGCACAGGGTATCGCCAGTAGCGGTATCTTTCAATTTGGCCACCGCTACTATATCCCCAGCCACGGCCTGAGCAATTGGTACCTGTTTTTTGCCTTCTAGTTGGTAGAGTTGACCAATACGCTCTGTTTCATCCTTACTGGAGTTGTACACCGAAGAGTCAGAATTGAGCACCCCAGAATAGACGCGAAATAGCGTCTGTTTGCCGGTAAAGGGGTCACTGTTGGTTTTAAACACCATCGCTGAGAATGGTTCGTCTTCACAGGGGCGCCGCTCTACTATCTCATCAGAACCGGGTTTGGTGCCAAGTTGCACCCCTTTGTCCAATGGCGACGGCAAGCAGTAGACAATATAGTCGAGCAGCTGCCGCACACCAATGTTCGCGGTTGCGCTACCACATAAAACCGGAGTAAATACGCCAGTCAAAGTGCCCTCGCGCAGCCCGCGCAAAATATCCTCGCGCGACAGATCCTCATCTTCTAGGTATTTCTCCATCAGATCATCGTCGGCATCAGCCACAGCTTCGAGCAGCAGGGTACGCAGCCGCTTAGCCTCTGCCATATATTCAGGCGGAATATCGCCTTCGACATAAGTACCTTTTTCATCAAACTGAAAAGTACGCGCCGTCATCGATACCAGATCGATAATACCTTTAAATTCTGCCTCTTGACCGATGGGCATATTCACCAGCACGCCTCGGCAACCAAGGCTTTTTTCCATATCATCTACGGCACGTAGAAAATCGGCACGCTCACGATCCATCTTGTTGACAAAAGCGATAAGCGGAACTTCAAACTCCTGGCTCCACGCCCAAATTTTTTGCGTCTGCGCCTTCACCCCAGAAATAGCCGAGACAATCATTACCGCACCACCGAGGATACGCATAGCGTTGCGAGTATCGTGTAAAAAGTTGGAGTAGCCGGGGGTATCAACGATATGCAAACTGTGCTCTTGCCACTGGCAGTGGTGCAAACTGGAACTGATGGTTATTTGGCGTTTTATCTCTTCGGGTTCAAAATCCATATTGGAGCTACCATCATCAACTTTACCTAGACGATCGGTCATGCCGGTGTTGAACAGGATGGCCTCGGTGAGCGAGGTTTTACCAGCACCTCCATGTGCTACAATGCCTAAATTTCTTAGCTTCGCTGTGTCGTACTTTCCCATGGTTACCCCTTTCATTACATTTAAGTTAGAGGAACATCACAAAGTCACTATCACTACTTGACACCAATATCGAGCAATATGTTCAAATTTAGAGGTAAATGTACCCTGATTTTTCTAAGTATTCATATTGTATAGCTGTAACAAACCTTTCAAGGTTAATTGCGGATCAATCTCATCTATCGACTGTGCTGCCTGGGCAATCTGTTCGGCCAAGCCGCCAGTTGCCAACACCACAGGATTACCACCCACCTCTAGTTTCATGCGCTGAACAATGCCATCTACCAAGCCAGCATAACCAAACAGCAACCCTGCCTGCATACTGTTGACAGTATTTTTAGCCACCACACATGGCGGCATAATGAGTTCCACCCGTGGCAATTTACTGGCCTGAGCATGAAGCGCATTGGCGGAGATACCCAGCCCTGGCGCTATAGCACCTCCGCAGTATTCGCCAGCAGCATTTATGTAGTCGAATGTGGTAGCTGTGCCAAAATCCACCACAATAAGACTACACTTGAAACGCTCGTAGGCAGCAACGGCATTTACGATCCGATCGGCACCAACCTCAGCGGGGTTATCGTACTTGATAGCCATACCGGTATGCATGTCCGCCGAAACGATGTAGGCCTCAGTCGCAAAGTATTTTACCGTCATCCAGCGCAGAGCAGCGAGCACCGGCGGTACTACACAGGAGATGATCACTGCGCGAATATCGGTAAAACTTATAGATGAAAAACTCAGCAGATCGTTGATGAGCATAGCGTACTCATCATCGGTGCGGGAATAGTCTGTGCGAATACGCCAACTGTGCTGCAGTTCATTTTCGGCAAACAGTCCCAGCACCATGTTCGTATTGCCCACATCAATAACTAGCAACATCTCGCCCCCCACCCTTTCATAACAAAACTACATCGCCAGAGTAGATCTGCTGCTGACTTCCGTCATCCAAGCGCAACAGCAACGCACCATCCTCGGCTATGCCGGCAACCATACCGCAAAATTGTTGTTGATAACCACAATCTACCGCTACGCGGCTACCGAGCATATCAAACAGTGACTCCCAGGCCAGCCGAATCGGCACAAAACCCTGAGCACAGAGTAGAGCATAGAGTCCTTCCATTTGGCGATACAGCTCTTGAGCAAAGGCGACACGGTCAACATTTTTACCCGTAGCTAGAAACAGTGAAGTTGCGGGATGGCGTAGATCGTCAGGAAATTGCTCGGCGCGCATATTGAGGTTGACTCCGATCCCCAGCACCACATAGTGGATCCCCTCCATCTCGGCGCTGAGTTCATTCAACAGACCGGCGAGTTTTTTGCCATCCAACAAAATATCATTTGGCCACTTAACGTTGACCTTGACACCGGTCATAGCTTCGACAGTGCGCGCCACCGCCACAGCCGATAGAAACGTTAGTTGCGATGCCTGCATAGGCAACATCTGTGGACGCAACAGAATAGAAGTGTATAGATTTACTCCGGCCGGTGAACTCCACTTGCGCCCCATACGCCCTCGACCTGCACTCTGCGCTTCGGCGATAACTACACTGCCACTAGCCGCCCCCTGCTCGCCCAATTCAGCCGCACGCTGATTGGTAGAGTCAATCCGGTCAAAATGTTCAATGTGCTGTGCGATAAACTCAGTATTCAAGCCCGATTGAATCGCCAGCGGCGACAGGATATCTGGTTGCGCTACTAGGTGATAACCGCGTGAGGGTATCGCCTCGATAACGTAACCAAGATTACGCAGCGCGCTGATATGTTTCCAGATTGCCGCCCGGCTTACTCCAAGCTGCTGGCTCAGATCTTCGCCAGAGATAAAGATATCCTCCGCGTTTAAAAACAGGTGTAATATTTGGTCGCGCAAACCACTGTGTGCCATGCACTTTAATCCTTTAATCACTGTTGCAATGCCACTGTCGTCTACTTAAACAGCATGGAAATATCAACGGCGCGGCTGGAGTGGGTAAGAGCTCCCACCGAGATAAGATCGACACCAGTCTGAGCAATTTCGGCCACGGTATCTAGGAGCACACCACCAGAGGCTTCGGTTACTGCGCGTCCATCCACAAATTTTACCGCTTCAGTCATGGCAGACAAGGTCATATTATCCAGCATAATAATATCGGCGCCGGCAGCTACAGCTTCGCGCACATCGTCCATATTCTCGGTTTCAACCTCAATTTTCAAGGTATGGGGAGCATAGTGTTTTGCTCGCGTTACAGCAGCAGTGATACCACCAGCAGCCGCAATGTGGTTCTCCTTGATCAGGACCCCATCGTATAGGGAGGTGCGGTGGTTCTGTCCCCCACCCATGCGTACCGAGTATTTATCGAGCGCACGCAAGCCAGGCATCGTCTTGCGCGTATCAACGATAATTGCCTTTGTTTCGGCAACCGCAGCAACAAAAGCCGCAGTATTGGTAGCAATACCACACATGCGTTGCAGCAAATTTAGCGCGACGCGCTCCCCCTGCAACAACGGGTGAGCATCACCCTTGATCCACGCCAGCACTTCGCCGCGCTTCACTACCGCACCATCGGTAAGCAGCGCCTCAAAGGCCACGTCGGCACTAAGAGTGGTAAAAACGCGCCGTGCTACATCTATACCGGCGAGGACAAAATCCTCCTTGGCTACCAACTCGGCGCGTGCGGCCGTAGATTTGGGTACGGTACCGAGAGTAGTAACATCGCCACAACCAAGATCTTCCTGTAAAGCAGTGCGTATAATTCGCTCGATTTCAAACACAGTAATTCTCCATAACACATTGATAACATTATTTTTTAGAACATAGTTATAGCATATAATTTTCTTAGGCAACAGCTGAAAAGCCGCCGTAAAAGTTACTGGTTAAGGGCTGTACTTTGCTGGAGAATATGATAAATAGATGTGATCAGTAAGTAAAACTTAAAATGGAGGCGCAAGTGCCAATAACAATAGTTAGCAATAATAGGCTCCACAAAATAATTTTACTCAGTTTAGTATGCCTAGTGTGCAGTTTGTCCGGCTGCGTAAGCAAAAATGCCTATCAGGGTGCCCTGGATAAAAATAGTGACCTCAATTTTGAAATGGCTCAACAGCGTCAGCAGATCGCCCAATTACAGGCAGATCTGGCTGAACAGCAACAAAAGATCGCTGACTGCATCGAGCAAAACTCTCAATTGCAACAGCAGGCTATAGAGAGCGACGCCGAGATTGAACGCCAGTCCGAGATATATCAGGCGCGACAGGTTGCCAGCCAAAAACAGCTTGATGAGTTGCTGCGCCAAAAAGAGAACCTACAACAGGAGTTAAATATAACCCAGGAGCGCTACCGCCAGTTGGAGAACCTCAACGCTGAGCAGAGTGCTACTATCAACGACCTGCAACAGGGACTGGAGCGCGAGCAGATAGCTAAACAGGCCCGCATAGCAAAAATGGCCAGCACCTACAAAAAACTGGTTGACAGTTTGGAGAGTGAGATTAAGCGCGGCGAAGTTACTATCAGCAAGCTGCAAAACCGCCTCAGCGTAAATTTAGTACAAGAGATTCTCTTCCCCTCCGGCTCAGCAGATCTCTCCGATGCGGGTAAAAAGGTTATCAGCCAAGTTGGGGATGTGCTCAAAGGTGTTGAAGATAAGGATATCCGCATTGAGGGGCACAGCGACAATGTACAGCTGACAGCCAACCTGCAGCAGAAGTTTCCCAGCAACTGGGAGCTATCCGCTGCGCGCGCCGCCAACGTAGTGCGTTACCTACAGGATAATGTTGGTATTGCTGGCGCCAAGCTATCTATCGGTGCTTATAGTTATTATCGTCCAGTTGCCGCTAACGACACCGAGGAGGGCCGCGCCAAAAATCGGCGTATTCAAATTGTACTGGTTCCAATTGGTCAGTAACAATAGAGTTAACAAAACGAGTCAACAAAACGAGTCAACAAAACGGATATTTCGGTCCTCTAATGCGCAACCACAATTAGGTAGTGTAATCCTGTATGCACACCTACCAATTTGAAAACAAGCATATCTCTGCCGAATAGTAGGGTCATCGGTGAAAAACTGATTTTTGACAAACTAGCTATGGAAGTTAGCTCTCTTCATCCTTACCCAATACACTCCTTATGGTCTGGGATAAGACGGACAACTCAAGTGGCTTCATCATAAACGCACTGATTCCCAACTCTCTGGCTTTGCCTGCATCGACCTTGCTGCTGTGCCCTGTACAGAGAATGGTAGGAATATTGGCTCTGACTTTTTTTATCTCGGTAATCAGTTCTACACCTGTGAGTTCCGGCATAGTTTGATCGGTAATCACAAGATCAAAACCTTCAGCATTAGCAGTAAACATTTTCAAAGCTTCAGTGCTATCAGTTGTCGTGCTTATCTGATAGCCCAATGTTCCTAATAGCTGTTCGCCAAGGGTTGCCAAATTGTCATCATCATCAACAAAAAGAATGCGTTCGCTCCCTTTGAGCAAAGTAGTCTTTCCTAGGGCAGGTTCGACGTTTTCCACTCGTTCAATAAGTGGAAAATAGATATCGAAGGTTGTCCCTTGGCCTAAGAGACTATTTACCTTAATGATGCCTCCATGCTGGACAACAATTCCCTGCACCGTAGAAAGACCCAGTCCTGCTCCTTCATGTGCCTCTTTGGTGGAATAAAAAGGATCAAAAATTTTATCCAGCATTTCCGCCGGCATACCACAACCGCTATCGCTAACACTGAGCTTATTATAGCGACCAGAGCTACAGTCGTACTGTGCCGGAATGTTTTTTCCTTCAAGATCAACCAGATCCAACGAGATTTCTAATACCCCTTTTTCATCCATAGCCTGAACAGCGTTGTTACACAGATTTATAAGAACTTCTTGTATTTGTGAAGGATCCGCCTTGACAAGATGATTTTCACATTCGGGGCTATAGCTTTTCGTTAGGACAATTGTTGACGGCAAAGTCGGGCTGAGCAAATCGATTGTTTCATCAATGATCGTTTTCAGCCGCATCGGTATTTTATGTGTCACCCCCTGACGACTGTACGTGATGATTTTCTTCACCAGATCACGGGAGCGGCGTATAGCTGTTTTAGCGTTCTCCAACAATGAGGTCACTTCACTGCCAGGAGGTAATTTCATTTGTGCCAATTCGACATTGCCGAGGACAATAGAGAGGTTGTTGTTAAAATTGTGTGCCATCCCCCCAGCCATAAAACCAACTGCTTCCATTTTATGTTTCTGGAGCAGTTGGGCTTCGAGTTGCTTGCGTTCGGTAAGATCTAACCCTAATGCCCAGTTCTGTTTGCCGAGGGCATTAAATCCCCACGAGATGATCTTTTCCGAACCATCTTTACATTGCACAACGGCTTCTATTGGTTCGATTTCTGATTTTGTGGCGATGGCATGTTCTACTCTCTGTTGCCACTCGTTTTTCAGGGAGGTTCTATAACTTTCGTCGGGATAAGCCAAGGGCCACCAATCATTTAAGGTTGGAACTTCTTCGAGAGTATAACCAAAAAGTTTAGTATAGGTCGGGTTGATATATTCACCTTTTTCATCAGGGCCCGAGGACGCATAAATTGCAAGCGGGGAAGTCTCTGCTAATGCCCTAAATTTCTCTTCACTCTCGCGAAGAATCATCTCAGTTTTTTTGCGCCGAAGAACATTGACTAACAGAATAATGACAAACCCGACCATTATGAATATAAATCCCACAACACCCAGCACGAGAGTTTTATTCTGCTCATACAAGGAGACAGGCCTATTGAAGAATATACTGTCTACAGGAAGATCTGAAAGCGGGATGTTCCACTTCGTTAGCTGGTCATAATTGAACACAAACTGAGTCGGATTATTTTTGACAACGGGGATTGAATCAACTGGCTCACCGTTGAGTATCCGTTGTGCCATCTCAGCGACAAGTTCTCCTTGATCATATCCCCGCAGAATCTTTCCTCCGACGACTCCGTAAGGAAACTCAAGAAGATGAGTGGTATAGACAGGTCGCGAACTGGCGTTTATGACTCGTGTTGCAGATTCTTTAACAGACAAGGATTTACCGGATCTGTCACGCGATAATACGTAATAAAGGATCGCGGCCTCTTCGCCTAACTCACTGACAAGGTTTTCAATCTCACCAAGAGAGTACTGATCTGAGATGCGTATAAATTCAATGTTTGGGAAGAGGCTAATGCTCGGTGATGTGACTTCCCATAGATAGTTTCCTGACGGGGTTGTGTCTATAACAAGGTAAATTTTTCTGGTTTCAGGATGAATGTTCAGGATCAGATCAATAGTTTGCTCAGTTGCAAGACTCTCAAGAACCCCAGTAAACGCACTCGGATCATTTAGGTTTGGAGCTTCACGATTATTCACCCCACAGTAGACAACAGGAACCTCAGGAAACAATTTATCGCGATAGTCATTTAAGAAATTAAAGGCATCATCATCAGATGAGATAATGACATCAAATTTTTGGTCGTGGTATTTGAAGTGATAAAGCTCATAAAGCACCTGCTGATAAGCTGCCCCATGGCCCATGCTTTTGGTGTCCATGTACTCCACACAGAGATCGATGTTGTTCTCTGCTGGTTTCAGCACCGTTTCAATCCCGCTGACAACATTATCGGTCCATGTAAAACCTTTATTATAAGAGTTTAAAATGAGAACTTTTTTCTCCTCAACCTGTGCACCTGCCAACAGGGGGAGCAGAAAAATGAAAAGTGGGAGGAGAAAACTTTTACCTATCCACTGAATAGCAATTTGGCCCATTGGCTAATTCCTTGAGTCTTTGAGCGCAACTATGTTTAAAACCTACACTTACCAGTAAATTAATCTAGATAGAGTATAAGTCATATAAAATTAAATTCCACCCTACCCCTCTTATTAATCTGCCCGAATAATACAGCTAAAGCCAAACCATGTCCTCCTTAGCTTTTCCTTTGTCAACCGTACTTATAAATAACTAGAGTAGATAAAAATCGAGGCAGCCTAAAACAGAGCAACAGGGGGAAATGCTTTGTATATGTCCATAAACTTTAGCATGGTTAGAGATCTGCTATTTGAAGGTTTGATCAAGGTCGACAATGAATGCCAGATTAGGGAGGAGTTACTGCACTGCATAACTACGGCTCAGGATGGGGTGAAGATACTGTATCAGGGGTTAAGCTCGCGCCACACCTGCAACCACACCTTTTCCAGATTGATTCCCGCCAGCTTGCACTTGCTACAACCATCTGGGTCGTTGGTTAAAATATCCAGCAGGCAATTCTCTTCTCGGGCAATTGAGTTGGCAACATCAACATCAGTAGTCAGACCAATACCGCCATCGCAAAAGAAACCTAGAGGTCGCCCCTCATTGTAAAAAATAAGTTCTACCCGCTCCGCCCCGTACAGACGCAGACAGCCGGTAAATTTTTCGCGGTGTAAGCGTGCCATCAAGCGCTCTATGTCCAACACATCCAGCAACAGACGATTCCAAGTTACTTTGGCATTGCAAAACTGCTGCACATAGGGAAGAAAATCGTCCTCTAGACGGTACACTCCCATGGTACAGGTTTCCGATTGCACCACGCTAAACATCATCTCCAAAGCGCGTTCACCACAGAGGCGTAGTTCTATCCGCTGCCACAATGCTGCGACAATTTTGCCGTGCGCATAGCACAGCACTCCGTTTGACTTTGCGGTTTCAAAAGACAAGTAGCCACTAAAATGGTTGGCGCACATTTTCAGTAAAGCGTCAGGCATTTTCAGGCGAGCGGTGTCCAAACTCTCTTTGATAGTTTTACCGCGCGGCAATAAATACATGTTCTTTACTCCTCCAGTTCCGCAAGCTTTAACTGTAACTGTTCCCAGCGAGCGTACAGTTTTTCGAGTGTTTGCGTCAAGTCACTATGTTGCTTGGATAGTTCATTAAAACGCTCATGATCCTGATAAACTGCGGGATCGGCCAACTCGGTCTCAAGGGTCGCATTCTGCTGTTCCTGTTGCTCAATTTCTGCTTCAAGCTGGTGAAGTTGTTTTTCTAATTTGCGCAACAGACGCTGATCCTCTTTGCGCTTGGCGTGCTCTTGTTTGCGCTGTTCCTTGTCTAAACTAACACCAGAGTTCGCTCCTGCAGCAGCGCTGTGTTCCACGCGCTGCTCTTCATGCTTACTGACTCCATCGGCCTGTTGGCTACGCAAAAAATCGGCATAATTGCCCGGATGCGAGGTGATCTTGCCCCCCTCTACATCAATAATCCTTGTCGCTAATGAATCGACAAAATAGCGGTCATGGGAGACAAAAACTAGCGTGCCGGTGTATTTATGCAAGGACTGCAACAACACATCTTTCGATTGTAGATCGAGGTGGTTAGTCGGCTCATCCAGCAACATCAGATTAGCTGGGCGCAACAGAAGAATAGCCAGAGCCAGTCTATTGCGCTCGCCGCCGGAGAGAACAGCTACCCGCTTATGCACATCGTCACCACTGAACAGAAAAGTACCCAGAACATCGCGCAGTTTTGGCACCATATCCACCGGCGATTTATCCGTAATCTCTTGGAGCACGGTGTTTTCCGGATGGAGAATAGCGGCCTGATCCTGGGCAAAGTAGGCCAATTCTAAATTGTGGCCCTCAATACGTGCGCCAGAGCTGGGTAGCTCTATGCCGGCGAGCATACGCATCAACGTTGACTTGCCCGCCCCATTAGCACCAACAAGGGCAATACGCTCCTGACGCGTCACCGTTAGATCGACATCACGCAACACCTGATGCTCACCATAGCGCTGTCCCACCTGTTTTAATTCCAGCAGCTCCTTACCGCTACGCGCCGGTTGCGGAAAAGTGAAAGAGATTTTTTTGCGCAAGGGCGGAATCTGTATCCGCTCTATCTTCTCCAACTGGCGCACCCTACTCTGCACCTGGCTCGCCTTATTGGCTTGATAGCGAAAACGGTTGATAAAAGCTTCTATGCGCTCGATCTCTTCATCCTGACGCTGTTTGGCCGCACGCAGTGCCGCAACATGCCGATCACGCTCCTGTAAATACAGGGTGTAGTTGCCCGGGTACTCCGTCAACTCCCCGTTCCACACCTCAACGATGCGCTGGACTACCTGATCCATAAAATAACGGTCATGGGAGACCAAAACCACAGCAAAAGGGTAGCTACTCAGGTAGTTTTCCAGCCAGTTACGTGCGGGTAAATCTAGGTGGTTTGTTGGCTCATCCAGCAAAAGCAAATTGGGCCGCTGCAACAGCAAGCGCGCCAGGGCAATACGCATCTGCCAGCCACCGGAAAACTGTTCACAGGGCTTCTGCCAATCCTCTTCACAAAAACCCAAGCCATGCAACACGCGGGCGATATCAGCCTCTAGTGTAAAGCCTCCCAGCTGACTATACATATCCTGCAACTGGGCATAGCGCTGCAGATCTTTTTCATCGGCACTAAGGCTGATCTGCTGCTCCAACTTGGAGATCTCCTCAGCCATGGCCAAGAGCTCGCTACAAGCGCTGCGCACTTCAGCAAACAGAGTGTTACCGGCGTAATGCAAACCGTCCTGCGGCAGATAGCCAAAGGTTGTCCCTTTAGCTACAATCACATCGCCTTTGTCACAGCTATTAAGACCGCACAACAGCTTCAGCAGCGTAGATTTTCCCGCGCCATTTTCGCCGCATAACCCTATACGTGCGTTGGGTAAAATATGCCAACTAACCGATTTAAAGATTTTACGTCCGGAGAAATCGATCTCAACATTGTTCAATTGCAACATAGAATATATTTATCTCACTTCAACTATCAGCTTTTCGTCTCTTGAGCGGCTACAGGTCGCGCACTTTACCACGTAATGCCTTGGTACGTCCGCGCAAGATTTTACTCTCCAACCTTTTTTTGCGCGCCGAACGGCTGGGTTTAGTCTTAGTGCGCTTTTTATCCACCGCCACCGCTTTTTGAATAAGTTGCTTTAGCCGACAACAGGCTTCGATCTTGTTCTTCTCCTGGCTGCGATATTGCTGAGCCTTGATTACCACTACTCCCTGCTTGGTGATACGTTGGTCGGCACAGTTTAACAATCGCGTCTTATAAATATCAGGCAATGACGATTGATGAATATTAAAAAACAAAACAACTGCTGTCGACACCTTATTGACATTCTGCCCACCAGCGCCCTGAGCGCGTACCGCCTGAAATTGCACTTCACGCTCCGCAATTACAATATTTGCTGAGATTCTCACCATAAAAGCACCTTCATTACGTCACAGATCAAGCAAGGTAAGTTACTGTAATCACATAAATATAACCCGACATCTAGTAATATTAACACCGATGTCGAATGCACAAGCGATTTTTTCCAGTTAGTATTTTCACCAAGGCCGCAACCAAAAAAAGTAGAGCGGCACATACAGAACTCACCCACGCAACAGGAGGAAGTTATGAAAACAACGACCCTAGTATTAGCCGCATTAATCATCAGTATCAGCAGCGGAACAGCCTTAGCAAACAGCCGTAATCACCAACAGGAAACGGTAATTACTAAGCACACTAAAATAGTCAAACAACAGCCGCAAAAATGGCAGGCTAGAGACTACAAGAGCCAGGCTCAACACAGCCAGATCTACACCAAAACGACGATACGTCATGAAAACCAGCGTACACGCGTCGCTAAAATCGACCATACCAAGCAGTTACGCCAGCAGCCGCTACAGAAAAATAGCCATTTAGCCGAGCAGGTACAGCGCTACAATCAGCAACGCCACGAGCAGATGCGCACTCACAGCGTTAAACTTAATCTGCCGATGCCACGCATAGCGCTCGTTTTCCCTTGGTAGGCTTGAATCAAGCCTGTAACTGACATATTTAGAATATTGCTAACAACAGAGTTAGTTAAGCGATGATCAATTAGACAGATAGGACAGCCTAAGCTAGGGCTGTCCTATTAAGCCTTAAAAGAGTGACGTCCAACCTAGCTAAAGCAACAACGCCCCCATGCTTCACCACAGGTTTTCCTGAGCGCAGCACAGGCTAAAAACGATCTTTTCTTTTACGCAACTCAGTAAAAACCTCAAGGCTCGAAGCATCTTCAAGTTTCATGGCTTGGCGCAAAGCCAAATCATCAGTGCGTAAAAATGGATTAGTCACCAACTCTTCCGCCAGCCGTACGGGAATCGTGGCCTCGCCACGCTCGCGTTGCACCTGAACAGCACGTAATTTTTCACGCACAACCACTGAATGCGGCTCAATAGCTTCGGCAAAGCGATAATTATCCAGCGTATATTCATGGCCACAATAGAGTAAAGTTTCCGGCGGGAGCGCTTTGAGGCGCTGTAATGAATTGAACATATCCTCCACTGATCCCTCAAAAATCCGCCCACAACCACCAGAAAACAGGGTGTCGCCGCTAAAAAGGGCGCCAGGAGATGTTGCGGTAGCTGGCCAATAGTAGCAACAATCAGCCGCAGTATGTCCCGGAGTATAAATAACCTCTAGCGCATTTTTTACGCTATCCTCTAATCCACAGTCAACCTGCGCCAGCGATTGTTCATCAGTGAGTACGTAATCAACAGCAGGAATCCGCTTATCTGGGCCAATAATAGTGCACCCCGTCAGCCGCTTTAACTCATCGTTACCTTGGCAATGATCCTGATGCATATGGGTATTCAAAATCAATGACAGCTTACCGCCATGGCGTTTTATGTACTGTAAAACTTGCTGAGCATCCCCCGGATCAATCAAAACTGTTGTGCTACCTAAGTGCACCACATAGCAATAATTGTCTTGATTAATTGGCAACATCTGAACTTGTACCATTTCTGTGCCCTCCCCTAGCGAACTGATCCTGAACCGACAATGCAAACAACAGCTGCATTCTGCGGGTGAAACTTTTCACCACGCCAAAGTTATCAAACTTTTAAATTGGACGGCCCCTGCCGCTACGAACTATTGAGAAAAGCTGTATCTATTTTTCCCCGCCCGCTTAGAGCTATACATCGCTTCATCGGCCAGCTTAATCAGCTGATCAGAATCTTTACCATGTTCGGGGAACATACTAATGCCAATACTGGCGCTAACTAGCGCTTCCCCTTGCGATAAGTTATATGGTTCTTGTAACGCCAGCAAAATTTTCTCCGCCACTAGGCTTGCACCAGAAGCACCGTCAACCTCAGCAAGAAAAACGGCAAACTCATCCCCACCTAATCGCCCCACAGTATCCACAGAGCGACAGCATAGAGTCATCCGCCGTCCTGCTGCAACTAACACAGCATCTCCAGCACTGTGCCCCAGCGTATCATTGACCGCCTTAAAACCATCAAGATCGACATACAGCAGTGCAGCGTTGCGCTTAAAGCGTTTTGCTTGATCAATACCTAGCTCTACACGCTCAAAAAAAAGAGTGCGATTGGGCAGCCCGGTTAGGGTATCGAAATGCGCCATACTGAATAGACGTTCCTGATAAAGTTTACGCCGCACAAATGCTAACGCCAACAACCACGCCAATATTGCCGTTAGCAGCAGCAACCCACCTCCAAGCCATACTAGGTTCGTTGCTAAACTTTTTGAGCGCAAGGAGACCACCTCGGCAGGCATAAAGGAGACTATTTTCCATACATATTCATCGGCAGCCAGCAATCTTTTACTTGGACTATGCACGTCTGTCGGCAGAGTGCAGGAGACACCATTGACATCTAAGGGCAGGATGCTATCAAAAGTATAAATACCCTGAGCAGTAATAATTTGCCCCGATGACTCCTTGAGCATCTGCTGCCAAAGGTGTGGATTTTGCTCAGAAAAACGGTGATGTTTTTTCTCAGCGAACATAAATCCCCACTCTTTACTTACATCTGGGTGTTTTAACCAGTAGCCATCAGCGTTGAGTAACATAATTTGGCCGTGAGCCAAGCTAGCAAACTTCTCTAAAGCCTGGAGCAAATTATCGGCTAGATAGTTAAGAACTACTACTCCGCGTTTGCGCCCCTGCATATCAAACACAGGCTCACCAAAGCGAATCATCGGCTTATAGGGTTTTTCTACCTGCGCGTGCTCGACATTAAGGTCCAGAGGAGAGATAAATACCTGCCCCCGATTCAAGCGAAAAGTATCACGCCAATAATAACGCTGCTGTTTATTTTGCAGTTGATCTCTAGCAACCACAACAGCTTTATCACAAGCATAATTGATCCGCACAACCTCCATACCGGAGGCATCCAGATAACGAATTTGATCGTAAATCTTCTTGCTCTTGGCAAAAACAAGATATTCATTATCTAACGAGGCCAAATTTTGTGCAGAGGGATCGGCAAGGTAATTTTGCAGATTCTCCTGATCGGCGAGAAAGTTCAAATCCCCAGTAATCGAGACTAAATTACTGTTAGCAATTTCACGTTGTAGACTAACAAAGTGCTCCTCCTCTGCTAGCAGTAAAGCGGTGTAGTTACGGCTCTGTAACTGATAAAAAACTACGGCCATAACACAGCACACCGCCCCAATGAGTAAAAAAATCAGTAAAAACTTTTTCAAAAAATCTCTATTCAAAAGTTCTCGCTCTATTTTTTCCATAAATATCTCATCTCCGTACCAACAGTAGCTAGCTTAAGAAACACAACGCAAACTCATAGACTAAAAATATCTAAGCCGCCCAGATAAGCAAATAAAATTCATCTCTATTCTTAGCAGACACCTGTTCGCTACTTAAGTAAGCACTACTCAGAAGAATAAATCAAGCCCAGCAACCTGCTGTAATCAGAAGAAAACTGCCCGACATCTAGTAATATTCACACCGATGTCGAATGCGTGAACTGATTTTCCCAGTTAGAATTTTCACCAAGGCCGCAATATAAAGCCAAGCGGTACATGAAGAATTTACTCAGGCAACAGGAGGAAGCTATGAAAACAACTACCCTAATATTAGCTGCATTAATCATCAGCATCAGCAGCGGAACAGCCTTAGCAGACAGCCGTAATCATCAACGAGATCAGGTAGTAACCAAGCACAAAAAAATAGTAACCCAACCGCATAAAAGCTGGCAGCACAGAGATCATAAAGCTCAGGATCAACATCGGCAGAGTTACAACAAACCTATAATTCGCCAAGAAGGCAAGCGCGCACGCATAGCCCGTCTGATCCGTGCTAAACAATTACGCCAGCAACAGGCGCAGTACGCTAGGCACGACCGCTACAATAGAAACTTATACCGTCACAATCAGCCGCGCCATGAACAGTTGCGCACCACCACAATTATACTGCCGCTGCCAATACCAGGTGCTACGCTGTTTTTCCCTTGGTAAGCAATCCCACTAACTAATCTGGCAGATTGCAGGCAAGATTAAGTCTCAAATATGATGCACCATATAGGGTGCCCCACCAGGGGCTACCCTATTAAGCATAAATATATCACTACTGTCCGGTTAATAGTTAAACAGATTCAACTGGTTAGATTCGAGAGGTTCTGATATATGCTTAAGAGCATCAGTAACCAGTGATGAAATTGGCTTTTTCTCGAACAAATTGACCTCCAAT
>JAVETC010000014.1:0-66525 GCA_034006225.1 Desulfuromonas sp. | reverse complement strand
TTAATATCATATCCAGCCATCGCTTCTTCTCCTTTGGTTTGTGAAACGTCTTTGACAACGTCAACTTACCAAACCGGAGCGATGGCTACCTACCAATTATTTACAGCAGTTTACGGACTTGATCCTGTGCCACTTGAAAAAAGGGAACTCAGTGATAACATTTTATTCTGTGTTCACACAGAGATGCTAGCAACATTTCATGTGTGGTTTGGCCTATTTTCTTTACCTGAGAAAGGAGAACATTATGTCATTAGTACGGTGGGATCCATGGCGCGAGATGGAAGAATTACTAGATCGCTACAACAGGGCCGAAGGTCAACTGCAGACAGGCGGTCAAGAGATTATGCCTAAAAGCGATTGGTCACCTCGGGTTGACATTGCAGAGACCGACGGAGAGTTCATCATCAAGGTGGAGATTCCTGAAGTTAAGAAAGATGAGGTAAAAGTCACGGTAGAAAATGGTGTATTGATGATTCACGGTGAACGTAAAAAAGAGAAAGAGGAAAAAGGCAAAACCTATCATCGTATAGAACGCCATTATGGGGTATTTAATCGTAGTTTTACTCTGCCAGGCAATGTTACATCTGACAAAATTAAAGCAAATTTCAAAGATGGGATACTGGCAATAGAGGTTAAAAAAGTGCCAGAGCAGAAACCAAAAGCAATTGAGGTTAAAATCAACGATTAACAGCAACCTAGCTGTTGCCCAGTTATTGTGACTATGTAATATTTTACTGTACAGAGCCGGATAGATAGAGTAATCATCCGGCTCTATTTTGTCACCAAACCAACAAAGCTAGCTGTTGCGAATGCGCGGATCAGCCAGAGCATAGCCGACATCGGCCAGCAGATTACCCACAAGGGTTAGCACCGCGCCGATGACTAGCACCCCCATAATCAGCGGATAATCACGCATCATTACCCCATCATAAAACAGTTTGCCCATACCTGGTATGGCAAAAATACTCTCAAAAATAACACTACCGCCGATCAAGCCAGGTACTGATAAGCCAAGAATAGTAATAATTGGCAGCAACGCATTGCGCAGCGCATGCTTAGCAATAACCGTCCATTCAGATAAGCCCTTAGCGCGAGCAGTGAGAATATAATCCTGCTGAATTACCTCGAGCATGTTCGAGCGCATATAGCGTGAAAAACCTGCCAAGCCACCAAATGCTGATACCATTACCGGCAATAACAGATGGTGAATTACATCCCACACTTGACCACTCGGGCTCAAATAGTCATAACCCAACGACTTTATCCCCGAGATAGGAAACCAGCCCAGATATACGCCCAGATAATCCATCAGCAGCAACGCCAGCCAGAAGGATGGTGTGGCAAAACCGAGAAAAACCAGCAACGTTGTCCAGCGATCAAACATTGAATTACGTTTTGTTGCCGACAATATCCCCAGCGGTATAGCTATTAACAAAATCAAGCCCACCGACAGCACATTTATCAGCACAGTAATCGGTAAACGCTCGACGATTTTATCCCACACCGGACGATGATCCTGGGAAAACGAGGTCCCAAAGTCCAACTGCACCAACCTTTTGATCCAGAGAAAATACTGTTCGGTTAAGGGTTTATCCAACCCATACTGAGCACGCAAACGTGTTTTGAGTTCAACCCCAGCATCGGGATTAAGCTCGGTTTGCATATCTGTCGGCTCACCAGGGGCCAGATGAATCACCACAAAAGAGATCAAAGTGATCCCGAGCAGCAGAGGCACCATCAACAACAGCCTTTTGGTTAAAAACAATATCATAATTCTGCCTTATGCTTTCAGCGGAGATATTTCTGTTCCGCAGTTGGTACATACCAGCGGATAAAGTTATGCATTATCCCACTAGGAGCCTCCTTGATTCCTCGGAAGCGTTTAGCCACCACCGGCAATGAATCGGGAACAAAGAGAAAGGTATAAGGTTGATCTTCAGCCAATATCTGCTGAAACTCATCATAGATTATTTTGCGCTGCTGCTGATCTAGTGTCCGCCGCCCTTGCTCCAGCAACTCATCAACGCGAGCATTTTTATAACCGATAAAATTCAGCTGCCCCTTACCTATTTTACTTGAATGCCACACATTATAACCGTCGGGATCAATGGGCACCGTCCACCCCATCAGCGTAGCATCGAAATTACCCGGATGGATAAACTCCTTCAGCAGCGATGCCCACTCGATAACCCTTATTTTTACCTTTACTCCAACCTGCTGAAAGCGGCGCTGAATAATCTCCGCCGATTTGATGCGCTGATCATTCCCCTGATTGGTCACTATCGTAAATTCAAACGGCTTACCATCTTTATCGCGGATTCCATCGCCATCAGTATCTACCCAGCCCGCAGCACTCAACATCTGCATCGCTTTTTCGTGATTATATGGATACGAGTTGACGTTGGGATTATATGGCCAACTCCCAGGTTTATACGGGCCATTGGCGGGCTGACCCAGCCCCATCAAAACACCGTCGACCAGCTCTTTTTTATTGATGGCATAAGAGAGTGCCTGGCGCACGGTTTTGTCCTGAAACAGTGGTCGATGCAGATTATAGCCAAGATAGGTATAAGCAAAGGCCGGATAGCGAAAGCGATTGAAGCGCCGCGTAAATGCCGGAGCAGTAGTTTGCCTAGCATATTGCAGTGGCGTGAGTCCCATATAATCGAGCCCACCGGATTGCAACTCGAGAAACATAGTGGTTAAATCGGGAATGATACGGTAGACAATGCGCTTAATATACGGCGCGCCCTCAAAATAGTCCTCATTACGTTCGAGAACTATCTTCTCTCCCGGTAACCACTCGACAAAGCAATATGAACCTGTGCCGATCGGTGCCCGTGCTAACGCACTCTCAGCTATAGCTTTACCTGCAAGCAAATGTTGGGGATGTATTGCCATAGCCCAACTGATAAGTGCCGAAGCCAGCGGTTTAGCGTAACGCACCTTAAAGGTGTAGGCATCTGGTGCCGCAGCCTGCGTCACCTGTTTATAGCGTTCCGAGTAAGCCGTGGGAGTTTGCGGATCGATCAATAATTGATAGGTAAATAACACATCGGCAGAGGTAAAGGGGGCACCATCGTGCCACTTCACGTCATGACGCAGATGAAATACTATCTCCAAGCCATCGGCAGAAATTTCCCACGACTGGGCTAAATCTCCTTCAAAATTAAGGTCTTTATCGTAACGCACCAAGCCATTATATATCTGGCTAGAAACCTCTGAAGATGAGCTATCGGTAGACAACATCGGCAACAAATTGCTGGCATCACCAATAGTCCCCATAATGAGGGTATCTCCAAATTGCGGGGTTTGTGCCGTGGCGTCATCGGCATAATATGGATCCTGCTGTTGACATGCCACCAGCCACCACGGCAGCAAAATCAGCATTAATAACCATCTATAGTTCACAGTAACTCCTACAGTTCATTGAGCTGTCTTACTAGTGTATTATCTGGCGGGGACAGAATAAATTGCTCAGCAGCTATTGCAGAATTGAGCTCTACATCATCCATGCGCAATTTGACCACCGTATCGTTCAGCGGAACCTGTAGCTCCAATTGATGCGGATAGCCGTTTATACTATCGAATTGCGCGTACAGCATGCGATACACCAGATAGGAGCTAACCCGATGCTCCAACGCAATGACGCGCCTATCCACAATAGTCAGCCAATACTCATCACCAGGGCTAGGTGTAAAGATTAAACCATCATCCCACATGCTCACCGAGGACATTTCCATAACACCCAATGGCAATTTTTGTAACAACAGCGCTACCAGATCAGTAACAGCTAACGGCAGGCCGGTGAAGCGCTGGATATTGTCAACACTAGGCATGCCGGTATACAGGGTACGATCTTTCGGCACATAGGCACTCAACTGCATATCAGCAACAGCAAGCTGGATAGCCAGCTGGTTAAAGAAGTTGAGCATGTCCACCCGCAAGCGATTAGGCGCCTCGATCACCAGCGCCTGAGTTGAAGACCAACTCTTACCATTTTTGCTCATTTTAACCTGAGCCAAAGCGCTAAGAGAATTATCCTGATGCTGACGCTTAAGCACTACAGACTCCAAGACTTGCTGACTATCTCGAGCAGTGCCTGCTCTCTGCACAGGGGCCCGCACGCAGCTGGCACAGAGGCCAAGACAGAGCATAGTTATCAGTAGACGCACACCGGCTATCTTCACTTAGGCAAATCTCCTATCTTTTGCTGTAATCTTTGGTTATCAGGTTTATTGTGTAACAGCTCAGTGTAGATTTTTCGGGCGGAATCATACAGCCCCAGAGCGACATAAATATCCGCCATATGTTCCTGTACCAACATATCCTGCGGCATAATTTTTAGCGCCCGCTCCAGCTGGATACGTGCCTGAGCAAAATTGCCACGTTTGTAGTACACCCAGCCCAAGGTGTCCAGATAGGCCCCATTAGCATTTATCCCCACCGCGCGCTGAGCCAACTCCAAAGCTTCATCCAGTTTCTCATCTTTTTCTGCATAGGTGTATGCCAGATAATTTAGGGCACCGCCGTGGTCTGGCTTAAATTCAATGCAGCGGCGCATGTGCTGTTCCATAAGTGCCAGTTTACCTTGCTGCGCATAATATACCCCTGCAGCATAGTACAAATCTGCGCTCTCAGGATAGCGAGCCAGACCACGAGTTAGGGCATCTTCTACCTGCTGCATACGTTGCGCATATTCATAATACAATGCCAGCTGTAAATACACGGCTGGACGCAGCGTTGTCTCCGTCTCTAGAGTCTGTTGCTCAGCACTAGGTTCTTGCGACAACAGCTGTTCGATGGTATTTGCCGCTTTGATAAAATCACCCTTTTGTGCGTAAACAAAGGCTAGGCGCTCAGTGGCTTCATCATGTAAATAGCGCGGTTTAACCACCAACTGATAGGCGCCAGCAGCAGCACTCCATTTTTCCTGTTGTTCCAGCGCATAACCCAGCCAGTAATACTCCTGAGACAATGGTTTCATCGCCACGGCGCGCAACAAAACCTGCTCGGCCAGTTGCCACTGCTGCTGTTTAAGATGCACCAGGCCCATTTTACTCACCGCTGAATAGTCGAGAGGATCGCGTTCAAGCAGCTGCTTCAGCACTCTAAGCGCATCAGCATAGCGTTGATGTTTAGTCAACAGGGTAGCACGCAGATGGTCAAAATATGTTCGATCTTCAGACTGTTGCGCCGCCTGTTGATATAAAACTAAGGCCGCATCCAGTTGGTTATCCTGTTCCAGTAAGTTACCTAGATATACATAAGCCTGACGACCTTGTGGCTCAATAGCGATGATCTGACGATAGACCTCCTGCGCATGATTATCTTCATCGAGCAGAATATACAGCTTCGCCTGTTGCAACAGAGCGGTTACATTTTGTGGTTGCCTCACGAGCAAGAGCTGAATAACAGCTAAGGCTTGGGGATAATCCTGTTCCATCAGATGCAGCTGGCTTAGATGAAGATACAGCTCATCTAGATGCGGATTCTGCTGCAAAATAGAGTGAAACATCATCATGGCACGCAGACGATCATCATTGAGATTACGATTATACAAAAGATCAGCAATAAGCAGCTGCGTATCAACATTATCTGGTTGTTGCTGCAGAGCACCAGAGAGTAGTTGATATGCCTGATCGAATTCACCCTGCTCTATATATAGAGACGCTTGAGAGGTGCGCAGATACACCGCATCGGGATCGGCGGCACGAGCGGACGCTAAGGCCTCCAGCGCCGCAGCGATATCACCATCGGCAACAAACATGCGCGCTCTAAGATAATCAGCATAAACTCTATGGCTCTGAGACGGCTGAGTGCTTAACTGTTGATTGCCAACACCGCTACAGGAGGCCAGCACAAGAGATAGCAGAAGGGTAACTACTGTCTGCACAACAATCTGCTGGGCACAGCGCTTATGAGTACGGAGCAAAAAGTGCGGTTGACTGGAGAATTTAGCTTTCAATTATCGGAACTTTCGCCTAAAAGTTAAGCAGAATTTGCTTGATTATAGTTAGCGTTCTTGCCACCATACAGCGCATTGTCAGCCGTGCGAACGCTAGCACAGATTGCGTTATCTGGTCAATTTAGCAAGGATAGCAATTATTCATGACTATGCGCCACTACACTATTAAATAAACATTAAGGAGTTTTTTGATGGCCATTGCAACAAAAATTCAAAACTGTATCGAACAATCTTCCTGGATTCGTAAAATGTTCGAGCAGGGAGCTCTATTACGCCAGCAATTTGGTGCGGAAAATGTGTTCGATTTTACTATTGGCAATCCATCAGTTGAGCCACCAGCTGCATTTCAACAGGAGTTGCAACAACTAGCCAATAACCCTCAACCAGGCATGCACCGCTATATGAGTAATGCTGGTTATGATGAAACCCGTGCTGCTGTTGCTGAATTTATCTGCCAGCGCTGTAGCAAAGAGGTAAAGGCTGACAATATCGTTATGACCTGTGGTGCTGGTGGTGCTCTCAATGTGGTACTCAAGACGCTGCTCAACCCCGGTGAAGAGGTTGTTATTTTAGCTCCCTACTTTGTTGAGTATAAGTTTTATATCGACAATCACGGCGGAGTCACCACTGAGGTCGCGACTAATCCAGACACTTTCCAACTTGATATTCCAGCCATAGAGCGAGCTATCACCAGCAACACCAAAGCAATTATTATCAACTCACCCAACAATCCTACCGGTGTCATTTATCCAGCCGCCGAGCTGCAGGCATTAAATGAGATGTTGCTGCGTAAGCAACAGGAGCTTAACAGCACTATTTACGTCATCTCTGATGAACCCTACGCCCGTCTAGCTTACGACGGCATTAGCGTGCCATGTATTTTCGACTACATAGCTAATTCAATTATCGTCACTTCTCACTCCAAAGACCTAGCTCTGCCCGGAGAGCGGATCGGCTATCTAGCTACCAATCCAGAAATAAGTGAATTAGCCGCCTTTATGAACGGAGCTATCTTCTGCAATAGGGTATTAGGCTTCGTCAATGCCCCAGCTTTAGCCCAGCGTTTAGTGACCAAGCTGCAACACCAAAGCGTGGACATTAAAGCTTACGAGGAGAAACGCGATCTCTTTTATCGCGAGCTGACTAAATTGGGATTCACGATGGTCAAACCTCAGGGCGGATTTTACCTGTTTCCTAAATCACCACTGGCAGACGATGTTGAATTTGTCCAACTGGCGCAGCAACATAACATTCTGTTGGTGCCAGGCAAGGGTTTTGGTGCGCCAGGCTTTTTCCGCATCGCTTACTGTATAGACAAACAGATTATTGAAAACAGCTTGCCAGCGTGGCGCAAATTAGCCACGCAGGTCGGTCTCGGATAAATAAAGAGTTATATTGGTGGCACCGATCCGGCACAATGCTTGATCGGTGCCAACCATTGAGATGTGTCAAGCTCAACTACTGTGCGGGACGAAAATCCTTAACCTGCAGTTGCAGAGTCTCGCGCTCACGCCAGACGTTCAAACTCAGGTTAAACAATATATCTACCGCCCCACTCAGCTCGTCAATACGCTCAGCCATGCCAAAAGCGATAGCAGGGTGGCTGTAGCCATCTTGTTGTACCGTAAAGCGCAGGTGCTTCTCGCCCACCACTCCCGCCTTCTGGATTTTAACATTGCAGCACAATAGCAGGGGTTGAGGATTACCGGCGCCAAATGGCTCCAACGCATTAATTTCATCCATCAGGTCGCGATCTATATCCTGCAACAACAGTTCAGCATCATAATTGCGTATCGGCTGCAGGTCGGCGGCGCTAAGAGTTGCACGGGCATATTGCTCAAAAGCAGCACTAAAATCATCAATATTGGCGGCTTTAATTGATAGACCCGCCGCATATTCATGCCCACCAAAACCACTAAGATAGTCACCACAGTGTTGAAAACCATTGAACAGATGAAAACCACGAATCGAGCGCGCAGATCCTTTCCCCCTGTCACCCTCCAGAGCAATCAATACTGTGGGACGATGAAACATCTCCACCAGGCGACTGGCGACAATACCGATCACGCCCGAATGCCAACGTTCATCTGCCAAGACAATTGTGTATTGCTCATCAGGCAAATTGCCGACAACCATCTCTAACGCTTGGGATAGAACCTGAGCCTCGATCTTCTGGCGCTGACTATTAAAGCTATTCACCTGACTCGCTATAGTGGCCGCAACAGCGCTATCCTCACTCAAGAGCAATCGCACACCTAATGCTGCGTCCTCTAAGCGCCCCGCTGCATTTAGCCGCGGCGCCAGCTTGAACCCTACAGCTCCTGCACTCATGCGTTTGACATCGGCTACCTCTTTTAACGCCCTTACCCCAACTCTGCGCCCCTGCTCCAAAAGGCGTAGACCACTCTTCACCAAAATACGATTTACCCCATGTAGCGGCACGATATCGGCGATTGTCCCCATAGCAACCAGATCAAGGAGGTAGCGGATATCGGGCTCTGGCTGCGGCAACTTTTCCATAGAGCGCAAACGAGCACGCAGGGCGATAATGAGCATAAAAGCCACGCCGACGCCAGACAGCTGCTTAAACGGATAGCGGGATGCACTCAGCCAAGGATTAATACAGGTAACCGCACGGGGTAATGTAGTCAGCGGTTGATGATGATCGGTAATGATAAGGTCTAAGCCCAATGCTGCCGCTTGATCGGCCTCTGCCAGAGCCGAGATACCACAGTCTACGGAGATGATAAGGGTAATGCCCTCTTCGGCTGCCTGTTTTAACGCTGTCTCAGACAAGCCATAACCATCACGCAGGCGCAGCGGGATATGATAATCCACTTTGGCACCAAACTGAGTCAATGCTGCCGTCAGCAGCGCAGTACCAGTAATACCATCCACATCATAATCACCATGAATAGCTATCTTTTCCCCAGCAGTTATAACCTTGACAATCCGCGCTAGAGCCAACTCCATTCCACACAACAGCATAGGATCGGGCAAATCAGCCAAGGTACCCCTGAGGAAAACTGTAGCCGCCTCCAAGCTGGAAATCGAGCGCTGGCACAGCAGATGACAGATAAATGGTGAAATGTTGAGTTCAGCCACCCAGGCAGAAGTGTCACAAGCAACTGTAGATTCTTTTTCGTACCAAAACCGCTGCGTAGCTGGTTGCATCAAGATCCTCCACTATGCACAGATTAAATATCCAAAAAAAATAGGGCCGCTATAGCGAACCCTATTTTTCCTTTAAATGCTATGCAGTTATCCATAACCCAGGGAGCATATTGGTCTTAATTTGTACAGTATGCTAAAGCCTCTGGTGAAATTAATTTACCAAAATCTACTTACTCGCTCCTTTGTGCTCAGCCCAAGTGATCAACAACGGGCTAGCCACAAAAATTGACGAATAGGTGCCGACAACAACCCCAACCAGCAGAGCAAAAGCGAAATTGTGAATCACCGCACCACCGAAGAGAAACAGTGCTAAAACCACCAGCAAGGTAGTAGTAGAGGTGAGAATTGTGCGCGACAAGGTCTCATTAATACTGAGATTGACGGTAGCGGCAAAGCCGGAGGAAAGATGTTTACCAGTATTCTCGCGGATACGGTCGTAAACAATAATCGTATCGTTCAGAGAATAACCAACGATGGCCAGAAACGCGGCAATTACCGGCAGATCTATCTCCTTGCCAAACAATGAAAATGCTCCCAGCGTCAAGAGTACATCATGCACTAAAGCAACAATAGCACCGAGAGCAAATACTAGTTCAAAGCGCCAGGTAACGTAGACAAGAATACCAATCATGGCATATAAAACAGCCATCAATCCCTGTTGACGCAGCTCCTGACCTACTTGCGGCCCTACCATTTCTATCCGGCGCAAATCTACATTGTCGGCACCGTAATGTGCGCCGAGTGCTTGGAGTATATGGTTGCGTAAACCATCAACATTGCTCTCTTTGGCGCGTACCAAAAACTCATTGGCATTGTCACCAAACTGCTGCACCGTAGCCGAACTCAGAACCGCAGGAATCAACACCTTCTTAATCTGTTCAGCATTGGTATCCTCAGTAAAGCGCAACTGCACCAGAGTCCCGCCTGCAAAATCAACACCGTAACTGGGGCCACCTTTTACAATAAGTGAAACAATCCCTACTAAGATAAGAATGACTGACAACGCAAAAGCAATCTTGCGTTTACCGATAAAATCCACATTGACATCAGGCTTAATAAGCTGCATCAAAAATTCTCCTAGATACTCAACTTTTTGACCTGACGGCCATCAAGAAACAGATCAAAAATCAGACGTGATACAAAGATCGCAGTAAACATTGAGGCGATAATCCCAACCGACAGCGTAACCGCAAAACCTTTTACCGGCCCAGTGCCGAATTGAAACAGTACCAAAGCAGCAATCAAAGTTGTAATGTTAGCGTCAACAATGGTTACAAATGCCTTAGCAAAGCCAGAATCTATGGCTACACGTGCAGATTTACCATGACGCAACTCCTCACGTATCCGTTCAAATATCAACACGTTGGCATCAACAGCCATACCTACTGTTAAAACAATACCCGCTAAACCAGGCAGGGTTAATGTCGCTTTGAACATGGTCATCATGGCCATAATAAACACCAGATTCAGCACTAGAGCACCATTGGCTATCAGACCAGCACCGCGATAATATATCGCCATCATTAACACTACGATGAAAGCACCGATCAAGACTGAATTAATCCCCTGATCAATAGAATCATGCCCTAAAGATGGGCCAACGGTACGATCTTCGAGAATCTTAACTGGAGCGGGCAAGGAACCTGCGCGTAAAATAATCGCTAAATCAGTCGCCTCCTGCTCAGTAAATGAACCACTGATCTGCGCGCTACCACCGGAGATTCGTTCGCGAATATTCGGCGCTGAATAGATGGTATCATCGAGCACAATAGCCATACGCTTACCCACATTAGCTGCGGTAATTTGATCAAAACGCTGTGCCCCAACGGAGTTAAAATCTATAGCAACGTAAGGTTCGTTAAAACGCGTATCAATGCGTACCTGAGCATCAGAGAGTAGATCACCAGTCAGTGCAGACTTTTTATAGACTACCAATGGTGTCTCCGTAACGGCCTTAGTACGTTCATCCACATGCCGTTCATATAGCAGCTTAGTTCCTGCGGGCAGGATCCCTTTAACCGCCTGTTGTGGATCTACATTCTCCACAACCATATGAAATTCCAGACGCGCAGTCTTACCGAGCAGCTCAATAGCCCGCTGCGGATCTTTAATTCCTGGTAACTGAATCAATATACGATTATCCGACTGACGCTGTAGCACCGGTTCGCTGACACCAAATTGATCGACCCGATTACGCATGGTCTCAAGAGCCTGACGTACGGCATAATCTTTGATATTTTTTATCTCTTTAGCGCTAAAACGGTAATCCTTCTGGATATAACCACCGTCAGTAGCTAAGGTCATGGGCTCTAAATTAGGGAATTTATTCCTAATCATTGCATCGACTTCGGCACCAGCACTCTCATCATAAACAGTGATTGCCATGCGCTCACCACTTAAGCGCTCAACGCGTTTAAAGATTATATCTTCATCGCGCAACATCGATTCCATTTGATCAACGACACTGTCAAGGCGGCTCTCTACAGCCTTTTCAACTTCAACACCTAAGACAAGATGCATACCACCTTGCAAATCCAGTCCAAGATGGATTGGATCGAAAGCATTTTGCCACCAGTTGGGCAAACTATCTTTCATGAATGTCGGTGCTAAAGACACCAGTGCCATTGCCAGACAAAAAAGAACCAGCAATCCACGCAATTTAATGCTGTTCGACATACCGATACCTACTCCCTTTGGCCATATTACAGATAAAAAAACAGCGAAAAATATTAGAAAATATTTTAGCTATTTCTATGATTAGATTTATTGTTCTTCGCTGGTAGTAGCAGTAATTGAAATTCGATTAATCTTGATTTTAACGCCTTTATCAATCTCCAAGGTCACCACACTGTCTTGAACAGTTAAAATACGGCCATGAATGCCACCAGCAGTAACAACTTGATCCCCAGCTTTGAGAGCATCGAGGAGTTGACGATGTTGTTTAGCGCGCTTTTGTTGGGGACGAATTAAGAGTAGATAAAAAATTGCGAACATGATCACCAACATGATGATCCCTTCGTAACCCTGTTTACCGCCAGCTGCTGCCTGTCCCGCCATTGCGTAAGCTTCTGAAACCATTTAATTTCTCCTTATAGATAAGTTATTGCGATGATTTTAACAAAAAGGTTAATACCATGAGCCACTCTTTATAACGCGTTGTGAGAGAACTTTCAAGCGCAACTCAACTTTGGCGTTTTTGATAAAATTCTTTACAGAAATTTTCGAAGGTTCCCGCTGCCAAAGATTGGCGTATTTGGCGCATCAAACCCACATAATAGTGCAGATTATGCTGAGTGTTCAGCATAGATGATAGGATCTCATTGCTCTGATACAGGTGGCGCAGATAGGCGCGACTGTAGTTACGGCACACATAACAGTCACACTCTGGATCAATAGGGCGTGGATCATCTAGATACTGGGCCTGTTTAATACTCAGCTTGCCAAAACTGGTAAACAACACCCCGTTGCGCGCATTGCGTGTCGGCATAACGCAATCAAACATATCGACACCGCGACGAACACCTTCGATTAAATTTTCCGGAGTACCAACGCCCATAACGTAGCGCGGCCGATCTACAGGCAGATAGGGCACAGTATAATCCATCATCTCATACATCTGCTGCGCATCTTCACCGACCGACAGGCCACCAATCGCGTAGCCATCAAAGCCAATATCCACTAGATCAGCAGCACTTTTTTGGCGCAAATCGGCATGCATCCCCCCTTGCACAATACCAAACAACGCACTGCCATCATCACGTTTATGTGCCAGTTTGCTGCGTTTAGCCCAACGCATAGAGCGTTCGGTAGAGTCGATAACATACTCTCTAGTGGCTGGATACGGAATACATTCGTCAAACACCATAATAATATCTGAACCGAGTGCCTGTTGAATTTCGATGGAAGATTCAGCGGTAAGCATCTGATGTGAGCCGTCAATATACGATTGGAAGCGTACCCCCTCTTCGGTAATTTTACGCAATTTACCTAAGCTAAACACCTGAAACCCACCGCTATCCGTGAGGATAGGCCCAGACCAGTGCATAAATTTATGCAAACCACCCAGCTTACGCACCAATTCATGCCCAGGACGTAAAAAGAGATGATAAGTATTGCCCAAAATTATCTGCGCACCCAACTGCTCCAATGTTTCCGGCAACATAGCTTTAACGGTACCCTGCGTACCCACCGGCATAAACACTGGGGTTTCCACTACGCCATGGGCAGTATGCAGCTTACCCAAGCGGGCTGAGCTGCCGGAATCTGTAGTTATTAACTCAAAAGAGGTACTCATAAACAATCCTCGGTGGCTACTTCTGCAGCAAGGGCACGATTACAGATAAACATACAGTCACCATAACTAAAAAATCTATAACTCTCAGCGACGGCCTGACGATAGGCTTGTAGTATAAAGTCTTTGCCTGCCAAGGCACTTACCAGCATCAACAATGTAGATTGCGGCAGATGAAAATTAGTTACTAAGGCATCGACAATTTTAAAACTGTAGCCGGGATAGATAAAGATGTCAGTCATACCGGAGCCAGCTTGCACGCATTGCACCCCGTCGGCAGAGGCAGCGGCGGCATATTCCAGAGTACGCGCCGCCGTAGTGCCCAGAGCGACAACTCGCCGCCCTTCGCGTTTAGCACAATTTATTATCTGCGCAGTGGGTTCAGGAATGGAGTAGTATTCGGCGTGCATCTGGTGATCGACAACCCTATCCACCCTAATTGGCTGAAAAGTGCCCAAGCCAACATGGAGCGTCAACTCACAGATTACCACCCCTTTATCCCGCAACATCTGAAAAATTTCTGGAGTAAAATGCAAACCCGCCGTTGGCGCGGCAACAGCTCCAGGTTGACTGGCAAAGGTGGTCTGATAGCGTTGTATATCATCAACTTGGGCAGCACGGTTGATGTATGGGGGCAGCGGCATCTTACCTATTTTATCGACAAGAGCTAAAAAATTTCCTGAGTAATCAAATTGCACCTCGCGATAACCACCTTCGGTACTCGCAACAACAGTGGCGTTTAGGCCCTCATCGAGCAATATTTTGGTGCCAACACGCGGCCCTTTTGATGCTTTGGTCAAACACAACCAGCGTTCACCGGCAGCTTCAAGTTTGCGCACCAAAAAAACTTCGATCTTGCCACCACTCTCCTTATGCCCCAATAAGCGTGCTGGAATGACACGGGTATTGTTAACTACCAGGACATCACCGGCAGAAAAATATTCAGCAATATGTTTAAACTGCTGTGCAACAATTGTGTTGTGCTGCGGATCGACAACCATCAACCGTGAGGCATCGCGTTGTGCAGCGGGATACTGAGCAATCAGACTTTCTGGAAGCTCATAATCAAAATCTTTAACATACATAGTCACAACAACAGCACCTAAAATTTATAATTTACCGCAAAATAGACCGTCGCCAAGCCTGTCAACATCAGCAAACTACCCATGATTCTTAGGGCGTTCTCTGGCATTGGCAACATCTGGAGCAACATGCGTTTAACCGTCTGCGGTGACAAAAACCAAGGAATCCCCTCAATGACCAACACCACACCTAATACGCACAGACAAAACTTCATATCAACCTCAGATTACATGGGCATAGTCACAAAAAAACCCGCCGTAATCCGACGGGTTTTTTATCCTTAAAATGATCCAAACTTTAACTTAGATCCTGCACCGCTTGATACATCAGGTCAAACATCTCCTGAATATCTTCTTCAGCAATGCATGAGAAGGCGACACGCAGGTCAGTTTTACCAATGGAGATAGCACCAACACCGTATTTATCCAACAGGTGCAGACGTAACTCCTCAGCACCAACAGTCTTCAATTTCAGACACATGAAGTAGCCAGAGTTAAAAGGATAATATTCCCAGGCTGAGGCATACTTACTATTCGCCAACACCTCTTTTACCTTCAGAGCCCGGCCCTTCATCACATTAAACTTCTGCTCTTTTTGCGCCTTAAACTGGTCTGAGTTAAGGCCATCGAGAACAAAAGTCTGGCTTGGGTGCGGACAGTTAGAAATTGTGGCACGAATAACTCCCATGGTCTTTTTCTCTAAAGCAGCCAACACTGTAGGGTTTGCCTCTTTATTACCATCAGCAAAAGTTATAAACCCAGTACGGAAGCCCCAGACAAACTCCTCCTTGGTAGCACCATCCAGCTTAATTGCTAAAATGCGTGGATGTAGATTAGCCAGTTTGCCGTACAGAGATTCTTTCATTGAATCTTCATAAAACAGGCCAAAATAGGCATCGTCAGTAATAACGACGACGTTACAACCATCCTCTGCAACCTCTTTAATGGCGGCAACAATACCGTCGCCTTCAGCAACAGTTGGGGTATAACCACTAGGATTGTTAGGGAAGTTAAGCAGCACTACCGCCTTACCTTTTTCGGCGGCAACATTTTGCAATGCGCCTTTGAAAGCGGGAACATTAAAACCACCATCAACGGTAAAAGTCGGGAATTTTTTAACTACCGCGCCACAGCGAGTAGTAAAGGTGAGATTATAGTTGCCCCACATCATATCGGGCATAACCATCTGATCGCCAGCATTGATAAACATATCTGCAACAATTGACAGACCATGGGTCAAAGCATTGGTTACGATGGGATTACTGAAATGTTTATCCTGCATGCTAGGATTTTCTGCCAGCATTTTCTTGCGCCACACTGCGCGCAACTCTGGTTTACCTGCCGGTGGAGCGTATGTAAAAATATCTTTCGGATCAAAAGCGGTCAATTTGTCCTGAATACACTGCAGATACATAGGGCCACCATTTTCCGTCGCAATACCGATGGTAGCATTAAAGCGGTGAGCTTTCTCTTTGGCTTCAGCTGACTGAGTCAAAATTCCTTTTGGGAAAAATAGATTTTTCCCCAGCTCGGATAGCATTTCAAGTACGTGCGGGTTACCCGCCGCCAACATTTCATTCAATTCTTGAGCTAATGGATTCATGGTGAGTTCTTTCCTCTTAAAAGGTATAAACATAAACATCCAACGTAAAACTCCATACTGCATTTAACAGCAAATTGTGATTAAATCAAGATCTTCTCCTCGCTGTCAACGAAAATTGCATGAAATATTTGCGATAATAGTCAAGTAAAAATAGAGCTAGTACCCAATTGAACCTTTGCACGCGAAACGAGTTAATATGTTATTCCTAAATATTATCGCCCCAGTCTTTATCGTCATCTCCTGCGGCTGGGTGCTAGAGCGTTATTTTCACCTAGATTTAACCCCCTTCACCACTAGCTCTCTCTATCTATTTGCCCCAGCGTTGGTTCTAAGCGCGTTGTTGAAGCATCCGCTTAATAGTAGCCATGCACTTACGGTGTTAATCTTCATGCTGCTTTACACCAGTGCCATGCTTCTCGTGGCAACAATTTTCACACGCATTCTCTCCATAACCCCAGACAGCAGACCAGCTTTTACCCTGACAACAGTCATGATGAACATCGGAAATTTCGGTTTGCCGCTTAGCTATTTTGCCTTTGGTGAGCAGGGCTTTCCCGTAGCAGTGCTAGTATTTGTCATCTTCAATCTGCCTTTGGCAACTATTGCCATAGTTATCGCCCAGGGTAAGCAGGCCAAACTGACTACTGCAATAAATAACAGCCTAAAGATACCAATTATGTACTCAGTTATAATCGCGTTATTACTTAATGGCGCTAACATTGAATTGCCGTTGTTTATGACGCGCCCACTGGATTTAATCGGTCAGGTTGCAGTACCCATGATGCTAGTAGTCCTCGGCATGCAGATTTCTCGAACTAGATGGCACCTGTCGCTAAAATTTATGAGTTTCGCCAGTCTGCTGCGTCTAGTCATTGCTCCAGCCATTGCCTGGTTAATCTGCCAAGCGCTAAATATAACAGGGCTATATCGTGACGTGTTAATACTCCAAACCAGCACCCCATCAGCGGTATTACCGCTGCTGTATGCCCTACGTTTCAACACTCGCCCCGACCTAGTGGCCTCGACCATTATGGTTACCACCGTGCTCAGTGCGGTAACTTTAACTATCTTGCTCTACATTTTGCCCATGTTACCCTGAGAATAGCATCCGTTACAGCAATCCCATCGACAGTTGAGGAACATAGGTGATGAGTGCTACACACAGCAATAAAATAAACAAGAATGGTAGTGTGGCGCGATACAGTTGGGAAATGGGTCGTTTAAAACGGTAGCTGGCGATAAACAGATTCATACCAACCGGTGGAGTAAGATAACCGATCTGCATATTAGCTAAGAAGATAATCCCCAGATGAACAGGGTGAATACCGTAGCCTACCGCCACAGGCAGGATTAGCGGCACAACGAGGACTAATGCAGAAAAAATATCTAGCACAGCACCCAAGAGTAGCAAGAATAGATTGAGCAATAACAAGAAGGTGAGTCGATCACTTACCGTGGTCTGTACCAGACGAAACAGGCGTTCGGGCATACCACTATCAATCATGGCATTAGTGGAAGCCATAGACACCCCGAGAATAATCAGGATACCTCCAACCAGCACCATAGAGCGATGCATAACCTCGGGTAACTTACGCAGCGGAATCTCTCGCAGGATAAAAACCTCAACCAAGACCACATAACATGCGGTTACCGCTGCCGCTTCGGATACAGCAAAAGATCCGCTGTAGATTCCCCCGAGAACAACTATAGGTAACGGCAACTCCCACAGCGATTCGCGTAGCGCCACTGCAACCTTGCGCCACGAAAATTCTACCAATGGCTGGCGCTGATGACGATTAATCCAACAGTTCCACGCAACGAGAGCAGCCACCATCAGCAGTCCAGGGAATATCCCCGCCAAAAACAGCTGATCAATAGAGACCGCTGGGCCAACATTTAACTGTTGCACTACAACGCCATAGAGTATCAGAGGTAGCGAAGGGGCGAATAGCAACCCCAAGCTACCCGAGGTTGTCACCAAGCCCAGTGAGAAATTTTCTGCATAGCCACCCTGACGTAACGCCGGATATAGCAGCGCACCCAAAGCGACAATAGTTACCCCAGAAGCTCCGGTAAATGCGGTAAAAAACGCGCATACGGTCAAGGCAACTACACCTAAACCACCAGGTACCCAGCCACACATGGTCTGTGCCAAATTAACTAAACGGCTGGGGGCATTGCTTTCACTCAGAATATAACCGGCGAAGGTAAACAGAGGAATTGCCAGCAACATTGGCAACTCGGCAATGCGAAAAATCTCTATGGCAACAACCGCTAGATCGACTCCTGATTGATAAAAGCCCCACATTGCTCCAATGGCAATTACCACAAACAACGGCATCCCCATCAGGGCCAGCACTGTCAAAACAACAGCAATAATCACCATAGTTAAGCAACCCCCTGCACAGAATCAGCTTCATCTGGTGCAGGCCAAAGCACCAACAACATATAGCGCCAGGAGATAAGAAAAAAACCAACAGGCAAAATTATTTGCAACCACCACGCCGGATAATTACCCAGCAAGACGCTACCAAATTCAGCCTCCATGGACACAAACCTAGCCGATACAACCGCCAAAAAGGCGCAGGCCACAGAGGTACAGCCATGCACCACTCGACGTAAGCGTTGTTGCCACAGAGGAGAAAGCAGTTTCAACAACAGGTCCATCCGAATATGGTTATCCACTCGACTGGCGATCATGGAACCAAGCATAGTTAACCACAGTACCAATATCCGCAGCAGTTCATCGGTCCAAATAAAACTGCTGCCCCATACATTACGCTGGACTATCTGGACTGCGGCGAGCACAACCATGACACCTAATACCAGTGCTAGCAAAAAATCTTCGGTACGGCTAAACCAGCGCCCCAAAGTTATGATTAACCGTTGCAAACGCAATAGTTTTACTCCAGCGCACGCTGTTGAGCGTTGCGATAGTCGGTTATCAGTTGCTTAATTTGTGCATATAGACACTCTGAAACCAACCCTTGGGCTACCATATCCTGTATTGTGCTACTGGCAACAGCATTCCAGCGAGCATATTCACCCTCTTTTTCTTGAACTATTTGCAACCCCTGATGCACCAACGCCTGTAGAGCCTCCTCATTATCTAGGACATTTTGGCGATTAAAGATTTTATATATATTACTCATAACTGCTTGCATAACCGCCTGATCTTGGGCAGATATCTTATTAAAGCTGCGTTTATCCACCACTAACGCCCCATAAATATACACTAACGGCATTGGCGTTATATACTTTACCTGCGTGTGCCACTGAAAAGCTAAAGCCCCCAATGGAGAAGTAGCAACTACCTCCACCAAGCCAGTTTGCAGTCCAGTTAAAACATCGGTCAATGGCAGAGTTACTGGAGCTAAGCCCAAAGCTTGCATAACGGCATAGCTAATTCTGTCCCCTTCTGGAACCCAAACCTTTTTCCCCTTTAGCTCCTCAATACAGCTTATCGGCTCTTGACTCATTAAATTAGCAAAACCGCCGGAGGCAAAACCAAAGCTGACAAATCCACCCTTATCCAAGCAGGCAGTTAAGGTTGCATCCATCTGCTGGCGAACATAGTTGATCTCTTGCTCCGAGTTAGTTAGCAGCGGCAAACCGTAGAGCACGGCATCTGGGGCAATCGCGCCCAAACCACCGCCAGTAAACGCCCCACCTTGCAGTTGTCCCATACGAATTTTGCGCAGCACACTCTTTTCATTGCCCATTACGCCACCAGCGTAAAACTTCAACTGAACTCGTCCGGCAGTAGACTCTTTAATTTTTATGGCACCAGCACGCATCTGCTGCATCCACGCGGAGCCTTCGGGAGCAACGGTAGCTATTTTAAGGGTTACAGCGACAGCGTTAGCAGGGAGAAAAAACAATCCAGCCAACAGTAGACAACTTAGGGCTCTGAACATAATCAGTACTCCATTCAATATTTACATGGCAATTTTATCTAAAAATAATCGGCACCACTGGCAAGCAACTGTTCCGCTTCAGCTTGCGCCAGGGTGTTCATCAGAGTTAGACCTTCAGCCTTCGGCATAGCGTTGCACACTTCATATAACAGACGATCATGTAATTCTCGATCATATATTAAGCGCGCATAGTAGCGGGCATAAGCGACCTTAACACCCAAATCTTGTCCGTTGGTTAACAGCAGTGCCCGTTCAAAACATTGACGCGCACGATCAGGCTGCCCCCCTAGAGATGGAGGACGCAAACTATGCAACATGCCTAAATAGAGCCAGGCTCGGCCATTGTCATAACTTTCATCAAGCGCAATAATGCGTTGCAAAGCCAGCTCTAGTTTCGGCACCGCGGCAACTACGTTCCAGTCATCGCTATGCGTTTGCGCCCAAACTAACCAACTAGTGGTAAAAGCGTATAAAGCCGCCACTTCATCAGCATCAAACTCTTCCAAGCTGTTTTTATACGCAGCATAGGGCTGGTCAACCAGATCGCAACCAGCTGAATTCTCGGCACACAAAGCTCTCTGACCATAATCGAAGGCACGTGTTGACAATTTTTGGGCTCGGACAGGGTCAGAAACCAGAGCTGCACTATACAGCGTATAGAGCTTGGCACCAGTTTGCAACCAATCCTCATCGTCCGGATCTCCCGCGATGAGGCTATCTACCAACAACATATATGCCGGAGCTCCCGCCTGCACCAAGGCGGGATCATCTTGATTGAGTAAAGTGCGGCTAAAATTTTCGCCAAAATTTGCCACACTACACCCAGCAAGAAAACTGACCAAAATGCTAAATAAAATTAAGCGATATAAAGCAACCATATTCCTCTCCCGTAAGAAAAATTTAGCTGGCAGTATGAACAGCGAGAAATTTATCTAATTGATTGGCAAAAGATTGTTTGTCCGCACTACTAAATGGGGCCGGCCCACTTAACTCCACTCCAGCACCGCGCAGTTCATCCATCATGTCACGCATAGAGAGGATCTCTTGAATATTTTCATCAGAATATAGTTGCCCACGTGGATTTATCGCAGCAGCTCCCTTTTGCACCACGGCAGCTGCTAGCGGAATATCAGCGGTGATAACCAGATCACCCGCAGTGCTCAATTCAACAATCTTGTCATCGGCAACATCGAAACCTGCACCTACCACGATAGAGGCAATATATTCACAATTGGGGTGGCGCAACGGTTGATTGGCAACCAGCGTTAACAACACCCGTCTACGTTGTGCGGCACGGAACAGAATCTCTTTTATGACCCGTGGACAGGCATCAGCATCAACCCATATTTGCATCTTTATCTCCAGCTAAATATTGCAAAGTAACCACCGCACCAAACACTAATATAGCGGGTTTATCAGCTTTTTTACCATCGGCAGCCAAACTATTGATGGAAGAGAGAATAATTTGCTGATTGGCACGTGAAGCATTGGATATTATCGCCACCGGCATAGTTCCGGGGACACTCTCTTGCAATGCAGCCTGAGCTATCTGCTCAGCAAAACTCAGCCCCATCAACACGACCACTGTATGCTTGGGAAAATGCAGAAGTGGCAACCAATCTGAATTAAAACGATTACCGGCCAAATGGGCGCTGACTATGGAGAGATTAGTAGCATAACCGCGTGCCGTTAATGGAATACCTGCCAATGTCGGTCCCGATAAAGCGGAGCTTAACCCAGGTAAAACCTGTACCCGTACTCCGCGTGACGCAAGGTATTCTACCTCCTCACCACCACGACCAAATATAAAGGGATCACCACTTTTCAACCGCCCAATATGCAACCCCTGTTGAGCATAAGCGAACAAGAGTTCATTGATCTCATCTTGCTTAAAACTGTGATCTCCCTTTTGTTTGCCGACATAGACGCGCTTAACATTTTTAGGCACAATGGCCATAATCTCATCGGAAATAAGATGATCATAGAGGACAACTTCCAACTGCTGAATCTGAGCATACGCCTGCAAGGTAAGCAGATTTACATCGCCAGGACCACAGCCGATAAGCAACACCTGCGCTATTTGCAACTGCGTCTGTTGACGTGTTTTAGCACTATCAATAATCCCTTGCGCGCGCAACATTGCGGTATTTTTCACCAATGTTGCCAAATAGGCGGGCAACATACGCTCAATTTTATTGCGGACAACTTTAGCCATAGTAGGACTAGCGCCATCGCTAGAGATAGCTATTTTCAAAGCGCCATATTTAAGCAAGGCCGAAAAATAAAAATCGCACTCTTCTGGACTATCGACACGATTAACCAGAACAAAGCGTTGCTGCTTTTGTTCACGCAACAAAGTACCAACAGCATCGCTACCCGTCGCATCGACTAGGATATCGAATCCACTCAATAGAGCACAGGTGGCTTCGCCAACAGTACGTGTCAAATTTAGACTATCAAATTGTGGCGAGAATTCACGCGCGCAGACATGGAAGTTGATCTGATGATCGACCAAAACTTGCGCTTTATGGTAGGCAACTGCCCCACCACCGATCAGTAAAATTCGTGGATTTTTAAGTAGTATTGGTAGCGTAGACATCAACAAACAATCCAAAGGGTCAACAAACAAAAACAAAAAAGGGCCATTACGGCCCTATTTTGCTATACACAATATATATTAGTATCCTTGCTCACTAAGCTACAAATGATTCTCGGTTACTCTCAAACAACTCAGCAAATTGCTCTTCAATATCAGCGACCATAGTTGCATCAACTTGCAGATATTCACCACCTTGTGTCTGAGATAAATCAAGATCTTCATTTTCAAAACGCTGGCCAATGCCCAACTTAACGCACAAATTGGAGGCAAGGTTAACTACCGCCGACAAATCACGCACCTCTTTATTATCGCTACTATTGAGATCAATGTGGTGGTGTACTGCTTCAACCAACAACGGCGCTATCTTCCACGAATGCAATACAGCAGCGCCAACGACAGAATACGGAACATCGAAAACCTCCTGTTCCAACATTAAGTAGTCACCAGCACCGTTATACACGGCCTCAACCAGCTCTCTGTACCGCTCTGGATCATTATTATTGCGAATTATTTTACCCAGATTAGAAAATAATCCAGCTAAAAAGGCCTCCTCAGGGTTACTGATATGCAATCGCGTACTTAAAAACCTAGCCGCCAAAGCACAACCCACCGACTCTTCCCACAACATTTTCTCCAATAAACCATACGATTTATTGACACTACTCATGCTTGAAGCAAGAACCAAACTGCGCACAGTACGTTCACCTAACATTACCAGTGCATTTTGCAGCGTAGTAATATTCCGGGTTAAACCATAGGCGGCAGAATTTGCTATTTTCAACATGCGTGCTGAAACAGCAGCATCTAGGGAGACTGTTTCTGCTAATTTTTTCATCGAGGTGTCAGGGTCTTGGAGTAGTTCAAGAACCTTAACCGCCACAATAGGCATTGGTGGTAGATCACCAACATTGCTTATAATATCATCGTAATTAATCATCAGCTCCACACTCACTACCATACAACCTAGAACTTACCGAATTCCGAATCATCCAGTGCAATCTGCGCCACATCTGACACCTTACCACCACCCCAACCAGAAGAGGCGTTGGCACTAGGCTTAGTTGGTGATGAAGAAGGAGATGATGCGCGATATTGAGGAGCACTCAAACGCTGTCTGGATCCACCTTTTAGTTTGAACCGGCGCAGCACCTCTTCTAGTTGAGCAGCTTGACTGGAAAGCTCTTCAGCAGAGGCAGCACCCTGCTCAGCATTAGCAGTATTTTGCTGAGTTACATCATCAATCCGAGCCACACCATCGTTGATCTGTGAAATACCATGCGCCTGCTCTACGCTAGCGGCGGAGATTTCGCTGATAAGATCATTGACCTTCTGAATCTCGGAAACAATCGAACCAAATGCCGCAGCCGTATTGTCAGCTATCGAGGCACCATGTTCCGCCTTGGCAACTGAGCTCTCAATAAGAGCGGCAGTTTCCTGTGCCGCCTTAGCGCTACGTGCAGCCAAATTACGCACCTCTTCAGCCACAACCGCGAACCCTTTGCCATGCTGACCAGCACGTGCAGCCTCAACGGCAGCATTCAAGGCAAGAAGATTGGTTTGGAAGGCGATTTCATCTATAACTTTAATTATTTTGGAGATATTCAGGCTAGACTCATTGATATCAGCCATCGCTGTTACCATCTGCTGCATTTGACCATTGCCATGCACCGCAGCATCCCTAACCTGAGTAGTCAGCATATTAGCTTGCTGAGAATTTTCGGCATTAACTTTGGTCTGCGCCGACAACTCATTCATGGAAGCAGATATCTCTTCCACAGAGCTGGCTGAATCGGTAGCGCCCTCAGACAGTGACTGACTTGAATCTGATACCTGGGATGCACCTGAAGCAATCTGCGCCGCGCCGTGCTGAATCTGACTTACGATCTCGTTCAGATCTTCACTAACCTTTTTCAGAGCATGACGAATTGAATCATCACTACTCCGTGGGTTAATTTCAAATGAGATATCCCCATCAGCAAGTTTTTGTAATGATTGCAGAACATCTTGCTCCATAAGGTCAGCAAAATTATCTAAGGTTTTACTGATATGACCAATCTCATCACTGCTATCAATATTCATCCGACCATCAAAGCGACCTGCTGCCATCTTATCGAACATTGCTTCAACAGCTACTAAGGGTTTGCGCACTAAACTGCCGAGAATCAGATAGATTATAATAATCCCCACTAGCGCACCAATTGCTCCGGTCAACAGCATTGACTTCACCGAGCTACCTAAACCTGCGTCGAGTTTCTGTTCAACCTCAGCACCAACAGCATTTAGTTCAGATAGGTTGTAATCCAAAAATAAAATTCCGCCTAAGTCGCCAACCTTGGCCTCTTCATGACACTCCATACACTCTTGGGTAAAGACTTGTGAGCGAGTAAGTATCAGCTTATCGCCTTTTTCATGTACGGCAAAATTACAGGAGAGATCATTTCTCGCCCGAGAGTAGATTTCATTATCCAGATTGGAACCAATATTTCCGGCATTACTTGAGTAGTCAATTTTACCGGTTGGATTTGTCATGCCCAATTCAGTAACATTGTGAACCATTACCAAATCGTTGAGTAAATCAGCAAAAAGATCCATATCGCCAGTTTCTACCGAACCTTTGGTACCGATAACCAGACTTTGAAAGACACTATTCGCCTGTTGTGTGGCAGCGTCTTTGAGCAAACTCATTTCATGTTCTGCCTGAGAATGCAGTAATCCAGAAGTTTGGTTATAAACCACACTGAAGACAATCCCAGCCAGTACAGCCAAAACTGCGCTCAGAGCAACAACTACCTTTTGCTGAATATTCATATATACCTCTATTTTTTTTAATGGATAACTAGGATTTTGCCAACGCGACAAAGGTTTGCCATCGCGATTAAATGTCTATCTGTTCCAGGTCGGAATCGTACAAAAGTTTGCTTATATTGAGGAGGATCTTCACCCGGTCGCCCATTTTACCCATGCCTTCAATATACTCTGAACTACCACCAGCAGTTGAACGTGGGGGTGGTTCAATATTTTCCGGTTGAATGTCGGCAACTTCATTTACTTTATCTACAACTAAACCTACCGAGGTGGTATTGAGCTGCACCACAATAATACAGGTTCTCTCGTCGTATTCTCGTGCAGGTAAGTTAAACCGTGCCCGGACATCCATTACGGGAATAACTTTACCGCGCAAGTTGATAACCCCTTTGATAAAGGGGGGCATATCTGGCACCTCAGTAATACGCTGAATACCAATAATTTCAGTAACGAAGCGAATCTGAATGCCATAATCTTCATCGCCCATATGAAAAGTCAGATACTTACCCTCTTGGGTATCCTCATTTTTCACCTCGTTATCTGACAAATTTGGTTTAGTAGCTACTTCTGTCATAACTAACCTCCTCACCCCAACTATACTAACGGCACAATGTGCTACGCCTGCGAATTAGCCCAGATACACAACTCGTGAATAATAACTGAATCGTCCATCCATGTACACCCTAATTACGCGGTGAACATACATTAACTTTATTACCAGCTGCTGCGATCGACACCATCTAGCGACAGCTATTTGCCGGTAACCTAGATTAGGGAAACAGGGGCACAATATCCAATCCCATAGTTTCAGGATATCCAAGCACAATATTCATATTTTGCACCGCCTGCCCAGCAGCACCCTTTACTAGATTATCTATGGCACTAACAACTATTATCCGCTGAGTTCGGTCATCGACAACAAAACCAATATCGGCATAATTACTCCCACGAATATAGGCTACATTTGGCAATTGACCACCTGGCATAATCCTTATAAATGGTTGATCTGCATAGAAACTGTCAAACAGTGCTTTTACCGAAGCAAAATCTATAGCGTTAGTCAGGTTAGCATAGCAGGTGGATAAAATACCCCGATTTACCGGCAACAAGTGGGGCGTAAAATTGACAACTACAGGCTCACCAACTAATTCCGAGAGAGTTTGCTCAATTTCTGGGGTATGGCGATGGCTCGCCACCCCATAAGCCTTAAACCCTTCATTCACTTCACAGAACAAACTAGCTGTTTTAGCTGAGCGCCCAGCACCACTAGCACCAGACTTGCTATCAATAATCAAAGTGCGATGATCAACCACCTGATGTTTAAGGAGCGGAGCTAGGGCCAAAGCCACGCTGGTAGGATAGCAGCCTGGATTAGCTATCAACCGCGAACCGGCAATTTTGTCATGAAAAAGTTCCGGTAAGCCATATACTGCTTCAGTTAATAATTCAGGACTGGAGTGAGGTTGATACCACTGCTGATACACCGCAACATCATGTAAGCGATAATCGGCAGACAAGTCGATTACTTTACAACCACGCTGTAATAGGCCAGGGATAACATCCATTGCCGCCTTATGCGGCAATGCGGTAAACACCATATCGGCTACAGCGGCAACTTTATCAACATCAACTTCGGTACATTGCAGATCAATTATATTGCTTAAAGATGGAAAGACCGTAGCTATCTCTTCGTCTACATACTGTCGAGAAGTAATGCTGGTAATCTCTACCCGTGGATGCCGAACCAACAGGCGCAACAACTCTAAACCAGCGTAACCACTGGCTCCAACTACAGCTACTTTAACCACAACAACCTCCCAAAAAATAAAAAAGGGGAACCATGAGGCTCCCCTGTGTGTAACATATATTGTTCGTACTGCGAAATCTTAACGTTTAGAGAACTGGAAGCTACGACGGGCAGCTGCACGACCGTATTTCTTACGTTCTTTAATACGACTATCACGGGTGATAAAACCAGCTTTTTTCAGAACACCACGCAGACTACCATCCATTTCGAGCAGCAGTTTGGTTATTCCGTGCTTAATAGCACCAGCTTGGCCAGAAGGACCGCCGCCGTTTACGTTAACAAAAATATCATACTTGCCGATATTGTCAGTCAACTCCAAAGGCTGGCGAATAATCATTTTTGAGGTCTCGCGACCAAAATAATCTTCATAATCTTGTTTATTTACCACAATGCTTCCTGCACCGGGCTTCATCCAGACACGGGCAATTGAAGTTTTACGTTTGCCAGTGGCGCAATATCTTTGTTCAGCCATTTTGAATCATTCTCCTTAAGTAAACTAAATATCGAGTACTTTGGGCTGTTGAGCTGCGTTCTGATGCTCGCTGCCGGCATAGACCTTCAATTTCTTCAACATTTGACGACCCAATTTATTCTTGGGAAGCATACCGCGTACTGCTTTAACAACCAACTCTTCTGGTTTCTTAGCTTGCAGTTTATCAGCAGTAATTGAGCGGATACCACCGACATAACCGGTGTGATGATAATACATCTTGTCCGCTTGCTTATTACCAGTCAAAACCAGTTTATCTGCATTAACTACAACGACATAGTCGCCAGTGTCAACACTAGGAGTATAAATGGCCTTGTGCTTTCCTCTAAGAATTCTGGCTATCTCAGTAGCTACCCGACCTAGAATTTTACCTTCCATGTCGACCAGAAACCAGTCTCTTTTAACTTCAGATGCTTTTGCTACTTGCGTACTCATCTCAATCCTCTCGTTTATGTAAATTCTGTTAGCTTTACGGGGCTCACAGAGTGCCGAAACATAGCCGATCTTTTGCTATCCGTCAAGTATTTTACATATTTTTTTCGTACCACACCTTCATTAAACATAAACCATGGGCTGGGGCTGTGCGCCCAGCCTCCTTACGCCGCCCAGTAAGCAATAATTCGCTAATTTTAGCGCTAGAAATAGCGCCTCGGCCCACATCAACCAGAGTACCAACCAGCACGCGCACCATGTTTTTTAAAAATCCACTGCCACGTACATCAAAAATCACCATTTCGCCCCGCGCGCTAACATCTACAGCGTAAATTGTCCGGCGAGTCGTTTTCGCCACACAGGAGGAAGAGCGAAAGGCAGCAAAATCATGATCCCCAACCAACAGCTGCGCTGCAGCCCGCATTTTAGCGATATCGAGAGCTCCAGCACAGTGCCAAGCTGTCCGGTTATGCAGTGGGGACCGAATTGACCCGCGATACAACTGGTACTGATACCATTTCCCCTGAGCCGAAAAACGCGCATGAAAGGTATCAGCGACTAACTGCGCCTCCTCAACCGCGATATCCGACGGAAGATAGCTGTTTACTCCTTCACGATACGCCGTCAATGGCAACAATTTATCTACATCAAAGTGGGCACGCATACCAATTGCGTGTACCCCAGCATCGGTGCGTCCCGAGGAGTAAACCCGCGTTTGCTGACCAACCACCTGCGCTAGAGCTATTTCGACCTGCGCTTGCACTGTATCCGCATTGGGTTGCACCTGCCACCCAGCATAATTAGTACCATCGTATTCTATAGTCAAACACACGCGCGCCATATTAACTACAGATATGCCTTTATCAGTAATTCAGCAATCTGCACAGCATTAGTCGCACAACCTTTGCGTAAATTATCCAGAGCAGTCCACATATTCAAACCGCCATCAATACTGGAATCAGGACGAATACGCCCGACAAAAAGCTGATCCTGATCAAGCACGTCTACTGGCATGGGATACTCTAAATTAGTGACATCATCAACGACTTGTATTGCAGGAAAATTGCTGAGCAATTCTCGCACGCGCTCGATACTAAGTTCATCCTCGGTTGCAATATTTACCGCCTGGCAGCTACCATAAAACAACGGCACAGTTACTGCCGTCGCGCTTATGGCCAAGGAGTCATTGCCTACTATCTGGCGTGTTTCGTCAATCAGTTGATGTTCCACCACAGTATAACCATCTGCCAAAAATTCTCCAACCTGAGGCAGACAGTTATAAGCCATCTGATGTGGATAAACCTTATGCTTAGACGGTCGACCGTTGAGCAACTCCCCACTCTGGGTGCGCAACTCATCAACGCCTTTTTGTCCAACATCGGAAACCGATTGATAGCTGGAAACCACCACGCGGCGCATCTTAGTAACAGAACTCAGCGCCTGTACCAGCAGGCTCAACTGAATGCTGGCACAGTGCGGATTGGCAACTATGCGCGTAGCCTTAATCCCTTGCAAAGATGCTGGATTTATCTCGGGCACTACCAGTGGTACTGTAGCATCTGCACTAAAAAATCCTGACATATCAATACACAAGACTCCGCTCGCAGCTGCTGCGGAACAATACTGCTCACTGATAGCCACACCAGCACAGAAAAAAGCTATGTCAATCCCCTTAAAACTATCCTGCTCCAGGAGCTGCACCGGAAGAGAACTATCGTTAAATTCTAAAAACTCACCAACAGATTTTTCAGAAGCATATAAAGCCAAGCTACCCACGGGAAAATTACGCTGACCTAGCAGATCAATCACTTGCCGCCCGACAACACCAGTTGCTCCTACTATCGCCACATTATACATAGACAACTTACTCTCCCAAAACTGCGCTAAACCTCAGATAAAAACCAACAAAACTACTTAACTCTACACCTACACTTGCCATAGCTATTACACGAAGAAAGGGTGCCGTGGTCTATCCCACAACACCCTTTAGTGTTAACCAAATATAGAAAAAAAACAAACAGAATAAGCCAGATTCAGCTTATTGTTCTTGCAAAATACGCAACATACGCCGTAATGGCTCAGCGGCACCCCACAGCAATTGATCACCACAGGTAAATGCAGACAGATACTCTGGTCCCATCTTCATCTTACGCACCCGCCCAACCGGCACCGTCAAAGTACCAGAGACTGCTGCCGGCGTTAACTGCTCTAAAGTATCTGCCTTATTGTTGGCAACAAGCTTAACCCACTGGTTATCCGTAGCGAGCAGCTTTTCGATCTCAGCGATAGGCACATCCTTGGTTAACTTAATAGTTAACGCTTGGCTGTGACAGCGCATGGATCCAACGCGCACACATAGGCCATCCACTGGAATCGGTTGTGCTGCAGCCAAAATTTTATTGGTTTCGGCGTAGCCTTTCCACTCCTCGCGGCTTTGCCCGTCCTCTACTTCACGGTCAATCCACGGCAGCACACTGCCAGCTAAAGCATAGCCAAACTCGGCATGAGGCAGTTCATCACTGCGCAAGGTAGCTGTGACCTTCTTATCGATATCCAGAATTGCTGATGCCGGATCTGCCAGCAACTCGGCTACCGAGTTCTGCAGCACGCCCATCTGGCTGAGAAGTTCACGCATATTGGGTGCGCCCGCACCAGAAGCAGCTTGGTAGGTCATGGATGAGACCCACTCAACCAAACCAGCACGGAACAGACCTCCAATAGCCATAAGCATCAGACTTACGGTGCAGTTACCACCAATAAAATCTTTCTGTCCCTGCGCCAAAGATTTATCAATGACAGCACGATTCACCGGATCAAGGACGATCACTGCAGCATCATCCATACGTAAAGTGCTAGCAGCATCAATCCAATAACCGGCCCAACCAGCTTGACGCAACGGCGCATGCACGGCCTTGGTATAATCACCACCCTGACAGGTGATTATTACATCCAACTGTTTCAGCTCTGCGATGTCGTTTGCATCCTTAAGCAATCCTGCATCCATAGGAGCGGGAGCACCTACCTGAGAAGTGGAAAAAAATACCGGCTCAATCCCAGCAAAATCATTCTCCTCTTGCATGCGTTGCACCAGAACTGAACCCACCATACCGCGCCAACCGACAAATCCGACTTTCATGCCGTCATCCTTTACTTGTGCCGTTTTGCAATTAAAAAACAGAAATCAAAGCGCCGCGATTATCGCGTCACCCATTTCGCGAGTATTAACTTTCTTCTCTTCAGCTGCACCCTGATAGATATCACCAGTCCTATAACCAGCGTTCAGCACACTCTCCACGGCTTTCTCAATTGCGTCAGCAGCATCGTTCAAAGAGAACGAATAACGCAACATCATGGCTGCTGATAGAATCTGAGCAATGGGATTTGCGATCCCTTGACCTGCGATATCGGGAGCACTACCACCTGAGGGCTCATACATACCAAAGCTACCTTCGGCCAACGAGGCCGATGCTAACATACCGAGTGAACCGGTAAGCATTGCAGCCTCATCGGAGATAATATCACCAAACATATTGCCGCACAGCATTACGTCAAACTGTTTAGGCCAACGTACCAGTTGCATAGCTGCGTTATCTACATACATGTGCGACAGCTCAACGTCGGGGTACTCCTTAGCAATACGCGTAACAACTTCGCGCCAGAGAACCGAGGAAGAGAGCACATTAGCCTTATCAATACTGCAAACTTTGCTACCACGCTTGCGTGCCACTTCAAAAGCCACGCGGGTAATACGCTCAATCTCAGGCTCAGTATAGAGCATAGTATCAATACCGCGCCGCACGCCATCAACCGTATCAATACCCTTAGGCTCAGAAAAATATATCCCCCCAGTAAGTTCACGCACTACCAGGATATTAAAACCACCTGAGATGACGCTTTCGCGCAAAGTCGAGCTACCGGTCAGGGCCGGAAAGATTATTGCCGGACGCAAGTTACAGAACAGACCAAAAATCTTCCGCAATGGCAACAGCGCCCCACGCTCTGGCTGCTCTTCTGGAGGCAGAGATTCCCACTTGGGGCCCCCAACACTACCGAACAAAATAGCGTCAGAAGATTTACAGATGTCTACAGTAGTCTGAGGTAAGGCCTTGCCCTCATTGTCGATACCAGCACCACCAACATTGGCCATGGTGGTTGCAAAAGTAACACCATACTTACTCTCAACAGCAGACAACACCTTCAATGCTTCAGCCATAACTTCAGGACCAATACCATCACCTGGCAACACTGCTACTTTAAATTTTTTTTCAGCCACGTACCCTCCTCTACACATTTAAATGTAATGTTTAGAGCCTTCGGTCAGCTACACATACCCAACAGCAATACTCTGCTGGCCAACAGGCAATTAATAGCGCCAAAGCTGATCAGCACTATAGAAATCAGTTAAATAAAATGTCAAACGTTTTACTCAAAAAACCAGTTACATTCACGCTAATGCGCCACAAATGGCACAGCCATTGTGCCAGCATAAGCACAACAGTAAAGCATAGTTTCCCAAAACAGGAGGGGTCGGTAATTACCGACCCCTCCTGTTCAATACTAAGTTACCGAAACAAATATTTAATAACGTGCATCTGCGAACTCAACCCAACCGCCGGCCTTAACCAGCGCTTTATCAAATTCAGAGATAGCAAAATTAAAATTGGTAGTCTTATCAGCTACGGTAGCAGCAATTGTCTGCTTATCTAAATCAACATCTATCTCTACGCTACCTAACTTAGCCAGAGCAAATATTTTATCTATATCAGTTGCGGGCAACTCAATTGCCAACATGCCGCCGTTAAACATATTTTGCCGAAAAATTCGCGCATAACTCTCTGCGATAATGGTGTGCACACCATTTACCTCAAATACCCATGGCGCATGTTCACGTGAGGAACCACAACCAAAATTCTGCCGTGATACTACAACCCGAGCGTTAGCCAGCTCTTCTCCTTGAGGATCAAACCCTGCCAGCTTAAGATCTTCTAGCATATAGGGTTTCAGCGCCTCTTTGGTGACTTCGGTCAAATATTTTGCTGGGATAATCTCATCAGTATTAATATCGGAGCGATCTAGAAAGATAGTCGCACCTTTGAATATTTTTTGCATATTAGCGATCTCCTCTCTAAAGTAATTACAGACTTCTGGCATCAGTAATAACACCAGTAATGGCAGTAGCAGCAGCGGTAGCTGGACTCATAAGATGAACCATCCCGCCCTTACCCATACGACCATTAAAGTTACGATTACTGGTAGAAGCACAAACTTCACCTGCAGATAAAACACCATTACTCATCCCCAGACAAGCACCGCAGGTTGGGTTGGTTACACAGAAACCAGCTTCCATAAATATCTGAATGATCCCCTCTTCCAAGGCGGCACTAAATATTTTAGGTGTAGCTGGAGAGACAATACCCCGCACATTGGCAGAGATTTTACGCCCTTTTAGAATCGAAGCCGCCACCCGCAAATCTTCGATGCGGCCATTGGTGCAAGTACCGATATAGACTTGATCAACAGCGGTTCCGGCCATTTCGCCAACAGATTTCACACAGTCTGGTTTATAATCAAAGGTCACCTGCGGTTCCAGCGTTGAGATATCAAAATCTAACACCTGAGCATAGGTGGCATCTGCATCTGACTGCCACTGAGAAAAATCGGCCAACGCCTCATCTTTAGTTGCGTATTGTTCCTGAATAAATGGCCACAGATAATCTACCGTAACGCGGTCAGGCATACAAATACCGCAGGTACCACCAGCTTCAATGGCCATGTTACACAACGTCATACGCGCTTCCATGCTCATCTGCTCAACTACCGAACCGGCAAATTCAATCACTCGATCAGTAGCACCATTTACCCCAAGCTGACCTATAACAAAGAGAATTACATCCTTGGCATAGACACCATCAGCAAGGCGTCCATTCAAATTTACCCGAATGGTTGCTGGCTGACGGAAAGCGCACACACCTTTAAGAATACCAACTTCAAGGTCAGTGGTACCAACACCAGCAGCAAAAGCACCAAACGCACCATGGGTACAGGTATGGCTATCGCCCATAATGACGGTAAACCCAGGATGAATGAACCCTTTTTCCGGAAACAGCGCATGACAAACACCATTGTGGCCAACGTCAAAAAAGTCTTTCAATTCATGGCGTCTGGCCCAATCTCGTATCATCTTGGCCTGCAAAGCGGTCTTACTATCTTTTGATGGCGTTACATGGTCAATAACAGCCTTAATCTTAGTATTATCAAAAACTCGATCTTTACCGCGCCACTCTAAATCGGCAATAGCAACCGGAGTTGTTATCTCGTGACACAGCACCCGGTCAATAGCCAGTACTTTGGTGCCTTCAAAAGGCTCATCACGCAGATGGCTGGCAAATATTTTTTCCGCAATAGTCTTTCCCATAAATCTCTCCTTTTAATACTCATAGCAAAAATTAAACCACTCAGAAATAAGTTTAACTCTATGGTTACTGCCAGTTTTCATTCATCAAGGCGCTACCATACAGCAAAACGGAATGCCTGAACAGCATCCCGTTTTGCTAACAGTTAAAATTTAACTAGCTCCATACACTGCAAACACGCAGCGAGAACTCAGGCTATACACTTACCTCAGTTTTCTTATGTAAAGAAGCGATCTTATTCAAGGCATTAATATACGCTTTTGCCGCAGCGACAATAATATCTGGATGAGCTCCCTGGCCTAACTGTTCCCGTCCCTGTGACTCCAAACGCACGGTGCACTCACCCTGAGCATCGGTACCACCGGTAATTGCACCGATAGAAAATTGCAATAGATGGGCATCTGATGCAGTTAATTTTTTAATGGCATTAAAAGTAGCATCTACTGGGCCATCTCCCATAACTGCAGTCTTCTTGATCTCGCCATTTACCTCCATCTGCACCGTAGCAGTTGGTGCTGCAAAAGAGCCAGAATGCACACTCATCTCAAGCAACTTAAACAGCTCAGGTACGCGAATAATCTCATCAGCAACAATTGCATCTAAATCTTCATCAAATATACTTTTCTTAATATCCGCCAACGCCTTGAAACGTACAAACGCTTTTTTAAGGTCGTCCTTGGATAAATCGTAGCCCAACTCCTTCAGGCGTAAATTAAAAGCATGCCGTCCCGAGTGTTTACCTAAGACCAGTTTATTCTGATTAAGACCAATAGACTCAGGTGTCATAATTTCGTACGTGCTCTTCTCCATCAACACGCCATGTTGATGAATACCGGCCTCGTGAGCAAAAGCATTGGCACCGACAATGGCCTTGTTAGGCTGGACAACTATACCAGTAATTGTGGTCAACAGACGACTGGTTGCGTAAATATGTTCGGTAACCACGCCTACAGAATATGGCATTATATCCTGACGGGTACGCAACCCCATCACTACCTCTTCCAGTGAACAGTTACCGGCCCGCTCCCCAATACCGTTAATAGTACACTCAACCTGCCGAGCACCAGCGCGTATTGCGGCCAAAGAATTAGCAACAGACAGACCTAAGTCGTTATGACAGTGGACAGAGATAATCGCCTTGTCGATATTGGGCACATTGTCCTTAAGATATTTAATAATATCGTAATACTCCTGCGGCATGGTGTAGCCGACAGTGTCAGGAATATTAACGGTACTGGCACCAGCATCTATGACAGCTTCTACAACACGAGCCAAAAATGGCAAGCGAGTTCGTACCGCATCCTCGGCAGAAAACTCAACATTTGACGTATAGCCAGCTGCACGTTTTACTGCATGCACCGCTGCGGCAACGACTTCATCTTCGCTCATATTCAGCTTATGCTTCATATGGATATCGCTAGTAGCGATAAAAGTATGGATGCGCCCGCGCTCGCCTGCATACTGCAAAGCTTCCCAGGCTCTATCTATATCCTCATCACAGGCGCGAGCCAAACCAGCGATTTGTGGTCCTTTGATAACCTGAGCTATTCTCTTAACAGCCTCGAAGTCACCGATTGAGGCGATGGGAAAACCCGCCTCCATAACATCAACGTTCATTTTTTCTAGCTGATAAGCAATGCGTAACTTCTCATCGATTGTCATGCTAGCACCAGGAGATTGCTCACCATCGCGTAACGTTGTATCAAAAATAATTACTTTATTATCAGACATCTGTTTCTCCTAAAAATTAATCCACCGTTTACAAAGGGATGTGAATGAAATTACCTCAGAGTTTACCATATTGGTTGCAATACGCTTGAAGCTTGCTAGATCACCTAGGTCTGATTCCATAACCCCACCTCCTTTCTCACTGACAGCGGACTGTTGTGCTACGCGAGCACCTTAGCCACAAAATAAAAAAGCTTTCGCCCCTGTATATCAGGGGCGAAAGCTTAAAATGCTCCGCGGTACCACCCTGTTTTTAGTCCTGTCAACCTAGTTAACAAGACCCTCATTCCACCATTTACGCAGGCTAACGGCAGTGGCTAGATACAGCACCCTCACCACTGCAGCTCCAAGGCGAGTTCAGCTTGTTCCTGTACTGGCTTGCAGCAACCGCCAGCTCTCTGAGACAGGATAAGAGCTTACTACTCCTCTTCATCGCTATTCGTGTAACTATTGAGATACAACATAAACACGAAAAATAGATTTTAGTCAATCAAACAGTAGGACATTTTTTGCATGGTCGTACTTTTTAGCTATCAACAAACAAATTTCACTCTGGCAAAACACTCGCTTTACGGCGGCGCATAAGAGCCAGACCTGCTCGCACTGGACTAAACATCGTGTAGGTAATAAATATTAAGAAGAACATTACTTCCGGCTCTGCGACAATAACTATTATCATCACAATTGCCGAAACCAAGACCCCAAAAGGTCGCTTCTTGAGTAATTCAGGGTCTTTAAAAGAGTAGTATCTGACATTGCTAACCATGAGCACCGCGAGTCCGTATATCAACAACAACACCGACACCATACGAATTGTACCGGCACCGCCTAAGTGGTAAAAGAGCAGCACGCATGCCGCTACCATACAAGCCGCTGCCGGTATCGGTAGCCCAATAAAGTTCTTTGACTCCACGGTCTCTACCTGGACATTAAATCGCGCTAAACGCAAAGCACCACAGACGACATAGAGAAACGCCGCTAGCCATCCCCACTTGCCAAAGGGTTGCAGTGCCCAGGTGTACATCAAAATAGCGGGAGCAACACCAAAGGCTACTAAATCCGCTAATGAGTCATATTCAATACCAAACTGACTTGTTGTGTTAGTTAACCGCGCCACCTTGCCATCGAGAGCATCAAACACTGCCGAGATAAGAATAAACCAGGCAGCGATGTCATATTGACCATTCATGCTGGCCACAATGCCGTAAAACCCAGCAAACAGGCTACCAGTCGTCACCAGATTTGGCAGAAGGTAGACTCCTTTTCTGAGATTCTCGCGCCGCTCACTCCCCATTCGACTCATACAAATTTCCCTAAAACTGTTTCGCCAGCGACACAGTGATCACCCAACTTCACCTCAACCTGCGCATCCGTTGGCAGATAGACATCTAAGCGCGAACCAAACCTTATCAAGCCATAACGCTGCCCACGCTCCAATAGATCACCAATAACAGGATAAGTAACTATACGGCGCGCTATTAACCCAGCAATTTGTACTACCACTACTTTTTTTCCTTCAGATGTCTCAAGAAGCATTCCCGCCTGCTCATTTTCCGTACTGGCTTTATCCAAAGCGGCATTTACAAATAGACCTTTATTGTAAAACTGATCAACAACCTTAGCGGAACATGGCACCCTATTTACGTGCACATTGAATACCGACATAAAAATACTGACTTTAAAAGCTTCCTGGTTGAGCAACCGCTCCTCTTTAACCACACCGGCAAAAACAACTTTGCCATCAGCCGGTGAAACAACTAGATTTTCACCTGTTGGAATGGTGCGATCTGGATTGCGGAAAAAGTATACTGAAAACAGTGTCAGCGCTAAAAATATTACCGTAAAAAAGCTCCAATCGAGCAACGCCAATACCAATGTTACAAAAGCAAAAAGGGCAATAAACGGATATCCCTCTAAGGCTACTGGTTGATTTTTATTTCGCATTTTCAATTCACCCACGCAAAAAGTTAAAAATTACGGCAACATCTTTTTAGTGCTTAATCTACGTTCTTCCACGCTTTTGCTCCACGGCCTAGGACAATAGGGCCAGAGCGCACCAACTCTTTTAAACCGAGCGGACGTAGCAGCTCGACAAATGCATCCAACTTTTCCGGTGTCCCTGTTACCTCTAGGGAGAAACTACGCGTTGTTACATCAACTACTTGGGCGCGAAATATATCAGCAATACGCAACGCTTCTGCTCTTGCTTCAGCTTCAGCTGCAACCTTTACCATCAACATCTCACGCTCGATAAACTTCTGCCCGGTAAAATCAATAACTTTAATAACGTCGATCAATTTGTTTAGTTGCTTACTAATCTGTTCTAAAATTTGTTGATCGCCAGTGGTAACAATCGTCATACGAGAAATAGTGGGATCCAGAGTAGGAGCCACCGACAAGCTATCGATATTGAAACCACGGCCAGAAAATAATCCTGATACCCGTGGTAAGACACCAAACTCGTTCTCTACTAATACTGATATTGTATGTTTCATACAACAATCTCCTTAAACAGGGCAGACGCAAACAAATGCGGCTCAACTACCCCAATAAAATTTACACTGAACCCTGTCCAGATAAATAGCGCGACTTTAACTAGGAGGCTAACACCATTTCGTTTAGTCCAGCACCGGCAGGAACCATAGGCAGAACATTTTCCTCACGCGCTACCTTAAATTCCATGATTACAGGCCCTGGAGTCTCTAGCCCTTTTTTGATTACCGCTTCTACTTCATCTGGAGTTGTAGCGCGGAATCCGCTGGCGCCATAAGCTTCTGCCAGTTTAACAAAGTCGATGGGCAACTCCATACAGGTTTGGCTGTAGCGTTTATCGAAAAACAGCTGTTGCCATTGGCGTACCATACCGAGAAAGTTATTGTTCAAAATTACAATTTTCACCGGCAGCCGATATTGCACCAGAGTTGCCAACTCCTGAGAGTTCATTTGGAATGAACCATCACCAGAGATATCAATAACCTGCCTATCGGGAAAAGCAACCTGTGCACCTAGTGCCGCAGGCAGACCGTAGCCCATAGTTCCCAAACCGCCAGAAGTGACAAAAGTGCGAGGTTTAATAAAATCAAAGAACTGCGCAGTCCACATCTGATGCTGCCCAACCTCGGTAGCGATAATGGCATCATCGTTGGTTAACTCGCGTATCTTTTCTATTACATACTGGGGTTTAATAACAGTTTTAGTCTGTTTATAAGACATAGGATGTTGCTCTTTCCACTGAGCAATCTGCTCGCGCCAGCCTTGGGTAGCAGTTACCACATCCTGAACCTCACTGGCATGTTGCTGCAACCCTTCGTTGAGCCGGGGTAATACATCTTGCAGCATGCCAACCAGAGGCAGATCAACGCGCACATTTTTTTTGATTGAGGTCGGATCCACATCTACATGAATGATTTTTGCATGAGGAGCAAAGGTAGCTATTTTGCCGGTAACACGGTCATCAAAACGCGCTCCCAAAGCTATCAGCAGATCCGAGTTAGTTACAGCCATGTTGGCATAAAAAGTTCCATGCATGCCCAACATCCCCACACAGAGTGGATGTGTTTGCGGGAAAGTAGCCATGGCCATCAAAGTAGTAGTAACTGGAGCCTGAATCGCCTCAGCAAAGGCCAGCAAATCCTCTGATACATCAGAAAGCGTTGCACCACCACCGACATAAATTACCGGTTTGCGTGCCGCCAATATCATTTTAATGGCCTTGCGCAACTGGGGTGGATTAGCTGCAACTGTTGGTTTGTAACCACGCAAGTCGATATCATCAGGATACTCAAAAACCGCACTATCCATCTGCACATCTTTGGGTAAATCTATAAGAACCGGGCCAGGCCGCCCAGTGCGGGCAATATAAAAAGCCTGCTTTACAATCCGCGCAAGATCTTTTACATCGCGCACCAAATAGTTGTGTTTGGTCACCGGTCGCGTGATACCAATCATGTCAGCTTCTTGAAACGCATCGTTACCGATAAGCGGCGTCGGCACTTGACCACAGATAATGACCATAGGAATAGAGTCCATATATGCAGTAGCAATACCTGTCACCGTATTGGTTGCTCCAGGGCCACTAGTTGCTATAGCTACGCCAACCTTACCGGTTACCCGTGAGTAAGCGTCAGCGGCATGCACTGCTGCTTGCTCATGACGGTTTAGAACATGCTGAATAGGCGAATCCATTAAATCATTGTAAATATTGATTACCGTACCACCAGGATAACCAAAAACAGTTTCGACTCCTTCTAACCTCAGGCATTCAAGTAAAATCTGTGATCCTGTTTTTTTCACGTTTAACCCTCCTCATCCAGCGCCATTACTGGATTGAAACCCATCTATATAAATTTACTCCAGCGAAATTACCTATTCAATTGTTCTAGATCACGGATTGCACCACGCGCTGCACTAGTTGTCATGGCCGCATAACTCTGCAACGCCTTACTAACCTGTCGTTGCCGTTGCAGCGGTTTCCATGCTTTAGCCCCTTGTGCCAACATAGCAGTACGTCTGCTCTCCAGCACATCCTCAGCTACTGCCACCTTTAGGATACGCTTCGGAATATCTATTTCGATCATATCCCCATTCTCTACCAGAGCTATCGCACCGCCCTCTGCAGCTTCAGGAGAGACATGCCCAATTGACAGCCCCGAGGTTCCACCCGAGAAACGGCCATCAGTTATCAACGCGCAGCTTTTACCCAACCCTTTAGACTTAAGATAGCTAGTAGGATAGAGCATCTCCTGCATTCCTGGCCCACCTTTTGGCCCCTCATAGCGGATAATAACAACATCTCCGGGCTGAACTTGGTCACCGAGAATACCATCAATAGCGTCCTCTTGACTCTCAAAAATACGTGCTGGGCCAGTAAAGGTCCATACCGACTCATCCACCCCAGCAGTTTTTACGATGCAACCATCCTGGGCTAAATTACCGTACAACACCGCTAAACCGCCATCCTGGCTGTAGGCGTATTGTTGCGCACGAATACAGCCCTGTTGCCGATCCAAGTCGAGATCATCCCATAGCGCCGATTGGGCAAAAGGCTCCAAGCAGATTTTGCGCCCTGGTGCAGCTAAATAGCGCTGTTTAACCTGCGCATCTTTAGTAACAACGACATCCCAGCGATCTATTGCCTCGCCTAGGGTCGCACTATGCACCGTTGGCACGTCACGCTTGATCAATTTCGCACGATCAAGTTCAGCCAGAATAGCAAATATACCCCCGGCACGATGAACATCTTCCATATGATAATACTGCACCGATGGTGCAACTTTACACAGGTTGGGAGTAGACAGAGACAGGCGGTTTATATCTTCCATGGTGAAACTGACCTCAGCTTCATTGGCTATAGCCAGAAGATGTAATACAGTATTTGTGGAGCCACCCATAGCGATATCAAGCCGCATAGCATTTTCAAACGCATCCTTGGTGGCTATCGAGCGCGGCAGTACCGATTCATCGCCCTGTTCATAGTAGCGCTTCGCCAGAGTAACAATGCTTTGCCCCGCCTCAATGAACAGCTGCTTACGATAGGCATGAGTCGCCAACAAGCTTCCATTACCCGGCAGTCCCATCCCCAAGGCTTCGGTTAGACAGTTCATGGAATTCGCGGTAAACATACCAGAGCAGGAACCACAGGTCGGACACGACTTATCCTCATAAATCTGCACATCGGCATCACTTTTATTCGGGTCAGCAGCCGCCACCATGGCATCAACTAAGTCTAGCGCTACAGCATTGCCTGCAATGCGTGTGTGCCCCGCTTCCATTGGGCCACCAGAGACAAAGATAGTGGGGATATTGAGGCGCATAGAGGCCATCAACATACCTGGAGTAATTTTATCGCAATTGGAGATACACACTAAAGCGTCAACACAGTGCGCATTAGCCATGTATTCGACCGTGTCGGCAATCAATTCGCGCGAAGGCAAACTGTACAACATACCGTTGTGACCCATAGCAATACCATCGCAAATAGCCATAGTATTGAATTCCTTGGCAATACCACCATGTGCTTGGATCTCATTTACCACCAACTGCCCTAAATCTTTAAGATGGACATGCCCAGGAACAAATTGAGTAAACGAGTTTACCACGGCAATAACTGGCTTACCAAAATCTGTACTTTTAACTCCGGTTGCCTGCCATAAAGCACGGGCACCAGCCATATTGCGACCCTTAACCGACTTAGCTGAACGTAAATCTGACATTTTAAGCACCATTACATAAACAAGGGATTATAAATTAAAATAGCTATTGTATATGAAAGATCATATCAACAAACTATTTTCGACACTACGCAACTTTATCAAGATGGACAAAAAGGGTTTGAGAATATCTCAAACCCTTTAGCAACATCATATAAACTGTAGTTTATTAATCAACTTTTCAACTCACAACGCTTCAAGTAACAAACGCATCTCATCCTTAGCGGAGAGTTTCATCTTCTGGATAGTCTTACGTTCAAGCTCCTGCTCAGCGTTCAAGTAGTTAGCTTTGTCCAGCTGCTGCAATTGCTTATCTAGCAACCTATGTTCCTCATACAACTTACGAAACCTTGCGTCATTCTCACACAGCTCACCTACGACATCTTGGCTTAAATCCATTGAGGACCTCCTGTAAAAGGTTCAATAAAATAGCAATCGGTACCGTTGGAGCAAACACCACCTTAGCAACCAAACCAAGATAGTAATCTGCCTTGACTCGGAACCTAGGACAAACAAGAGTTTAACCTAGTTGCTAGACTAAACTAAAGGTTTAACTATTGTCAACAATAGCAAGCATATTGGGTCATGGATAAATACCTCAGGATCAACTGCAACGCTGTAATTCAGCATCAGATAGACGCACATACACCGGCCGCAGCTCAAAACAATTAACCACTTTGGCCTTAGCCCCCAGAGCGTGAACTAGCAACCCAGCTGCACTAGCACGCGCTACAGCATTTACCCCATGCGATAAGAGGCCCAAGGCGGGCAGCTGTTCCTCGAGCAACTCGCGATACAACAGAGCGCCATTGCCGACAAATAAACTTCTGCAGCTGATCTTAGCCAATAGCGCACGTGGCGACATAACTTGCTCAGCGCCCTGTAATACCGGCACACCAGCTTCCCATCTATAGCACGCCGAGTACACCTCGTGTTTACGGGCATCTATTAGCACCTGCACCGGAAGATCCGTTACACCATTGGCAAAGGCTACTGTTTGTAGCGCTGATACTGGATAGATAGGTAGATCATTAGCCTGCGCCAAACCTTGCACCGTTGCCAAACCAACACGCAGCCCAGTAAAAGAGCCTGGTCCAACAACAACGGCTAACGCCCCGATATCCTGAATATCCAAACCAGTTTCGCTAAGAATAAATTGCACATAGCGCAACAGATAATCGGAGTGGCTGCGCTGCGGCACATTTATTGAGACTTCCATTAGCATCGAGGTGCCAGAAACCACGGCGACACTACCGGTAGGGGTTGAGCTATCGACACATAACAACAGCTCATTTTTCTCTTGCGTCATAGAAAAATCCGCACAATATCGTTATAAAATGCCAGAAGCATCAACATCAACAACAGCCCCATGCCAATCTGCTGCATTACTTCGCGGGTACGCAATGAGACTGGCTTACGCCACAACAGTTCAATAAAGTTGAAGAACAGATGGCCACCATCCAACACCGGTATGGGCAGCAGGTTTAAAATACCCAGCTGAATACTCAAAAAAGAGAGAACCGTAAGAATGGTACTAAAATCGGTTTGCACTGCTTGGCCAGCTATCTGCATTACCATAATCGGCCCACCAATATTATCAGCAGAGACATGACCGGAAACCATCTTACGCAAAAAGACCAGAGTAAGATCTACCAGATCAAAAGTACGCTGAAAACCGGATTTTACCGCCGCCACCACACCGTACTGTTTAAATTCCATGTTCTGGAGTGGCGAAATACCAATCAACCACATACTGTTGGCGCTATCCTGGCGCGGCAGAATTGAAAACTCTAAACTTTTACCGTCACGCAGCACTGTAAATTCAGCGCGAGTACCGGCTAATTTCTGAATTACATCATGCAGCTGATACCATGAATTTATTGGGGTAGAGCCTATTTGTACAATGCGATCACCTGGTTTTAAGCCAACTTCCTGAGCAGGCATATTGTCGCGCAACAACCCGACTACTGCCTCCTGATGCGGTAACACCCCCAATGACTGCAAGCCCTCAAGGCTGCCATTTTCAGCAGGTATTTGCAGCTGAATACTCTCATTATTCCGCAACACCGTCATATCCAGCGTCATACCAACATTGGGAATAAGCGCCTTATCAGTGGCAGACCATGAGGCAATATTCGTACCATTAACCGCGGTGATACAGTCGCCAGTTACAAACCCTGCCCGTGCAGCATCAGAATCATTGACCACATAGCCCACACAGGCTGGTTCATCTAGATAGCTGGGCACATTGACCCCTATCATGTATGCCAACGGCAGTAACAATAGAGGCAACAATAGATTCATAATCGGGCCAGCAGCAACAATTGCCATTCGGCGTTGAATTGATTTTTTAGCAAAAGAGCGCTGCTGTTGATCCAGAGGCAACTCCTCCTGCTCCTCGCCGACCCCTTCTCCGAGCATCTGGACATAGCCACCAAGCGGAATCAAGCACAGCATATATTCTGTCTCGCCCCACTGATGGCTGAACAGCCTAGGGCCAAACCCCAGAGAGAACTTCAACACTTTTACTCCAGCCAGTTTCGCCACGCAGAAATGACCGAATTCGTGAATAAAAACTAGGACACCAAGCATCAGTATGCCCGATATAACTGTTACCATCATGCCTCCTCAGGCGTTATTGCGTAAAACGACGAATGTGGCGTTGCGCCATAGCCCGAGCATCATCATTAATATGCAACACATCATCAACATTTACGACACTCTGTTGAGAATACTGCTGCAATACCTCATCGATGACAGCGGGGATATCCAAGAAATTAATTTGCTGTTTTAAAAAACTGGCAACCGCAATTTCATTAGCGGCGTTCAACACCACCGGTGCCGAACCTCCGGCTGCTAACGCCTGATATGCCAAGTTAAGGCAAGAAAATACTTTCAGATCTGGACGCGTAAAGCTTAACTCAGCGCTAGAGCACAAATCCAGTGCGGGGATTTTTATCGGCAAACGTTCCGGCCAGGCTAGAGCGCAAGCAATGGGAGTTTTCATATCTGGTATCCCCAGCTGGGCGAGCACCGCCCCATCAACAAACTCCACCATAGAGTGAACAACACTCTGCGGATGAATATGCACATCAATATCCGCTGCCGCCATATCGAACAACCAGCGCGCTTCGATAACTTCCAAACCTTTGTTCATCATAGTCGCTGAATCAACAGATATCTTTTTGCCCATGGTCCAATTGGGGTGCGCTAAAGCCTGCTCTAAAGTCACAGTATCCAGCTGTTCCAAAGAGTAGTTCAAAAAAGGGCCACCAGAAGCGGTCAATATCAATTTACGCACATCCTGCTTGCGCTGTCCTGCCAAGACTTGAAAGATAGCCGAATGTTCACTATCCACCGGCAACAACCGCACGCCATTGCGCGCTACAGCCTGAGTGACCAAGGCACCGGCCATGACCAACGACTCTTTATTCGCCAGAGCAATATCTTTTCCTGCATTAATAGCAGCAAGCGTAGGCACTAATCCGGCAGCACCGACTATAGCCGACACAACCATTGCCGCTTCACTGTGCACGGCACAGGCAACAGCACCATCTACGCCGCACTGGATATCAACATCTATATCACCAAGCATAGAGCGTAAGCGGTCTACATCAGAGCTCAATGCAACTGAAACCAGCTGGGGTTTAAAGGTGGCAATCTGCTGGGCCAGCACAGATAAATTGCTCCCAGCGCAGAGTGCAGCCACACGATAACGCTCGGGGAATTGTGCCACCACTTCAAGGGTACTAACCCCAATGGAACCGGTGCTGCCAAGAATACTTAAAACTTTCATCAGCTACACACCACAGAAATAGAGATAAGCATATATGGCAGGAAAGGAGAACAGCAAACTATCTATACGATCTAGCATACCACCATGCCCAGGAAAGATTGTGCCGGAATCCTTAATATTCGCACTACGCTTCAGCATCGACTCAAACAGATCGCCGATTTGACCGCACACGCCAGCCAACGTACCGATAATGATGCAATCTACCCAACTGGTATTGGGAACCAACCACAGATGTGCCGCCAGAGCTGCCAACAGCGCTCCGCCGAGGCCGCCGATTGCGCCCTCAACACTTTTCTTAGGACTTATGGCAGGATAAAGACGATGTTTGCCCCAAGCAGTACCGATAAAATAAGCACTTGAATCGCATAGCATAGTCATAATCAACACCAGCAACACCCAACGTTGACCATGTGGCATAGCGTGCAGCAGCACCATATTGCTAAGCAGTAATGGCAAATATAACCAACCGAGCACTACACAGCCAAGTTCAGCTACTACGCTATTTAAGTCGCCATAATAAAAGAGGTAATAACTGGCAAAAATCAACAATGAGATGGCAACTACTGGCAGAAACAGTGGCAAATCAAAGGCTATCAGCGGCACCAATAGCGCCCCTACAACAATAGCTCCATATTTAGCGTATACCCGCTGTGCAGGCATTACCATGGCATAGAGCTCCCACAACGCCACCGCAGCAACAACAGTAACAACTGTGGCAAACCAACCAATAGGCACACCAAGAGTAATAACCAGAACGATCGGTAACGCGATCAAGGCTGTTATAATTCGCTGTTTAATGTTGTTCCTCCTCACTAGAGGCAGACGGCTGGCAATCATTGTGGATAATAGGCGTTACATTGCCAAAACGCCGACAACGCCCTGAATAATCTTCCAGCGCCAGCTGTAATTGTGCCTCGTCAAACTCCGGCCAATAACAAGAACAGAAATATAATTCCGCGTACGCGGCTTGCCACAACAAAAAGTTGCTAATGCGCATTTCGCCACTAGTGCGAATAACCAGATCTGGATCAGGAGTATCCCGAGTATCCAGATAGCTGGCGAACAGCTGTTCATCAATATTTTCGGCTTTTAAAGTACCGTTAGCAACAGCGGTAGCTATGTTTTGCGTAGCCCGTATAATCTCATTACGCGCCCCATAAGATAGCGCTAGAGTAAGAGTCATACCATCACTATCAGCTGTTGTCTCCACAGATTTCTGTAAAGCTTGAGCAATATCATCAGGTAATTTACTCAGGTCACCAATAACGCGCAGGCGAATGCCATTCTCTTGCAGCATCGCCATTTCGTTGCTCAGATAGCTGCCAAGTAGCGTCATCAATGCATCAACTTCTCCCTGTGGACGTTTCCAGTTTTCCGAACTGAAGGCGTACATAGTAAGATAATTAATGCCCAGTTTCGCACATTGTTGCACCACGCTGCGCACCGTCTCAACGCCGCGCTGATGTCCGGCAATACGCGGCAATCCTTTAGACTGGGCCCAGCGCCCATTGCCATCCATTATAATAGCTAAGTGTTGCGGTAAAACCATCGCCATGCGATCCTCAGATTGTGCATATAGGACTAACTAAAATATCTGCCGAAATCTATCACGAACAGCTAACTGGAGCAAGGCAAGTGATAAGCTAAAGTGCATCTAATAAAAAAAGGGAGACCCTGCGGATCTCCCTAATCAATTTTCGACTATCTAAAAGACAGTTTATACTTCCATCAATTCCTGTTCTTTCTCAGCGATTACATCTTCGCTAAGCTTGACAAACTTATCAGTTAGATCCTGACAATTTTTTTCACCGCGCTTTAAATCATCCTCGGTGATCTCTTTGTCTTTTTCCAATTTTTTCATTGCTTCATTAGCATCGCGCCGTGCGCTACGAATACTAATTTTTGCATCTTCACACTTGGCCCTTACTATCTTGACCATCTCCTTGCGCCGTTCCTCGGTGAGAGCAGGAATAGCGATACGGATGATCTCACCATCCGATGACGGAGTAAGTCCCAAATCAGATTTATATATTGCTTTCTCTATGTCTGGCAGCAGCTTTTTTTCCCAGGGCTGAACAATAATAAGCCGTGCTTCAGGCACCGTCAAAGTCCCGATCTGTGATAGAGGCGTTGGCGTTCCGTAGTAATCAATCCGCACATCATCAAGTAATGAGGCAGAAGCACGCCCAGTACGCACGCGGCGCAATTCGCGGTGCAGGGCCTCAATTGCTTTCTCCATCGATTTTTGTGCCGTAGCTAAAGAGTCCTTGATCATAACTTATCTCCTTTAACGATTGTGCCAATCGATTCTCCCATTACCACCTTGTATATATTACCTGACTGAGTAAGGTTGAAAACTATAATAGGCAGATCATTGTCCATACACAGAGATGTTGCTGTAGCGTCCATAACCTGTAGGCCATTTTGTAAGACATCCAGATAAGACAAAGAGTCATACCTTACAGCTGTCGCATCTTTAGCCGGATCAGCATTATACACACCATCGACCTTAGTTGCTTTAAGAATTACTTCAGCACCAATTTCCATTGCCCGCAAACTTGCTGCGGTATCAGTAGTAAAATATGGATTACCCGTACCAGCGGCAAAGATGACCACCCGCCCTTTTTCCAGGTGACGTACAGCACGACGACGAATATAGGGTTCAGCGATTTCGCGCATTTCTATTGCCGACTGCACCCGCGTTTTCACCCCAGCCGATTCCAACGCATCTTGCAGAGCTAAGCTATTCATCACCGTGGCCAGCATCCCCATATAGTCGGCACTAGCCCGATCCATACCTGCCGACGACGCAGCCAAGCCACGAAAGATATTGCCACCACCAATTACAACCGACAACTGCACACCCAAGGCGACAACATCATGGATTTCGTTTGCAATTGCGGTAATTATCTCAGGATCAATCCCGTAGCCATTTTCACCAGCTAGGGCCTCACCACTGAGCTTAAGCAATATTTTATGATACGCAGGCTGGGCAGTTGTCATAATAATCTAACTTTCTCAAAGAGGAATCAGTGCAATAACGAAATAGACAGACAATAGTAGCCGCAAATTACTTAGTTAGTTGCGCAACCTCAGCAGCAAAATCATCTACACGCTTTTCAATACCTTCACCGAGCATATAACGGTCGTAACCGCTCAGCTCAACTTCAGCACCAATCTCTTTGGCAAGACCTGCAACAACTTGGTTAATACGGCGATCTGGATCAATAACAAACGCTTGCTCTAACAGACAAATTTCACCATAAAATTTATTTATCTGACCAGCGATAATTTTATCAACAATATTCTCAGGTTTGCCACTTTCTAGAGCTTTAACCCGCATGATTTCTTTTTCTTTATCAACTATTTCAGCAGGTACCTGCTCGCGGCACAGATATTGAGGAGCAGCAGCAGCAATATGCATTGCCAACTGACGCGCAGTTGCACTAACTGCTTCACTGGTGCTGGCGGTGGTCAACTCAACAATAACCCCGATCTTACCACCGGCATGCACATAATGTTCGACAACGCCAGCATCCACGCTCCGGCAAGCAAAGCGCCGGATATTGATATTTTCACCAATTGTAGCTATCTGATGAGTTAACTCTTCCGCAACAGTACGGCCGCTACCAGGAAAAGCGTCTTGTTGCAGTTCAGCTAAATCGGCCGGACGTTGATCTACAACTACTTGGGCAATCCCTGCTGCAAAATTGCAAAAAGCATCATTTTTTGCCACAAAATCAGTTTCCGCATTAACCTCGACAATAACGCCAACATTAGCAGCGCCGGCAGCAACAATAGCTCCTTCGGCGGCTACTCGGCCAGATTTTTTTGCCGCAGCCGACAGACCTTTTTTACGTAAAAAATCAATTGCATCATCGATATTACCATCAGTTTCGCTGAGAGCTTTTTTACAATCCATCATACCCGCGCCAGTTTTTCCACGCAGTTCAGCGACCATTGCTGCTGTAATCTTTGCCATGATATATTCTCCTAATCAACCAAGTTAAGCTAAATTTAAAATAACGCTAATCCATACTTAAGCTGGCAATGTTATAAATTATAAGCAATACCCACGTCCGCACCAACACAACACTAGCCAATAATACAGGCCATCGTTGCCTCTTACATATATAGTGGGTAAGTAAATAAGGACAAAAAGCGACCACAGTTGCTGGTCGCTTTTCGACACTACCTTGTTAACTTATTATGCTTCTGCAGGTGCAGCAGCGCTGTTTTCTACTGCTGGAGTTTCTGTAACTACAGGAGCTTCTGCAACTTCATCAGCACCTTCATTATCAACACTGGCTGCAGCACTGCGAGCTTGAACACCCTCAATGCTGGACTCGGCCATGCTGGAAACAAAGAGACGAATGGCGCGAATTGCATCATCGTTACCAGGAATAATATGATCAATTTCATCAGGGTCGCAGTTGGTATCAACTACAGCCACGACCGGAATCCCCAATTTTTTTGCTTCACAAACAGCAATTGCCTCTTTTTTCGGATCAATAACGAACATAGCACCGGGTAACTTAGTCATACCCTTAATTCCGCCGAGGTTTTTCTCTAGCTTGATGCGCTCACGCTCTAACTGTAAGCACTCTTTCTTAGTCAGGAGTTCAAAGGTACCATCTTCAGCCATCGCCTCAATTTTTTTCAGACGATCAATACTGCCTTTAATGGTTGCAAAGTTGGTGAGCATACCACCGAGCCAACGATTATTTACATAGTACTGCCCGGCACGATCAGCCTCTTCACGAATTGCGTCCTGCGCCTGTTTTTTTGTGCCAACAAAGAGAATGCTGTCGCCTTTTTCAGCTACATCTTTAACAAAATTGCAAGCAGAGCGGAAATAGCGCACTGTTTTTTGCAAATCGATAATATAGATGCCGTTACGTGCACCAAATATGTAGGGTTTCATCTTTGGGTTCCAGCGCTTGGTCTGATGACCAAAGTGGACGCCTGCTTCGAGCAGTTGTTTCATAGTAATTTTAGGCATGTTCTTCCCTTTCAATCTTACTCTGTGGTTATTCCTCCGTTCCCAATTTGTATATGCTATACCGTCGTAATCCACCCATTGCGGACACCACACTGCGGCATTTGGGAACGTGCGTCATTTTGACATATCGCGGATAAGTAACACAGCAACCGCCACCTGCGCAAGCAAAAACCACTGAGCAACTACAACAGAGACACAACAATTCTGGATACACCTCCAGCGTTAAAAATACGCAGCAGAAGCTAGGGATCAGTTTACATTTACCCATGTTTTGTAATACCATCCGCCTACTATGTCAGCATATCGAATTCAAAAATATATCTTGCGCGAAGTATCTATGCCTTTCTTATTGGGCATTGTTCTATTTACCTTCGTGCTACTGCTAAGCAGAATGCTGAAACTCATTGAGCTCATCATAGACAAAGGCGTCCCTGTCGGCGATATTTTAGGACTTTTTGCCGCCCTACTGCCGTCATTTTTTGTCATAACCGTACCGCTATCATTTCTGCTTGGAACAATTATCGCGTTCAGCCGTTTGTCCGCTGATAGCGAAGTGGTAGCCATGAAAGCTGCAGGATTAAGCTTATACCAGCTGGCCAAACCGGTGATTATTTTGGCTATTGTGGTCAGTCTATTTACCGCATGGCTGACTATGTATGCCGAACCCTTGGGTCGCTCCAGCCTACGCCAGCAACTTATCAATATCGCCTTTAGCCGTGCTGCGGTCGCCATAACACCACAGGTATTCAACGAAGAGATCGAAGGCTTGGTGCTTTACGCCAACAAGGTAGATCCCAAAAGTGGTGCCCTGCAACATGTATTTATTAGCGATAATCGCATGGGGCAAACACCGGCAGTAATAACTGCACAGCAGGGACGGATCTACACCGATAGCAGTAATGGCAAACTACTGATGCATCTGGAGCATGGCGCAATTCACCACCTCAAGCACAATAAAGAGGCAGAAACGTATCAACTGATACATTTTGACGGCTACGATATCAACCTATCCGTAAATGAAAATGACCAGAGCAGCCCTGACAAACCACCTAAGGGTTTTGAGCTAAGCACCGCTGCACTCATGCAATACGTAAAAGATGCTCCGCTAGATAAACAACTAAAGTACAGAGTCGAGCTACAGGAACGCTTTGTACTGCCATTGTCACCCTTAATCTTTGCTCTGATTGCTATCCCATTAGGCATTAGATCCCACCGCTCCAGCCGTGGAGGTGGATTTGCCAGCGCCCTCTTCGTGTTTCTGGCCTACTATCTGCTTTTCTCCATCAGCAAAACCATGGTGTTGGAAAATGGCTGGCCGCCGTTGCTAAGCATGTGGAGCCCAACCGTACTATTTTTCATAGTTAGCACCACACTGCTCTACTACAGCGCAAAAGAGCAACCACTGCCTGGTAGCAATACCATTAGCAAGCTGGCACGACAAATAACTAACTATCTAAGCAGAAAAAGATAACCTGTGACCATTATTAACCGCTACCTGTTGACAACTTTTATCCGCATCACCATGTTAGCGCTTGGTGTATTTGTCGGCATCTATCTGTTGGTAGATTTCTTTGAAAAAGTTGACGATTTCCTCGAATATAAAGCGCCAATCTCGCTCTACCTGTACTATTTTATCAGCAAACTCCCCTTGATAGTATCCCAAGTATTGCCTCTGACGATACTCATGGGTGTGTTCATGACTCTGGGGGAATTTAGTAAAAGTAATGAGTTAACCGCCATGCGGGCGGGCGGAATTAGCCTCTTCAGTCTCATTACACCATTGATTATAGCCACAACATTGATAACAGGAGTACATTTCACCCTCAACGAATACATAGTACCGGCAGGAGTTCACAACGCTGAATATATACTGCGCACCGAAGTTAAGGGCAAAACTGCGACACTGACTAAGCGCGACAACCTGTGGTTTCGGGATCAAAATGCCCTATACCATATCAACCTTGTTGCACCTGCCGCCCAGAGCATCAACGGGGTTTCGATCTATCAACTAAATGACAAGCTCCAGTTACAGCAACGCATAGAAGCAGCACGGGTGGATTTTAGGCAGGACAGATGGATTGCCGACACAGCCAAGATAAGAAGCTTTGATCCGCAGAGCGGACAGCTGACGGCAGAGCGCAACGAGAGCAACTACGTGCTCCAGCTAGCTAAAACGCCTGATGATTTTGGGGCTATATCTGGGGACAACGACGAGCTTAATTTCAGTCAACTCCGTACGCTGAGTAAAAGGATGCAACAGGAGGGACTAGATGCAACCCGCTATCAAGTGGATATGTATGCTCGGCTGGCGACGCCTTTTGCCTGTCTGATTATGGCTTTTGTCGCCATCCCTTTCGCGCTACAGAAGAGCCGCAACATAAATCTGGCTCTAGGCATATCCTTAAGCGTTCTTATTGGCGTAGCCTTCTATATAATTCAATCGACCCTGATGGCTTTTGGGTATTCTGGCCTATTACCGCCATTTATTGCCGCCTGGTCGGCCAATATCATCTTCTTCCTGCTCAGCGCATTCCTCATACTATCAACTAGGGAGTAGCCACCACTTAGAGTACAGAATAACCCTAATCAAAAGCGTTCGCGCAAGCGCTCTACGCGACAGACTCCGCTAACTGACTTAAGCGATTTCATCACCTTTTTCAGGTGCTCAACATTTTTTACCTCAATTTCAAACTCATTTAGCCCCTTACGGTCACTACTGGTATGCACGCGGGCACTGATGATATTGGCTTCACAGTTGGTAATACACGCAGTGATTCCTGCCAACACCCCCTTTTGGTCATGGCAATAGACATTTATCTTCACATTGCGCGCTGCCGTTGTGTTTAGGTCCCACTCAACCTCAACCCGCCTATCTGGGTCACTCTCCAACAGGTGTGGACAGTCGGCAGCATGCACTGTTATGCCATTAACGCGGGTAATAAAGCCGACAATGTCATCACCAGGCAACGGATTGCAACACTTAGCAAAGCGCACCATGACGTTATCAATACCCTGAATACGAATAGCGCTGTGTGATGGTTTTTTGCGTATTTTATCAATCACCTGACCAATACTGGGCAAACGCCGTGAAACGCGCTCGCTATCGGCCGGCAACAGACGTCCCACTACCTGCCGCGCCGACAACTTACCGTAACCGATACCAGCCAACATATCGGCCACCTCTTTGTAACCAAAATCCTTGGCCACTTCGAGCATAACGGGTTCGCCAAGCATCTTATTTAGGGTGTGATGATATTTGCGCAGCTCCTTATCCAGCACATCCTTCGCTACTTCAATACTCTGCTCACGCTCCTGGGTTTTCACCCAATGACGGATACGATTGCGCGCCTTAGAAGACTTAACCAGCTTTAACCAGTCTTTGCTCGGATTTTGATTTGGTGAAGTCAAAACCTCGACCACATCACCATTGTGCAACTCAGTTTTCAACGACACCATTTTACTGTTAACTTTGGCGCCAATACAGCGGTGCCCGACATCGCCATGAATAGCGTAGGCAAAATCTATCGGGCAAGATCCGCGCGGCAACTCACGCACATGACCCTGCGGGGTAAAGACATACACCTCCTCGGGAAATAGATCTACGTGCGGTTCGCTTATCACATCTAAAGAGGCGCTCATTTCCCGCTGCCACTCAACCATATGGCGCAACCAACTAAAGCGCTTATCATCGCCACCATTGCCCGAGGCAGATACACCCTCCTTATACATCCAGTGTGCGGCAATGCCCTCTTCGGCTATACGATGCATTTCGGTAGTACGAATCTGTACTTCAATGCGCTTGCCATAGGGACCAATAACAGAGGTGTGCAACGACTGATACATGTTGGATTTAGGCATAGCGATAAAATCTTTGAACCGAGAAGGAATCGGCTTCCACGCCTCGTGAATAATTCCCAAAGCGGCATAACATTCGCGCACGTTGCTCACAATAATACGAAAAGCGATCAGATCATACATCTGGTCAACATCAATTTTCTGCCGTTGAATTTTACGATAGACCGAATACAGATGCTTCGAGCGCCCGTACACCTCACCTTCGATCCCCTGACTCAGCAGCTTAGCCCTAATCTGCTCTTTGACCTGATTGACATACTGATCACACTCATCGGTCTTAAATTCGTTGACCTTCTTACTCAACTCAGCATAATCCTCGGGATAGAGGTAGCGAAAGGAGAGATCTTCCAATTCACTCTTCATCCAACTAATGCCTAAGCGATTAGCCAGCGGCGCATAGACATCCATAGTCTCACGCGCCATACTAAGTTGTCTTTGTGGGGGGAATAGCTCAAGCCGCTGCATATTCTGCACCCGATCAGCCAACTTAATCAGAATAGTGCGGAAATCACGGGCAATAGCTAGCAACATCTTGCGGAAACTCTCGGTCTGCTGCCCACCACCTTTTTGGAAGATTATGGTGTTAATCCGCGTCAACCCCTCGACCAACAGCACCACCTGATCGCCGCAAGCTGTGCGCAACTCTTCCACGCTAACCAGCTTTTTATCCAGTACATCATGCACTAGAGCAGCAGCAATAGTGGTAACATCCATGCGCAACCGCACTAATAATTTGGCGACAATTACCGGATGATCAAAGAGGATATTACCTTCACTATCAACTTGACCGGCGTGTGCTAATGCACTGAATTTGTAGGCACGACGAATCGGTTCAAGATCATTATTAGGCAGATAGCCATGAACTGCGGTTATGATATCTTCAAGAGAATTCAAGTGTATATACCTTGATGGAGGAGATCGCGTTGAGACTTAACAACAACAGGCGCCACCCGAAGATGCCGCCTGTTGTTGTTAGATAAAGTGATGTTTTAATGAGTGCGAGTATCCTGAGCTTCAAACTCTACCTTACCTGCGGCAATTTCGCGCAGAGCCTGCACCACTTTTTTGTTCCCCGAAGCATTCTCAATCAACGGTGGTGCACCACGATATAGTTGTTTAGCTCTTTTAGCTGCTACCATGGTCAACAAAAAACGGTTGGATATAACTTCTAAACAATCTTCGACGGTTACGCGTGCCATTTATATCTCCTTAACTCACATAAATTACTATAAAATTAGACCTGAAACTGCTGTTTAAGCCACGGCAATATTAGTTTTGCTCGACACTGTTCAGCACTGATAACAGCCTGTAAATCAGCTAATGCGCGATCGATACTGTCATTAACAATAATATAATCGTACCAGTTCGCCTGCGCTATTTCGGCGTGGGCATTATCAATGCGGCACTTAACAACATCTGGACTATCGGTGCCACGCCCTTGCAGACGCTTTTCCAATTCGGCGATACTCGGCGGGGCAATAAAAATAAAAACCGCATTCAACCCCAGTTTTTTCAACTGTGCCGCCCCTTGGAAATCTATATCCAAAAGAATATCTTGGCCGCTAAGCTGGGCTTCATTTAAAGTTTTAATGGCAGTCCCATAAAAATTGCCATGCACCTCAGCCCACTCAACAAAACCACCAGCATTAATCATGTTGCGAAAGGTCTCAACGGCGACAAAGTTATAATCAACTCCATCCTTTTCGCCAGCTCGCATCGCCCGAGTAGTAAAGGACACAGATTGCCCTAATTGCGGAAACAAGTCAATAACTGCATTACAGAGTGTCGTTTTGCCAGCTCCTGAAGGTGCCGAAATCACATATAACAAGCCCTGACGTTGCATCTAAATAATCCTAACTTTAATTAATACGTTCCTACTAGCAGCTATACTTAGAATCTTATTCGATATTCTGAACCTGCTCGCGAATCTTTTCCAACTCGGCCTTAATCGCGACCACCTGACGAGTAAGTTCTGCATCGTTAGACTTAGAGCCCATAGTGTTGGTTTCGCGATTCAGCTCTTGCAACAAGAAATCCATCTGGCGTCCAACTGCATCCTCAGCAGAAAATAGCTGGCGAAATTGCGCTAAATGGCTATCGAAACGCACCAACTCTTCACTAATATCGCAACGATCGGCCACAAGAGCCACCTCTTGCGCTAGGCGTTGTGGATCGAGCTCTATACCATCTTGCAAACGTTCAATACGGATATTTAGCTTTTGCTGCCACTCCAACACTACTTGCGGAGCACGTGCAGCGATCTCTTTCAGCATCTGCTCAATAGCATCCACACGCTGCTGAAGATCAAGCTGCAGAGCAGCTCCCTCTTGAGCGCGCATTTTCTCCACTGCATCCACAGCCAAAGATAACGCCTGCGTTAAACTGCCCCGCACCGCCTCTTCATCGATATCTGCTTCGCGCAATTGGATAACATCTTTTTGCGCCGCTAGCAGCGACAAAGGGATCTCGGAACCAAGATTAAATTGAGCGCTCATATTGCGAAAAAGCTTGGCATACTCGCCGGCCAGAGCCTCGTTCACCACTGGAATCAGCTGCGTTTGTGCGGCAGTCTCACGGCTGACAAATAGATCTATCTTCCCACGCGTTAAACGCTGCGCTACCTGTTTTTTTAGTTCGCTCTCCATAAACATTAGAGCGCGCGGCAGCTTTACCCCAACGTCAGCATAGCGATGATTAACGGTTTTAATCTCTACGCTATAGGTGGCATCGTCACCAACAAATTCGCCTTTACCATAACCGGTCATACTCTTAATCATGTAATATCCGCCTCTTTTATCTCACTATTTTTTACTAATACAATTAACCAGAAGCTACTTCATGCGCGCACCAATAGCACAAACTGCCCCACCAGGAATAGCAAATAAACTATTGAGGCACACAATAACCTGTAGGATTTTGCTGCTGCCAGCGCCAGGCATCTGTCAACATAGTAGATAAATCGCGCTGTGCGCACCAACCTAACTCACGCTCAGCCTTGGTCACATCCGCCCAGCACGCAGCGATATCACCGCAGCGCCGGGCAACGATAGTGTAATCTATGTTACAGCCACTCACCTCAGCAAAGGTATTGATCATCTGCAGAACTGAATAGCCCTGACCAGTTCCGAGGTTCCACACATCCAAGCCAGTATGTGCCAGCAAAAATTCCACCGCCTTAACATGGCCAGCCGCCAGATCACATACATGGATATAATCGCGCACACCGGTGCCATCACAGGTCGGATAATCATCGCCAAATACCGATAATTGCGCCAACCGCCCTACGGCAACTTGAGTAATATAGGGGACAAGATTGTTCGGTGCGCCCTGGGGATCTTCACCAATCAACCCGCTGGGATGGGCGCCGACAGGATTAAAATAACGCAACAGAGCGATCGACCACCGGGCATCGGAACTTGCTAAATCAGTGAGCACCTGCTCTACCATCCACTTAGAGCGCCCGTAGGGATTGGTCACGCCACCAACGACAAAGTCCTCTTTGATCGGCATCTGTTCCGGCTCACCATAGACGGTGGCCGAAGAGCTGAATACCAAGCGAAAGACCCCTGCCGCTGCCATAGCCTGACACAGAGTAACAGTACCACCGACATTATTAGCGTAATAACTCAGCGGCAAAGCAACGCTTTCACCCACCGCCTTCAGACCGGCAAAATGGATTACAGCACTGAAATCCTGTTGTGAAAATAGCTGATCTAGCAGCTCACGATCACCGATATCGCCACGAACAAACTCCACAGAACGCTGACAAATGCTCTCCACTCGATGCAGCGATTCAACATTACTGTTGCACAGATTATCTAGCACCACCACATCATACTGAGCCTGCAATAACTCAACCAGAGTATGTGATCCAATATATCCCGCCCCACCTGTTACTAAAATTTTCATTCTGAATGCTCCACCCTTTTGCATAATAACTGTTGAGTTTCAGATGGTTGATACTCCGGCACCAGCAACTTTAACTGCTGCAGCACCCCAGTTAGATCCATCTTTTTAGCTAACAGATAGAGCTGTTCAACCTGCTCTTGCAACTGTTTTTCATCCTCATGCACCGCAGCAGCGATACAGATCTTCTCATGCTTGGTCGTGCGCACCCCTTCACCAGCCAAGAGCAGCTCTTCAAACAGCTTTTCACCCGGACGTAGGCCAGTAAACTCAATGGCAATATCCTCATAGGGCTCTTTGCCAGACAAACGAATCAACTCTTCAGCCAAGTGAACAATTTTTACCGGTTCCCCCATATCCAGCAGATATATCTCCCCCCCTAGCCCCATACTACCAGCCTGCATTACCAGCTGTGACGCTTCGGGAATAGTCATAAAAAACCGGGTAATTTCTGGATGGGTAACAGTAACGGGCCCGCCCTCCTTAATTTGCGCGGTAAAGGTGGGTATAACGCTGCCGTTACTGCCGAGCACATTGCCAAAACGCACAGTTACAAAGCGAGTTTTACTGCGGCGCGCCAAGGTCTGCACAATTTTTTCCGCTATCCGCTTCGTAGTACCCATAACATTGGTCGGGTTTACCGCCTTATCAGTAGAAACCATGACAAAACGCTGCACCCCAAAGGCATCAGCTGTCTCCGCAACAACTTGGGTTCCACGCACATTATTGTTAACCGCCTCAGCCGGATTAACCTCCATCATAGGGACATGCTTGTAAGCTGCCGCATGAAAAACAACTTGTGGCATAAACTCATCAAAGATAGCTTCTACCCGCGCACGATGTCGCACATCGCCAATAATCGGATACACATCAACCAAGGGAAACAGCTCTTTCAACTCATTATCTATTAAAAATAGTGGAGTTTCGGCATTTTCAAACAGCACCAATTTTGCGGGTTTAAAACGAGCCACCTGACGACACAACTCACTACCGATACTGCCACCAGCACCCGTAATCAATACCCGCTTACCATGTAGACAATCAGAAATTTGCTGTACATCCAAACGAATAGCTTCGCGACCAAGCAGATCTTCTAACGCCACCTCTTTTAGTTGCTGCACCGACACCGAACCATCAATCAAACTACCCACGCTGGGGAGTGTTTTACATGCTACCTTCGCCTGATGACATAGAGCAGTGATCTCTTTCACCTTAGAGCCTGTTGCCGATGGCATGGCAATAATAACTTCATCAACCTGTCTACGCCGGCACAACTTAGGAATATCATTACATGATCCCAACACCAGCACACCGTGAAACTTCTCCCGCAACTTACGCGCATCATCATCAACGAAACCCACGGCACTAAGATTTAACTTTTCATTGCGGCGCAATTCGCGAGCAATCATCTGTCCCGCATCACCTGCACCAACTATCAAAACTTTTTTATCCGTACGCTGTTTTAGGCGCATAGGATAGTAGAGCTCACGACAAGCACGGATAATAAATCGCGTTCCTGCAACTAGCAAAAAACAGAAGATAGCATCGAGAATCAACACACTGCGCGGAATTAATTCCAAGCGATAGACAAAAGCAGCATAAACGATAACACCGCTTGAGGCCAAAACATTGGCCTTAGTTATTGCAATAAGATCGGCCATTGACACATAGCGCCACCAACCACTGAACAGACGGTAGCGCCAAAAGCACACCATCTTCATCAACACTACTGCAGGTACCAAGCGCCAAAAGACACGCACCTGATCCGCAGGTAACACAAAATCAAAACGCACCACAAATGCAAGCCACAAACCTAAAACTACCAGGCCGACATTGAATAAAATTATAATAGGCAGGCGTTTTTCTAGAAAATTTATCATTTTATTCCGATCACAAAAACCATCTCTTAGCACAAATATTAAACTAAAAAGATAACACTAAACTTACTAATACTACAAATACAATCAGGCATATATGCAGCAACACTCACAAGGGAAAAGCCATTAACTTTATGCGAATTTAGTCAAGATACAGAGTAAACATTGATTGCACTACAACCTGCCGCAAGATTAGAAATATTGCATTCTGACAGATTAGTGTTTACATTTATTACCGATAGATAATTATTCTTTTCACACCCAGTCAAGGAGAAGCCCATGTACCACACCTTAAAAAAATTGCTCACCACAGTAGCCATCATTGCCGTTTTAGCAATTCCGTTATCCGGATATGCTGCCAACAGTGAAGCTATAAATATCAATAGTGCATCTCAGATCGAGCTACAGACCATTAAAGGTATCGGCCCCAAAATGGCGGATAAAATTGTTCAATACCGCGAGAAACATGGGCAGTTCGTGCAAGTTGCCGACTTATGCAACATAAAAGGGATTGGCGAAAAATCGCTACAAAAAATCGCTGATCAATTATGCGTTAAATAGGCAGGCAGAAATTAGTTGCACTCCATGGAGGGCCTTAGCATGGCTAGCCCTCCATGGAGTTTTTTACTGGAGTCAACATGTTCTTCCCTAATCTACAGTGCAGCACATCTAATCTTATAGCGACACGCTGGAGCATATTGCTATTCGCGCTGCTGCTTCAAGCGCAATTGGCCATGGCATTTGATCCCATGCTGCCACGAGTCTATTCAACTAATGTTGATGTAAGCGGCTGGTTAATGAGCGAAAAGCTTGATGGGGTGCGTGCCTATTGGGATGGTCAGCAGTTGTACTCCAAAAACGGGCACCTACTCCAGCCACCAAAGCAATTCACAGTCGACCTGCCAAACTTTCCACTAGAGGGTGAACTCTGGGGTGGCCATGGGACGTTTCAGCAGGTGGCAAGCACAATTCAACGCCAGCAACCACATGCAGGCTGGCTAAAGCTAAAGTTTGCTATTTTTGATGCGCCCACGATCCCAGGAGGATTCGCTCAGCGCATCGTCCAGGCACAACAGTGGTTCAGCAACCATCCCAGCGCCTATGCTTTCGTCATCAAGCAAACCATTGTCCGCGATGCTGACCATCTACAGCAGCAATTGCGCGCCATTGAACATGCTGGCGGAGAGGGATTAATCGTCCGCCAAGCAGAGGCTCTCTATATACATGGACGTAGCCACACAATATTGAAGGTTAAAAGTTATCAAGACGCTGAGGCAACAGTAATTGCCCATCTGCCAGGGCATGGGCGCAACAGGGCTAGAATGGGAGCACTAGTGGTAGAATTGAATAATGGCATCCAATTCCGGCTAGGATCTGGTTTCAGCGACGCTGAACGCGAGCATCCACCGGCTATTGGGGAGAACATCACTTTCAAATATTATGGCTACTATCCGTCAGGAATACCTAAATTTCCGTCCTTTATGCGCTGCAAGGCCGATGCAGAGTTATAATCAGTTCAACCGATAATTGAGTTAAAAAAACAGCGCTAGTTTAACAACACTCTCTACCCGACAGCACAATTACTTTCCCATTGCGCTCTCAAGCTGCTGCTTAGGCGCTGTTTCAGCACAGCTAAAAGAACTGATCCTGTGCCACGAACCTACCACGGCAGTCTCTAGCACGTGACTGACGATGGTCATTCTGGGTCAAGTACAAGTTACGGAGGTCAAAACACATCACTCGGCGAATAGGTTGCTCCTAATGGGAATAATTTTGGAACAGCAGCCTCTTACACCATCATACGACTTCCACAAACAAAGGCTTCACAACCATCTCAACAGAAATATCCTGAATACATTGCCCATGCTTATAACATTTCGGTGTAGTACCATATCGTTGCGCGACAATACGCGCCAGCCTCCAAATCATCACGTCTGCCTACCACCACCGTCTAGCCATGTTCAGTAAAAAAACGTGCTAGCAGCGCCCCGGCAGCTGAATCTATTTTTTCCAAAAAGGAAATTTTATTCAAAGGTAACTTTCTAAAACAGTACAAAATGGAACTTCATAACCATGAAGCAATTTCCTTATAACAGTTCTGCTTTAAGCTGATTTTCAAAAAAGGACCTGATCTCTTTTTTGTCAACAATTTCTTCAGGTTCAAGGTGTGCAATCGTATCGTCATCAATATCATCAATATACAGTAATGCAACGCTGAACAACTTAAAGGTTAAACCATCAACAATTGGCAGGGCACAATCAAACATCGCCCTCACTCCCATCCCGCGTTTCGCCAGACAATACAGATCATAATAATCACGATATTTTGCTCGGACAAACAATACATTAATTTTCATAGCCGCAATCGCCGACAAACTCGCGACATTCAATGGTTGTAATTGTTCTGGGCGCAGAAATGACCATTTAGCATTAAAAAAAGTCACCTTAACCCCGTTGAGCAAAAGATCCAACTGATCAGGACTTTTATTAATTACTTCATAAGTGGAAAACTGTCGCATATATTGCATAATCTGTGCAGCATCAAAAGAATCAGCAAAAGTAAAAAAATCTAAATCCTCGCTTTTCCTGTGCCGTAAATACAAAGCCAATGCCGATCCGCCAACCAAACAATAATCGGACAAAAAAGGCGCAGTTGTGCGTAAACAATACAAAACCGCCTTGGTTTCATCCAGCAAGTAATCGAAGTTTGTCGGCTCTAGATCCTTTATGTTCAGCAAAATAATTCGCCTCCACATCCATATTAAAAAACACTCGCGCTAAAAAATAGTTCAGTCTTTTAAAGCGCAAATCGTTAAGCAACCTGCCCTGCCACACCATTTTGACAAATCTATGTCCATACAACCGGAATACCATTTCCACATCCTCTAAGGAGGAGTATTTCAATACCGTTTCAACCAACAATTGAGATTTTTGAACATCGTATTCAGTATCATGGTCGTAGCTCCACAATAACCCTTTTTGTTTTATTTTATGGTAAAGATCATGCTTTGCCCTTTCGATGGCAGCAATTCGTGAAACAGCGGCAGTCGACAGATGCAACAAAGTAGCTATTTCACTTTGTTTGTAGCCATCTGATATCGCGCGATAAATTGACCAATTTCTCTGCATTTTAAAATCTGCTGAACAAAAATAATCAGGTAGAGGCAATTTGGTGCAAAGGATATAGTCATCATCATGTTTTACCAGCTTAGATTTTTCAAACTGACGCAACTCATTTAATTCATCCTGCTTTAAAGGCACAAGCCAAGCGAGGAGATCTTTTTCTGCTAACAATGACGAGTGTAACAACTCACCCTGAGCCCCATGCAACAAACAATAAGAGGATGAAAATGGGTACTCTCCACCGACAGGACACATTTTCGCAACAACAGGATTCATTTCAATATAACGTATCAACAACCACAAATAATTATCGGAAGTTACATACCAAGACTTAAAACGTCCTTGCCAAAGATGACCACTGCGTTGCATTTTTTTATTAAAATAACAGGCATATTGAGAATTGACATAGCGCATCAACAGCGACAGGTTGTTACGCTGAGTTTCAATCAGCAAATGGTAGTGGTTGTCCATAATGCAAAAAGAATGCACAGTGAAATGGTAATTTTTTTTTGCCGCAGACAAGATATCCAAGAATTTACATTTATCATCATCACATAAAAAAATATTATCACGGTTAATTCCGCGGTTAATCACATGGTAATAGCCTACAACATCTATTCTCGGGTTTCTTGGCATATCTAACCTTGAGATAAGTTATGGTAAGTTAATTGCTACATGGATTATACCATAAAAGTAAATAGTAACCACCTGACCCATTGTTAACACTCAATACAATATAGAGGTAAAGGGCACACAGCTGCCCTACTATTTTTTTTGCCCACCAAACACTGAAACTGTTGTATTAGCCTCCGGTAAACTCATAGCAATCAGAAGAAAAATTATCGGTAAACAGGCAACTGTTGCTAATGCGTACCAGATACCATAGATATCTGCGATTTTACCTAACAGCGGTGTCACGGCGCCACCTATGGAGATAGCTACCCCAAGGGTAATCCCGGAAGATAAACCAACGCGCTTGGGCAAAAAACTCTGCCCCATGACAATCGATGGACTGTATGTGGCATAGAGGATAAACCCGATGGGAATCATCGTTAGCAGCGCCAGTTGCACGTTATTAATTAATATAAAAATCGGCAGAAACAGAGTTAAGCCTAAAAATCCAGCCACGATAATATTTTTTCTCCCGAACCTGTCTGCGAGTCTACCTCCAGACAGGTTGCCAAATATCCCCGCTACAGCAAAGAACGAGAGAGCCAGAGAACCAGCTACCTTTGATTGCTGCAGATGGTTGATCCAATAGATCGGGATAAAAGTGTTTAAACCGAAAAAGATGACTGAGCGACCGATAATAACAATGGTCAGCCGGATAAAAGCCCACCAATGCTCTTTTTCGTGTTGCATCCCTGCCATTTTTTTCTGCTGTTTGTTGGCAACTGTCAACTCTGAGAGTTTAGAGTATTGCGTTGTCATAACCAACACCATGAGAGCAACCGGCAAGATAAGCACAACTGTACCCTTCGATCCCATGGCCAATAGAGCTGAAGTTATAAAAATTGGTCCTGTAGCAAAGCCGATGGTGCCACCAACACCGAAAAAACTCATTGCGGTATTCTTGCTATTTCCGGCAGCAAAATTCACCAGCCGTGCGGCTTCAGGATGATAGGCGGCAATACCGATAGAAAGTAGCCAAGGTTTTGAAGACTTATCGGCCGCAAAACCGAAGATAGGCTGAATAATACTTGATGCAACATTTGCAGCAAACACGATACTGGCCGCCGCCGTATAGGACAGGCCATAGTCGGCGATAAGAAAGGGTAACATGGCGGGCAATGCGCCCTGATTGACGTCAGTCACCAGATGACCGAGGGATAATACCCCAACAAGTTTGCTCTTCATTTTATACTCCTACGCAACAATGCTTTTGCAAAATTCGATTGACCATACTGCAAAAGGCAAATATGTTTCTTGCTATATGAAGACAAATAATAACGCAAACGAGACAAATTCGGATTATCGTGATGAGGTCGCACAGATCATGACAATCCCCCGTCCAATCGTAGTCATGTCCAGAGAATTTCCTCCCGGGCACATTACGCCATTCCACAGCCATGCCCGAGCGCAACTGCTGTACGCCTCCAGTGGCGTCATGACCGTGACAACAGATAATGGAATATGGGTAGTGCCACCATTGCGCGCCATCTGGATTCCCGCCCATACACACCACCAGCGTAAAGCATCCGGTCTATTATCGATCAGAACACTATTTATCCAGCACGATTACTTTCCCGATGCGCCCTCAAGCTGTTGTGTAGTAGCTGTTTCAACGCTGTTAAAAGAGCTGATTCTGTATGCCACTACCATACCGCGGCTATATCCGTTAGAAGGCGCTAGTGCGCGACTGATGAGGGTAATTCTGGATCAGATCCAAGTTATGGATGTCAAACCATTGAGTTTATCTATTCCGGCGCAACCAAAGCTAAAACAGAT
>JAVETC010000053.1:0-13221 GCA_034006225.1 Desulfuromonas sp. | reverse complement strand
CGACCAGTACGGGCTGATATTTCACGCTGAAACTGTCTTTCATGTTTATTTTCGCTAGGCGAAAATGAATAACCTCCTGCAAACACTCGCTTACGGCCTTAATGCTCGTATGATAATCACCCCCCCCTCCTCTTGGATTCGGTGCGCTGAAACTGTCTTGCTTCATTTTAGCTAGGCTAAAAAGGCACTAGATAAACGTAAGCTTATACGCATACTTCCCCCCCCTGCGGTGGGCTTAATGTGGTCGGATTCCCGACCAGTACGGGCTGATATTTCACGCTGAAACTGTCTTGCGTGTCGCGTAAGTTCTAAGTTTTGCAACACAGAAACGGCCAGCCATTTAGCCGGTGTTTGGTTGTCGCTTTTATCTGTCGCAGGTCTAAAATAGTTGGTTCTATTTCTGCAACAAAAAAGGGACGCATGAAAAATATTGGCTATGCACGGGTTAGCACAGAAGCCCAAGAGCTTGTTAATCAAAGAGAAGAATTAGCGGCCATTGGCTGCACTCGCATTTTTTCGGAAAAGGTAACGGGCGCACACGCAGAACGGCCAGAGCTAAACCGTATGCTGGATTACTTGAGAACTGGGGACGTTGTGACAGTCACACGCCTAGACCGCTTAGCGCGAAGTACACGCGACTTGCTGGACATTGCCGAACGTATACAAGCAGCAGGGGCAGGTTTACGCAGTTTGGCCGAACCGTGGGCAGACACCACCACACCAGCGGGGCGCATGGTGCTAACTGTTTTTGCTGGCATAGCAGAGTTTGAACGGTCGCTAATCATCGAGCGCACAAGGAATGGACGGGAAGCCGCCAAAGCCCGTGGGGTGAAGTTTGGAGCGCGGCCAGTGCTTACACCTGCACAGGTTGCCCATGCCCGTGAGCTGGTCGAGCAAGGCCGTAGCGTTAAGGAGGTGGCCGAGTTATTAGGCGTTCACCGTTCCACGCTTTACCGCGCCTTTAATTAAATGAGTGTTTGAGTAAAATAACGCTTGTATCAAATGAGTAAATGAGTATAATAGAGCACAGGCAAACAGGCCAGACACCACACCAGCAAAGGATTATAGCCATGTATGTTATTGCAGTTTTGAACCAAAAAGGCGGGTCGGGTAAAACGACAATAGCCACACATTTAGCCCGTGCTTTACAGCTGGACGGGGCAGACGTTTTGCTTGTTGATTCAGACCCACAGGGCAGCACCCGCGATTGGGCAGCCGTGCGCGAAGACCAGTCTTTAGCCGTGGTTGGTATCGACCGCCCGACCATCGAGCGCGATATAAAACACATTGCTAAAAAAGACTTTGTTGTCATTGATGGAGCGCCACAGGCGGCAGATTTGGCCGTGTCTGCGATTAAGGCGGCTGATTTTATTCTGATACCAGTACAGCCCAGCCCATACGATATATGGGCAACAGCCGACCTTGTGGACTTGGTAACGCAGCGCATCGAGCTAACAGACGGCAAACTAAAAGCGGCCTTTGTCGTATCAAGAGCCATTGCAGGTACAAAAATTGGGGCAGATGTGGCCGAGGCTTTAGCGGGGTATGAGTTGCCTGTTTTAGATTCGCGCATCATGCAGCGGGTGATATATCCGACCACAGCGGCCAACGGTATAACCGTAATGGACGCAGAACCAAACGGCAGCGCAGCCCAAGAAATACGGGCATTAGCGGCAGAAATTAAAGCAATACTCACTAAGTAAATGAGTGTTTGAGTAAATTAGCAGGAGAACAACAATGAGTAAGTCAGGGATTTTGAAAGCAGGCCGACCAAGTAGCAGAAAAAGTAAAGCGGCAACGCTGGCAAGTCTGGCAGACGACAAAGTTTATAAGCGTTTGAATATCAATATCGAGGAAGAAACACATAAGCGTTTAAAAATGTATGCGCTTAGCCAGGACAAAACCATCACGGAAATTTTAACGGCCTACATCGAGCGAATTACAAAGTAAGTAAATGAGTGTTTGAGCTTATGAGTGTGTAAGTATGCAAATTCTTAACCAGTACAGTAAAAATACTGATAAGCTATGAGTCAGAAAAGAAAAAACCCCGCTGTCTAGGGCGGGGCTTAATCTTGAATTTAACCGCTAAACCCCTGCAAGGGTTAGGCGGTAATCGTAAGCGTAAGGTCTAAGGCCAAACTGAATACGAGGCTTATAACGTCACCTCTTATTCTACGGCCTAGACCCTGCTTTGACAAGCTCACAAGGGCAAATTATGGCTGTAGCACAGTTGGCATTATTCGATAGAGCAGAGGAAGCGAGGGCGTACCACGACCCTAGCCGCGCTGGTTTTTTCTCAATTCTGGTTGATGTAAACGGTAATAAACAACAATCAGCCCACCGCCTTAGCGATATGCCAAAGGTGTTGAGCCTGATTAACCCGAACCGTGACACATGGCTAAGCCAAGCCGAATTTTTCCAGCCTAACCGTAGAGTCGTAAACCTTGCCCGTATTGGCTTGCTGTTTGCCGACCTAGACACCTACCGCACCGACTGGGCAGCAGGTCGCAGCCCCGAACAATTAGCCGATTCTGTTTTGTACTTCTGCCAGCAGGAGGGCATACCCACGCCATCGCTATTGGTTTTTAGCGGTCGAGGCATACAGGCTAAATGGTTGCTAGATGGTGCTGTACCACGGGCGGCATTGCCACGCTGGAACGCTTGCCAACGCTACTTGGTTGACCGTTTGAAAGAAGCAGGGGCAGACGTAGGGGCGAAAGACGCAAGCCGCGTATTGCGCTTGATTGAGACGGTAAACAGCAAAAGCGGGGAAGTGTGCCGAGTGGTACACGTTGAAAATGGCGCAGACGGCCAGCCCGTGCGCTACAACTTCGAATATTTAGCTGAAGTGCTGTTACCCGTTGCCCGTTGGGATATTGAAAAACAGAAACAACAACGAGACGAGCGCGAGAAGCGCAAACAGCTAAAGTTAATAGGCGGTGGTAAGTCTGACAATTTGCGCGGCTTTAGCGGTCGCCAGCTGGCTTGGCATCGACTGGAAGACCTCAGAACCTTAGCGATCTTGCGCGGTGGTGTGGCGGAGGGCGACAGAATGCGCTTTTTGCACTGGCAGACAAACTTTCTACTGTTATCAGGGGCAACCAATAGCCGCTTGATGTACCACGAAGCCGCCACGTTAGCCCGTGCCATTGATGACAGTTGGAAATACAACAGCAAGGAGCTGATGACGGTCTACAGCAAGGCGAAACAGTTCGAGGCTGGGGAAAAGGTCACGTTTGACGGTAAGCAGTACCCACCGCTTTACACGCCCCGTAATGACACCTTAATCAATCTGTTTGAAATCACCGGTGACGAACAGCGCGAACTAAAAACAATTATCAGTAAGGGTATGGCCGCAGAGCGTCACAAAGACCGTGAGGCAGAGCGCAGACGGGCAGCGGGTGCAGTGGATAGGGAAACCTACCTAGACGATGTTAAGCAGGCAGCAGAGGCCAAGCAGGAGCAGGCGCAGGCACTACGGGCGCAAGGCTTGAGTGTACGGGCGATTGCAACGCAAATGGGCGTTTCTGTAGGTTCAGTTTCGGGCTATCTCAAGGCTGAAAATAAGGGTGTTCAATCGTCCGTGCGTATTACTAATGGCGTAGCCTCCGCGCTTTTGCGGTTTGGCTCTTAGGCTAGATAAACGTATTCGTATCAGGTTGCACCAAGGCTGAAAATAAGGGTGTTCAATCGTCCGTGCGTATTACTAATGGCGTAGCCTCCGCGCTTTTGCGGTTTGGCTCTTAGGCTTCTAAAAAGATATTTATATCTGCTGTTAGTAACGAAAGTGAGTGCTTTCCTAGCCATTCCCCACCACCACACACCACACCAGCAGACACAACCCATAAGCTCATTCAATCCAGCGCGTGAGAGCAAGGAAACTTGTTTCCGCAGCTTGAGGGTGCAACCCCTTTAGAACTTTAAGGATTATTTGCAGCTCTGGCGGCTTCCAGTGCTGTTTTAAGCGTGCTCAGGGTTGGGTTGGGGTGTTTGCTTGGCTTGCAGTGCAATCGTTGAATGTACGCGATTCTAGGCGGTGGTCGAAGCTGGGGGGGGGAAGTATGCGTGTGGAAAGTATAAAAACAGTTTGACGTATCATATCGCTTAGCTTATCATATTATCATATCTTATCATATTGCGGTATGATAAGGCCTTGTAGTAGTGTTTTGATATGGTGGGTTTGAAAATGCAAACAAATACACGCGCAAAAGTCACAAACGAGCAGATACATGCAGCCATTGAAAAGTTAAACAGTGAGGGTATAAAGCCCACAATTCGCGCTGTGCGTGAAGCCTTGGGCAATACAGGCAGCCCAAACCGCATACAGCCACTGTTAGCGGCATGGAATGACAGGAATAAACCAGCCGAAGCCGCGCAAGCGGTGTTAAGTGATAGCGCACAAAAAACCCTAGCCGAATTGTTAGAGCGTGAACGCAGTGCAGCGGTAGCCGCCAAGCTGGAAGAAATTACAGAATTAAAGGCGCAGCTTTTGGAGGTTATCCAAGCAGGGCAGCAGCTGGAGGACGACAACGAACAGCTAGAAATTGCTAATAATCAGCTGGACGAACAAAAAAGCGAGGCCGTGACGCTAGCCAGTTCGCGGCTGCAACGTATCGAGCAGCTAGAGCAAGAGCAGGCACGACTACAGGCGCAATGCCAAGAGCTAGGGCAGCAGGTCGCAACAGTACAGGCACAGTTAGCCATGCAGCAGCAGCAGGGCAGTTTGCAGCAACAGCAGATTGAACAGCAGGCCGAAGCGCTTGCCGATGCAAGGCAGCAGGTTAGCACTGCACAGCAGGCCGCAGCAGTGGCAGAGGCCAAGCAGCAGGCAGCAGCGGAAACAGCGACAGCAGCAGCGCAAAGGATTCAGAAACTAGAAGCGCAGCTAGAACAGTGTCAGTTGGATGCAGTTAAGCGGCTGGACGCACTACAGCAACGGGTTGAAGCAGCGCAGCAGCAGCGCAGTACAGATGCTGAAAACCATATCAAGATGCTGGCACAGCGTGACGAGCAGCTACACGCTGAACATAAGAAAAACGCGGAATTAATGACCCGTATTGATGAACTCAACGATAAGTTAATAGAAGCCGCCAAGAAACCAAGCAAAGCACCGATTAAATGAGTAAATGAGTAAGATACCTCTTGCTTCATTTGAGTAAATGAGTATAATAGAACTCATGGAAAGGCAATGCAGCCAAGGCAGCACGAGGGTTTTACTATGTTGAAAAGTAGCGATTTAAAAAAGTCTAGCACTACATCGGGCAGTGTTTTGTATGTGGCTAAAGGTGGTTATTTTTTAACTTTTGATAAGGCAAACAATTCTGCTGGCTGTCGTTTGCCAGATGGTGAGTTTCAAGTTTTTTACGGTATCGAGAATGCAAGCGTAGCTAAACGCTGTTTTGTCGAGTGGGCAAATAAAACAGAAGCGGGGTTTTTTGAGCAATGAGAAAGTTCTATGTTTACAAGGACGGGAAGCATTTTGCGAACGAAGATGGGCAATGGCTTGGGGGTGACAACACAGGCTGGGTACATAGCTTTAGTGGCCGACTGTGGTTTGCGGATAAAGGCGCTACAACTGACCAGGCAAGCGCTAAAGCTTTTACCCTTGAGGAATTAAAAGATATTGTTGTATTGGACGGTTGGACGCTGGAACTAAAACAAGAGGGGTAATGAATATTATGAAATTACTGCACTTAACAGCAAAAGAAAAAGACTACGTTTTAACACGCATCCAGCTTGAAGAAAAACGGGCTGGATTAAAAAAAGGGAAGCGCTTGCCGCGTGATCGGGTGCGTGAAATATACCAAGAGGCTAGAACTGACTATGCAAAATACTGGGCATAGGAAAAAGATAATAAGTGAAAGACTTTAATATGTACGGGTTGTTTTGACAAATTTGCTGACATGAGCCGTGCCGATTAAACATTTTATTAAAATTAGAGGTTAAAAACATGATTAGTATGCCTGTTTACATGCCCCTCCTGATCGGAATGCTGGCGGGTAATGTTGTCGCAATTATGGCTTATGGTTTACAGAGCTATTACCAGTGGCCTAAAGGATTATAAGCTACACAGATAGACTTTTTCGCTAGGCGAAACGGAAAAAAGCCCTTGCACTGATTCGAGCCAGTGCAAGGGCAGACCCGAGCTAACCAATAAGGGTGATTAGCAATGAGCAGTAACGATTATATCAATTTAGTAGAAAAAATACGCTTAGCTTTTGAGCAAAAGCAGTCATTTAATTTACCGCTTTTGAAAAAATCAGAATTTTCAAGATTGATGCTTCAAATTAAAAAAGTGGAGACTTAAGCTATGCGTACAATCACAGCAAAAAAGCAGTTGCAGCAAACAGCGCAGTTGCTTAATGACATGCTTGAACAGTTCGACAGTGGCAGTATGACGGCTTTTGCAGCCAGTTACGATAAAGCCATAGAGTTGCTTCCAGTGGCCTATGCGGAGGCCATGCGTAGTGCTATGGCGGTCAGACGTGGCAATCAAGTTAGGTACTTAGGCTAATGTTTTTTCGCTAGGCGAAACGAGAACACATAACAAAAAACCCGCTACAGACGTAAGCGGGTTTTCTATTTCTGCACGGTGTAAAGTCGTGCTACCTATGCCACATTATTAACACGCTTTTAACGCTCTTGGTCTTGGCCGCGCTCATTAACCTTTTGGGCTTCACGTTCAGCCCTTAAAGCGCGGCCTTGTTCGCGCATTTCCTGAATGCTCATTTGCTTAGGTGCAGTACGTTCGCTGGCTTCTTGGGTAGCTGGCTGCTGTTCGTTTTGGCGTTCTTCGTGCGCCCGTTCCAGCACGTTAGCCCGTTCGGATTCTAAGCGGTCGTTTTGCTTGCTATCTTGTTCTTCCTGTTCCACAGGCTGCACCTTTTCGGCTTGTTTTTCTGTTTGTTGTTCGGCCTTGGCCTTGGCTTCAATGTCTTTAACCTGCTGTAAGGAATCAACGGGGCGGCCTTGTTCGCGCATTTTAATTTCAAGCTCTACTTGCTTGTTTAGAATTTCGGATTCTATCTTTTTGTCTTCGGCTGATTTTGTACCGATACCACCGCGCCACTCTTGCGCGGCCATGCTGTCTTTAGAAAAGTCTTGGGCTATGGCTTGAGGCTTGGCACGTTCCGAATCCATGCGCTCATTAGCTCGTTGACCAGCTGCTATACCAGCTTCAATATTGGCTTGCCGTCTAGCTTGTTCTTTATCGTCTGGCTTGTGGATATTGTCCCGCTGCTTTTGTGCCTTTTGGTCTTTATCCTGTTGGGCTAAGCGTTCTTCGTGTGTGAGTCCGCTAGGCTCAAATTTGTCTTGCTGTTGTTGGTTATTGTCTGTCATTTTTTGATTCTCTTTTGGTTGGTTTATTTTAGCCATACGCGCTTCAAATTTAGCGCGCCTGTCTATTTCTGCCTGTGTCAGTGGTCGGTCTTTCCGTAGTGCCGCGCCTTGTTCCCGTATCGCTGCAATCCTGTTTTTTTGGAATCCTTTAAGTTCACGGCCAAGGTTAGGAATTGTTTTTTCTAACTCTCTTTTTGAAGCGATAACCTCTTTATTTATTGCACGAGTTTTTAATGCCGTCTCGCGTTTTTCCTTATTCTTCCAGTCGCTAATTTTTAGGTTTGTTGGTTCAAGTTCTAAGCCTTGGTCTTTATAGCTTCGCATGTCGATACGGTCTTGATGTCCGTGCTTTTCTAGGTGTTCGTTGCACATGGTTTCCCATCGACTACGTAACGCTATCAGTTCTTCTTTTCTAACAGCAGCAGTTTTACCCGTGTTGTCTTTTTGCGCCCCGCCACGTTCTGGGTGTTTTGCGTTGTATCGCTTAAAGTGTTGGTCTGGGTCGCGGTCTATACCGTCTAGTCTACGTTCCGAAAACATTAAATGGACGTGTGGTTGTTCGTCACCATCTAGGGACTTAGGGTTGTGAATTGCAAATTGATAGGGGTACTTATTCCCTATTTCTTGTTTTACAAAATCGCCAACCAAGCCTTGCCTTTGTTCGGCTGTCATTTCGCGGGGCAAAGCTATTTCAAATTCTCGGTAAGTCGTGCCGTTCTTCCGTTCGTATTGGTCGGCAGCTTTCCAAAATACTTGGGGGTCATGCTGCGCCCAATTCGGCATATTGCCATGCTCTTTATGTTCTAGCTTTTCGCCCCGTTCAGTGTATTTAGCATATTCGCCCTCGCGTGCAATATAGCTGGCATGTGGCGATGCTTTGCCACTCTTGCCAACTTTCACACTTAAACGAGCTATAGCCATAACAACCGAATCCTGATTTTTCGCCTAGCGAAAATAAATACAAATTGAGCCAGCCTTGCTTTTTCGCCTAGCGAAAAAAATACACTCAAAAAGCCGAACTGCTTTAAGGCTCTTAATCTACAGGAAAAACCCCAAGGTTTAAAGCTGTGGATTGCTCTTGCTTCTGCCTGCGGCAGCACCCGCTGTTTCTGCCCGAAGGGAGAAACGTCTAAGCGGGCCCTAATAAATTAGGGATTGCTCCACAACCCACCATCTATACTATATTAGCCATTGATTTACACACAGCACTTGATACAATCAGCGAACACAAAACAACCACAAAGCAGAGGGCAAAATGACAGACTACTTAAAAGGCAAAGTTGCCTATATTAAAGGTCTTACAAAACCAAACGAACAACACCAGTTATTGCTTTTATTAGCAGAAACAGAAAACCGAACACCAGTACAAGAACGACAGCTAAACGCTTTAATTCGTGCAGAAAAGGCCAATGACAAAGCTCAAAAAGCTAAGTCAGAGTTAAACAAAGTTTTGAATGCTCACAAAGCAGCAGAACGCAAAGCGCGTGACCATGAGCTTTACAACTCGGCTGGCTTGCTAATTATGGCGGGGCTAGTAGATACAAAAACAGGTAAACCCAAAATATCAGCAGCGGAATTGCTAGGGGGCTTGTTGTCGTTAAATGGTGTACACGCCAATGACCCGAAGCGCCAAGAATGGAAAGCCAAGGGTGAACAATTAATGATTGCTAATAAAAAGTAATCTTATTATTTCTCGGACAAAGCGAGTAATTAAAGTATGAGCAGTAAAACTAAGTTTCTAGACAATCCAAAAGGCTGGATAGAATCGCGCCTAATCAATCTTGAGCAAAAAAGAATGCGCGGGATTTTATCTAAAAAATATGAAAACTTAGTAGACCCAAACGTCTATTGGGTTGCTGGTACAGATGAAGAAAACGAGGGGCTATCTACTGACCCGCTAGAGCGTCAAGCGCAGCGAATTACACTTTCACAGGTTGGCGTGTTTATAGCACAGCGTATGTGGGCAAAAATGACATTTTTAGTCATTCCAGCATTGATGCTTTTTGGTCTTATAACAGCAGTAATGCTTATTCACGGTGCAGGTATTTTTGAAACAGAATACACAGCGCCATTGCTTTACAGTTTGACCCTTGTAGTTAGTGGGCTATTGATTTTAGCGGCTACAATTTTTAGCGGTGTTGTAGCGCCTTTAGTGCTCCCCAGTACGCCCGTTCGTACAGATGAAATTGATGCCGTTGTTGAGACGGTAAAAAATAGCGTTATCCGTGAACATGATGCAGAGACACCAGCAGACCTTAAAGACCGTGCAAGGCTTTTGGTTACGGATTCAAACGGTGATTCAGTGACTGGGCAGGTGCTATCTACAGATTTAGAATTTAGCTATGTGCGTGAACAATGGCGCTCAACTAAGGGCATGTTGTTCTGCATGGGTATTGCTATTGCTGCACCTATTTTTGCTTTAACAAGTCCTACAGCTGCCGTACTGGGTTATTTAGCTCTTTTTGCCCATATTCGCGGTGTGTTTAGTGAAAGCAAGCCAGTTGATGAATCAGGCGGTTTTGCTAAGTTTGTGGCTTGGGTTTTTGTACCGTTGCTAATTCTTGCAGCGACCAACAGCAGCAGCTATGCAATGCTAAACGATAAAATGGAAATCGAAAGCAGCATAGGTGTTTGGCTCTATGTCGGTCTTATGTACTTAATGGCGTTCTTAGCAATCAAATCGAAAGAATCACCGCTCGTTATTCGTGGCGTGATGATTGACCAAGCGGTCAAAGAATCAGGCACAGAATTATTGATTGATAAGGTCGGAAAAAAGCATTTTCAAATGCAAGAAGTGGCGCGGGTTGAGCAGATTAAAAATGCTAAAGCGGACAGTAGCCCGTTTATCCAGTTAGGTAAAACTACAGGCTTGCTGGCACAGCGTAGAGACCCCTTAGCACCTACAGAAAGTGATTTACCTATGGGGCTTACAGTCAATGACCTATCCACGCATTTAGGCGTACTGGGTGCATCAGGTACGGGTAAAACTTATAACGTGGTGCGACCAATCACTAACCAATGGTTAGACAATGATTTAGGCGGCTGTTTGGTGCTGGACGGTAAAGGAGCGTTACCGCTTGAGTTTACCGATAATGAAAATTATTTTTTAATCAGTCCGAATCACGGAAAGTTCAACCCGATTCAAGGTATGAAGCCAGACGCAGTGGCCGATGTTCTAACAGATATTTTTGATGGTGACTCTACAGCTGACCCTATTTGGTCGGATTCAGCCCGTTTAATGTTGCGTATGGCTGCAATCATTATCCATGCTAGTGATGTACCGTACACGCTGACAGAAATACAAAACTTTTGCCTAATCAGTAACGAAGAACGCGACAACCGCCTAGACCTTTTAAAAGAGGGTGCAGACGGTCGAAGAATTGCCGCCGCTGTTCATTACTGGACTATTGAATATCCAGAAATGCCCGAAAAAACGGCTGGCTCTATCGTGAATAACGTCCGCACATGGCTAGGTAATATCTTGCTGCATGAGACGTTAGGCGACTGGGTAGACACGGCAGAAGTGGGCGACACACAGACAATCGAGGATTGCTTAACAGGTGCAAAAATTGGTTTGCTTTTGCCTGAATCTGAATTTGGAATTGGCGGTGTTGCTATCTCTGCGCTGTGTATGCGTAGACTTTATGATGCAGTTAAAAAGCGCGGTGACAACTGGAAGAACCAAGAGGGGCAGCAGGCCGTTTTGTTATCAGCAGACGAAGTGCAAAACCTACTGACAAAAGCCGATGTTGAAACTACGCCTGTGGCGCGGTCGCTTGGCCTTTACTTAATGTTTGCAACGCAGAACGTAGACGGCTTATATAAGCGCCTAGACAAAGACGGGGCATTGCAGCTACTGGGTAACTTGGCCAGCTTGGTTGTATTCCCACCGCGCACCGAAGACAGTAACAAATATGTACAAGAGCGTTTTAGCAAGGTGTGGCGCACCACTACACTAAACTATCAAGGCTTGCCTGATAGTCGTGCAGATTTTGGTTTACGTGATTCAGGTGCAGATAAGTTTACCCAAAAAATTGGCCTGTTCCGTGAGTCCCGCCAAGCGTCACCACGTTTAAGCTATGGCATTAACCTATGGCATAGAAACTACTTAGCCAAAGCCCGTGGCTCGTTACATGAGCTTTTTAAGCCGCATAACGAAGAAAACGAGGTAGGCAGTATCGGCAATTATTCAAAGCCTACTTTACAGTTTGAGCTTGCTAATTTAGTTGATGCTAATGAAATTGATATGTTACTTGCTCAACCAGCGACCGCGCTTGTGGTGCTGAATCGTGGCCGTATTGCTAGACGTGATGTGATAGATTTTGGAGGTGCAAAATGAGCTTTTTACCCGTAATGAAAGAGGGCAAAAGCAAGTTTTATTTGCCACTCCGTAGCACCATTGGCAGCGGTATTGCTTTAGCTTTATTGTTTGGCTCAATCGGTGGGGCTATGTATTACCCAACGATGAAAACGAATGAAATAGAAAAAAAGCTAAACGACATTAACGCCTTTACAGCTGAATATTTAGCCCGTGCAAATGAGGTTATCAACACAGTATCAGCCACAGTAGATGCTATTGATGATGCTACCGATAAGCACAAAATGAAGCCTTTTTATATCAAACAGCTTAATGAATATCGCACCAGAATCAGTGCAGTTAGTCCGCTGGATAAAGAAGAAATATTGCGAACGGCTAAAAACCAGCAAGCAGCATTTGATGAAGCCCAGGCACTGATAAAAAGTTCACCTTTTAAAGACATGGATCAGCGCTTTATACCACCTACAGAGGACGGCCAAGCCTACAAAGCCGCACTGGAGGCGGTAGCACCGCCCAAGTATGAATATGTACAGATTCATCATGCAATAGCTCATGCAGGCCAAGCAATGCAGCAGGCGGGGCAGCAGCTTAACTTGATGGCTAACTATCAAAAAACGATGCGAGCTAAGTTAGACCCTGAACGGGCTAAGGCTGAATTAGCCGCAGAGGTGGCAGCACAGGCAGAGCGTGACGCAAAAGCCGCAAGGCTAAAAGGTCGCTTCCAGTTTGAAGCACCAGAGGCCACGGCTACAGCAGCTACAGGGCGGCAAGCAGCACAGCCAGCAGCACAGCTTGCACCGCCAAGCGGCCACGCAAGAGACCTTGAAGCAGCCAATAAAGCATGGGTTGCTGGGTTTACTGGTAAGTCAGTAGAGCAAGTTTCACCAGAGCAAAAACTACTGAACGACTTGGAGGCACAGGAGAACAAGGCCAAGGCAGAGGCAGAGCGTAAGGAGCAGCAAGCCAAGGCAGAGGCAGAACGCAAGCAGCGCACAGCACAGCAGGCAGCAGCACGGGCAGAGCAACAGAAAAAACGGGAAGCCCAGCAAGCTAAAGAACGTGCAGAGAACCAAGCACGACAAGCCCAGCAGCAGGCAGAACGCCAACAGCGTGACGCACAACGGGCAGCAGAGGCTAAGGCTAGAGAATGCACAAAGAGCATAGCGTCTCGCTTAACGTGTACAGCGCAAGGCTATAACCCCGTAACTGGCTACAAGATGAAGTAATAGGCAAAAAAATAGGCGGCTCGCCAGACAAAGTAACGAGCCGCCTATTAGTCCCAGCTGTGCAGAACAGCCAAAACCGCGCTAATGATAATCAAAAACCTTTATAAATCTACTCTTAAAATTGTATTGTACAATACAATTTAAGCTGGCTAGATGCTTTCCTAGCTAGTAGAAAATGCACAAACCCCCGTAAATGCTGGCTTACAGGTACGCTGAAACTGTCTTGCTCCATTTTAGCTAGGCTAAAAAGGCACTAGATAAACGTAAGCTTATACGCATAATCGCCCCCCTGCGGTGGGCTTAATGTGGTCGGATTCCCGACCAGTACGGGCTGAT
>JAVETC010000052.1:0-13417 GCA_034006225.1 Desulfuromonas sp. | reverse complement strand
AGCAGAAACAGGGTGTCTCGATCAACTTGGCGGAACTTATCGCTCATGAATTTTCACCTTCGCAGGAATTTTAAATGCCCGGAGAGTTTAACATTTTACGTTCGGAAAGTCCGACAAACTGCTAGCAGTAGCTGCATAAGACATTACTGGCAACAATAACAGCAATCCAAAAATCAACAACAAGCGCTTCATGTAACCTCCCTTTCAGTTTAATTCTGTATTCTACTACCCGACCTCGTTCACAAACCAGAATGAAATAAAATCAATGCAACCGCCGCAACAGGCTGGCAGTAGCCTGACGCAACGCCTCCTCGGCAGCACTGGAAACATCGCTCCCGATACCAGTTCCACTCCCCGGAACATACTCTAATGTTTCAACATCTACACAACGAATCTGAATCCCCATCCTAGTTTGCAAATTTTTGCGTGCGGACAACCCACGTATTTTGTCGCCGCCCTCACCATAGTCATAGACTTCACCATAAATAACTTTAGTGGCTCCAAGTATTTTACCAATTTCAATGGCCTTGCTCTGGCTAACCATACCGTTGGCACTCATCCACTGCCGATCCATCACGTCTTTGATTACATCACCCTTATCTTCCACAAATTTAAAGCGGTTTGTATCATACAGGGCATCCACCAGGCGGTTATGTATCCCCATTCCGACGTTTTTTGCCAACAGATGTGGATAACGCTGAGCAGCACGATCGGAAAGTCCCATCGGCAATACCGCCACCACGATTTTTGCCCCGTTATAGGCTGGGGACTGTACACTTTGGCTATTGGTGAACTGCTTATCTTGCAAAGGATTATCTTGCTCGACATAGGTTGTGGCACAACCAGTGGTCAGGGCAAAAGAGAGCACAGCCAAAACAACTAAATAAAGAGCTTTCAGGCTAAAGTTTGCCAATCGCATCATGAATCGCTTTCTGGGTTGCCTGCCCGACAGTAGTTTCGTTGAAATGGACTTTATCTTCACGTATCTGGAACAGAACGCCAAGCGACTTAGTCACCCCTTTGCCAGTTCCACTAACTTTGTACAGAGTGCCATTATTATTGATTATTTCGATATCCACACTGATGTTGATGGTAGTTTTAGCAGCCGCAAACAGACCAATACTGCGTGCCCGTTTCACCTTAAAATCGCGCACGGTAACATGCACTACCGCATCTGCTACGCTCTTTGTCAGCGCATCCGCATTCCCAGCAACAGTAGTTTTTCCCCAATCTGCAATTATAAGCTGATCTATTTGTTGGGTTATTTCTGGATGATCTTCAATAGGCAGGTAGCGCCCAGTAGCGTAGAGTTCGCTATTAACGATATTGCGAATACCATAAGCAATGAGATGATTTTTCCAACCATCATTATCGGTATGATCAATTACCTTAGTAACTATAAAGCGAATTTTAGGTGCAGAGTCTTGAGCGAGAAGGGTGCTAGACCAAAACAGCATAAGAATGGCGAGCAACAGCAATGTTTTGGATATTAATCTGTATGTATAACTTTTCAAGTTGCCCTCCAAGGTTAGCATACAACAATTGGAGGGAGCATAACATTAGCGCGGATACAGACGCAATATAACTCTTTTATTTATAACGTATTTTTTTCACCCCATTGAGCACAGAAATAGCCTTGACCATCTCTTCCCCAACCCTTTTGCGCTGTCTGGTAACAATAAAATCATATTGAACGCGTTGCTCCTCAAGGTTCAACTCCTGCTCTACATTGGAGAGGGTTAAATCAGCATCGCTAAAAATTTGTTTTAATTGGGGGAAAAGATCATAAGTTGAATCGGCGACAACGGTTAGACGTAGAAAGCGATCTTTCTTTACCAAGCAATCCATCTTCTTCAAAATAATCAGCACTGCGCTGGCCAGCACGGTGCTAAAAACACCAGTACTGATCATGCCTAAGCCAAAAGCCATACCAATACCTGACATCATCCACAAGCTGGCAGCGGTGGTTAACCCTCGCACCGATAGGCCATCCTTGATAATAACTCCGGCGCCTAAAAAGCCGATGCCAGTTATCACTTGAGCTGCCATTCTGCCCGGATCAATACGCACCACGCCAGTAGCTAACAGATCCCCATATTTAACAAACACCCCTTCAGAGAGAACCATCATCAAGCAGGAACCTGCACTCACCAACACATGAGTGCGCAAGCCCGCTGGGCGGCCATGCATCTCCCGCTCCCAGCCGATGACACCACCGGCCAAGGCAGCCAATACCAGCTTAGTCACAATGGGCAGAAATGAACTATCACACAGATGGGTCTGAAAAAGCATCGCAGGCTCCTTACATCTCCAACGCTATGTCACCACATAGCTGTTCACGCAACGCATTTACATCGGCGTTATCCAGATATTCATCGAAACTCATAACCCGATCAATCACACCGTGTGGGGTCAGTTCTATAATGCGATTTGCTATGGTCGATACAAACTTATGGTCGTGGGAGGTAAAGAGAATCACCTCAGGAAACTGGATCAAACTGTTATTGAGCGCCGTAATAGATTCGAGATCAAGGTGATTAGTCGGCTCGTCAAAAAGCAGCACATTGGCGCTGGACAACATCATACGCGACAGCATACAGCGCACTTTTTCTCCACCGCTTAGAACACTAGTCATTTTTGTTGCGTCATCGCCGGAGAACAACATCCGCCCTAAAAAGCCACGTGCAAAGCTCTCCCCTTCGTGGGGTGGAAACTGACACAACCACTCAATCAGATTCATATCCTGAGCAAAGTAACTACTATTATCTTTAGGAAAATAGGCATTGGTTATAGTAACACCCCAGCGGTAGCTGCCGCTATCAGCCTGCAGCTCGCCAGACAGTATCTGCAACAGAGTTGTTTTAGCCAAGCTATTGGCGCCAACTAAAGCTATTTTATCTCCCTTGTTGACAACAAAGCTGACATTATCCAGCACCACAACGCCATCTACGGTTTTCGACAATCCCTCGACTTCAAGGATGATATCACCACAGGCACGTTCAGGTTTAAAAACCACAAACGGATATTTACGTGATGATGTTGGCAGCTCTTCAATGTTCAGCTTATCCAACATTTTTTTGCGTGATGTCGCCTGTTTTGCTTTAGAAGCATTGGAACTAAAACGGGCGATAAAATCTTTGAGCTCATTGGCCTTATCGGTCGCTTTACGATTAGCATCCTGTTTCTGTTTTAGCACCAACTGGCTGGCTTCATACCAAAAATCATAGTTGCCCACGTAGGTACGAATGGTCCCAAAATCGATATCCGCAATATGAGTACAGGCCTGATTAAGAAAGTGGCGATCGTGCGAAACAACAATGACAGTATTTTGAAAACGACCCAGAAACTCTTCCAGCCATTGGATAGATTTCAAGTCTAGATGGTTAGTAGGCTCATCCAGCAATAGCACATCGGGGGAACCAAACAGAGCCTGTGCCAGCAGTACGCGCACCTTTTCGCCACCTTCTAGCTCCTGCATTTTCTTCTGACGCAGATCTTCTCTAATACCTAATCCATTAAGCAGAATCGCCGCTTCTGCTTCGGCCTCGTAGCCGTTCATCTCAGCGAATTCGGCTTCCAACTCGCCAGAGCGTACTCCATCCTCTTCGCTAAATTCACTTTTGCTGTAGATCGCCTCGCGTTCAGCCATCACCTCATACAGCTGTTTGTGCCCCATAATGACAGTATTGAACACCGTCTCTTCATCAAAAGCAAAGTGGTCCTGCCGCAATACGGCCAAGCGCAAACCTTTACCAATACTAACTTCACCCTTATCGGCCTCAATATCACCAGCAAGAATTTTCAAAAAAGTTGATTTACCGGCCCCGTTGGCACCGATCAAACCATAACAGTTGCCGGGGGTAAACTTGATATTGACGTTTTTGAATATTGTGCGTTTACCATATGACAAACATATATTTGATGCACTGATCATTTACAGGTTCCTTAATTTAGAGCAGACCTACAGCAACCAAAGAGAGCCGTGCCTCCGGCGCAATCGTGACTACAGACGGGCTGTTAAAAGTTTGCAGCAGCAAGTTAATCAACAGCACCTGTTGCATCAACTCAGTGGTCACTACAAAAACAAATGACCATGGAAATCTCCTCCATGGCCATGATGAATGGGCACCTATAACACTTATCTAGCGCGCAAGCAACGCTTTTTACCGACTAAAAAGCCTCGGTCAGAAATCGCCGAGGCTTTTGTTTTTTATAACTGAAGTTGCTACTTCAGGGTCTCCCTACGGAGATCTTAGGTTTAAAACAGTAAAATAACGGATCGCAAATTTCTCAAGCACTTATCCTGTTTGGTGGCTCTAAGACTGGCATAAGCTCTCCCTCCTGTGGTTGTTCATGGACAGCCGTAAACTCCGCATTCCCATCATTGCCCAGCACTTACTCTTTTGCTACTACACAAATATACAAGCTGTGAACATGTGAAACCGATCGAACTAATCACTGAGCAACTTTGCCAAACCTACGTAAACATCTTACTTCATCTGACGGGAAAACAACATCCAACTCTCTGCGGTGTTTAACAACCATCTTTGACTTGATTAAAGAGTAGCAGACAGATCAAGCTTGTAAAGCGTCGACACTAAAAAAATCGCCCGGCACCGCAGTTTTATTTACCCAACCACTGCGCCATACGCTGACACTCACTCGACCAGTCATCACTTAGGCGTTTAGTTAAAAAAGCGCCAAACAGGCTATCGAAAAGTTGTAATCCCTCTTCGAGCACATACATGCGCTCATAAAAGATTGACAGCTGTTCATCTTCGATTTCTGCCCCTTTTTCTATACGCACCGTTGGACATTTAAAAGAACCGAACTGAAACAGTTCCCCTTTTAAGGTCAAGCGCCACTGATGCTCCAGCTTTTCAAAATGTATAGTCGCCTCAGCTATCTCCTTACCTTGACACAGAGCGACACAGACTTCGGCAAAATTATCCTGCGGTCCTGAGACAACAACTTTTTGCGCCCCCTCATTGCCACTACCGAGCAGCAACAATTTATCATCTAAAAAAGCGCTAAAGGTCTCCTCGCCAGCAGCTGGTCCAGCGCAACTAACAGCGTAGGATGCACTACCGTTAGTCGTGCGATACATCAACCACTGCATAAACTCGGTACCCAGCCATAGATTGTTTTGAATCTGTTCAGCTACCGCCATATCTGCAGCCTGATCAACAGCAGATAAAGCGGCACCCAGACTCGCTGGCACTACCTTACGCGCACGCTCTATGGGATGCACAATTACTAAGCGCAAACCGGAAAAACTTTTTTGGAACAGCTCAGTCACATCATCTATGGCACGGGTGCTCAAATTGGCAAAAGTCAGCCGCTGCGTGGTCAAGTTCCAAACCACATCATACAGGGTCGGAGTGGGCAAAACTCGCGTCAACAAGCGACTGCGCACCAGCTCCTTCAACTCTTCGTTTTTATCTTTCGGCACACGGTTATAGGTGGGATTTTCCGCCAAAAACCGGTTTTGCTCACGCTGCATATCACCTTTTACCAATGCAGATGGCAGACGTCTTTGGTCGCGCCGCATGGTGAAAGTGACATAGTTATCCCGCCACCAGCTATCGGGACGCGCAAAATCGTTACTTTGAAAATCATCCAGCTCAACCCAGCCGATAGACAATTCATCTGCTGAATTTTCAATAGATTGAAACCCATTACTACGCAACTGCTCACCAATCCAGTTCGCTAGATCCTGCTCCGGAAAATCTCCAACTACGTCAAATTGTGTAATACTTACAGTATTGGACAGTAAACCCATAATAACTCCTGCGGGGAATAGTTGTGTTCGTATATAAGGACAAATATCGCGCCGAAGATAACCCCATTACCGTCAAGAGACCAAGAGAAAAAACGAGAGAGATTCTGCAGTCCCAGCAGATCTACGGAAGCAATAGACAACAAGAGATAAAAGATTGATAATAAAGCCACGGTAGCTTTATCTGCTATGCTTGCATTTAGTCTGACAATTTCAGGGAGAAAATCATGCACACTGTTAAACAGATCTCAGTTAAACTTCTCGCGTTGCTGAGCATAAGTTTATTTGCGTTAGCCCCACAGGCACTAGCACAAAGCGCACATAACACACAAAATAGCAGCGAAATACACAAATTAGCAATAGCGCCACTAATCAGTGTCAGTAGTGGTGCCAAGCAGGCACAAGCCCTGAGTGAAACTCTGGATTGTGCCTTAAGTGGGTTGTGCTACCTCAGGCAAGAGACACTTACTCCTGCAGAGCGCAGTCTAACCTCTCTGCTGCGCCAAGGAGTAGCGGAATATTACGGCGAAGCCTTGATCCCGCAACCAGAAGTTACCACGCAATTTTTGACCATGCCCAAGACAGATAAGGACACCCCGCGTGATATCGCTATTCGCTTAGGAGAGCAACTGGGGGTTGACCATGTGCTGATCGGCATCCTGTGGCGTTTCGATCAACGGGTAGGTAGTCCGTTATCCGCCGACCGTCCGGCATCGGTTGCATTCAACCTGTTCTTGCTCGACGTTGTCAATAACCGGCTGGTGTGGCAGGGATCTTTTGACAAGACGCAAAAAGCCCTCAGCGACAACCTGTTTGAGGCTACGCTATTTTTCAAATCAGGTGTGAAATGGTTAAGTGCCGAAGAGCTCGCCGAATTTGGGATTAAAAAAACGCTACAATCACTTAAATAATATCTTTTAGGCCATCACTGACGACACTCAAAATTTAGGGGCGATTGATGAAAAAGACAGCTATCGATACAAAGTGTACGCTGGAAGTTGGTACGCAGCATTACCGTTATTTTAGCCTCCGCGCAGCTGCCAGCCAATTGCAAGTGGAACTAAACCATCTACCTTTTTCCATTAAAATTCTAGCCGAAAACCTGTTGCGTTTTATCGACACTCCCGAGGTTAAACCTGCCGATGTGCATGCCCTACTCCAATGGCAACCTCAGGGGGAGCGCCGCGAAATAGCTTGGCGCCCAGCGCGAATTTTAATGCAGGATTTTACCGGAGTTCCAGCCATTGTCGACCTTGCCGCCATGCGTGATGCGGTAGCGCAAAATGGTGGTGATCCGGCACTCATCAATCCACAGATCCCCGTTGATCTGGTTATAGATCACTCAGTAAGTGTCCAGCGCTACGCCAGCAGTGATGCCTACGCTGAGAATGTTACCTTGGAGATGCAGCAAAACTACGAGCGTTATAAGTTCTTGCGCTGGGGGCAAAGTGCTTTTAGCAATTTCAGAGTGGTGCCACCGGGCACCGGTATCTGTCATCAGGTAAATCTAGAGTATTTAGCTGAAGTGGTACATTGCCAGCAGACAGGCAGCGAACAGCAGCTCTATTGCGACAGTGTAGTAGGCACCGATAGCCACACCACCATGATCAATGGCCTAGCAGTATTAGGCTGGGGAGTGGGCGGCATTGAGGCGGAGGCCGCCATGCTTGGTGCACCAATTTCCATGCTGGTTCCTGATGTGGTTGGTGTATATCTGCACGACCAGCTTAAGCCGGGCATCACCGCGACAGATCTAGTATTGACCATCACCAACAAGCTGCGCACTAAAGGGGTGGTGGGAAAATTTGTCGAATTTTGCGGCCCGGGCTTAAATCAACTGGCCCTGGCTGATCGAGCAACCATCGCCAATATGACACCTGAATATGGCGCAACCTGCACTTTTTTCCCTGTTGACAGCCAGACCATTAACTATCTGCGCCTAACGGGGCGCAGTGCAGAGCATATAACCCTGGTTGAAGCTTTTGCCAAAGCGCAGGGATTGTGGCGCGATGACTTTGCCCCGCTGCCAGAATTTAGCAGCGTAATAGATATCGATTTAAATCAGATAACTCCTAGCGTAGCAGGCCCTAAGCGCCCGCAGGATTTAGTCCCGCTCGCAGCCACTAAAACAGTTTTCCGCCAAGTACTCACCAGCGACCAACCCGCTGTTGACTTAAACACTGAGGCGCAGATAGAGGGAGAGAATTTTTCTCTGCACCACGGCGACGTGGTTATTGCCGCCATTACCTCTTGCACCAACACCTCTAATCCATCGGTCATGCTGGCCGCTGGACTGTTAGCACAAAAGGCTGTTCAATTAGGCCTACAGTGTAAACCCTGGGTCAAAACCTCTTTGGCACCCGGCTCTAAAGTTGTCAGCGCCTATCTAGACAAGACAGGGCTACAACAGCCATTAGATCAGTTAGGGTTCAATCTGGTCGGCTATGGTTGCACCACCTGCATTGGCAATTCAGGCCCACTAGATCCGCCTATTGCCGCAGCGATAGACTCAGGGGAGCTCAATGTTTGTGCTGTGCTCTCCGGTAATCGCAACTTTGAGGGGCGCATTCATCCCCAGGTTAAATCCAGCTGGCTGGCATCACCACCACTAGTTGTGGCCTACGCATTAGCTGGCACTATGTGCATCGACCTGCTGCACGATCCTATCGGCACCACTGAGGCTGGAAAAAAAATCTACCTCAAGGATATCTGGCCAAGCAACGCCGAAATCGCCAGCGCCGCAGCACAGGTACAGCCCGAGCTATTTACCCAACAATATGCCGACCTGTTTCGTGGCGACGAGCACTGGCAGCAACTTCCATTAACCCCCAGTCAACTCTACCCGTGGGATGAAGAATCTACCTACATTCGCAAACCACCTTTTTTCACTCAGCCAGTTGAGCATCAGGACATAGTCAATGCACGCATCCTGGCCCTGCTCGGTGATTCTATAACCACCGACCACATCTCACCAGCCGGAGTCATCGCCACCGACAGCCCAGCGGGTGAATATCTAGCCGCCCATGGAGTCGCGCGCGCGGACTTCAACTCTTATGGTTCACGCCGCGGTAATCATGAAGTGATGATGCGCGGCACTTTTGCCAATATCCGCCTGCGCAACGAGATGGTAGCAGGGGTTGTCGGCGGCGTTACCCGCTATATACCTGGCGACGAAATAATGCCTATTTTTAACGCTGCGGAAAAATACCAGCAGCAGGGAGTTGCGCTAGTCATCATTGCCGGTAAAGAGTATGGTACCGGCTCCAGCCGCGATTGGGCGGCAAAAGGCACCCTACTCCAAGGAGTAAAGGCAGTTATTGCTCAGAGCTTTGAGCGTATTCATCGCTCCAATTTGCTGGGAATGGGAATTTTACCTCTGCAGTTCATGGGCGAAGATTCCCGCACATCGCTGCACTTAACCGGAGACGAAACCATCACCCTGCGCGGGCTGGGTGCAGAGCTAAGCCCCGCATGCACCATCACCATGTCTATCAAAAGCGAGACAGGGGCACAGCAGTCAATCTTACTTAAGTGCAGGCTCGATACCGCTGATGAACTGCGCTCATATCTCAGTGGTGGCATTCTGCGCTACGTGTTAGACAACATGAAAAATTAATGCAAAAAAGTGCAAAGCCCCAGCTCATTACTTGAACTGGGGCTTTGCATTTAATCAATGTCAGCAATCGTTTACAACACTAGTCACTGGGCAGCAACCATTTAAGTTGCTGCGCATTAGATGATTGCTCGCTTAGTTAGCTAAACCTCTAAGGCGTAACCCCTTTAGGATTCGGGCCATACTGATTTGCCGACATATTACTATCTTGCACCATAAAGATAATAAGGACGATCGCGCCAATTATGGGAATCAAGCCAATAAGAAGCCACCAACCACTGCGGTTGGTATCGTGCAACCTTCTTACCGATACAGCCAGACCGGGGATAAGAACAGCAAGAGAATACAGCGAGCTAAGAATGCCAGGGCTACCTAAAACGCCCTCCACTGCTCCAAGCAAAACAGAAACAATGAAGCTGATTAAGAAGAACATCCAATATTCTGTACGTCTGGCACGTCCGCTAAACCCGGCATAGTTTTTGAGTACTGCTATATACCAATTCACAAACTCTCTCCCTCTTATGTCTCTATTGGTTTGTTAGTCCGAGGTAGTCGAGACACTCCTACACTCTAACGCAAACATTCACGGGCCAGTCCCGATTGTCAGACTAAAAGCTACCTACGCCAAAGGCTGCAGGTCAACACTCGCAACACATTGCGCGCTGATTTAGCTAGCATTGGCCTAAATAACCTTCATATCGTTATCAGTTTATCATTACCCTTAAGTATTTGAGTCAGCGGCCCGCCCCAATATATCACCTCAATACCCAGGTGCTCCAGATCAGCTATTACACCCAACTTATCGGCACAGGCTTTACAGGCAGTTATATGCACACCTGCATCTAGAGCCTCTTGTACTTTTTTTTGGATATCGCCATTCTCGCTTACCAATTTTACCGACGAGCCCCACAGAATTAATGTTACCTTCTCCCACCACCCCTGAAGCAGAGAGTTGGTGGTATACATAAGAACCATCAACTCTGCGGTAATCGGATTATCATTCGTCCATAGGACATAGAGATGCTTGTTATCGCTCATCTTTCCCCCTTAGAGTGACGCTATTAAGGTTTAACAATTGAGCTCAGCTGCGCCTTATGGCGCGGATGGCAAAATTCACCAGATACTCGTTACTAACCACCTAACATCCTTAGTCGTAAGCCAAGCGAGTTTTCTCGTCGGTCACAACATGCTGGATACTCTCTTGCCATTTATCGGAACGCCAGGTACCTAGCTCTTGGTGGGTAAGGTAATAGTTTTGCGGGATCGGATGAGTACCGATGACAACATCAATGCCGTACTTAGCAGGAATATATTTACAAAAAGCTTGCAGGTGTGGGCACGGCGGGTAGCCAACCACCATCCCTGTCGCCAAATGGATGACATCGGTTCCATTCTTTTTCATCTCCGCCGGCGAGTACTCGATGTTGCCACCAGGACAGCCACCACAGGTGGTATAGCCGACCAATTCGACCTCTTCTCCGGCATACAGAGCGAAGGCTCCCTCACAATTGCGCAAAGAGCGCAGGCATTTCCCCCCAGCACAGTTGTGGTAACGATTACAAATAATTATGCTAATCTTCTTCATTTCTGTTGCTCCAATTTAATGATATTTACCCGTTTTCATACCAGCTAACTTTTGAGCTCAGCTACTACGCCAAGCACGACCACAGAGACAATATACAACTGCTGCTATGTTGTTTATCTGTCAAACGATTTAACAACCAGGCTATTCTTGGTTATTGGGTAAGCGCTTGATCGAAAGCTTTAATAAAAGTGGCATAATCTTCATATTGAGGCATATGCCCTAAGCCCTCCAACTCAATAAGCGTGGAACCTTTCATCAGCCGTTGGATTTTTTTGCCGAGTTTTTTATATTCACCTAGTTCACGAGTAACACCCGCTTTCAACCACCCTCTACCGGGGCCGGTTTTATCTCTAGTGCCGATAATAAGAAAGGTTTTACTCGTGACCTGTGAACACCTATCCACTATATTTTCTGAGAAAATAGGGCCATAAGTTAAGGCATTATTCCAAGCAACAACCTTCCAATCGTCTCCAGCAAGCATTCCTTTGAGGGGGATTAACAGCTTCTCGTACTCACTTGACCATTTTCCATCATAATAATTTTTCTGTTGATAGTTTATAGCTTTCTCCAGAGTTTTACTAAGCTCCATCTGGTAGAAGAAGTTAACATCTTGGAACTTTACATATTTACTGTAATCTTCCAACCCAATAGGGTTGATCAAAATCAGTTTATTCACCGCTTCACTATAATTAGCAGCCATGGTAATCGCCAACATACCGCCCATAGAATGGCCGACAAGATCGAATTTTTTAATATGCAAACTATCCAATAATAATTTGGTATTTAACCCCAATTGGCCAAAGCTATATTGGTAATAATCTGGTTTCGATGATTTACCAAAGCCAATTTGATCGGGGATGATTACGCGGTATTTTCTCTCCAGCAGATCTTGAGCAATTTTATCCCAATAATAACCTGAAAAGTTTTTACCATGTAATAAGACAATGACCTTGTGCGCATCTCTATCGCCAACATCCATGTAACGCATTTTTAAATCTTGATTTTGCGAATTAAACTTGAAGGTTTTGACTGCAAATGGGTACTCGAACCCATCCAACTCTTTATTATATTTCACGCTACTCTCAGCATAAATCTGTGAAGTGAACGCAAAAACAGAAACTAAAATCAAAAGATACGCCCTCATATTATCCTCATCCATTAAGAGGTTAGCTAACCTAACGAGGCAGCAGGAATATAATTCTTACCTGACGTCAGATAACAAGCAGAGGTCACTAAAATAAGCAGTTTAGGTGGGAATTTCAGCAGCTTCAGCAACAACAATATTTCTCCCTGCCAGTTTAGCCTTATACAGGTTTTTATCCGCAGCTCTGATCAGTTCACAACAACCTGAGCACTGTTTATCTGCGCTAGAGCATGCCACCCCAATGCTAACAGTAACCCAAGGACCAACGGTGGATGCTCCATGTGGAATATGCGCGCTCTCAACTGCAATGCGTATCCGCTCGGCAAATAAACATGCACCCTCAAGATTTGTTCCTGGCAAAACAGTCGCAAACTCTTCGCCACCATAACGAGCACTCCAGTCACTGCCGCGCTGTAAAACTTGGGAGATAATTGTAGCTACCTGCTTTAAACAGCGATCGCCATCAACATGACCATTGTGATCATTATACTGTTTAAAATAATCAACATCACAGAGAATCAGCGCTAAATCGGCCTTGGAACGGTTCGCACATAGCATCTCATGTCCCAAGCTCTTATCAAAATAGCGCCGGTTGTAGATGCCGGTTAATCCGTCAATTGTCGCCTCCTGTTCTGCGATAAATAGACGGAATTCACGGTTAAAAAACCACAACAACACCGATTCAAGAACAATAAACCCACAGATTGCATAAACGATATTAATCCACACCGAGCTTTTAAATGCAGCTACTAAATCACTAACCTCATGCCACACAAGCACAAAGCCAACCGGTTTGAGGCTGGGATCCTGATCACCACGATAATCGCGAAGTGGAAAATAATACCGAGCAAACTGCGCATCATCAATATCAATCAGTTCAACATTATCAGCTACAAAATCACCCTTTATAGTAGCTGCCTGCAATACACTCTTAACTTGCGTGCTTGCTGTAGCGGATGAAACTGCTTCAAGATAGTAATCCATGTATCCATATTGAGATAAATACTCAGATATAAATTGCGGCCACATACAGCTTTCAACATGTTCTTTTGTCAGCAAAATAGCAATTTCTGTCCCGTAGTTTTGAGTGAAGATGGGCAAGATTTGCTTAAATGAGGTGCCTACTTCTAGCGCACCAACATATACATTGCTATCAACATCTGAATCATAACACTACTGTCCGGTTGAAAAATATAATAACAACGTAAGCCATTGAGAATACTAGTTCTTTGACATAACTAATTCATTTTCGATTTGAATTCATCTACTCAAGTGTGTGTTGATACCTTTCTGCCT
>JAVETC010000013.1:0-67946 GCA_034006225.1 Desulfuromonas sp. | reverse complement strand
TATGGATGAATTTAAGGAATGGGCAGAAGCCCAAAAAACGGCTGAACAGGGCAGTAATAAGGTTGCCCTAGCAAGCTAAAAACGTCAATGACCGGAGAGAATTTACAGCACATTTCGGACTTGACCTGGCACAGGGGGGCGATACACAATTTTTTTATTATTTATTCTTGTAGAGATAACGGCTCTAGCGCTGTAGTGGTGTCGACAAAAATCATAGCATCGTAGCGTTGGCAAAGCTTGGTGGTAACATAGTTATCTGTGGCGTCGTGGTCTGGATCATATATAACTCCGATAGCACGCTGTCCTCGTGGCATATTTAATTCTGTGCCCCTGTCCTTAGTGCTAAATAGCAACATACCCATGTTGATTCTCATGGTCGTCATCAGAGCGTGGAGTACCGCCTCGGTAGAGTCGTATACGGCAGGGGGCACGCTTATAATGGCTGCTGGTTGGTTCCAACTGCGGCAAGCGTAAACCGTGCCGCAATAACTAGTTTGCCCCACCAGAAGAATCTGTTTAGAGCCAACCTGTTGCCGGAGCACTTGACCGAGGCTGAGCATTTCTGAAGCCGCCATTGTGGTTGCTCTGGCATCTCCAACATGGGTGTTGTGTGCCCAAATGATGCCGCGCGCTGTTGGCCCATGCCGGTGTAGTAGTTGATATATGCTGTTAGTAAAGTGATTGATGCGGCGATTCCATGCCCAAACGGTGTTGCCGGTCTGGATGTGGTAGTACGCCATTGCGCTACGGATTACCTCAATATGCTGATCGTTGGTGAAATCGGCTTGCGCTACTAAGTGTGGAAATATCCGTGCGCCAGGAGTTATCTGCTTGGACAACTTATCCAATACCGCACCACATGGCTGCGCAGCGGGAAATGGCTGGTGCTCAGTCGTGCTGTTTACCAGACAATTGGTCAGCTCTTGTGCGGATGCGCTTAAAGTGGCTACGGTAGTTAGGTAGCTTAAACTGTTAGCGTAATCGAGCATATCTATGCCGTAAATAGCTACACGCTGTTGCGGTGGTCGCTGTAGATTTATGCTGCGTAATTGTTCCAGCAACTCGATCATCTCCTCATTTTTCCAGATCCAACTTCTACAATTAGTGAAACCCTGTAATGCCTGGCTAGCGGTGACTGGGGCATTGGGCAGGGCGCGGACATAGCTATCCATGGCGCAGCAAGCGCACCAGTCTGCCTCCAGGGCGATGAAGTCTATGCGCTGTGACTCCACTAGCAACATGCTTAGTAGCCGTCGCAGGTAATAAAACTCCTTACTGCCATGGGTGCTATCTCCGAGCAGGATAAGTTTTTTGTTACAACAGCGCTGCAGCAGCGGGGTAAAGTCTGCTAACTGACGTAAGGGGATAATACGCTGGGTAATCAGCGTTTGTGGGGGCGGGGATAGCTGCGCTGCGATTGCTGTGGATAATAGCGCAAAGCCAAGAGGTCCCAGCAGTATTAAACAGGCGAGGATTGAAGTATATCGTTTCATACACATAAGAATAACCGCTAGTGGTGATTTTGCCAGCTAGCGGCGCGATTAGTCTGTATCCTGGTGGTAGCTTGCGTTTTACGCAGGTTGTTGTTGGGTAAATGTATTTGACCTTTGCCAGCTTAGTTTGTTAATGTGAAAAATTGTGTTTGATTCCACCGGAAAATTAATACTTGACTAATAATTGATGCGCTAAAGAGGTTGGATGTGGCAAATAAAATTATAATTGATGAAATGCTCTGTAAAGGTTGTGCGTTGTGTACCGTTGCTTGCCCACAGAGCTTGATAACCATGGCTACTGAGTTAAATAAACATGGCTTTTTTCCTGCTGTTATCAGTGCTGAAAATCTTGAGCGCTGTAGTGGCTGTACGCTGTGTGCTCTTGTCTGCCCCGATGTGGCAATTAAGGTATTTCGCGGCGTAAAAGTAGACTGATGATGCCACTTAGATTGAATTTTCGCTGGCTATTTAAAGATGAATGTTAATGGAGGACGGCTTGACGAAACGTTTATTTGTAAAAGGTAACGAGGCTATTGCCATGGGAGCTTTGGAGGCTGGCTGTCGTTACTATTTTGGCTATCCTATCACTCCGCAAAGTGATATCCCCGAATATATCTCCCGTGAGTTGCCCAAGTTGGGTGGCCAATTTATTCAGGCAGAAAGTGAAATAGCCTCTATCAATATGTTGCTGGGAGCTAGCTCCTGCGGAGCGCGAGCTATGACCTCCTCTTCTAGCCCAGGCATATCCCTGAAGCAAGAGGGTATCTCCTACATGGCGGGCAGTGAATGTCCAGGCGTTATTGTCAATGTCTGTCGTTCTGGCCCAGGCTTAGGTGGTATTGATGCTTCGCAGGCTGACTATTTTCAGGCTGTTAAGGGTGGCGGTCACGGTGGTTATCATATAATCGTTCTGGCTCCAGATTCGGTGCAGGAGATGTACGATCTAGTGATGCTGGCTTTTGATATGTCAGATCGCTACAGGGTGCCAGCTATGATTTTGGCCGATGCGGTTATAGGTCAGATGAAAGAGGGGTTAACCCAGCACCGCTACGTCGCTCCTGACGATCTTGCCCCGAAAGACTGGGCTCTAATAGGTGAGGGTAAGGCTGGTGAACAGAAGGTGGTTAAGTCACTTTATCTAGGTGATGGTGAACTCGAAGCACACAACAATAAATTGCATGCTAAATATGCTGTAATGCAGGAAAAAGAGGTGCGCTTTGAAGCTGTAGAACTGGACGATGCTGAACTGGTGGTGACCGCTTATGGCAGTACCGCGCGTATTGCTAAAACAGCAGTGCGCTTGGCACGTGAACAGGGATTGAAGGTGGGGTTACTGCGGCCGATTACTCTGTTTCCGTTTCCCAATGCAGCATACCAAAAATATGCCAGTAATGGCCAAAAAGTACTATGCTTTGAGCTGAACAATGGTCAAATGGTGGACGATGTGCGTTTAGCAATTCCACGCAGCGAAGTAGCTTTTTATGGGCGTGCTCCTGGCGCTGGTTCGCTACCAACGCCGGAAGAATTTTTAGCTCAGATATGTAAACACTACGAGGCTTAATGATGACGACAGAGATGAAGCAAGTATTTTCCCGTCCAGATTCATTGAAGGACGCGGCTACCCATTTTTGCCCTGGTTGCCAGCATGGAACTATTCACCGCTTGGTCGCTGAGGCTATGGACTACTTCGGAATAAAAGATCAGACAATCGGTGTAGCTTCCGTGGGGTGCAGCGTATTTTTATACGGTTATTTCGATATCGATGTCATCGAGGCTCCCCATGGGCGCGCTCCAGCGGTAGCTACTGGTGCCAAACGGGTACACCCGGGACGGCCAGTTTTTACCTATCAAGGTGATGGCGATTTAGCGGCTATAGGTACAGCGGAAATTATTCATACCGCAAATCGCGGTGAATTGTTGACGGTTATATTTGCCAATAATACTACTTACGGTATGACTGGTGGACAGATGGCTCCGACCTCGTTGCCTGGGCAGAAAACCTCCACTACTCCAGTGGGCCGCAACGTGGCTACTGATGGTTATCCGATAAAGATGGCTGAGCTACTCTCAGGTTTGGATGGTACTGCCTATTCGGTACGGGTGGCAGTCGATACTCCTAAACATGTGATGCAGGCGGGTAAAGCGATACGCAAAGCATTTCAAACCCAGCTAGATGGTAAAGGGTTTGCGTTTGTTGAAGTACTCTCTACCTGCCCGACTAACTGGGGAATGAGTCCCGTGGCGGCAAATCAGCGCGTGGCAGATGAGATGATCCCGTATTTTCCGCTGGGAGTATATAAGGACGCGACAGCGTAAGGTTGATATTATGAATCATGATGTTTTTATAGCTGGATTCGGTGGCCAAGGGGTGTTGCTCATTGGCAATCTGTTGGCCTATACAACGATTTTAGAGGGCAATCAAGCCTCCTACTTTCCTGCCTATGGTGTTGAAAAACGTGGTGGTGCTGCAACCTGTACTATCGTGATGTCCGATACCAGCGTAGGCTCACCCGTAGTTGGGGCACCGGAGGCGGCGTTATTGCTTAATCCACTGTCTATGGAAAAATATTATAGTAAGATTCGCAGTGGTGGTTTTGCTCTAATTAATTCCTCGCTGATTGATGACGATGGCTCCAGTCGCGCCGATCTGCAGCGGGTGCTTATTCCGGCAAACGATATGGCGCTAGAGATTGGTGACGCGCGCTTGGTCAATATGATCATTCTAGGTGCCTATGTAGAATATAGCAAAGTGGTCTCTGTTGACTCTCTTGCCGCAACCTTAAAAGAGGTGCTTCCTGAACGCAACCACCGCTTTTTGCCTATGAATCATAAAGCACTAGAAGCCGGTGCGCTGTTTTGCCGTCAGAACTTGGCAAAAAAGTAACTTTCTCCAGCTTAGAATAACCATTAACCGATGGGCCGGGTTTACACCCGGCCTTTTGTATCTGTAACCTTTACGGAGGCTACCAGTGCCTGTTGTCGAATTTATCAAACTGACAAAAGTGGAAAAAGCTAAACATCTGTGCCAGTTGGCAGCGGAGTTCTATGCTCAGGGTAAAAGGGTGGTAATTATGGTTGCTGATGATAATCAGGCGCTGACCTTGGATCGCTATATGTGGTGCTGGGATAAGGGGTCATTTTTGCCTCATGTGTGGGACAATGGCGCAGTCGAGTGTTATCAAGATGCTATTGCAATCGCAGTGGAACAGCGCAACTCCAATGGTGCTCAGGTGCTCATTGCAGGTAGCCCCTGTGCACTGTCATTTATGCGTCAATTTGAACATGTTATAGATTTTGCCGAAACCTACGATGAAGAGTTGTTGCAAGCGGCGCGGCAGCGTTTTGCTCGTTGGCGTGAGGTGGGTAATGAACCAAAAATGCGTTAATAGCGGTGGGGAATCCACTCTCATTTGTGCTGAACAGCCACTAAAACTAGAGCAACAGTTTAATCTCGCTGCTACGGCTATAGCTGCGGCTAAGCTGTGGCAGGTACGCTGCGGTGAAATTATCACGGTTCGGGATAGTAAGCACAACTGGTTTCGAGCGCGCATAGCTCAACTAGATGAGCAGTTACTGACTATTGTTCCATTTGAGTCTCTGCCTCAGCCGGAGTCGGCATTGGAGATCTGTGTTTTTCAGGCTCTACCTGACAAGGAACGCTTCGAGTTGGTGCTGCAAAAACTCACTGAAATCGGGGTTAGCCACATTGTGCCCTTTATGAGTAAACATTCGTCTACCTTACAGCAGCGCGATGCTGGGCAAAAAAAATCCCATCGCTGGCCCGATGTGGTTCTGCGGGCGGCACGTCAATGTCGGCGCGCTATGGTGCCGCAATTATTTGCCGTGCACACTTGGGATGAGGTGTTGGAGCAGCTTGATGCTTGGGATACAAAATTGATTCTTGATGCTCGGGTTGGCACATGGTCAATGTGCGAAGGTGTTGGCTCGGGACAACCTAACCGCGTAGCCATTATTGTCGGCCCTGAAGGTGGCTTTGCCACGGACGAAATTGCTCAGGCGCAGGGCTGTGGTGCTGTTCCTGTTACTATCGGACCAAGGATCTTACGCACCGAAACTGCGGCTATAGTGGCTGCAGCGCTGGTGCAACATTTAGCAGGTGATTATGCTTGATATAGCTGTAGTTTTGGTCGAACCGCAGGGCCCGCTTAATATTGGCTCTGTGTGCCGCGCCATGGCTAATTTTGGTTTTAGTGATTTGCGGCTGGTGAATCCACAGACCGACCATTTGTCTGATGATGCACGCTTGATGGCAGTAAAGGCCGGTGTTTTACTTGATACCGCGCGTGTTTATCCAACTCTGGCTGCTGCTCTTAGTGACCGGCAGTATGTATTGGGAACGACGCGGCGCTTCGGCCAATATCGTGACGATTTTCTCGATCCAGACGGTGTCGCACAGGATATGCGTGATCTTGGTGTCAATGTGCCACAAGCATTGGTTTTCGGGCGTGAAGATCGGGGCTTGCATACCTCTGAGTTAGATCTGTGCCAGCGTTTTATCACCATTCCCACCTGTGCTGATTTTCCCTCCATGAATTTGGCGCAGGCGGTGTCGCTCTGTCTGTACGAAATCGCCAAAAATAGGGAGACTAATACCCCAACGGCAAGTGATGAATTGGCGGACAATGCGGCAGTGGAGAGCATGTTTAGCCATATGCGTACCTCCTTAACCAATATAGGTTATCTAGTTGATAGTAACCCCGATCATATTTTGCGTACCTATCGGCGTATCTTTGGTCGGGCCGGTCTGACTATCCGTGATGTGCGGGTTTTGCGTGGGCTGTGGCGGCGCATTGGTTGCCTGTACGATCAGTTGCAAAAAAAGAACAACGGAGGAACAATTTGAAATCTGATCTCTTTACCACAATAGATTTGGCTAACGGCGTGCGGGTAATGTTTACCGATTGTACTAATCGCTATTATGGTGATTATCACCGCGTATCGATTGAGATTAATTTAAGTTTTGCTGCGGAAAACTACCAGAATATCTACAAATTTCAGACCTTAGAACGTATGGGTGTCAGTGGTGACGATGTTGTTGCGGTACAGACGCACCTGGTGGACTCTTTTCGCAGCGGAACTATGGTGTATATGACGAAAGACGGCTTTGCAGATAAATTTCTTATGGTGCATAAAAAACGTAAATCTGTGTTGCTCCCTGGGATGAAATAGCTCACATATATGAATGTTTCTGTAGAGATTACGACATTAACCAATGGCGGCGATGGCTTGGGGCGGGTGAATGGCAAGGCTATCTTTGTCAGCGGTGCTGTGCCGGGCGATGTGGTCAATTGTCGTTTAGATGTAGATAAAAAACGCTATGCCAAGGGTACGGTGCTGGATATCGTAACGGCTGCTCCGCAGCGTATTATGCCCGAGTGTCCGCACTTTACCATCTGTGGCGGCTGTGATTGGCAGATGTTGAGTTACGCAGAGCAGTGTGGGTGGAAGGAGCGCTTGCTGCGCGAAAACTGCTCGCATCAACTTGATGTCACCGCAAACAGCATATTGCCGCTGTGCCCTAGTGTACAGCCATTTGGTTATCGCAGCCGTGCTCAGTTCAAATGTAAGCAAAGTGCAAAGGGGTTTCATTTAGGTTTTTACCAGCGCGGTAGCCACAGCATTGTAGACATAGACTCCTGCCCTGTAGTTGATCCGCGCATTAACTCTTTAATTCCCGTGTTGCGCCAGTTGTTTCAAGAAACACCCTATGCTGGTGCTGTTGGACAAATAGATGTTGCTGTTGGTGATGGCGGCGTTCCGCGTCTTGTTGTTCACTATTCTGGCAATAAATCAAAGTCTTTTTGTCGGTGGTTGTTGCAGGAACTTGCCTCTGATGAACTATCTTGCTGGGTACAAACATCGGCTACGACTCTTGTGCACATTAAGGGTGAGTCTGCTATTTCCATCAGTGTGGATAGTCCCGCGCTGAATCTTGAATATGCACCCGGCGGTTTTGCCCAGATAAATTTGGCGCAGAACCGTGCTCTAGTTGATATAGTCGTTGCTGCTGTATGTGGTGCTGGTAGTCCCTGTGGCAGGGCTGTTGACCAGGCGCATATATTCGATCTGTATTGTGGTATGGGGAATTTCGCGTTGCCGCTAGCGCGGCGTGTTCGCAAGGTAACTGGAGTTGAGGGCAATGCTGGTTCAATTAATGATGCGCGAAAAAACGCTTTAGCTAATGGCCTCACCAATGTGGATTTTCACGTAGCCAATGTGGAAAAATTTATGCAGGCGGCGCAACGTAGCTATGCAGCACCCGATATTGTGGTGTTAGATCCGCCGCGTGCTGGGGTAAAAGAGTTGCTCGCGCTGCTTATTGCGCAGCGGGCGCAGCGTATTGTCTACGTCTCTTGTGATCAACAGACGATGCTGCGCGATGTGCGCGAATTGTGCAGTGCTTGCTATCGGGTGCAATCAATAATGCCGGTAGATATGTTTCCCCAGACGGCGCATACGGAAGTGGTAGCAATTTTGGATTTGCTGTAGGCTTCAGTCTTTTCCCTTGATATTTAGCTGCTTGCGTGTTAAGTATTGCCGGATTAAACCTTTTCATTTGTTTGGGAAGTGAGCTTTTAGCTCACTTTTTTTGTTTTTATAGGGTACGAAAATGGATAATAACTCAGTTATTGAGCAGGTAGAGCAGTTTGCTGCGCCCATTTTAGCCGAACAGCAACTGGAGCTGGTAGATATTGAATACCAACAACAGGGTGCCGACTGGTTATTGCGTCTGTATGTTGATAAAGATGGTGGCATCAATCTCGATGATTGTGCCCTGTTCAGCAGAGAACTAAGTGCTATTTTAGATATCGAAGAGGTTCCGTCCTGTGCTTATCGGCTGGAAATTTCTTCCCCCGGCTTGGACAGAATTATAAAAAAAGATGCCGACTTTGAGCGTTTTGCCGGACAGGTGGTGCGGGCCAAGACTGTTGTTGCTTTAGATCCAGACGGGCGCGGTTATAAACGCAAAAGTTTTGTTGGAAAATTGATTGGTTTGGTCGATGGTAAGGTTGTTGTCGATCAACAGGATGAACCGCAGGGGCAGGTAGAGTTGTCCCGCAGTGATATTGATAAGGTTAATCTGGAACCTCAATTTTAAACCAAGTCTCTTTTAATAGACTATTTTAAACTTAAACCTGATATTGATCCTGAAAATATGTGGGAAATATTGGTGTCTGACTTGCCTGAAGTGTTCGGGTGCTAAATATAGGAGATTTTTAAATGGTTGCGAATCTCAACCACGTTATTGATCAAGTGGTAAAAGATAAGAATGTTGATCGTTCAGTATTGGTTGAAGCACTGGAATCGGCAGTCTTGTCGGCGGCAAATAAGAAATATCGCAATACTCGTGATCTGGAAGCGCACTACAATAACGATCAGGGTGAAGTAGAGCTGTTCGAGTTTGTCACTGTTGTTGATGAAGTGCAGGACTCCTACAAAGAGATTGATCTGACTGAAGCACAAGAGATTGATCCAGACGTTGTCTGTGGTGATTCGCTGGGCATGAAGATGGATTCTGGCAGTTTTAGCCGTATCGCTGCTCAGACGGCCAAGCAGGTTATTATTCAAAAGGTGCGTGAGGCTGAACGCGAAGGCATCTATAATGAGTTTAAAAATCGCGTCGGTGAGTTGGTTAACGGGATTGTACGGCGCTATGAGCGTGGCGATCTGATTATTGATCTTGGCCGCGCCGAAGCACTATTACCGCACCGCGAGCAGGTTCCGCGCGAAAATTATCGCCAATCTGACCGGGTGCGTGCCTATATATCTGAGGTTAAAATGTCGCCCAAGGGGCCACAGATTATTCTCTCACGTACTCACCCCAGCTTAGTTATGGAACTATTTAAGACAGAAGTTCCTGAGATAGCTGAAGGCATTGTGGAGATTGTCGCATGCTCTAGAGAGCCTGGTAGCCGAGCTAAGATAGCGGTTGTGTCTCACGACCCAGATGTTGATCCAGTGGGGGCTTGTGTAGGTATGCGCGGCTCGCGGGTGCAAAATGTTGTCTCTGAACTGCGGGGTGAGAAGATAGATATTATCCACTGGAGCCCAGATATGGCGCGTTTTGCCTGTGCTGCGCTTGCACCTGCGGATGTGTCGCGAGTATATGTTGATAGCGAAGAGCAGGCTATGGAAATTGTCGTGCCTGACGATCAACTCTCTCTGGCAATTGGGAAAAAAGGGCAAAATGTTCGCCTTGCTGCGCGCTTGATCGGTTGGAAAATTGACATTAAGAGCGAGAGCCGTGCTGCAGAAATTGAGCAAGAAGAGCTGAAAAAGCAGAGCGACGAAAATTCTGTTGATGCCGATGAAGCAACAGCGGATAGTGGTGAAACTGAAGCCACTATGGATGAAGTAAGTGCAGAGGAAGCTGCAGTCGAAGTGGCTGAGGATGAACAGGAGTAACTATTTTTGGTTAAAAAAACACGTACCAGCGTTAGAACCTGTATTGCTTGCCGTGAAAGTGCAGCTCAAGACGAACTGATTCGCTATGTTGTAGCGCCAGATGGTGCTATACTTGTCGATTATCAGCATAAATTGCCTGGACGTGGTAGTTATACCTGCTTTAAGCAGGAGTGTATTAGTCGAGCTGTGCAGAACAATGCGTTCGGGCGCTCGTATAGAAATACTCAAGTAAGCATAGATAAAAACCAGTTGATCAGTTCCCTCCAGGAACAGGTCGCCACCAGAGTGTTAAACCTGCTGGGGGTGGCTCGTAAAGCCGGTTTGGTTGCGAGTGGTAGTCAGCTAGTGTTGTCGACACTGCGTGATGCGCGCGATATTGCTTTTATTTTGCTGGCTACAGATGTTACGCAAGGTATTGGTTCCAAAGTGCGCCAACATGTAGCACGTAATGGTGTGCCACTGCTCGAGTGTTTTGATAAAGCGACAATTGGACAGGCGTTAGGTTTGTCGGAGAGAAGTGTTTTAGCTGTGACAAAAAGTCCGTTGGCGCAAACATTAAATCAAGAGCTGCAACGATATAAGTATGTAATGGGGGAACTCTGATGGCGAAAATTAGGATATATGAACTAGCACAACAGATGGGCGTGGAAAATAAAGAGTTACTGGAACGTCTACAGCAGGCAGGAATTGAGGCAAAAAGCCATATGAGTGTAGTTGATGAAGATGCCGTACGTGATCTTGAACAGGGTAAAAAAACACCAACTGAGGACAATGTGACCTTCGAAGAGCAGCGCGTTAGTACTGGTCTTATTCGCCGGCGGCGTAAAGTAGAGCCGGCTAAAGAGGTTGTAAAGGCCGAGGAAGAATCCGTCGCTCCAGTTACCCCCGCTAAAGCCGTTGCGCCTGTAGAACCAGTTGTTGAGGTCAAAGTGGAGCCTGCTGCCAAAACAGCTCCTGAGGCTGAGGCTGCCCCAGAGGTTAGGGCCGAAAAAGTGGTTGCTCCTGCGCCTGTTGAGCCTGTTTCTGAAGTTGCTGCACCAGCAGTTGAACCAGCTGCGTCTGCCAAAGAGACATTGCCTGCAGCAGAGAGGCAACCTGAGCAGAGCGTAGCTAAGAAAGAGCCAAAAGCTGCCCCAGCTCCGAAACGCAAAGCAGCAACGCGCAATGTTGCCGCAATCGTTTCAACTGCTGATGAGGCTAAAGAGACCACGCGTACCGCGGGTAGCGGCGCCAAGATCCTTGGCCGGGTGGAGTTACCCCAATCCGCTCTACGTGGTGATTCAAATCAGCGCGGGCGTAAACCTCAGCCATCGCGTAATTCTCAGGGCAATGGTCGGCCGCATAATGCCGATGCTCGTTCTGGCGCTGCTCGTCCGGATGGTCGCCCAGCCTCAGGTCGTCCTGATGCCGAACGTCGTGGTAATAATAGTCGTCCAACAAATAATCGATCTGCTGCTCCACATGCGCCTAGACCAGCTGTGACAGCTCCAGAAGCGCCTATGTCTGATTCGTTGAAAGATCGTGGAACCAGGAAAAAGAAGAAGGTTGGCAAGGGTAGCGATTATGCTGCTGGAGCTAATTCAGGTGATGGTCAACGGCGCAAGCGCGACCGGATGGAGGTTTTTGAGCCAGATCGTTTTGGCCGTGGTCGGCGTGGGAAAAAACAGCAAAAGGTTGCCAAAAAGACCGAGATTACGATTCCTAAGGCGATTAAACGTAAAATTCGTATCAGTGATGTTATCACTGTAGGTGAGTTAGCTAAGCGCATGGGCGTTAAGGCAAATGATCTGATTCGTGAACTGATGCGTCAAGGTTCTATGGTTACTATCAATCACCCGTTGGATTTTGAAAGTGCATCTATCCTAGCTGCCGATTTTAATTATGAGGTAGAGAACGTTGCCTTTGATGAGTTGAGCGTCTTGTCCGCCGAGGATGATAAAATTCCTGTAGAGGAGGCCTCTGCTCATCAAGAAGAGCGTCCACCTGTCGTTACTATCATGGGTCACGTTGACCACGGTAAGACCAGCTTGTTGGATGCGATTCGCCAAGCAAAAATTGCTGATGGTGAAGCCGGTGGCATTACCCAGCATATTGGTGCTTATGATGTGAAGGTAAACGATAGAACTATCTCTTTTCTTGATACTCCAGGGCACGAGGCTTTTACCGCTATGCGCTCCCGTGGTGCTCAGGTTACCGATATTGTAGTTCTTGTTGTTGCTGCAGACGATGGTGTTATGCCACAGACCAAAGAGGCGATTAGTCACTCTAAAGCTGCAGGTGTGCCGATAATTGTTGCGGTCAATAAGATGGATAAAGAGGGTGCTAACTCAGAGCGTATTATGCAGGAGTTGACTGAGTTTGAAATGGTGCCTGAACAGTGGGGCGGTGACACTATATTTGTTGAGGTCTCTGCTAAAAAACGTACCAATTTAGATCAATTGCTGGAGATGATTTTACTTCAGGCCGAAGTTTTGGAGTTGCGTGCAGATTCAACAAAACGTGGGCGCGGTACTATTGTTGAGGCACGTTTAGATAAAGGACGTGGCGCAGTAGCGACGGTTCTTGTGCAGGATGGCACCCTGCGCATAGGTGATCCTATTGTGGCAGGTATTCATTATGGTCGTGTACGTACTATGACCAATGATCGTGGACAAAAGGTCAAGGAAGCTGGCCCATCTATTCCTGTCGAAGTTACTGGATTACAAGGCGTACCAGATGCCGGAGATAATTTGCACGCGCTAGAAAATGAGAAGGCTGCTAAAGAGGTGGCTTTGCATAGACAGCACAAGTTGCGTGAAGCCGAGTTGGCACAAAATAGCCGCTTATCGCTAGATCAGCTATATGCTCGCATTCAGGCTGGCAATGTCGAGGAACTTAAAGTAATAGTTAAAGCAGACGTACAGGGCTCGGTTGAGGCCGTTAAGGATTCCCTGTCTAAGCTTACTACTGATAGCTGTCGTTTGACGGTTGTACATACCGGAGTTGGTGGTATTACTGAAAGTGATATCTCGCTGGCGTCAGCCTCCGATGCGATTATCATCGGCTTTAGCGTGCGCCCAGAACCCAAGGCAGCACAACTGGCAGAAAAAGAGGGCGTGGACATTCGCCTCTACAGTATTATCTATGATGCGGTAAACGATATTCACGATGCTATGGAAGGGCTGCTGGCTCCGACACTGCGAGAGAAAAATCTTGGCCGCGTTGAAGTACGCGAAACATTTAGCGTCTCTAAAGTTGGTACTATTGCTGGCTGTATGGTAACTGATGGTAAGGTGACCAGAAATGCGCAGGTACGTTTGGTGCGTGACAGCATAGTGATTTGGGAAGGTTCGCTTAACTCGCTGAAGCGTTTTAAAGACGATGCTAAAGAGGTTTCTACTGGCTATGAATGCGGTATTGGGCTGGAAAAATATAACGATCTCAAAGTTGGTGATATTATTGAGGCTTACGAGATGGAAGAGTATAAAACTGAGCTGTAGAGCTTAAATCAGGGTTTAGATATCTGCCAGCGGACACGATTTATGCGAGTTCACTGGCAGTTTTATCTGTAGCTGTTTTTTGTTTGTCTATAACTAACTGAAAAGGAATCACAAGTGGCTAGTCAGCGTTCAGTAAGAGTTGGAGAGCTAATTCAACAAGATTTATCAGATATAATTTTGCGTGGATTGCGTGATCCCCGGGTTGGTTTTATTACCATCATGTCGGTAGATGTTACTTCCGATTTACGCATAGCTAAGGTCTATTTTACGGTAATGGGGGAAGATTCTGACGTTGAACAAACGCAGAAAGGCTTGGAGAGCGCTTCCGCCTATTTGCGGCGAGAATTGGGTAAACGCTTGAAACTGCGCCATGTGCCAGAACTTATCTTTATCTTTGATAAATCTGTAGCATACGGTAATCATATCGAGGAAATTATTCAACAGATAGAGCGGGCAAAAGATGCTGAATAAGACTATTGAAGCTATCAAGAGTGGCCACTCCTTTCTTGTTTTGGCACATGAAGGGCCCGACGGCGATGCTTTGGCTTCTACTTTAGCCTTAGTTAATGCATTGCGCGAGATGGGCAAACAGGCTACGGCGTTTAATGCAGATCCAGTGCCCGCTAAACTCGCGTTTTTGCCTGGTGCCGATCAAGTAGTTAGTTCGTTACCCGCCGACCAACGCTTTGATGTCATTTTTGTCTTGGATGTTGGTGAGTTGCGTCGTGCTCGCTTAGATGTGCGTCCATTGTGTAAAACATTGATCAATATTGATCATCATCCATTCTCTGAAGATTTCGGTGATATTTATTATGTCGATACACAAGCCTGCGCCACTGCTGCAATTTTGTATCGTATTTTAAAGGGGCTTGATTATACATTCTCGCCTGCTGTCGCTGTGTGTATTTATACTGCTATTATCTCCGATACCGGTTCTTTTCGTTACTCCAGTGCCAATAGCGAGGCTTTCGCTATTGCGGGTGAAATGGTGGCTGCAGGCGTCGATCCTTGGTCTGTGGCTGGAGGATTGTATGAGAGTCAGGAGGTTGAGCGGTTGCAGCTTTTAGGCTTGGCTTTGAACACTCTACAGGTATCGCTATGCGGTCGTTGCGCTGCCATGTATGCTACCCAAGAGATGTTTGATCAGGTTGGAGTTGGCGCTGAATTTGCTGATAGTTTTGTGAACTATCCACGCTCAATAAATGGTGTAGAGGTTGCTATGTTTTTACGCCAGACTGCACCTACAACATTCAAGTTGGCTATGCGCTCTAAAGGCAATGTAGATGTCGGGGCTTTAGCCCGCACACTCGGTGGCGGTGGTCATCACAATGCTGCTGGTGCAGAGTTGCAAGGGACTATCACTGAAGTAATGGCTAAAGCATTTCAGCACATAGCCTTATTGCTTCCGGCCGATAACTAAATATGCATGGCATACTAGTTATTGATAAACCACAGGGGATAACTTCGCACACTGTGGTGCAAAGGGTGCGCCATGCTTGTAAGGTTAAACGTGTTGGCCATGCAGGAACTCTGGATCCTTTGGCCACTGGTCTACTGATTATTGGTATAGGAAAATGTACTCGTTTGATTGAGTATTTGGTGTCTAGCGAAAAAAGTTATCGGGCAACTTTTGTGTTAGGTAAGGTTACCGATTCTCAAGATATAACTGGTGAAGTTGTTGGTGAAGGGTGTGCAGCGCATATTACCGCTGATATGATTCACCAAACTTGTGCTGCTTTTGTTGGAGATATTGAGCAGGTACCACCTATGTTTTCTGCTTTGAAGCAGAACGGAGTGCCCCTGTATCGCCTTGCGCGTAAAGGTGTGGAAGTTGAGCGCCAGAAGCGTCAGATAAATATCAGTCGCTTGGCCGTGGAACATATAGAAGATGATCAAGTAACTATTAGGGTGGACTGCTCCAAGGGAACGTATATTCGGACTCTGTGCCATGATATTGGTCAACAACTGGGCTGCGGAGCCTGTATGACAAGTTTACGGCGTATTCGTAGTGGCTGCTTTGATGAGTCAATGGCGATTAGTATGGATGCGCTAGCCGATGGTGATTTTCAGTTGTTGTCTGCGACAGCGGCGCTGCAAACGATGGTTAATCTCAAAGTAACCGCAAATGGTAGAGATCGGTTGCTGCATGGAATTCCCCCACTTGTAGGTGATATTGCTGATGAGTCTTCTCTGGAAGATGCAGAGCAGGCGGCTTTTTATTTTGAAGATAAATTGTTGGCCATAGCCAGTTATGATCCTGAACATAAATTTGATGAACGTGGTGATTTTAAGCTGGTGAAGGTGTTTCCTGAGGGTATTTAGACCACTCATTTGATCTTTACAGTTATTGTTTTATATGGTAAGAACTGACAGTTAATTTGGATTTAACACCGGGAAACCGGATTCATACTTAGATGAGTTTGAAAGGAGATGGCACTAGTGTTGGCCACAGAGAAAAAACAAGAAATTATTAAAGAGTATCAAACAAAAGAGGGCGATACCGGATCTTCCGAGGTTCAAATCGCGTTGTTGTCAGAGCGGATTACTTATTTAACTGAGCATTTCCGTAGTCATAAAAAAGATCATCATTCCCGTCGTGGACTTTTGAAGATTGTTGGTAAGCGTCGTCGCTTGCTAGACTATCTGATTAAAACTGATATTGAACGTTATCGTTCAATTATTGCTCGGTTGGGAATTCGTCGTTAACAAAAAGCAGCAACTCTTACCTTGCTTAAGAGTTGCTGCTTTTTGATCTAAGTTGGCTTGGGAGGATGCCCGGAGTTAGTAACTGACTGCGTTTAAAAGGTCAGTTTTTAATTCAGGCCAACCTCCTGTAGCCTTTTTTTTTGCCAATTATATTTGGCATACAGAGCATACTGAAATAGCAGCGCTATTATGTATGCCGCAACAGGAGAATTTTGTATGGCTTATCAAAAAGTAGAAGTAGAATTTAATGGTCAACCATTGACCATTGAGACGGGCAAAATGGCGCGTCAGGCCGATGGTGCAGTTATTGTAACCTACGGTGAAACAAAAATTTTATGTACGGTAGTTTCTGGGCGCACCATGCGTGAGGGACAGGATTTTTTCCCACTAACCGTTAATTATCAGGAAAAATTTTACGCCAGCGGTAAAATCCCAGGCTCTTTTTTCCGGCGTGAACGTGGCTCATCAGAGCGTGAAACTCTTATTTGTCGTTTGATCGACCGTCCTATGCGTCCTTTGTTTCCCAAAGGCTATCTGTTTGAAACACAGATTATTCCTCAAGTTATCTCCGCTGACTGCATAAATGATCCAGATACCCTGTCAATACTGGCTGCATCGGCTGCGGTCACAGTTTCTGATATTCCTTTCTGTGGTCCTATCGCTGGTGTGCGTGTAGGTCGGATAGAGGGTGAATTTATCGCAAATCCAACATTAGAGCAGCAGGGAGAAAGTGATATTGATATCATTGTCGCAGGTTCTGCCGATGCGGTAATGATGGTAGAGGGTGAAGCAGATCTGATCAGCGAAGAAGATATGCTCGAAGCAGTCTTCTTTGGTCATCGTGCTATTCAGCCCCTTATCGAGATGCAGAGCAAACTAGCTGAGCTTGTCGGTACTGTTAAACGCGAGTTCAGTGTACCTGTTGTGGATGCGGCTCTTGAGGCGCAAGTAAAAGAGTTGGCAGTGGCACGGGTAGAAGAGGCGGTCACTATTCGCGCCAAGCAGGAGCGTTATGCTGCTTTAAAAGAGATTCGCAACGATATTCAGGAGCAATTAGCGGTTGAGCATGAAGGCCGCAGCGCTGAGATTTCAGCCATCATGGGCAGTATCGAGAAGAGTGTTGTCCGTAAGATGGTAACTACGCAACGTATTCGTATTGATGGCCGTGATATGACGACGGTAAGACCGATCACTTGCGAAGTTGGCCTGCTTCCACGCGCTCATGGTAGTGCATTGTTTACTCGCGGCGAAACCCAGGCAATGGTTACTGCCACTCTTGGTACTGCCAGTGACGAACAGCGTATGGACAATATTCAAGGGATGGAATTTAAGAAATTTATGTTGCACTACAATTTCCCTCCATTCTGCGTTGGTGAAACAAGTATGCGCTTGTTCCCTGGTCGGCGTGAAATTGGTCACGGTATGCTGGCAGAGCGCTCTGCAACTAAGATTTTACCTTCATTTGATGAATTTCCCTACACGATGCGCGTTGTTTCGGAAATTCTCGAGTCTAACGGTTCATCGTCAATGGCCTCGGTATGTGGTGCCTCTATGGCTTTGATGGATGCCGGTGTGCCGGTTAAAGATGCTGTTGCTGGAATTGCAATGGGTCTTATCAAAGAGGGTGACGATGTTGCTATTCTGTCCGATATCCTCGGTGATGAAGACCATCTCGGTGATATGGACTTTAAGGTTACTGGTACAAGCAATGGTGTTGCTGCGTTGCAGATGGATATTAAAATTAATGGCGTAACGCGTGAGATTATGCAACAAGCCCTTGCTCAGGCAAAACAGGGTCGGTTGCACATTTTGGGCGAGATGGCCAAAGCTATTACAGAAAAACGTGCTGACCTATCTCCATACGCTCCTCGCATTACCACTGTTTATGTCAAGGCCGATCAGGTACGCACTGTAATTGGTTCTGGTGGTAAAACTGTACGTGGAATTATCGAGGCGACTGGCTGCGGTATTGATATTGAAGACGACGGCCGTATAAATATCTCTTCTAGCGATGGTGCTGCAGCAGCGCAAGCTGCGCAGATGATCAAGGAACTTACCCAGTCACCCGAAGTAGGCAAGCTGTACAATGGTACAGTTAAAAAGATCATGGATTTTGGTGCTTTTGTCGAGATCTTCTCAGGTACTGATGGACTGGTACACGTTAGTGAGTTAGCTAAAGAGCGTGTTGCCAATGTAACTGATATTCTTAACGAAGGTGATAAGGTTTTGGTTAAGTGTATTGGGGTGGATCGCCAAGGCAAGATCAAGCTTTCACGTAAGGAAGCTCTTGGGCAAACCTTAGAAGAAGAGTAAATATACAGTAAGATTTTAAATGTAGTTCAGTAAGTAGTCTAAGCCCCTGTGTGTAATGCATTAGGGGCTTTTGCTATGTAAGCTGTAGTTAAATGATGAATAAATTGACGAAAACTGAAAATAATAGCAGAATATAGCGCTGTAAATTTTATAGCTGATTGAGGTGCGACTGGAGATGGCCATGAGTGAGATAAATGTGCAGCTAATAAAGGTTAATCCTAAAGCGAAAATACCCTGCTATATGACCGAACTAGCCGCAGGTTTAGATCTGTGCGCTTGTGTGGATTGTACGCTAGATATAAAACCTGGAGAACGAGTAATGGTGCCAACCGGAATTGCTATTGCTTTACCTATAGGTTACGAGGCACAGGTACGTCCGCGCTCTGGTCTGGCTTGGCGCAATGGTATTACTTTGGTAAATTCTCCTGGCACTATTGATGCCGATTACCGTGGTGAAATCAAAGTTATTCTGATAAATCATGGCCAAAATCAGGTGAAAATTGAGGCTGGTGAGAGAATTGCGCAGATGGTTGTTGCCCCAGTGACTAAAGTGCATTTACAGCTAGTGTCTAGTTTGGATGATACGGCTAGGGACAGCGGTGGTTTTGGGCACACAGGCAAATGATCAAGCAGAGGGGAGAGGCATGCTATGCAGATTTTAAACAATGCTAGTCAAGAGACGCTGCAAGAGTATCCGTGTGAATATCAATTTAAGGCGTTTGGCTGTGCTAAACCAGAAAGCAATTTTGCCGCATTGGTGCATGAGACTATTAACGAAATAGTACCTATCGAAGTGGATGCACTGCAGCATCGGCACAGCGGTAATGGCGCATATCTATGTGTTACCGTGGTAATTTATTTAGATAATGAACAACAACGCCAGAATATTTATCAGGCGCTTCAACAACTTGAAGGGTTGAAATATCTGTTATGATGATCTCAATTAATCCTCAGAATCCTCAGCAACGTCTTATCGATCAAGTAGTCTCCTGCTTGAAAAATGGTGGAGTGATCGCTTATCCTACAGATACCATTTATGGTGTAGGGTGTGATATCTTTAATAAAAAGGGGATAAAAAAGATCCATCAACTCAAGCAGCGCGACGTGCGTAAACCCTTCTCCTTTATCTGCTCCGATATCTCAGAGATATCCCGCTATGCTCAGGTTAGTAATATGGCGTTTAAAATTATGAAACGTCAATTACCTGGTCCCTATACTTTTGTATTGGATGCTTCGCGCGAGGTGCCGGATTTAATAGCGACCAAACAGCGCACTGTCGGCGTGCGTATTCCGGATAATAATATTGTGCGGGAGATAGTGCGTGGGTTAGGGCATCCCATTGTCACTACTAGCGCTAATGTTTCCGGCAATGAAACCTATCAAGATCCCAGTTTAATTATGGATGATTGGGGCCAGGTTCTCGATATGGTTGTAGATGGTGGTCTGTTGTATGGTGACCCCTCGACTGTGATTAGCTTACGTAATGATCAAATTGAGGTATTGCGCCCTGGTTGTGGTGCTACTGATTGGATTCACCAGCTCTAAAATAGAGGAAAATTTTGAAAACTATTACTGTAGTATTTTATGATCGCGATTTCGTTGGTGACTGGAAATACGCTTTTGATGAAACAGCCTTGCCAAGTTTTTTTTCTGCTCTTAATGATGAGCTGTCGGGTTGTGGGGTATATTTCGAGTATCTACTGGAACCAAATATAACCCTGCGTATTAATGGTTATGGCGATCTGCTCAATACTGTGCGTATACGTTCTCTTGATGATAATTTTTCTAGTCTGTGCTTAGCTCAGGTAATAGGTGTTAGCCCTGATGTAGATCTGCTCGCCGATGTTAAGCGCGGTGTTCGGCGTGTGGCATTTTCGCCAGAGAGTATTGTGCCTGATGGTGGTCACAACCTATGCCACAACTGTGGTTGTGGTTGTTGATATAGCCTCAAAGTTGCGCAATTTATACTGATGATATTTACTGTGTATGTCTTGAGTCAATATACAGAACTTTTATTTTAAAATATCAATGTTTAGTTAGTTGGAAAATGGTTAGTTGATATTTCTATCACAAGGATCTTTATGAATTACCCGGTATGGTACCTTCCAGAAGTAGGCGGAGGCATGTTAATGGCAATAATAGCTATTACGCATGTCTTTATTTCCCATTTTGCTGTCGGTGGTGGTCTATATCTGGTTGCCACTGAGTACAAGGCGCGCCGAGACAACGATTTTCAGATGTTGGAATTCGTTAAAAAACATTCAAAATTCTTCATGCTGGTATCCATGGTTTATGGTGGCGTCACTGGCGTAGGTATCTGGTTTACCATTGGTCTCATTCAACCGGATGCAACTGCTGACCTAATTCATACCTTTGTCTTTGGCTGGGCGGCAGAGTGGGTGTGGTTTCTGGTCGAAATAGTAGCCCTGCTGGTCTATTACTATAAATTTGATTCTATGGATGAGGGCGATCACCTCAGGGTTGGTCTTATCTACTTTGTCGCAGCATGGTTAAGCCTGTTTCTTATTAATGGTATTATTGGTTTTATGCTCACTCCAGGTGAGTGGCTCACTGATGGCAATTTTTGGTCTGGCTTTTTTAACCCGACTTTTTGGCCCTCGTTGTGGTTTCGCTTTGCTGTATCCACGCTGCTGGCCGGTGTCTTTGCTTTTTTCACAACAATTTTTATCAGTAGCGCCAAGTTCCGGCATAAAATGACTCGTTATTCATCGCTGTGGTGTTTAGGCTCAATGGCGGTGGTAATTCCAACTGGATACTGGTATCTGAAAGTTCTGCCATCAGCTACACAGGAGATTTTTAGCATCTCTCCGACCATCGCTAACTCCGTCAAGGTCGGTGCTTTTTCGACGGCAGCTTTTATAGTTTTAGTAACCCTATTTACTCTGTGGAAACCAGCTTGGCACAATATGGTCAGTGCTCTATTGGTGGCAATCTGTGCTTTGTCGATGATGGGCTCTTTTGAGTGGATACGTGAAGCCGGTCGCCGTCCTTTTGTTGTGAATAATTATCGCTATTCAAATGGCATACCCTTGGCCAGAGTCAACGAACTTAATCAAGGGTTTCTCGCTAACTCCAAGTGGAGTCTAGTTGGAGAAATTAATAGTGACAACCTAACTCAGGCTGGAGAAGAGCTGTTTAAATTTCAGTGTTATGCTTGTCATACTCTGGATGGTTTCAATAATGATATTCGTGTGCGCACTGCAACAAGCAGCTTTAACGCTATGGTTAAGTATCTGGATAAAATTCACGATAGGCGTCCTTTTATGCCACCCTTTGTCGGTACTGCCATGGAGAAGAAGGCATTAGCCGCCTATCTTGTAGGTACTCTGCATGGTAAAGAGGTGACTGTTGAACCACATAATCACGCCATAAATTTGGGCCAGCATTTACTAGATGAAGAGTGTACCTCCTGCCACGGTAGCGATATTGTAAAAGATTGGGCGCAGGGTATGACTCTGGATCAGGTGAAACAGGGCTTGCTGTCATTGAGCACTATAGATGCTTCAATGGATGATTATGCTGGGAGTGTTTCGGAACTTGAGGCGCTGGCGAGCTTTATTCTTGGGATTCCTCCTGCCAATGTGGGGCGGCCAGTGGAGTCTGTTGATGGGGCGGCTCAGTTTAATGATGAGTGCACTATGTGCCATGATGCGCAGACCTGTTTCGATTGGGCAGTAGATAAAACATCCAATGAGATTAGTGAGGGTTTGTTGCATTTAAGTCAGATATCTTCGAGCATGGACGATTTTGCTGGGACCAAGGCTGAGTTAGAAGCTATGACTGAGTTTATAAAAAAAGAAGCTAAGGGAGGAACTCAATGATGTCACTGGTACCAACCCCAGAAGTTCTACCTATAGCGCGTGGCTATTTCGATGGTTTGCTGCTGCTCACCTTTCCGCTACATTTACTGTTGATGAACGCAATGATTGGTGCCATGGCATTGGCGCTATGGGCACATTGGTGTAAAACCCCAGTTTCAGAGCGCTTAGCCTATCAATTGGCAAAAATATTACCACTACTGATAGCTTTTACTATCAACTTTGGTGTGCCTCCACTGTTATTTACTCAGGTTATTTTCGGCCACTACCTATACTCCAGCTCCATAATAATGGGTGTCTACTGGTTAAGTGTTATTCCGGTACTGCTTATTATGTATTATGGAGCATATCTCTATGACTTCAAGTTTTGGAATTTTGGTCGCAGAGGTCTGCCTATATTGGCGTTATCTGGAGTGTTGATGTTGGCTATCGGATTTATATTTACCAACAACATGACGTTAATGATCAATACTGAGGCGTGGCAGGAATACTTTTCCCACTCGGGAGGTCTTTTCCTGAATTTAGCAGACGCAACCCTAGTGCCACGTTATCTGCACATGATGGTTGGTGCTCTGGCCGTTGGCGGTTTAGCTGTTGCGGTTCTTAGTCGGTTGTGGCAACAAAAAGATGCCGAAGTTGCCGCTTTGGCTATGACTAGCGGTATGCGGCTATTTTTCTATGCTACCTGTGTGCAGGTGGTTCTAGGCGTGTGGTTTTTACTGGCGCTGCCCGCGAATGTGATGATGCTATTTATGGGACAACAGTTTATCGCTACGCTGCTGTTTATTGTTGCCTTGGTTCTAGTAGTTTCTGTCCTGCTCACAGCATGGAAGAAGAGGTTGGGCCGCTGCGCTTGGTTAACCGTTACTCTTCTCTATGTCATGTCATTTATGCGGGCGGTCGTGCGCGAAGGCTATCTTAACCAGCATGTGGTTGAACAAACTGTTGCTACCCAGCACGACTATTCACCGCTAATGTTATTTGTGGTTACTCTGGTTATCGGTCTCGCTCTGATTGCTTGGATGGTTAAGGCGACATTGTTGTGTAGGGAGCATTGATAACTATGCAGTTAACTGCGTTCATGCCAGGTGCTGAATTGCTGTGCGTGTAACAGGGTAACTTTACATAAGCAGCAATACGTTAGCATAGCAGCACTGCGGATAAAGTTTCTGCGGACTATTTAGCGGCAACCAGTATGATCACTGGTTGCCGCAGTTGTATTGTATGGCCGTATAGTGGGAATAGATTTACTAATCTAATGGTAATACCATGTACAGATAGCCAGATAGATCACCAAATAAATTGAAAAATAGCAGCACGCCGACCACTATCATTAACGATCCGGTTATTATTTCCATCAAGCGAATATGTTTTTTAAAGCGGTTAAAGAAATTAAGAAAGCTGTGAAATAGCAGCCCTGAGAGCAAAAATGGTATGCCTAACCCGGCAGAGTAAATGCTCAACAATACAATACCGTGCACGGTGTTGTTCGAGGTTCCTGCAGCCAAGGCTAATATCGCCCCCAAAATTGGTCCAATACATGGCGTCCAGCCTGCAGCAAAAGCTACGCCAACTAGAAAACTGCCTATAAAGCCACTTGGTTTGTTGCGTATTGTTACCCGTTTGTCTCCAAGAAGTACGCCGAAATGGAATAGCCCGGTCATGTGGATGCCGAAGAAAAAGATCAGGATGCCTCCGCCACGCTGGAGCCAAACTAGACTCTCTTCCATAATAGTGCGCAGTGAAATTGATGCTAAACCGGCAATGGCACCTAGCGAGATAAAGACAGCACTGAAACCAAGGACAAACGCAACCGAGTGGCTAGCTACCTGCCATCTTATTTTCGATGTTGGATGATCCTGTTTTAAATCGCCAAAAGATATGCCGGTTATGTAGGTTATAAAAGATGGAATTAGTGGCAATACACATGGAGAAAAAAATGAGAGCAGCCCGCCGCTAAAAGCGATCCAGTAGGTTATATCTGTCGTTTCGTGCAACATAGAGTCCTTTTGTGTTTTGATTATAGGTTTAGAGATTGTCTGTTCTACTGTCGTGACCTCTAGTGCTAGGACAGTAAATAAGCGCTACTACGTGTGAATATTACACTAAGCAGCCGTGAAAAATAAACCTTTGTAGCAATTATTTTCTATGGAGAAAATTTCGTGAGGCGTAATGGTTACAGCGGTGTTATTATCTAGCGTTTTTAGGTCTAGCTATCTATGGGGCTGCCTGATTTGGTAGTTGTGTTAGAGCTTTAGTTTGCGCTGTTTTTGCTTTAAATGCCATTTACGGTAGGCACACTCCTCCGGTAGCCAGTTAACTGTAGCCACAACTTCTGGAGTGAGTTGCTGACAATCTTCCCCTACGGAAAAACGCTTGTGATACACCTTACATTCGCGGGTATGTAAATCAAGAAAGCGGCAGGGTATCGGGGTTATTATTACCCGATTATGTGGGCCAATTATCTTTTCGAAACAGCATAAACCGCAACGCGTACATATCTGTTCCCAATTCGGGGGATTATTGACGCTCTTGTCCTCTTGTTCTGGTGAGTTTTTCATATCTGCTGCTTGCCTCTTTTTTCGCATAAAATTCTTAAGAAAAGGTTGATTTAGTATACATGATTCATTTAACAAATATCAGTAAACAGTACGGTGCCCAGATCTTATTTAAGCAGGCAAAATTACAGATATTGCCTGGTACTAGAAGCGGTCTAGTGGGGCCCAATGGTGCAGGTAAATCGACAATTTTTCGTTTGATTACTGGTGAGGAATCACTGGATGGCGGAGAGATATCCTGTGCTAAAAATACCATAACTGGATATTTTTCTCAAGATGTTGGTGAAATGAGTGGTGGTAGTGCTTTGGATGAGGTTATGTCCGCAGCACATCAAATCGTTGAACTTGGTGAGCAGATACGGGCTATGGAGATGGCTATGTGTGAACCCATGAGCGATGATGCTATGGTGCAACTATTGGAACGCTATGGTGAAGCGCAGGCTGAATTTGAACACCGCGGTGGTTATGATCTTGAAAGCCGTGCCCAGACAGTGTTGACAGGACTTGGTATCGGGCCGCAGGACTATTCGCGCCCAGTAGAGAGTTTTAGTGGTGGTTGGAAGATGCGTATCGCTTTGGCAAAAATTCTTACCATTAATCCCGATGTACTGTTGTTGGATGAACCGACAAACCATCTCGATGTCGAATCTATTGTATGGTTAGAAAATTGGTTGTCTACCGAGTATAAAGGCGCGGTACTGATGACTAGCCATGACCGTGATTTTATGAATCGTCTGGTGAGCCGCATTATCGAGGTGGCGGATCAAAATATTACTACCTACTCTGGCGACTATGATTTTTATCTGCGCGAGCGGCAACAGCGTCGGGAACAGCTATTGGCCAGCTATAAGCGTCAGCAAGATATGCTAGCCAAGGACGAAGAGTTTATCGCTCGTTTTGCTGCACGTGCTTCACATGCAGCACAGGTGCAGTCGCGAGTTAAAAAGCTGGAGAAAATAGAGCGTATACAGATTCCAGCGGAGCAGAAAACAGTAAGGTTTGAATTTAAAAATCCGCCGCGCAGTGGCGATAATGTGGTTGAATTTAGTCAACTGAGTAAAAGTTGGCCGGCTGAAGATGGCACGAGTAAAAGTGTCTTTAGCAACGCCAGCGGTCTTATCCGCCGCGATGAGAAAATTGCTGTAGTTGGGGTGAATGGTGCGGGTAAGTCGACATTTCTGAAGATTATTGCTGGTCAAGTTGCACCGAGTAGTGGTGCTATTGTCTTAGGTGCTAATGTTGATATCGGCTATTTCAGCCAGCATGCTATGGATGTGCTCGATGAGCGTAAAAGTGTTTTTGAGACGGTGCAGGAGGTGCTGGTGCAGGAGTCCATCGGTACTGTGCGCAATCTATGTGCTGCCTTTCTATTTCAGGGTGATGATGTCGATAAAAAGGTGAGTACGCTCTCCGGAGGTGAAAAAAGTCGTTTGGTGTTGGCAACATTGTTGGCGCGGCCGATTAATTTTTTAATACTTGATGAGCCGACTAATCATCTCGACATCCAGTCGCGCCAGATCCTGTTGGATACTCTGCGCCGCTTTCCTGGAACTGTAGTTCTGGTTAGCCATGACCGTCACTTCTTGCGCAGTTTGGTGAATCGGGTATTGGAGATCGACCATGGAGAGGTGCGCAGTTATGCCGGTGATTATCGTTACTATTTAGAAAAAAGTAGCCAGCTTGCCGAATAGTTATGTTTCATCAGGGCTCTTCCAAAAGGATTCATTGGCAAACTGCTGGCGCAGACGTTCTTCAGGGTTTTGTTCCATAAACTCATCGTGACTGAAGGTGAAGTTGAATTTAAGGCAGTACTCCTCTAATATTTTATAGGCACTGTTGATTAGACGTATTTTGTCATTGTCGGTGCAGCCGGTATCCGGATGATATTGTTTTACGAGCTTTTTGTGCGTAGCCTTGATCTGCGCCAAGCTAGTTGGTGATGAGATGGCAAATATCTTTAGTGCTGCTTCTAGATCGGCGTATTGCATATTATTGTCTCCGACGCCTGTAAACAGGAAGTTTAGCTATGGGGTTGATAGGGACAAAATCCCGGTCTTGGCCCCACAGTAGGATGATTGCGGCAGGTATCTGGGCGCTGGGCATATATTGTACAGCGCCTAGTGCTGCTATCCAAATAGATGCAATCATAATTAGCTTTACGCGCTAGGGTGAAGATTTCATTTTTAAAATTAAAGTGTGAAATTATCCCTTGACGTTTTAAGGTTTTAGCAATTTTCTTCGCTGGCTCCTGTTGGTCAAATTCACTGATAATTCCCATTCTGATCAGATCGGGTATGCGCACTTCCACTAGGAGTTTACAGCAGGTGGCATTGCAGTTAGAGCAGAGTTTGGCAGTATATTTTGTCCAGGTTGCGGTATCTTCTATATCAGCACAGATTGTGCGCTTATTGGTCATGTATAGAGTCCGTTATTTAATGCGTCTGCATTCTAAGTAAAAGCGTTTTTCGTCAGCCGCACCCATCGAGAATGTTTTGCGTGGTAGTGCGCCATCGACAATGATGGTTTTAAAGAGAGCGTGCTTGGATATTGCTGGCAGATAAAAACCACAACAGTTTGGTGATGATCCCAGCGCAGTTACACTGTTGCAACCATGAATATAATCAATCTCTGTTGACTGATGGGTAGTGAGATAGTAGTCGAGAAACCCTTGCAATGTTGCTACAACTAAGTTGTATTCGGGATTGCTGACACTGCAGAGACCAAATTGATCACCGATCACACAGGGAAAACTGTGGAGTTGTTGGTCACTACTTACCTGTTGCTGAGCTTCTGCAAGATTATTGCACGGGCTGAATTTAAATGGAGTATGACGCTGAGCAAAATAGGAGTGCATCTCCTGCAATAGTTCACCTTTATCTACTGAGAATAAAACGCGATGTATGGCTTCAAATTCCAGACCTTCATCGTGTAAATTGACCAGCTCTACCAAAGCATAACGCGCGGGGTGGCTCATGATGCTTGCTTGCTTTTCTCTGTCGGTGGCGGCTTCCTGCTTTAGTTGCTCCCATATTGCCTTGGCTGTGGCAAAAGAGTGGTTACCGTCACCCATTGCATAGAGCATTACTTCATCTTCTGTTTGATATTTCTCCTGATATTTATTCGGATCTGCAAGATTCTCCAATTCGCGTGCAATTTGTGCAATAAGTTGAGGTTGGTTTATCCTGTATCCGCGGAGGTGGCCACCATTTTCCAACAGATCAAAATCATATACGCACTCTAGCTCGTGTTTGTGCTCGAATAGTGGTTCAATGACCCGATGCTCAGGATCGTCAATAAGAACCATTATGTGTGGCAGCTCTATGGGGGCATTTTTGCGTACCTCGATGCGCGGTGGCAGTCGGTCGAGAATTGTTCCTTCCGTAGCTCTGATTAAACTTTTTGCGCCCTTGTTGTAATTATACTGTTCTAGGTCGAGAGCAACCATTAACCCTTTGCGTGAATCAACATGAGATGTTTTACGATCAAGCAGAATAAAACCTGGCGGCTGTTCTACTAAACTGCCGTCAGCCAGGTACTGATGCATAGTTTTATTGATCTGTTCTATACGTTGTGTACTGTCATCACCGTTTAGATAAACTTCAGGAAATATTAAATGCAGAGTAGATAGTTTGTTCTGCGTCTGTTGTTGTAGACGATGCCAATAGGTTAGATCGGAGGTGTACTGATCACACGCAATAACAGCCCAATGTTTCATGTCGGTATTGGGTGGTGGTAGTAAAATTTTTGGCACTTGCAAGGCTATTTTATCAAAGGTCATTGTTGCAAAATCTCCCAACGTGATTGTACATATTTCAACAGCAGTAATAAAACGTTAGTGGTAACATGTTTTACCGCTTTTGAGAACTACTATGCTGGCTTTTAACTTAATAATAAAAATACAATAAGTTGGTTCATTTGCAGGGGGAATACGGTTTTCCCGTGAGAAATCAGCGGATTATGCTCTTGACCTGACTTGTAAACTGCATTAACATTAACAGTCACTTTTTATGGTGGATTTAGTGTTTATACGCATACAAATTTTTGCTTTTCATATTTGAGGATTGCCGTGTCTAATAAAGAAAAATTGCTTGCAGCTGCACAGAAGTTTTTACAAAAGAACAATTTGACGCGTGCGATTAAAGAGTACCTCAAAGTTATTGAACTGGATCCTAAAGATGTGCGTAGCCGCCAAAAATTGGCGGAATTGTATAGCCGTACTTCACAGGTAGAACAGGCTATAACTCAATATGCAGCAGTCGCATCCTACTATTCGGAGAATACCTTCTATCTAAAAGCTATCGCTGTCTATAAGCAGATGCAGAAGTTGGTTCCCGACAATGTTGATTACACCTTAAAGCTAGCGCACCTGAATGAGCAACAGGGGCTTATCGGTAATGCTTTGTCAGAATATCGTTTATTGCTGAATGGTTATGAAAAAAGCGGTGAAAACGACAAGGCTGTTGAAATTTTAAACAAAATGCGAGCTCTGGATCCAGCTAATATCACCATAGGTATAAAGATTGCCGAATTTTGTGCGCGTAACGGTGATGCTGATGCCGCTCAGAAAGAGTTTGCCGCTGTAGAACAAAAGTTGCAAACACTGGCCAATTACCAACAACTGCATAAGTTTTATGAACATTTTGCCAGTGTTTGGCCCGATAATATTGCTGTGCAAATAGGTATGGGCATGGCGATGGTTGAGTATGGTGAGCCTCTGGGCGGAGTCGAGCTGCTAAAAAAATTGCAACGCCAGTATCCGCGTGATTTTCAGGTACTATTTGCTCTGTCGCGTGGCTTTCACGCCTGTGGCGATTATCCTCATGAGATAGAGTGTTTACAGCGATTGACCAAAAATGTTCCAGACTCGTTAGAGTATCAAGTGGCGCTGTACGACGCCGCTTTGGCGGCAAATGATACCGCTCTGGCATTTACCTCTCTGCAACAAGGTAAACAGTTATTTTATGCTGCAGGCAAAGTGTCTGATCTGAAACCATATTACGAGCAGTTGCGCGAATTGTTGCCAGACGACAGGGATGTACTCTCGGCGCTACACGATATTTATGAAGAGTTGGGCGAGGGTGAAAAACTGTTTGATGTTATGTCGGCAGGTTTTGGCGACGAGGAAAATGCTGCATCCGAGACTTTGGTTGAGGATGCTTCTGCTGGTGGACAGGATGCTTTTGCAGAATTGGAATTTAAAGATGAAGATTCATCGACACCGAGTAGCACACAGGATGATATCTCTTTTGATGATATCACCTTTGACATCGGTGATGATGAGTCAACATCTGGTGCAGAAGATGACTTTGATTTTGATTTAACTGACAACGTTGCTGCTCCAGTTGATATTCATGCCGATCTGGAAGAGGCAGACTTCTACCTTCAGCAGGGGTTGCTCGAAGAGGCTCAGCAGGTGTGTAAACGCTTAGAAGCTGTCAGCCCCGATAACAAAAAGGTGCTAGAGCTAAAAGATCAATTGCTCCTACAGTTACAAAAGCAGGGCGGTAAGCAGGTGGCTGCGCCTAGCACCCCTATAGATATTGGTGTTAGCTTTGGAGCGGATAATGAAGAGGTTGTTTTAGATCTGGATGTTAGCGACCTAGATGCTTCCCTTGATAAGGTCAGCGCGGCAGATAATTTTGATTTTGACGATAATGATATCGATATTGAATCGAGTTTATCTGGTCTGGATAAGAAGAAAGCCCCAGAGCCAGAGCAGAACAAGTTGGCCGATTCGCAACGCGGGGTGGTTACCGTTATCAACGATGAAGACACTGAATCGGCTTACAATTTAGGTATCGCTTATAAAGAAATGGGACTTATAGATGATGCGATTGTAGAGTTTGACAAGGCTATGGCCAGTTCGGCGCGTAAAATCGACAGCATATTGTTAAAAGCTGCTTGCTATATTGAGCAACAAAAATTTGAGACAGCAGAAGATGTATTAACTCTTGGATTAAGTGATAGTGCGCTGTCCAAGAAAGAGCAGGTGCTGATGTTTTACGAAACTGGGTTGCTGTATGAAGCATGGGCTCGTTATGCCGATGCTCTCTCAAGTTATCAGGTGGTAGCGGATAATGACCCAACTTTTAGAGATGTAGCTATAAAGGTTTCAGAACTTAAAGATATGGTTGATAACGAATTTGGTGCTATGGCTAACGCAGATAGAATCTCTTATCTTTAGATGATGCTAAACAAGCTTGCACACCAACGGAGTTAGCTGAATGGAATATACTGAACACTTTGGTTTAGAGAGAGATCCATTCTCCAATGCGCCAGATTCCAGATTTTATTTTGACAGTGAGCAGCACAGTCAAGCGTTGATTCGCTTTATGCGGGTAATTGATGCCAATAAGGGGTTAGCTGTATTAGTCGGTGGTATTGGCTCGGGTAAAACAACTTTGGCACGTAAGTTACTCGATAACCTATCTGTCGATCTGTATGAGTCGTCCTTGCTAGTTATGGTGCATTCTGGGGTAACGCCAGAATGGATTTTAACCCGCATTGCTATGCAGTTGGGTGTAGTAAGCCCAGCGTCAGACCGTATGACGGTGCTCAAGCAGCTTTATGATCGTCTGATTGAGATTAATCAAGAGGGGCGGCGCGCAGTTGTTCTTATTGATGAAGCGCAGATGTTGCAGACACGCGGTCTTATGGAAGAGTTCCGTGGCTTATTGAATCTGGAGATACCGGGAAAAAAATTATTAAATCTTATATTCTTTGGGTTGCCAGAGGTTGAAGAGTGCTTGCGCCTAGATGAACCATTGGCCCAGCGAGTAGCGCTGCGTTATTACCTGCACGCTCTTGATGAACAATCGACTGTTGCCTACATCAAGCATCGCTTACAGGTAGCTGGGGCAAAGAATATGCTGTTCTCCAGCCCTGCAGTTCAGTTGATTTATCGCTACTCAGGTGGAGTTCCACGTTTGATCAATACCTTGTGTGATAACTGTCTCTTTGAGGCTTTTATGCAAAAACTGCCTGGAGTAATTCCCAAAATTGTACAAAGTATCGCTGGCGATCTTGGCTTGACCATCGTGGCTTTTGATGATAACCATCAGGGCATGGAGCAACATCTAGGTAAAATTGAAGCGCTTTTGGCTAAAATGGAGCAGAAACGTTAGAATAAATCTACAGCTGAAGATTATGAAGCCGGCTTTGCCGGCTTTTTTTGTACTTTCTTCAGTTACGATACTGTTTGTCGTAGCGTTGATTGCAATATGTACTCAAAAATATAAATGGATACAACGGTAAGCTGATGATTCAACATATACAAATTTTACCTGAACAACTATGCAATCAAATTGCTGCTGGTGAGGTGGTTGAACGCCCAGCATCTGTGGTTAAGGAGCTTGTAGAGAATTCTCTGGATGCTGGTGCGGATAAGATTGTTGTTGAAGTTGAGCGGGGTGGGAAAAAGAGAATTGTAGTTGCCGATAATGGTTTTGGTATGGGAAACGATGATCTTTTTTTGTGTTTTGAACGTCATGCGACAAGCAAAATACGCACAGAAGAAGATCTGTTTAAGTTGCAATATCATGGTTTTCGCGGTGAGGCTTTACCTTCCATTGCCGCTGTATCGCGCTTAGTTGTTACCAGTCGTAGCGCTGATGATGATATTGGCTCAAAGTTGACCTTAACCGGCGGTAAGGTGCGCGATGTTATTCCAGCTGGTGTGGCAGCTGGTACTACATTCGAGGTTAAGGACCTTTTTTTTAATCTACCGGCACGGCGTAAGTTTTTGCGGCGTGATGAGACAGAATTTGCCCATATCGCGGAAGTTGTAACCAGAATAGCCCTTGCTCACCCTAGTGTGCATTTCAAATTAGTTCATAATGGGCGTACCGCCCTTGAACTGTATAAAAATAAAGATGGTTTCGATCGGGTGGTCGCAGTTCTGGGGCGTTCAGTCGTGCCAGATCTATTGGAGGTTAGTAGTGGTAAAGATATGCACCTAGGTGGATATCTTCTGCGCCCCAATGCTACTCGTGGTGCAACCACAGGAATTTACTGTTTTGTTAATGGTCGTTTTGTTAAAGATCGGGTGTTCCATCATGCCATTATGGAAGGATATCGCCACTTGATCATGAAGGGGCGCTATCCTATTTGTGTGCTGTTCTTGACGCTTGATCCGGCAAAAGTAGATGTGAATGTTCATCCAACAAAACATGAGGTACGTTTTCATGAGCAACAACAGGTGCACAGCTTTGTCACAAGTAGTATTCGCGAGGTATTGCGCCAATCTGAATGTAGTACACCTGTCAGAAATGCCTCAGATCCCAGTCTAATGGTACAAAGTGAACTAGCGGTTGCCGAAGCTAGTTTTCTACCACCATCGGTAAAAGATTCAGACCATAATATTGATGCAGATCGAACTACCTCAGCTCTGACTGAGGATAAAGGCAGATTTATTCAAGAGCCATCTATCGCTAATGTTGCCGAAATTACCCCTGAATATAAAAATGAAACGCAAGCACCTGTTCCGGATGATGAGCACAGTGAACAGCAGTTATTGCCTGAAACCGATGCAGGTTACTTTAGCCAGCTAACAATTTTAGGCCAGTTCCATCGTAGCTATGTCGTGTGTGAAGATGGAGATGATTTGCTGCTTATTGATCAGCACGCGGCTCATGAACGTATTGGGTTTGAGCGATTAAAAAGGCAGTATAGCTTAGGAGAAGTAGAACGTCAGGAACTGTTGTTTCCAGTAGTTTTAGAGCTTAGTGTACGTCAGGACACGGAGTTGCGGCAATATATAGAGCATGTGCAGCGGCTTGGATTTGATCTCCAACATTTTGGTGGCACTAGCTGGTCAGTTAGTGCTATGCCAACTTATTTGGACGGGAAAGACGTAAAAACAATAATATGCGATATCTTGACTGAGATAGGTACGGTAGGTAAAAGTACCTCTTCGCAGGATGCCTTTGATGCTGTGCTGATAACAATGGCTTGCCATGGCATGATTCGTGCTAACCAGAAATTGGATATTGTAGAAATGGGAGCACTGTTGCAGCAGTTGGATGAAGTCGATTTCAATCGGCAGTGTCCTCATGGAAGACCGATTGTGCAGAATATCTCCCTGCATACGATCGAAAAGATGTTTAGGCGGGTGTTATGAAACAGCAGCCTGTTATTGTTGTCGCTGGCCCGACCGCTAGCGGTAAAACAGATTTTGCGCTCCAATTGGCCCAGCATTATCCTATCGAGGTAATCTCGGCTGATTCGCGCCAAGTCTATCGCTATATGGATATAGGCACGGCTAAAGCGAGTCAACAAGAACAGCAATTGGTAGTTCACCATCTGCTAGATATTGTTGACCCAGATAATGATTTTAGTGTGGCCGACTACACTGAATTGGCGCATAAGGCGATAGCTGAGGTTGTCAGTCGCGGGAAGATTCCAGTTGTTGTTGGTGGTACTGGCTTATATGTTCGTGCTGTGACGGACGGTCTGATAGATGCTCCATCGGAAGATGCTGCGTTACGTGCCGAGTTGCTCGCTCAAGAGCAACAGTGCTCTGGTTGCCTCTATCAGCGTCTACTCGATGTAGATAATACCTTAGCTCTTGCTCTGCATCCTAATGATATAACAAGGATCGTGCGCGGTCTTGAGGTCTATTTACAGACAGGTACGCAGTTGTCGCAGTTACAGCATCAACATGGGTTTCAAGAACAGCGCTATCGTACCCTGAAATTTGCTATAGCAATGGATAGAGCACAACTATATGAGCGCATTAACCACCGAGTTGAGATTATGCTGGCTGATGGGCTGTTGGCCGAGGTGCAGAATTTGCTCGATCGTGGCTATGATCCACAACTAAAGGCACTGCGCACTATTGGGTATCGTCAGATTATAGCTCACTTGCGTGATGGTTTATCACTAGATGAAGCCGTTGCTTGGATCCAACTGGATTCACGCAGATATGCCAAGAGGCAACTAACTTGGTTTAGAAAAGATAAAACGATAAATTGGGTTGATTACCCTGTAGAGTTTGGTAATATCGCGAAATGGATTGATGAATTTTATTTTAATTGAATGATGTCGGGGAGGCTTAGATAATGGCAAAAACACCATTTAATATTCAGGATCAGTATCTGAATCAGGCACGTAAAGAACGGGTTAAAATTAATGTCGCTATGATGTCTGGTGAGCACCTGCAGGGTTTTATCAAGTCATTTGATAATTTCTGTGTCCTAGTTGAAGGCGAAGGTGATTTTTTGATTTATAAACATGCAATTTCAACCATAACATCTGCAGATGGTACTTTCAGATTGCATGGCGGCCGCGATTAATCCGTGCGACGTTGATCGATAGCTGATTGTTTGAATAAGAAAGAAAATTAGGTCCTCGACTGAATATCAGCGAGGACCTCTCTTTTTTGGGAAAGAACTCTATGCTTGCAATTACCGCAGTCACTCCAGATAGTATTGCTGAAGAGCTTGATTTAACTGGCGAAGACATTTTGTTAACCATCAACGGTTATGCTATTGATGATCAGGTTGACTACCAACTCTATGCTCGCGGCGAAGAGTTTATTTTTGAAGTGCAGAAAAAAAATGGAGAACTGTGGGAACTCGATTTTGAGCGTGATGAAGATGATCCTATCGGTTTGGAATTTGCCGATCCGCAACCGCGTCAGTGTAGTAATAATTGTAAATTTTGTTTTGTACGGCAACTGCCAACTGGTTTGCGTAAAAGCCTGTACGTGCGCGACGATGATTATCGCTTCTCTTACCTATATGGCGCCTATATTAGTTTAACTAATCTAGCCGAAGCCGATATTGAGCGCATAATTTCCCAAAAGCTGACACCGCTATATGTATCTGTTCATGCAGTTGATACTGCTTTGCGTAGTGAGCTTCTAGGACATGCTGTGCCGGCTGTGGTGCCGATATTAAAACGCTTGATCGCCGGTGGTATTCAGTTGCACACTCAGATAGTTTTGTGTCCGCAGCTCAACGATGGAGAGTGGTTGGCGCAATCTATTGATGCTTTATCGGCGCTCTATCCCGGAATTCTATCTCTGGCGATTGTACCCGTGGGGTTGACTAAGTATCGGCATAAATTGCCCCAGTTGCGCTGTTTTACTGAGGTTGAATCTAGAGTTGTGGTGGAGCAAATACACAGATATCAGCAGAAATTATTGCCAAAATTGAGTACGCGTTTTGTCTTTGCTGCCGATGAATTTTATTTAAGTGCGGCTCTGCCGTTTCCCGCTCTTAGTGACTATGAAGATCTACAGCTACTTGAGAATGGTGTCGGTATGATTCCTCTATTTCGCCATGAAACGCAACAGATGTTGCTTGATGCTGGTTGTTACTCTGGTGTCACCGCAACCTTAGTAACAGGTGTTTCGGCACAGCGCGAATTGGAGGAGTTCGCTCGTCTATTTAACGAGAAAACTAAGGCAGATCTGCGCATTAAGGTTGTGCATAACGATTTTTTTGGTTCCAGTGTCACCGTTACTGGCTTAGTGGTGGGGACAGATATAATTAATCAGTTAATAGACGATGATTTGGGCCAGTTTTTAATCATCCCCGATGTTATGTGTCGCGAAGGTGAGGAAATTTTCCTAGATGATGTGAATTTGGAACAGCTAGCCGAGCAGTTGCAGGTTGAGGTCGTTAAGGTTCCCGCTAGTCCATGGGGGATAATGGAGTTTATCGACTTTGTTGCAACGCAACTTGATAATAATTAACAGCGTTTTCGAGCCCATATTATGGCGCTGATATCTAGATAATTGAGGTAAGGTAATGGAAAATATAGCGGCACGAATTGAACAGGCAATACAGCTACTGGAATGCGGAAAATACGCCGAAGTTATCAAGCAGTTAACCCCGATAAATCAGGACGTTCCGGATAATGACGAGGTGGTAGTGCTCTTAGCTGAGGCCTTGGCAGAAACCAAGCGTTCTGAGCAGGCAATAGAGTTGTTGCAGCGTCGCTCTCAGCATGCTGATGTTGCTCCAGATGTAATTTTTGCCCTCGCCGATGAACTCTTTGCGGTGGATAATGTTAAGTCGGCTCTAGAGTATTACTCCCAGCTACTAAATATTGCAGATTGCGCTGCCGAGGCGTGGGTGCGCATCGGAATGGTGCAGATTGCGCAAAATGATCTTAATGAGGCGGAAAGTTCTTTTTTAAATTCACTTAAATGCGAACCAGCAAATCCTAGTGCGCTGAACTCCTTGGGAAGTTTAGCAATGGAACGACAACTAAATTGCGTAGCTAAAGATTGGTTTCAGCAAGCGGTTACTGTTGATGATGAAGATCCTGAAGCTTGGGGTAATTTGGCAGAGCTGTACTATGATGAAGACGATCTTGACCAAGCGCAACACTGTGCGGAAAAATCTATCGCCTGTGATGATATGTATGCTCCGGCTTGGTTGACCCTTGGGTATATAGCTCTAGATCAAGATGATGAGGCTAGGGTGCGTGAGTGTTTCAATAAATTTCTTGATCTTGAGGATGGTGTTGGAGCAGAGGATATTGTCCTTGAGGTTAAAGCAGTGCTTGCCGCTCTTAAAGATTGATTTTTCATGTCAACGAAACTGAAATTATCAAATAGTCAGCACGCCGAATGGGAGGCGCTATGCACGCGTTGCGGTCGTTGTTGCTATGAGAAGATAGAGTATAAAAATAAAATTTATATGACGGATATCCCCTGCGAATATCTCGATTTAACCACTAATTTATGCAGGGTATATGAACAACGTAGTCAGCTTAAAAATGGTTGCGTTGCCATCAATCAACAAATTATCGAGTTGGGTGTTCTGCCCAAAGGTTGTGCTTATCTTAAGCAACTTCCCACTAAAAGTACTTATAATGCCCCGTTGCCCTGGGAAAACCTGCCCGCCAAAATACGCCAATCTTTTAAGCCATAAGTATCTGCTCTTATGCTGCTCTGCATTAGCAAAATGACATTTTGTCGTTATTGCTTTTTTATTTAGGTAATCCGCCCGAAAAACAATCGTCGTCAAAAGTAGAATTTTCTCGTAAATTTACTAAGAGGAGATTCTAAATGAAAACATCACGTTATACCGATAGCCAGATCATCAATATTCTGAAGCAGGCAGAGGCCGGAACTCCAGTGCCCCAGCTCTGCAGGGAACATGGGATGAGCAGTGCCGCTTTTTACCGTTGGCGTGCCAAGTACGGTGGTTTGGATGCCTCGCTCATGTCACGGCTAAAAGAACTTGAGGTCGAGAATCGGCAGCTAAAGAAAATGTACGCCGAAGAGAGGCTCAAGGCCGAAATCGTCAAGACAGCGCTGGAAAAAAAGTGGTAAGGCCATCTCAGCGCAAAGAGATGGCCAAACATGCAGTTCAACAATATGGAGTTTCTGTTCGCCTCGCTTGTTTAGCTTTCAGTGTCAGTGAAACCTGTTATCGCTATCAGACCAAGCTAACTGATGAAAATGAAGAGATAGCCGACTGGCTAATTCGCTTGACCAATAACCAACGTAACTGGGGTTTTGGTTTATGCTTTTTGTATCTGCGCAACGTAAAAGGCTTTGGCTGGAACCACAAACGAGTTTATCGGATCTACTGTGAACAAGAGCTGAACCTGCGGATCAAACCAAAGAAACGGCTCGTGCGGGAAAAACCAGAATCACTACAGGTTCCAGAACAGGTTAATCAAGTATGGTCGATGGACTTTATGCACGATCAGCTAGCTGATGGCCGTAGCTATCGTTTATTCAATGTAATCGATGATTTTAATCGCGAAGGACTATGCATCGATGTAGATTTTTCTTTGCCAACAGAACGTGTCATACGTTCACTAGATCAAATTATTGAATGGCGTGGTAAACCACAAGCCATCCGCTGTGATAATGGACCAGAATACATAAGCAACAATCTCAGAGTGTGGGCTGAGAAAAGAAACATTGATATTCTATATATCCAACCTGGCAACCCACAGCAAAATGCCTATGTTGAACGCTACAATCGTACCGTTCGCTATGACTGGCTTGCACAGTATTTATTTGAGAGCATTACTGAGGTTCAAGATTACGCCACAAGGTGGCTATGGACATATAATCACGAACGACCCAATATGGCATTGGGAGGAATTACGCCAGCGCAGAAATTAGCGCTGGTTGCATAAACTCTACTTTTGACCGCAGCTATAAATGGGATGATTACCTTTATAACTTGGCATAATTAATATCTTCTTTCTGAGTGCAGTGTCTATTTTGCGTTTTAATGAGCGGGCGAATGGCAGGCAAAATACGTAAATATCTGAGTTATGCCGTCTTAATTGGATTTCTGTTCTGCGTTGCAGTGGTAATTCTAGCTAAGATTCTAGTGACACCTGAGCGGGTGCGTAACACTATCGTGCCGGTAGTGGAAAAATATCTGGACTGTAAAGTCAATTTACAGGGCATAGATGTAAGCCTGTACTCTGGAGTTTCCTTAACTGGACTGGAACTGCTTAGTGATGATAACACCAGCATGTTGCTGTCTGCAGATAAGGTGTTGCTGCGTTATCAGTTCTGGCCACTGTTTGAGCAACGCATCGTTATTGACGAGGTCAGCCTTGTGCGCCCGCAGATAAATATTGAGAGATTTGCCGATGGGGAACTTAATTTTCAGCAAATTCTCTTTGGGAACAATGGCGTTGAGAAGAATGGACAGGAGCTACCGCATAATAGAGAAAATATCGATTTAGTCATAACGAAAATTTTTGTCGATCAGGGTGAGGTTCTGTTCAAGGATTATCGCTTTTCTGCCGTGCCGCATCGTTATAAAATCTCCAATATGGGCTTAAACATCAGTGATTTTTCTTTAAACACAGATTTTGACATAAAAATGTGGGGCAAGATTAATGATGATCCTGTGGATTTTGCAGGTACACTTAATTTGCGTCGTATGAGCTATGATCTGCAGGTAAACATTTCACACTTAAACATGGTGCAATTTCAACCCTATTATCGGCAGGCTATTAACGGCAATCTGGATAGCCTCAAGGTAAATGTTGATGGGCGTATTTGGGGCAATGACCAGCAGTTTAACTCCAAGGCGGTGGTGGATCTGCAACAGTTAGATGCCACTTTAACTCCTAGTTCGCGCTATCCGCTACGTGCCTCTGCTGTGGGTATTGACTGCGCATTAGGTTATGATCGCAGCCTAGATGTTTTAGAGGTAAACAAGCTAGGAGTTGCTGTTGATGGTATCTCCATTAACGCTCAAGGAGTGATAAATAAGCTTACTACTACCAGAGAGGTTGATCTGCAGTTGGCGGCTAAGAAGTTGTCGCTACGTGCTCTTATGGCACTGCTGCCACCCGACCTAGCTCGTTCACTTGGTGGATATGATCTTGCGGGAACTCTCGGGTTTAAAATGGATCTGCTCGGCAGAGCAAATGCTGGAGTAGCGCTTGTGCACTCGGCAGTCATATCTTTAGATGCGGTACAGGCCAGTATAGCTGATATCCGTCCTGCTCTGTCCGGGATCATTGAGATTGTTGGCAAAAGGGTTAAATCGCAAAATTTATCCTTAACCACTGGTGATAATCGCATGGATTTAACTCTGACGTGCGACAATTGGTTAGCAAGAAAAACGTCATACCGCTTGCAATTGGAAGCGGATGCATTTACCACGGTTGGGCTAAGTCATAGAGCTGGTGGCGAGCTATCAAAGTTGCAGAGTACAGATGCCCGATATTCCACTATGCAAGTTGGGCGTGAAATAAGTGAACCGCAACCGATAAACTTGCCATTTAATGTTGGTGGTGATGTGCAAATTAAACAGGCACATATTGCCTCCTTAGATCTGGCCGATGTCCGTTTGCACTATGAATTACGAGATAATGTGCTGGAGTATGATCGCTTAAAGGGGAAACTTGCTAATGGATTTTTTGAAACATCTGGACAAATTGATCTGTCCAAGCAAGGTTTTACCTATTCTGGGCAGGTAGCTGTGCAGAAAATTGCTCTATCTGCACTGTTACCGCAGCTTGATCCTGCCTATGCCGGCAGTATGACTGGTTTGTTGACTAGTTCCTTTAGTTATTCTGGTGCAGGTACTCTGTGGTTGCGAGCACAGCAGAATCTATCCGCTGTGGGTAATTTCACTATTACCGATGGTAAAATTAGCAGTAATGCGCTGTTGCGTGAGCTATCTGGAGTCCTCGGGACAACAGAATTGAATGTTTTTAGTTTTGCCCAGGGTAGTGGGAATTTTGAAAAGAAAACTGGTGGGCATGTGCAATATGCTGCAGAGTTTAGTGGCAGCAAGGCGCGACTTGTCCCTAGTGGTTGGTGGAATATAGACGCTACCTTGAATTCTAATTTAGATGTTTACCTAGCCCCACAAGTTAGAGATAGTCTAGTTGCTAATCCAAGTCTGAGTAAATATATGCAGGATGAAAATGGTTGGGGGTTTATTCCTCTGGTGGTTTCTGGTACACATAAAACTCCTCTAGTGCAACTTAACCTTGCTAAGGTTCAAAACTAGGCAGTGTAGTAGGGTAGTGAATAGCTCAGTGTAGAGCTTAATGAAAAACTCGGTGCTGATGCTGACCGTGTTGCTCCTGCAACTCAAATCATCGAATCAACTCTTAAAGATTTATTGACCAAGTAGTTTAGTGGTGTTAACCGCAAAAGTTATCTTGTCTGCTGCTGTTTTATAGGAATATTTATACATGGCTGAGAAACGGAGAAAAGTGCGTTATCACCGCCGGATGCGGGTGATGTATGGTTTGAATATGCCCTCAAAAGTTGGGTTTACTTCTGATGTGTCAGAGTCAGGGTTGTGTATAAAATCATTTCTTGTTTACAACCCTGGTGAGATTGTGTTGCTGGAAATCGAACTTGCTGATGGAGTTACTATTCGTGCTGAGGGGCGAATTCACTGGGCGCGTAGAGTGCCACCGAATCTGCTGCGTAAAGTTAAATATGCTGGCATGGGGGTGAAAATAGTAAACTTTATGCAGGGACGTGAGGAATATCTTAAATTATGTAAGTAAGGAATATCCTGTTTAACGTGCTTCATATCTTATTCGGTAAGCACTTGGCTCTATCTAGTGTGATGCTGTTTCCCCTCTTTGGAAAACTATTCCCCCAATATCCTGTTATTCCCCGCTTGTCTTATTGCCGCAGGTTGAGATGCTGTGCTAGTTTAATGGCGCGATGATCTGTGGGGAGGATTAACCTCTATTTCTTGGCTTGTGTTTAAGCATTTCCACTCTTCTATTTATTGGTGTTTATAGTATGGCGGCGTTTAAAGAACGTATTGATAAATTATTGTTCGACCTCTCTCTGTGTAGTTCCCGCGAGCGCGCTCGTGCTATGATTATGGCCGGTAAGGTGCTGGTTGATGACAAGGTGGTGGATAAGGCTGGGACAAAAGTTCACATAGATGCGCAGATTCGCTTGCGTGGCGAGGATATCCCCTATGTATCGCGCGGTGGGGTCAAACTTGCTGCGGCGTTAAACCATTTTTCTGTGTCAGTTTCGGGCAGAACAGCTATCGATGTTGGTGCTTCAACGGGTGGTTTTACTGATTGTCTGTTGCAATATGGGGTTGCCAAAATCTACGCGGTAGATGTTGGTTACGGTCAATTGGCTTGGAGCCTGCGGGAAGATGCGCGGGTGATCAATCTTGAACGTACCAATATTCGTGAATTAGCCACAAATGATTTAGCGGATAGCCCAGATCTTGCCGTTATTGATGCCTCGTTTATCTCGTTGGATAAGGTTTTACCTGCTACTTTAGCATTGCTTGCCCAACATGCTGATATAATAGCCCTTATAAAGCCACAGTTTGAAGTAGGTAAGGGGAAAGTTGGTAAAGGTGGCGTAGTTCGTGACCCCGAGCACCATCAGCAAGTTATCGAAAAAATAAAGATCAGTGCTATGCAGTTGGGTTGCTTTGTCAACGATGTTATAGCTAGTCCAATATTAGGCCCAAAAGGTAATCGTGAGTTCCTTATCCATCTAACTCGGCAGATGGGGTAGTTGATTGATAGTTGTTGTGATCAAAATGACAGTTTTGTGCACCAAGGTGAGGCTTAGCAGTGAACCAAAGCAATATTAAACAATGCGATAAATATCAGGCCTACGAGTTGAATGTTAGTCAATATGCAGATGAACCAGAAATTTGTGCTGCAATTGATCTGCTGGCGCAAGATGATTTAGCTATACGAATAACCTTGGTTGGTGGCGTAGAGATTGCTCTCGATATTGAAAATATCACTAAATGCTGTCAAGAGAGCTTTTTATCGCTGCAACTTGTTGATAATACAGAACTGCTAGGTAGCGCTCTGGTGCAAGAGATGGCGCAGGAGAATACTGTACATGGAATCGTGGTCAAACGTCTATTGGAGCTGAGTCGCAGCACTACAGATGAGCATCAGTTGCGTATTTATGATCTTACCTTACGCGAATTGCTGTCTCGCTTTGAAATGATGCAAGGTGAGAATAGATGATTCTACGTAGCCTTGAACTCAAAAGCTTTGGCCAGTTTATCGATCAAAAATATGAATTTCGTCGTGGTATAAACTTGGTTATCGGACCTAATGAAGCGGGTAAATCTACCATGATGGAAGCAGTGCCGGCGGTTTTATTTGGCTGTAAGGATAAAAAGCGTTTTCGCCCGTGGGCACGCAGCCAGCACTGCTCAGCATCTTTAATGCTGGAAAACCAGCAGTACAATATCTCTATTGAACGGGATATTGATACAGACTGCATTGAGCTGCGCCAAGCCGATGATCTATATCAAGAGCAGTGTAATTTGGTCGCCACTGTACCCGTTGATGGCCACTGCGTAGCGAAGCTGGACTACTTACATCTGCTGAAAAAGTTTATTGGCATCAGCGATGAACGGCTGTTTCGTTCTTCACTGTTTTTGGGCCAGGGTGATTTCCCCTCTAATGCTGAGGAGATTAAGCGCCACATGCGTACTCTGCTATCGGGCTTTGCCCGCGGTGATAGTACCCTAGTGCTGCAGTCAATTCAGGACGATTATCTAGCTATTACCAACGATGCGCCATGGTTAAACAAACAGGTCTCTGCGCGTGAATTGGAGGCAGTGCAAGATGCTTTGGATGATGTATATGCGCAGCGTGAGCATATGCAACAGCTGAAGGCAGAAGCTCAACATTTAAGCCAGCAGATTGAGGTGCTGCAACAAAATGTAGCCAATGATCGCCGGGAGTACGAAAAAGGCGTTGAATATCTGGTGTGGATTCAGCAGCAGTGGCAGCTGGCCGCCAACGGTGCTGTTACCTCGAGTGAGAAACCAGCGCCAAGTTGTGCAGACAAAGAGGATGACTCTGCAGAAATTGCCGCTTTGGAACGTGAGCGCAACCATTTGCAACAGATATTGGTCAGTGCTGGTTTGCCAGAAGCTTTGCCGGCTGAGTTGCCTAGCCTGTTGGTGGCTGCAGATGAGATTCGTTGCGCGTTGGTAGCGTTGCAGCAACAGACGATTCCGCTACACAAAGAGGTAGATGCTCTGCGCTTTCCGCAGACAAAACGCTGGTTGCTGATCTCATTGCTCATGGTCGCCAGTCTTGCTGGGGTAAGTTTTTTATGGCCACAGTATCTAGCCCCTGCTTCTATAACAGTGGGAGCGACTCTGGCTATATGCTGGGGGAGCTTTGCATGGCGTTATCGCCGCCAAAAGTTAGCGCAGTGCCATCTGGAACAGCAGATTGCAGCTATTGACCTGCAGCGCGCTCAGGAGCGCAGCCACCTTAAAGAGTTGGATGATGATTTCGAAAGCTACGGTTTTGCTTCATCAGCAATTGCTATGGTCAAAATGCAAAAGCAGCTGCAAGGGCACGAGCACATCGTGCAGCGCTTAGCAGAATTGCGCCTATTACTGTCTCCAAATGAGTCACCCTCTTCTGGTGGTGATCCTACCGAGGATGGTTGCTCTGCTGAAGATGAAGAGATAGAGGCTTGCCAAGACCAACACAGTGATGCTCTGGCTAAACACCTCCATCCGGATGAACTGCCAGCAGCGCAGCAGAATTTGGCCGAGCTGCAAAAAGTGATAAAAAAACAGGAGGTCGAGTTGCTGGCGTTGCTGCGTCAGGAGGCAGTATTGCAGGAGCGTCTTAGTGCTGCTGAACAGTTGGGGACAACGGAAACCGAATTGCGCCACAGTCTCGATGAGCTTATGCAGCGTAAAGAGGTGCTCGGTTGCGCCTATCAGGTTCTGACTGACGCTATGAGTGAATTTTCCCATACCAATTTGCGTGCATTGGAAGAGGAGGTTGGCAAGTATCTGCGTCAGGCCACTATGGGCAAATATGTAGCGGTAGAGATAACCGAAAACTACGCTTTGCGCTTGCGGCGTGCTGGTCAGCGCGGCAAGAGTTCGCCACTGGAAAACTTAAGCCGTGGCACTATCGATCTAGTCTGTCTGGCGACAAGATTGGCGCTTACCAGATTTCTTGCAAACGATGAATTTTTACCGTTTTTTCTTGATGATGCTCTGGTAAATTTAGATTCCGATAGATTGCTGGAGACTGTGGATGCTCTCGAACGCATTAGCACAGATCATCAAATTGTTATGTTTACTCATGATGAGAGATTGTATAAATTAGCTAGTAGGCGGCGTTGGCACATTGTCTCTTTAGGTTTGCGCTCTAAACGTCGTAAGGTGAACAAGAAAGAGGAGGTCAGTGCGAACGATGGACAGTTGTCTCTTTTGTAAAATAGCCGATGGTACTATTGCTACGGAAAAAGTCTACGAAGATGAGCAGGTCGTAGCCTTTAATGATATTGATCCGCAGGCACCGGTGCATATCCTTATTATTCCACGTAAACATATTGCGCGTATAATCGATATTACGCCGGAGGATAGTGCCTTGATCGGGCATATCCATCAAGTGGCGGTCAGCTTAGCGGAGAAATTCAATATCGCCGCTGATGGTTTTAGGTTGGTTAATAACTGTAATGAGTATGGTGGCCAAGCGGTTTATCATATCCACTTTCACCTTCTCGGGGGCAGGAAAATGGGTTGGCCTCCGGGGTAAATTGCCAATTTGTTGTGTTTCAATCGAGGACGCGTAGTTGATGTGTAAGTATAAGGTTGGCGATGTAGATTGAGGGAAAGCATGGAAACACCCGCGCAAGAACGTGAAATGCACAAGCTGATGGTGGAGATTAGCGAACTTCTGGTTACTCACCACGGCGGCAGTTTGTCTGATGAAGCTTTGGAGTATGGAATTACTAGCCTGAACACGGCGTACAAGGTTGCTAAAACTGCACATGCGGCCCAATTTCGTAAGTCTGGTGAACCATACCTGTTTCATCCTCTACGCGTAGCTCATCTTGCTGCGCGGTACTGGATGGAGTTCTCCTCTATCATTGCCTGTCTTTTGCACGATGTTGTTGAAGATACCCCGGTCAGCATCGATGAGGTCGAAAAACAGTTCGGCACTGAGGTTGCACTGCTCGTTAGCGGCTTGACTAAGGTTGAGGATGCCGAACTCAGCCGCGATCTACTTAAAGAGGAGACCTATCGCAATCAAATTTTGGTGGCGATAAAAGACATTCGCGTTCTATGTCTTAAATTGTGGGACAGGCTGGATAACTTACGCACTATTTCTGCCTTGGCGCCAGCTAAGCAGGTCTTAATCTCCGAGGAGACGCGAACTGTATATATTCCACTTGCCCGCCATCTAGGGATGGGACAGGTTGCCGATGAGCTGGAAACCCTATCTCTGGCGGTTATATACCCACGCCGTGCAGCGCGCTATCATCGGGTTTTAACCGAGGTCCAACAAAACTCATTATCGCACTTGAAGGGCATTAACAGTAAAATAGCGACAGAGTTCAAAAGATTGCATTTGAATGTGTTGTTAAATGATACTTGGCGACCTTTTTCCATTGAGGGTGCTTTGCGGGTTTCGCGTGGGGTAAGCGCTCTGTATACTCTGGATGTTTTGGTGGACTCCACCATGGATGCCTATATGGCGCTAGGTATTTTGCATCGTCTGTTTCAACCCATTACCGGTAAACTCAAAGATCATCTAAACAGCCCTTCACAGCACGGCTACCAAGCTATCAAGACCACTATTCAAGCTGGAGGTTATCGGCTGCGTGTGCGCATAACAACACGCAAACTGGATAGATTCAATCAGGCTGGCGTTCTGGCTCCAGGTTTTGAATTCCGTAAACAAAATTTTGATGATTTGATGCGCAGTTTATTGGATGGTGAATCGGTGTTTGATACCGAACGCCTGCGCTTAGCCTCGGCGACTATTCTCGTTTATACACCCAACGGGGAGGTGCGGATGCTGCCAGAGGGTAGTTGTGCGCTGGATTTTGCTTTTGATATTCATGAGCAACTTGGCTTGCACGCATTTCGGGCGCGCATTAATGGCCAGACGCGCTTGCTTAAAACTTCACTGATGGATGGTGATCAGGTTAGAATTGAAACCACCGAAAAGTTGTCTGTCCTACCTAAATGGCTGGAATGGGCAATAACGCCGAAAGCGCGCAACAGCATTAGGCGTTGCTTGCGTTCCCACGTTCGCGGTACTGGCAAAAAAAAACATGATTAAAATTTACCTTGTAATTGTCCTAATCTTCCTGTTTTCTGGCTGTGCTTGGGCTTCTGGACAGGCCAATATCTTTGTTTATCACCGTTTTGGTGATCAGCGTTATCCATCGACAAATATTTCCGTTGAGACATTTGCCAGTCAGTTAGAGTATCTGCATAAAAATGATTACCATGTGCTGTATGTAAGTGACATCGTGCAGCGCATAAGAGATGGTGTTGATCTGCCGCCGCGTTGTGTCGCCTTAACTGTTGACGATGGTTATGCCTCTTTTTTGTCGGGTGCCATGCCGGTATTGCGCCAGTATGACTACCCAGTTACTCTGTTTGTCAGTAGTGCAAGTGTGGGCAGTGGTAGTTATCTGAATTGGGAACAGTTACGCCAACTGCAAAGTGAAGGGGTTGAGATAGGTAATCACTCGGAAGCGCATCCCTATTTTGTCAGTAGCGAGGTTAATGATCCCGCGGGATGGCTCTCTAAATCTCAGGCCGATATTCAAGGTGCGCAGGAGGAATTTAAACGCCATCTAGGTGTTGCGCCAACCGTATTTGCCTATCCATACGGAGAATACTCACCGGCGCTGGAGGCGTTGGTGCAGCAGTTAGGTTTTATAGCTGCATTTGCGCAGCAGTCAGGCGTTGTAGATGCTGCTCTGTGCCAGAACTCCTACTATCGCTTGCCACGTTTTCCTATGGGGGGGCCGTTTGCTACGCTGGAGGGTTTTAAGAACAAAGCAACAATGCGCCACCTGCCTGTCGATATATTATCACCGTTAAGCCCAGTGTTAAGCGCGCAGGATCCTCCAGAGATGGTTTTTACCTTGGATAGTAGCGCGATAAACTTAAAAACTTTGCGCTGTTATGTACAGGGACAGGATACTGCTTCAGTAGAGGTGGTGAGCGCGGGAAAATATCGTGTCTGCGCTGCGCAGCCGCTAGCAGGTCGACGCAATAAATATACCTTAACAGCACAGGGTACAGATGGGCAGACGTGGTATTGGTTCAGTCAGTTATGGATTCATCCATAGCTAGAAGAACTGGAAAGTTTGGAAGAATTGTATCCTAGATAATCCGTTTTGCTCTAACGCGTGAACTCAACTCACTGATACGTAATATAGATCCGGCAATATTTTTGCGTGATGGCTGTTCAGCAATCTGTACCTGTTGGCTGCGCAGCTCTAGGGTCGATAGTTGGCAGAGGCGGTTGTAGCGTATCATGGCTTGAATTTCTGCTACATAAGCGTCACGTCTGGTTGAATAGTTAATCAGGCCCTCGGCTAGTTTTTGCGCATCTATCGGTTTGCCTGCGGCACTCATCTGTTGCCGAACATCACGCAATTTTTTATAGGCTCTGTGAGTATTAATGTTGTTGAAGTAAGAGATCAATGAGTCATTGAGTGTGGCAAATTTTTTCACCTCATATTTTTGGCCAGTGCTGCGCTGGAGAGGAACGATTCCCGTGCCTACCTTAAAAGTCCATTCACCAAAAATATTATTGGCTATGCGCGCAAAGCGTGATGTGCCATACGCTGATTCATTCGCCGCTTGAGCGATTACCAGCGCTGCAGGAACAACATTTACCCTATTTAGCAACCTACCTCGTACCTTGGTGGAGCTTAGTGGCGCTACGTCACAGTGGTATTGCTGACCTAATTCTTTTAACCATGTCTGTTGCTGTAGCGTTATTGAACCGGAGCGATCAAACTGTTGCAGTATTTGCTTGAGGGTTAGCCGTTGTTGCTGAATAGCGTTATTTTGCGCTAAAACCATAGGCAACAGACTCATATAGAATAGATGTTTTTTTTCCTGTATATCCTCAATGTTGTTTAGATCAGCAGGAAAGCAGTGCAGTCTAATATCGGGTACACCCTGATGCAGATTGTCCCAATGGTAGTCCTCTGCAGTGAAGAAAGCTTGTATGTCGGTATAGCTGCTTGGCTTTATTATGGATGCCTTAGTGTTGCTAGGTATAGCTACAGCGCTACAAAAGCTAAGCAATAAAGTGATGAGCCATGGGAAAAAACGTTGTTGAATCAAGTTGATAAACATGTATTGATTACTTTGCTGTGCTGGGTGAAAATCATTTGCAAATATTTAGAACGCGGCACACTAACACAGCAGGGTGTTTATTGCAATAAAGCGCTAGCTCTGTCTGGCTTTGTCCATATTTAGCAATCCTGAGACTTAAATTTTAAGCATAATAAAATTCAGGCATAGTGAGAGCAAAATAAGTTAAAATTGGAATATTATTTTGTAGTTACGTTGCATTTATGTTGACGATACTGTAAGTTCACCTGTGAATTTTTCTCGCTGTGAATAGATTATAGTAGAACAGGTGTCAGCAAAGAGTACTCAATAATGGAGACTTATATGTCAGATCCATTGCGACCATTGCGTGTTAAGATTGATGCTATTGATGATCACATTATGCAGCTACTCAATGAGAGAGCTCAGGTGGTTATTGAGGTTGGCAAAGCGAAAAGCAATAAACGTACATCGTTTTATGTTCCTAGCCGTGAACAGGCGATTTATGAGCGTTTAACCAAAAACAGTCCTGGCCCGTTTCCGGTGGATGCCATTCAGCGCGTTTTTCGGGAAATCATCTCCGCTTCATTATCTTTAGAACAACCGATGAAAGTTGCCTTTCTCGGTCCTCAGGCTACATTTACCCACGTTGCAGCTATGCAACAATTCGGTTTGTCCGCTCAACTGGTGGCACAAAAGAGTATACCCGCTGTTTTTGATGAGGTGGCGCGGGGGCGAGCTCACTATGGCGTAGTGCCGGTTGAGAACTCCAATGAGGGGGTCGTGACTCATACTCTTGATATGTTTATGGAGTCGGATTTAAAAATAAATGCCGAGATATTACAGGAAGTCTCTCATGATTTGCTGTCGCTGGCAGGATCATTGACTGACATCGAACGAATCTATTCGCATCCTCAAGCCTTAGCTCAGTGCCGTAATTGGCTTGAGGAAAATATGCCGGATATTCCACTTATTGATGTTGCTAGTACTGCGGCCGCTGCGCAATTAGCCGCAGATGACAGTTCCGCCGCTGCTATAGCTAGTGCTATGGCTGGCGCCCAATATGGTTTGCGTCAACTCAAGTCTAATATTGCAGATAATTCATGTAACTTCACCCGCTTTTTGGTTATCAGCAAACAGCTGCCCGAACCGAGTAAACTGGATAAAACCAGTATAATGTTCTGCATTAAGGATGAACCTGGTATTTTGTTGCGTATGCTGGAGCCATTTGGTAAGCGCGGTATTAACCTGTCGAAAATTGAGAGTCGGCCATTGAAGAAGCGCGCTTGGGAATATATCTTTTTTCTAGATATAGAAGGCCATATAGATGATAAAAATGTTCATGATGCAGTTGAAGATCTGGCACAATATTGTCAATTTATCAAGGTGCTGGGTTCCTATCCCAAGAAGGCGTGATACGGACAGTTATGGGTACTTGTTTAGTAGATAAAATAGCCATTATTGGCGTTGGATTGATAGGTGGATCATTTGCCTTGGCGCTGAAGAGGGCACATGCGGTGCAGCGCGTTATTGGTTGGGATACCGATGCTGATAACCTGAGCCTAGCAACTCAGCTTGGTGTGGTCGATGAAGCAGCGCTGAGCATAGAACAGGCTGTGGCCGATGCCGATGTGGTAATGCTGGCGGTGCCAGTCGGGAGTATGCTGACCGCTGCCCAACAGGTGGTTAAGCACATGAAACCTGGGGCGGTGTTGTCGGATACTGGCAGCGTAAAGCAGACAGTTGTTGCGCAAGTAGAACCTTTGGCGCAAGCCAGTTCGGTATATTTTGTAGCTGGCCATCCTATCTCAGGGACGGAACGCAGTGGCGCTGGATCTGCCTTTGCCGAGCTTTACCACAATAAACGCTGCATTTTGACTCCTACCGTTAATACCAATATATCAGCATTAACTTTGATAGAAAAATTATGGCAAACTGCTGGCAGTGAAGTGGTGCACATGGATGTGGTGAAGCACGATCGTATTTTGGCCGCTATCAGCCATTTACCCCATATGATTGCCTATTCTCTGGTGAATTCAGTAAGCTCATATGATCGTTATCCCGAGAATATTCTCGATTATTCAGCGGGTGGTTTTCGTGATTTTACCCGTATTGCTTCATCGGATCCAATAATGTGGCGAGATATTGCGCTTAATAATCGCGAATCGTTATTGGAGATGATTGGCCAGTTTGAACAGTTTTTAGCTGAATTAAAGCAAGATATCACTAGCGCTGACGGTGCACGTTTATATGAATTCTTCTATCGTTCCAAGGTTAGCCGTGACGCAATTTTGGCCAACGTAGCAAAGGATGATTAAATGAAATTACAGGCTAGAACAATCTCTCCTGCCCAAAGATTGCGTGGCACAATAACTGTGCCTGGAGATAAGTCAATTTCGCATCGCTCGATTATGTTTGGTGCTTTGGCTGCTGGTAATACCCGCGTGCAAGGCTTTTTGCAGGGGGAAGATAATTTCTCTACTGTCAATGCATTTCGGGCTATGGGCGTGAAGATAGACCAGCACGCCGATGGAGACCTTACGGTGCATGGCTGTGGTATTAATGGGCTGTGCGAACCTGAAGATGTCCTAGATTGTGGCAACTCTGGAACTACTATCCGGTTGATGTCTGGTCTGTTGGCTGGGCAGAAGTTTTTCTCAGTACTTACCGGCGATCAATATTTGCGTAAGCGGCCTATGGGGCGAGTCTTGACTCCACTGCTACAAATGGGGGCACAGATGCAAGGACGTGCTGGTGGAAAATTTGCGCCGTTGGCCATCAGCGGTCAGCAACTGCAGGCTATCGAATACAGTTCCCCAGTTGCTAGTGCACAGGTGAAGTCAGCTATATTGCTGGCTGGACTATATGCTGAAGGGACGACAAAGGTGTACGAACCGCACCTGTCGCGTGACCATTCTGAACGTATGCTGCGCCATTTCGGGGTACAGGTGGATTCATTTCCCGGCGGGGTCGCAATAGCCGGAGGACAAAAGTTAACAGCTCGTGACCTAGTGGTGCCGGGTGATATCTCTTCCGCTGCTTTTTTTATGGTTGCTGCCTTGATTGTGCCTAATTCTGAATTGCTGATTTGCAATGTTGGCATTAATCCAAGTCGTGCCGGCATTATCGATATCTTGCAACAGATGAACGGGTCTGTTGAGTTGCTAAATCAACGGGAGATGGGTGGTGAGCCTGTTGCTGATGTTTTAGTCAAGAGCAGTGATCTTAAGGGCATTGAAATTGATGGTGCCTTAGTGCCGCGTGCCATAGATGAACTGCCTGTGGTATCTATCGCAGCTGCCTGTGCAAGTGGAGCAACAGTTATTCGTGATGCGCGCGAATTGCGGGTCAAAGAGACAGATCGGATAGCCGCTATGGCCGATGTTTTGCGCGAACTGGGCGTAGATGTAGCCACTGCTGATGATGGCATGACCGTTGTCGGCTGTGAGCAGTTCAGCGGTGGCAATGTGCACTCATGCGGGGATCATCGTATTGCTATGAGTGCCGCAGTTGCGGCTTTAAGGGCCAGCGGCGCGGTGGTTATCGACGATACTCAGTGTACCGCTATCTCCTTCCCCAATTTTTGGGATTTACTAGAACAGATACAGGACTGATATATAATTTATGCTAAACGATAATTCAATAACTACTGATGGCCTGATTGTCGCCATAGATGGCCCTTCTGGGGCTGGGAAAAGTACCCTGAGTAAATTGTTGGCACAACGGTTGGGGTATACAAATATTAATACTGGAGCCATGTTTCGTGCTGTTGCTTTGGCAATAAAGCGTTCCGGTATCTCCTTAGATGATCACTTAGCTATTGAGCAGCTATGCAACCAACTACATATCCATTTTAAAAATGATGCAGGAGTTGAAACTGTCTGGCTGGGCGATGAGGATGTTTCGCGTTTAATTCGTGGTTCGAAAATTAGTATGCTGACCTCAGAAATTTCAGCCCTGCCGGTAGTGCGTAAATCGATGTTAGAGTTGCAACGCAAAATGGCGGCACATGGCGGTGTGGTTTTGGAAGGACGCGATATCGGCAGCGTGGTATTTCCTGATGCACAGGTGAAGTTTTTTCTCTGTGCCAGTGCTCAAGCACGCGGTTTGCGCCGTCATGAAGAGCTTATCGGTCGTGGTGAGCTGTCAGATTTAGAGCAGACTATTGCGGAGGTGCAGCAGCGCGATGCGGCTGACTCTAGCCGTAAGCTTGCCCCATTGATACAGGCAGCAGATGCTATACCTATAGATTCTACCTCTATGTCGATAGAGCAGGTGCTAGAGCAGATGTTACAAGTAATTGCCCAGCGTCGGCAAAAATAGGCGTAACGCTAAGTTTTGGAGAGGATGTAGTGGATATTATTGTTGCGAAAAGTGCTGGTTTTTGTTTTGGGGTTAAACGCGCGGTAAATATGGCTTTTCAGGCGGCGAATGCTAGTGACTCTATCTGCTCTATTGGCCCACTGATCCATTCGCCACAATTGGTTGGAAAATTGGAAGCGGAGGGGATCAAAGTTGTCAATTCTGTGACCAATTTGACAGATAAAACGGCCATAATCCGCTCGCATGGCATTACACGTGACGAAGAGGAGCAGCTAACCCAACAGAACTTGGAAATTGTCGATGCAACCTGCCCATTTGTGAAAAAAGCTCAGCACTATGTCTCACTGCTGGGCGAAGAGGGGTATGCTGTGGCAATTGTTGGTGAGCAGGAGCACCCCGAAGTGCAGGGTATTGTCTCCTATGCTTCTGGTGCAGACACCTGGGTGGTGGCCAATGCTGATCAAGCACGTTTAATACCGACTCAGCGCAAAATTGGTTTAGTAGCACAAACTACACAATCTTTTGAAAACTTTCGTGATATTGCTACAATTTTACTCAACAAGTGTAAAGAGTTACGCATTTTCAATACGATCTGTGATGCTACCGCTGTACGCCAGGAGGAGGCTAGGTCAATAGCTAGCAAGGTTGATTTAATGCTGGTTATAGGTGGGCTCAATAGCGCAAATACTACCCGGTTAGCGAGTATCTGTGCCGAAATTCAACCGCAAACCCACCATATAGAAACCGCTGCTGGTATTGATTCTAGCTGGATTGATCAAAAAAACACAATTGGGATAACTGCTGGAGCTTCAACTCCTGAGTGGATAATTGGCGAAGTAATGGAAAAACTGCGGGAAATTGCAAAATAAATATTTGTTTTTTTGAAAGCCTATGATAATGTTCGGCTCCACAGCTTAGGCTGTAAACGTCTTGAGATAGTAGACGTAATCTTCTAGGGGGTACTTTGGTTAATGTCTGAAAACAATGAAACAAGCAACACAGATGAGCTCGAATTTATGGATGATGAATTCGGAGCAGAGTTCGACGAAGAGTTCGGTGATGAGAGCTTTGAGGAGATGTTCGAAAACAGCTTACAGGGTAATTTAGCTGTTGGCGACGTAGTCGAGGGCACAGTTGTTCAGGTTAATCCTGATTCAGTTGTTGTTGATGTCGGCTATAAGTCAGAAGGGGTTATTCCTCTATCTGAGTTTTCCGTTGATGGCAAGCAGGTAACACTCAATGTCGGTGATAAAATCGACGTATTGTTTGAGCGTGCTGAGAACGAAAGCGGTCTCATTGGCCTGTCAAAAGAGAAGGCTGATCGTCAAAAAGTATGGAACAGCTTGGAAGAAGATGCGGTTGTCGAAGGTCGTATCGTTTCGCGTATCAAAGGTGGTCTGTCTGTTGATATCGGCGTAAATGCATTTTTGCCTGGTTCTCAGGTTGATCTGCGTCCTGTGCGTAATCTGGATAAACTTATCGGCGAAACCTTTTCTTTCAAGATCATTAAATTAAATAAACGACGTGGAAATATAGTTCTATCTCGGCGCGTGTTGCTTGAGAATGAGCGTGAGAGTCAACGTACTGGAACCTTGGAAACACTTGAGGAAAATCAGGTTGTTGATGGGGTTGTTAAAAACTTGACCGATTACGGTGCCTTTATTGATCTTGGCGGCATTGATGGTCTGTTGCACATCACCGATATGTCATGGGGGCGTGTATCACATCCATCTGATATTCTTGCCGTTGGCGATAGTATCAAGGTTAAAGTTCTTAAGTTCGATAAAGAGAAAGAGCGTGTTAGCTTAGGTCTGAAACAGATCACTCCTGATCCATGGTTGAGTGTACAGGAAAAATACCCAGTCAATGGTCGCGTAACCGGTAAAGTTGTTAGCTTGACCGATTACGGCGCATTTATCGAATTAGAAGAGGGTGTTGAGGGTCTGATCCATGTCTCTGAAATGAGCTGGACTAAACGAATTAAACATCCAAATAAAATATTGTCCATTGGTGACGAAGTTGAAACTGTTGTTTTAGCGATGGATACCGACAATCGTCGTATCTCTTTAGGCCTGAAACAAATCGAACCTAATCCATGGGAAGTAATTGGCGAGAAATTCCCTGCAGGCACTATTATTGAGGGCCAAGTTAAGAATATAACTGACTTTGGTATCTTTGTAGGTGTGGATGAGGGTATTGACGGCCTCGTACATATTTCTGATCTGTCTTGGACTAAGCGTATCAAGCATCCATCAGAATTGTACAAAAAAGGTGATTTAGTTAAGGCGGTTGTGCTGAATATTGATCGTGATAACGAGCGCTTCTCCCTTGGGGTAAAACAACTGACTCAAGATCCTTGGCAGATTATTCCTGAGCAATATGCTCCAGGAACAATTATCCGCGGTAAAGTTACTTCGGTAACTGAGTTCGGTATCTTCCTTGAAGTTGAAGAGGGTGTAGAAGGTCTAATTCACGTATCTGAGATCAGCAAGGATAAAGTAGAAACTCCGAAAGATTTCGCTAAAATTGGCGAAGAACTTGAGGCTGTTGTTCTGCACGTCGATACGACAGAGCACAAAATTGCCTTATCTATTAAGCACCTGTCTGAGCGTAAAGAGAAAGCTGAAGTAGATGCTTTCATCGGCGCACAGAAAAAAGCAACTTCCAGTCTGGGGGATCTTCTCCAGGGGGCGTTTAATAGCTCAGAAGATTAATTAGTACTATTACAAATTAAACCCCTGCTATTATCATGGTAGCAGGGGTTTTTTTGTCAGGTTTGCTATGAAAAAACGACCGTTCATATTTGCTGCGGGTATTTTGGCACTAATCTTAATTGTTTTTGGCGCAGCGACACTGCTATTGAGTAATGATGGGCCCAAAACCTTTGCTCTTGGTGCCAAAATCGGTGTTGTCGATATCAAGGGTGCGATAAACGAGTCGCGTTCTATCATTGATGATCTGCAAGATTTTAGTGAAAATGACTCGATAAAGGCTATTGTTTTACGAGTTAATTCTCCCGGTGGTGGTGTTGGCCCATCACAAGAGATTCATGACGAAATAGATAAAATAGTAAAAATAAAGCCAGTCATTGTCTCCATGGGATCTGTTGCCGCCTCTGGTGGTTACTATGTCTCTGCTCCGGCTACGGAAATCTATGCTAACCCAGGAACTATAACCGGCAGCATTGGTGTTATCATGGAGTTTACCAATGTCTTGCAACTCATGGATAAAATTGGTTTAAAATCAAGTGTAGTGAAAAGCGGTATTCATAAGGATATCGGTTCAGCCATGCGTGATATGACACCAGAAGAGAGACAATTGCTCCAGTCCTTAATTGATGATGTCTATTCTCAATTTGTAGAGGCGGTCAGTAGCGGTCGTCATTTGCCCGAAGACGAGGTCCGCCAACTGGCTGATGGTAGAATTTTTACTGGGCGGCAGGCGCTGAAATTAGGCTTAGTTGATAAATTGGGTGGGCTCCAGGCGGCTATTGCTGCTGCAGCGCAGCGCGTAGGTATTAAAGGTAAGCCGACTGTTGTTTATCCTGCCCAACCAAAGAAGGATTTGGTAGATTATTTTGTTGGCCAAACGGTTACTCACATTAATGAATATATGGCTAAACAGTATAACTCAGGATTAAAACTGATGTGGTCGCCAGCTAACTAACGAGGTATAAAATGACAAAAAGTCAGTTGATTGAAAAATTGATGGACAATGGTAGTGAGTTAAATAAAAAAGAGTCAGAATTAATTGTTAATACAATTTTTGATAGTATTACTGATGCCTTAGCCTATGGTGACCGTGTGGAAATCAGAGGTTTCGGTTCGTTTTCTATTCGCGAGCGCGAGGCGCGGCAGGCACGTAATCCAAAAAGTGGTCGCTTAATTAGCATTCCTGCCAAGAAAACTCCTTTTTTTAAAACTGGCAAGGAGCTGCGTGAACGGGTAGACTTTTGTTAAGGATTTAATATGCATACTGTCCCAGATACACATCTTAAAATATCGCCGAAATTTGTCGGAGAGATCGTCGAATTAAAGCAGGGTGAAGCTATTGTCAAGTTGGATACCACTGTGGAGATGGTCGCCGATGAATACGGATTAGTTCACGGCGGTTTTATCTTTGGTTTAGCAGATTACGCAGCAATGCTTGCGGTCAATAAACCTACGGTTGTACTCGGTTCTGCTGATAGTAAATTTTTAGCTCCGGTTAAACTAGGTGATGTGGTTCAGGCTAAAGCAATAATGGTCGAGGAAACTGGGAAAAAGTTTCGAGTAGAATGCATGGTCAGTGTCGGTGAAAAAATTGTCTTTAAAGGCGATTTTATCTGTTTTGTTGTGGATAAGCATGTACTGAGTTAATTATTGCATTTTACGTAGTTTACAAAAGGTCTCATTTATAAGAATGAGACCTTTTGTTGTATGGTAGGAGTAGTTAGTGATGGCAGGTAATACAAAGCGCCGCACCATTCGTTTGCAATTGCCTAGTGCAGCAGCTCGGTTGGACCAGGCTATCTGTGATAACTGTGCTGTGTTATCTCGAACTTTGCTACGTAAGATAATTGATGCCGGCGGTGTCCATATAAATGGCAGAAGAGTGCGCAAGTGTGGTACTAAAACAGACGCTGGAGACAAAGTTGAAATATTTATTGATGGTTTTCCGTTTGACTATTATCGATTGAGCGCTAGCGATATTGTTTTGCAAGATAAATACATTATCGTTATCAATAAACCCGCTTTAGTTGAGTCTCAACCGACACCAGCTAGGTTTAAGGGGACACTGTATGAAGCACTGTTGTTGTGGTTACAGGATCCATATCGACGTCAGATCAAACCATCTCTAGGTATGGTACAACGTCTGGATAGGGAGACTTCTGGAGTGATGATATTTTCTATCCATACACAGGCGCATAAGAATTTGACACAAGCATTTTCTCAACATAATGCCCAAAAGACCTACCTTGCTTTAATATGTGGGCACCTAGAGAACTCAAGCGGAGAATTTGTCTCTGAAGTGGCGAAAAATCGGGCTACTAATAAAATGAAATCTGTGGCTAAAGGTGGCAAGCTAGCGATAACGCACTACACGACTATTAGGCAATTTGAACATTGCTCACTGGTCGAGGTAGTTATTCCTACTGGGCGCACGCATCAGATTCGAGTACATTTTTCTGAAGCAGGACATCCCCTGCTCGGGGATGTGCGCTATGGTTATCAACCAGATATACTGGATATAGATGTGCCACGCACTATGTTGCACTCGTCGCAACTGCAATGCCAACATCCAGTTACTGGTGCTATGTTGCATCTGCAGGCACCTCTAGCATCAGATTTTAAATCGATCCTCAATCACTTAGGCTGTACAGATGTTGACTTATCCGCAAATTGATTCTGTAGCTTTTCACCTTGGGCCATTAGCTGTGCGTTGGTACGGCTTGATGTACATGGCCGGTTTTGTCTGTGCTTACGGACTTATTTTAAAGTTGGTTAAAAGCAGCAAGCTGGAGATGAGCCATGAAACTATCGCTGATCTGCTCTTTGCTTGTGTTTTAGGCGTAGTTATCGGTGGGCGGTTAGGATATGTGCTATTTTACAACGGCACATATTATTGGCATCATCCGCAGGAGATTCTCTATCTGTGGCAGGGAGGGATGAGTTTTCACGGCGGTTTGTCTGGGGTGATTGTGGCCTCGGTATGGTTCATAAGAAAACGCGAATTGCCTATGGGACAGTTAGCGGATATCTTGGTTATCTCTTCATGCTGTGGCCTGTTTTTTGGCCGTATTGGGAATTTTATCAATGGAGAGCTATGGGGACGAGTTACTACTGTGCCCTGGGCTATGGTTTTCCCTGGCGCTGGGCCATATCCGCGCCATCCCAGCCAGCTTTATGAAGCACTTTTAGAGGGGCCAATAATGTTGCTACTGTTATGGCTTGTCTATCGGCGTAACTTAAAACCATGGTCGGTTTTTTGCGCATTTATAAGCCTCTATGCGCTGTTTCGTTTTGCGATTGAGTTCGTGCGTCAGCCGGATGCACAGTTAGGCATATTATCCAGTGGTTTAACTATGGGGCAGATGCTCTCGATTCCTATGATTCTTGCTGGAGTTACGGGGCTGATTTTTCTTAATTGGCAAAAAAACTATGAAAAATATTAAGGCAGTAGTCTTTGATTGCGATGGAGTAATGTTCGACAGCCAGCTGGCTAATCTGGCCTATTACAACTCTATTATTACTCAGTTTGGTTTAGAGCCCGTCACAGATGAGCAACCTGAGAATATTACGCTATGCCACACTGCGGCCAGTCCTCAGGTCTTCAATGGTTTACTTGGGCCGTTGTTGGGGGCTGCTGCTATGTCGTATTCAAGGCAGGTAGATTATTCTGAATTTATTCCTCAACTACAAATTGAGGCCGGTTTGGTTGATCTGTTGACAAGTTTGGCACCAACTTTTGCTCTGGCTGTTGCCACCAACCGCGGTAGCAGCATGGGGAAAATTCTGGAGCATTTCTCTTTGGCAGATTTTTTCCCCACCGTTATTACCTATCTTGATGTGGAACGCCCAAAGCCGTCACCGGATATGTTGCTGGCTGTGGCGCAACGCCTACAGCTGAAACCGCAACAGTTGGTATTTATCGGAGACTCCGACCTCGACAGACAGGCCGCATGTGAGGCTGATTGTTCATTTGTCTCCTATAAATGGGATGGTGGGGTGCGCATTGATCATCATGGTGAGTTGTTGGAGTTACTGGTGCGCTAGAACCTCAACTAAATGTTTTATTCATCTCCAGTACGTTACCGTTTTCGCAATGTTTATAGGTAACACTGTCCATTAAGGCATGAATAAGAAATATACCACGACCATGATCCTCGGTTGGGTCGGGGAGTAGCTTCTGTGTATCGCTGATATCAAACCCTTGGCCTTGATCATACACTTTAATACACAGATTTTTATCTGATACATTGATGGTGATATGCACGTCCTTGTTAGGATCATTCTTGTTGGCATGCTTAATAGCGTTGGCCATCGCTTCGGTAAGTACTAAATTTATATGATAGGCCAACTCTTCACGGTTGTTTTTGAAGTTTTTCAAGGTATAAGCAATATCTTCACCTATCCTACCAATTAAACCCAGATAGCGAGTTTGGTTAGGTACCTTGATATCCATTTCAAGTTGGTTTTTCATCAATAGATCTCCCGCAACAGGATGCATATAAGCCGTTGGCGGACTAAACTAGGTTATCCGCAGTAATAGATTTTACGAGCAACCTAGCTTTTTAACCGCCATTGTAAATTTAAGGTGTAGCATATTTAAAAACTGGCCAGCGCTTCATCTATACTGGGGAAAATCTCAAAAACACGGTGCAGCCTAGTTAGCTCAAACATCGACTTTACTTGAGTTTGAAGACCACAAAGCTTTAAACTGCCCTCACGTGAACTGGCATTTTTAAATCCGGATACCAAGGCACCCAATCCCGATGAATCGATGAATCGCACTGAGGCTAGATCAATTATAATTTTACTTTTACCCTCTTCAAACAGGTTAAGTAATTGAGTTTTTAGTTCATTGCTATTATGCGCGTCCAATCTTTCTTCTTGTAGTGACAGGCTTACAACTGCCCCGTGTTCTGCTACTGTTACATTCATTTAGATAGCTCCTCAATTTAATCTATTTAATAGTATGTGTTGCTTAAGTAAAAACGCTATTGTTCAATTTTTATAACCACCATGGTTACGTCATCATTAAAATGACGGCGTCCCTGGAACATCCGTGCAGTAGTCATGGTGTTGTCAATAATAGTTTGTGCGTCTTGTGAGATATTTTCCATGATAGCATTTTTTAACTGTTCTATGCCAAACAACTCGTCACGATTATTCGCGGCTTCAACAATTCCATCGGTATATAAAACCAGAATATCTCCACTGTTCAACTGACTGTGGCGTTCCTCAAAGGTGACCTCTTTTTCAATACCTAAAATCAGCCCTTCGGCATCCAGCTCTTCAAAAGTGTTGGTGTCGTGGCGATAAATAAGTGGGTAATTGTGGCCTGCATTGCCATAGGTAAGCAGCTTTTTGTTATGGTTGTATTTAAGATAGAATAGGGTGATAAAAAGCTCTGCCTTACTTAGATCGTCATATAGGAAGCGGTTTAACGCATCTATTATAACTGTAGGTGATACCAGTAGCCTTGCGCGTGCTTGGATGAATGTTCTTGCTTCAGCCATCAACAGTGCAGCTCCAATATTGTGACCAGAGACATCGGCAATAACAATATCTAAATCAGGCGGTTGAGCAATAAAATCAAAATAGTCTCCGCCCACCTGCTTTGCTGGAATACATATACCCGCTATATCTAACCCTGCAATTTTGGGCATAGTGTCTGGGAGTAAGCCCAGCTGTATGGATTCAGCGATGCGTAGCTCGCGCTCCTGTTCGCTGGCGGCAATCAATTTGTTTGTCTGCGTGGCATTACGCCAAGCAATGCCAATTTGTGCGGCTAAGTTTTTGTATAACTCGATAAATTCATCAGTGTAAATACCCTTAGAGTAGTGTGAGTAGGAGGATAATACTCCGATAGGTTGACCTTCTAGGGTGATTGGTGCGTGGGCAAAAGATTTAATCCCTTCACGATTTATTATTGCCATGGATACTGGTTTGTCTGTGCAGTCCGAGTCGTTGGCTAAAATCACTTTGTTGCTGATATATGATTTGCCGATGCAGGTATCCTCGTTAATCTCTCGGTCGGCACGCGAAAGAAAATCTGCATCTAAGCCATGAAAGTTTCTAACTATGAGCTTATTCTGGTGCTCATCATAAAAGCGAATAACACACAGATCGAAACGGAACTGACGATAGAGCAGTTCGAGTATACTGTCAAAAATCGAGTCTAAATCGGCACCACTGGATACGGTGTTAGCCGCCTCATAGAGCACGGTTAATTGCTCACGGCTGGCATCTCGGCTTAAGCTTACAGTGCCAAAAATATCAAAAACATCTTCCATTTTGCTGCCGCGCGCAGATAGATAATTTTCTATAATTATGCGTGCTGCCGCTGCGCCAACCGATGCAGCTAATGTTTTTTCAGTAAAACGTTTAAGATTGGGTATCTCGTATTCTGACAGGCTCCCTTTCTCATCTATCTCTCTATCGCCCAGATATTGAGCTATGGCAGCATTGGCCTCTTTTTCGCCAATGAACTTGGTCATAAGATCCATAAACTCAAGTATTGTTGGTGCCTTACTTAAGCGAGTACGTTTTTTCTCAGTTTTATTCCACGTCGAAACCTCTACAAAGCGCTCGGCCTGAGTCTCTTCTTCCGCAGATTGTTTGGTTAGAATAGAAATTGTCAGAAAGGATCCAAGATTAAAAAAGATAGTCCAAAATAACGAGTGTGACCATATGTCCAGATTGTCGAGATAAAAGAGTGCCGTTGGTTTTAACCAAGTTATGCCAAATGGCCCATCACTGAGGAGTGTGGTTGATAACCAACCCGCTTGAATAAAAGTAGGAATAATAAGAGTATAGAACCATAGGATAAAACCTAATATTAAACCGATTGCTGCACCGCGATGTGTAGCTCTTCTCCAATATATACCGCCTAATAAAGCTGGCGCAAACTGCGTAGCTGCCATAAACGAGATTAGACCGATATTTACTAGAGCCTCTGTTTCCCCTAACGCACGATAATAACCATAACCGAGAAAAATAATTACCACGATTGCCAAGCGCTTTATGTTCAGCAGCAATCCAGAAATATCGGTCATTTTTAAGTTAAACCGCAAAATGACCGGCATAACCAAGTTATTTAAAATCATAGTGGCCGAAGCTATTGCTTCAAGCATAACCATTCCCGCTGCCGCAGAAAATCCTCCGATAAAGACTAGAACTGCCAATGCCTCTTGATTGGCGCTCAACGGCAAACTAAGCACATAGTAGTCCGCTAGGCTGGTGTCACCATTAAAGGTGAGAATACCGCCAATAGCTATAGGAAGCACAAATAGATTTAGTAGAAAAAGATACGCTGGAAACGCCCACATTGCGGTGCGAACATGGTTATGGTTAGTGTTCTCAATTACCATTACGTGGAATTGGCGCGGCAGAAACATGACGGCCATCATCGACATAAAGGTCATGGTAAACCATCTCATGCCGTTGTTATCCTCAGATGTTATAAGTAAGAGATCTTTTTTCTCTGGGTAATTGGTTAAGAGTTTAGTGAAAATATCTCCAAAACCATCAAACATTGCGTAGGTAACGAATAGTCCAACTATCACAAAAGCTATAAGTTTAATAATAGATTCTAGAGCTATAACGGCCATCAACCCTTCATGATGTTCAGTACTGTCGAGGCGCATTGCGGCAAACAGAATGCAGAACAGAGCAAGAAAACTGGCAAAAATAAGAGCTGTATCTACACATATAGGTAGTTGTGGAATGAAACAATGATATGCAAAATTGTTGGTGCTTGACCAGCCACTTATCAAATTAAAAGTATCGGAAAAAGCTTTCAGCTGCAGAGCTATATAGGGAGCAATGCCAAAAACGGCAAAAATTGTGACAATCATGCCTAGGTAGGTTGATTTGCCGTAACGGCTGGAGATGAAATCCGCAATGCTGACAATATTCTGTTTTTTGCTGATAAGAATTATTTTACGTAATAAAAACCACCAAGTGAAACAGATTAGGGTAGGTCCGAGATATATAGTTAGAAAGTCTAAGCCAGAGGTTGCTGCACGGCCAACACTGCCATAATACGTCCACGACGTGCAGTAAATCGCCAAAGTTAGTGAGTATATGTGCGGATGAGAGACAATGCTTTTACCGCGTTTACGTCTATGCGCAGCTGCAAATGCGACTATAAACAGCACTAATATGTATAATAAAGTTGTTATACTCATGTGCTGAAATGTCATCAATCATCTTCCTTTTCAGATGAATTGCTATCATCCTTAATAGTGTGTGCAAAGATATAAATGACTAAAATAGAGATAGGCCAACCTACGAGCAGGTAAAGAACCAAAACCGGAATACCGCAAAAGGTGTTTATGTGGTTGAAAATTTGTAAAAAGGGGAAGTTGAGCATAATAACGCCCAAGAATAGAAAGATTAGCCATATCTGTCGTTGTTGCGCTGTAGATTTATCAGACATAAACCCTCATGTGCTGTAGCTAAAATATACTTTCTCAAGATTATAAACGATAAAAGGTTAAGTGTCGATGTTGCTCTGTACTTATAAATACCCTATACGCAGCATTAAAATAAAACAGCCAGAAATCAAGGATGATTTCGGGCTGTTTTGAAATTTTGGTGGAAGGCGAGAATCTAACTAAAGGGTTAAATGCTTGAAGTTACAGTTAGTAATAAAAATTATAAAATTAAGTACCTCATTAAATACCTTAAAAAATAGAAGCGAAGTGCAAAACTGTGTCCTTCCGCAGCATATTTGATGCAGGCTTTTACCGATTAAACCTGCCCGCCCACACCTTTAAATTTCTCAACAAAGGCGGCGATTTTCTGGAAGACACTTTGCTTTTTAGTCAGATATTTCGGGTTTAGCGGGCTCATTTTAGGCAGAATCGCGTTGAGTTCTGTCCCATTCTCGCTGGCAAATTCATGTTTGAGTGAGGTTGTGATGTAGCGTTTAGCCTCTTCTGCATTCAGGTTTTCCGAGTCAATCAGTGCCTTCGCTTCTCGCTGCTGCTCGGCTTGAGCAAAAGCAAAGAAGGTTTCTATAACAGTGGCTTTATCACCAATCTGGTCCAGATCGGTCTGATTGATAAAATCGACTAACAGGCTTTCTTTGGCGCGGTTACCGAGGCTGGCGCGAATCACACGGTGCACTTCCTCAACCAGATCGGCTTTACTCTTGGTTTTTTTGTTGTGCTCGAAGATGAGCTCCAGAATATAATCAAGATTGATCTCCTGGGATTTTAGCAGATCGACCTCAAACACCACATCGTCCCAGTCGATGGTGGATTTTTCTTTATCTTCGACTGACTTTTGGCGGCGCTGCCAATCGCGGATGTCGTTGTAGGTCGAGCGGTAATCCTGAACCTTGCGCTCGGCAGGCAAGCGTATGGTTTGTAGTTCAGCCAGCTTTTCATCATCCAAGTAGTGCTCGGCTTTAAATGCTTCAACAGCTTCCGGGTCGCTGATGTTGATGTTTTGCAGGGCTTTCAGGCTGGCAAATTCATCGTAGTTTTGCAGAATATTCTCTAAGCGCAGATATTCACCAAAGAGCTTGGCAAAGGCTTTTTTATCGGCCTCTTTTTCAATGTTGGCCGGATCAGGAAAGCGCTGCTCTAACTCACTGGCTACCTCCATAAAGCCACGCCGCGCTTCACCGGTGGCAACATCAGTAAAGCCTTCCATATATTCCTTGTAGCTTTTTTCTAACACCACATTTTTGGTGTTTTTATCGCCAAACAGGGTAATGGCATCCACCGTTGCCTTTTCCAAATTACGGAAAGTGACGATATTACCAAAGGTCTTGGTGGCATCGTAAATACGGTTGGTACGCGAGTAGGCTTGCATCAAACCGTGGTAGCGCAGGTTCTTATCAACGAATAATGTATTCAGCGTGGGGGCATCGAAGCCTGTCAGGAACATGCCCACCACAATCAACAGGTCGATTTCCTTGGTTTTTACTCGCTTGGCTAAATCGCGGTAATAGTTCTGAAAGCCGTTACTATCAATGCTGAAATTGGTCTTGAAAAACGCGTTATAGTCGGCAATGGCTGCGCTTAAAAATTCCTTGGCACTGGCGTTCATGGCAGTCACTTCAAAACTTTCATCAGCAATATCGCCAATCGCATCCTGCTCTTCATTGGCCGCAAAGGAAAAAATGGTCGCAATTTTCAGAGGTTTGCTTTTCTCTTTGAATTGGCTGTCTTTTTGCAGCTGTTTCAACGTCTCGTAATAGAACTTCGCAGCATCTACGCTGCTGACCGCAAACATGGCGTTAAAGCCCTTGGCTTGACCGTTAGAAGAACCCTGTAATCTATGCGTTTTTTTACGGAAGTTATTTAAAATATACTGAGATACTTCACGAATCCGCTCTGGGTGCAACAAGGCTTGTTTGTTTTCCAACGCATTCAGCTTCTTCTCATCCTGCTCGGTTTCAATTTCCTTGAACTTAGGGCGCACATCATTGTAGTCCACCTTGAACTTGAGCACCTTTTCGTCACGAATCGCATCGGTGATCACATAGGAATGCAATTCCCGACCAAATACACTTGCAGTGGTTTCTGCACCCAAGGCGTTTTGCGGGAAGATGGGCGTGCCAGTAAAGCCAAATTGGTAAAAACGCTTAAACTTCTTTTTTAAGTTTTTTTGCGCCTCACCAAACTGGCTGCGATGGCATTCATCAAAAATAAACACCACCTGTTTATTGTAGATAGGGAGAATGCCTTCGCTCTTCATAAGGTTGTTGAGTTTCTGAATAGTGGTAACAACGATCTTGTTGTCATCTTTGTCGAGATTACGTTTTAAACCGGAGGTAGAGTTGGAACCATTCACGCTATCTGGTGAGAAGCGCTGGTACTCCTTCATGGTCTGGTAGTCGAGGTCTTTCCTGTCTACGACAAAAAACACCTTATCGATGAACTCCAGCTCAGTTGCCAAACGTGCCGCTTTAAAGCTGGTCAAGGTTTTGCCAGAGCCGGTAGTGTGCCAGATGAAACCACCGCTCTCAGGCTTGCTCCAGTTTTTTGCCCCATACGAGCTGTTGATCTTCCACAAAATGCGTTCAGTGGCGGCGATCTGATATGGGCGCATTACCAGCAAGGTATCACTGACATCAAATACCGAATAATGCAGCAGCACATTGAGCAGGGTGTTTTTTTGAAAGAAGGTGGCGGTAAAATCTTTTAAATCTTTAATCAGGCTGTTATCGGCTTTCGCCCAGTTCATGGTGAAGTCGAAGCTGTTCTTATTGCGCTGGGTGGTATTGGCAAAGTAGCGGCTGTCAGTACCGTTGGAGATCACAAAAAGCTGCAGGTACTTATACAGCGAATGCTCGCTGTTAAAGCTCTCTTTGCTGTAGCGGTGAACCTGATTGAAGGCTTCACGGATAGCCACGCCGCGTTTTTTCAGCTCAATCTGTACCAGTGGCAAACCATTGACCAAGATGGTGACATCGTTAGTAATGCTAACCTAAAATTGATCAGTAAACAGGGGTTGTGCTAACAGAAAATTGACCACCATGAGCAAACATCTCCGGTTAGAATCGAGTCTTAGATGAGACTCTGCATTCTAAAAGGAGGAAA
>JAVETC010000012.1:0-71361 GCA_034006225.1 Desulfuromonas sp. | reverse complement strand
AGCAGCCTCCTGTCTATTATTTGGTGTGGTAACTTAATAATATCAGTAAGTTGTTTTTGAAGCTCGACTTTTATGAGGGCTCAGGCAGAATATTCAAAAAACCGAATATAGTTTTGCAAGAGGCTCAAGTATCTATTCAATACTTTGGATTCATCGTTTTCAATCCAGATTATATTGCTATCTTGAAAATAGGCATCTTGACCGTCGAATATCACTGATCTTCCGATCGTACCGCTTGCAGATATTAGAACTTCCCCAACTTTTGGATAACTATACTTAGCTTTATACTCATCAAAAAGTGCTCGAGAAATATATGCATTAGGTTTTTTTCCGAATGTTCCAATTTTGTAAAAAGGGATATCACCTACGTCAGAAGTTTGATTCTTAAATATTCGCTTGCACATACGGACTTCGCCGACTTCCCCCAACGTCTTCCACTCCACTTCTCCTTCTTCAAAACTCAACAATTGGTCGCGGTAGTAGTTGTATTGTTTTTTGCGCAGGTTAAGCTCGGCGGTCAGCTCGGCGGTCAGCTCGGCGGTCATGGCGGTAAATGCGTCCAGAATGCGGACGATTTCGGCCTGGATTTCCAGTGATTTTTTCGGGTTGTCTGGGCAGGGGATGGGAATTAGAAATTTATCAGTATCCGGCGTTGCAATTTGTGGCATTTGCATTCGACTACCAATACCCTGAAAGTGTGGTTCATTTAATTTCAGAAAATGGTAAACAAACTTAATATGGATCGCATCATTATCTGAGCAATATGACCACATTTCGTTTTTATGCGAAAATGGTTTATCGTAGTACTCGAATTCAATAACGCCGCGAGACTTCACAATGACAGAGGGCGCTCTATTTATGCCTTTTTCAGGTATATCTTCGAAATTCACGAAGGCGACCGTTTTACCACCTGCAAAAATTTTTAACGGTGCACCGTCTTTATGAAGCGTTCTCATCTGCCCCGCTGTGATTTTTGTACCCTTAGTACGTACAAGTACATCTTTTAATGGTTTCCACTCCACCTCAACCCCATCCAGCAGCTTTTCCATAAAACTAAAATCGCTCATACCTCACCACCTCCTTTACAGCCTTCTTCGAAGGTGCGGTTCTCAAGCTGCTTTATCTGCCTATCAAAATCAGATTCAAACAGTCGATCCTGCACGATGCGGTATTTTTCAAATTCACTTTCGGCATGAGCTTTGGCGATTTCGGCACTGACCTTGCCAGCGTTCTGCAGAACCTCACGATCAGTCGCTTCGATAAACCGGTTGAGGCGATTCTCCCAGTCGGCCATGGTCATCGGCATCTGCCGTTGTGCCATATCTTCGGCAATATCGAGATAGGCGTTGACCAACCGTTGCAGTTGGGCGAGCTCGCTGTCGGTCAGGTAGTTTTTGGCAATGTTGACATCAAAACGCTGGATTTTGCCGTCGGGCGCATCCTTCCATGAGGTTAAGCCCATCTGTTCTTTTTCAGCGTCAGCTCGGGTATAAACCACCTCGGCAGCAGTTTGACCGTGAATAGCCCAGTGCAATTTATTTTGCACGGTGGCAAAGAAACGCTTGGTGGCTGTGGCTGTCACATCGTAATCGATAGCGGTGGCGTAGATATCGGTAATCTTCTGATAGAATTTGCGTTCGCTGAGGCGAATCTCGCGGATACGCTCAAGCTGCTCTTCAAAGTATCTTTTACCCAGGATTGAACCATCATTTTTCAGACGCTCGTCATCCATGACATAGGCTTTGATAGTGTATTCCTTGATAATGCCTGTGGCCCATTTACGAAACTGCACCGCGCGCTCGGAGTTCACCTTGTAGCCGACAGCAATAATGGCCGACAGATTGTAGTGGTTGGTATTGTAGCTTTTACCATCTGTGGCAGTTATCCGGAATTTCCGGATAACTGAATCTTCGTGAAGTTCACTATCGGCAAAGATATTTTTCAGGTGTTCGTTGACCGTACGCACGTTCACATCATACAGTGCGCTCATCATTTTCTGGCTCAACCATATATCTTCATCAGCATAAATCGCCTCAACCCCACCTTCACCATGAGCTGCGATAAAGGTGAGGTATTCTGCGGCAGACGAACGGATTGTGGGGGGCTGGTGTTTCTTGTGGCTCATTCTTTTCCTCCATCTATCTGCGCCACAATGGCATCGATGTCGGCGCGAAGTTGATCGATTTTTACAACCGTGGTTTTCAGCTCTGCATTAAGCAGGGTTATATCCACCACTTCGCGCGTGTCTTTAACTTCGACATAGCTGCTCACCGACAGGTTGTAGTCGTTGGCGGCGACCTTTTCAAGTGGCACGGAAAGGGCGAGGTAATCCACATTTTCCTTGCTGTCAAAGACCGCCATGATCTGCTGGATATGCTCGTCTGTCAGGATGTTGTTATTTGTCTCTTTCTTAAACAGGCCACTGGCATCAATAAACTGGGTGTCGCTGTTGGTTTTGTTTTTCGCCAGCACCAGAATATTCACGGCGATGGTGGTGCCAAAGAACAGGTTGGGGGCGAGTGAAATCACCGTTTCCACGTAGTTGTTATCCACCAGATACTTTCTAATTTTTTGCTCGGCACCGCCGCGATAAAAGATACCTGGGAAGCAGACGATGGCTGCACGGCCTTTACTGGAAAGGTAACTGAGCGCATGCAGCACAAAGGCAAAGTCGGCCTTGGATTTGGGCGCTAACACACCGGCTGGCGCAAAGCGTTCGTCGTTAATCAGGGTTGGGTCATCTGAACCGATCCATTTTACCGAATACGGCGGATTAGAGACGATGGCATCAAAGGGTTTGTCGTCGCCAAAATGCGGAGCTCGCAGAGTATCACCCAACTGGACATCAAACTTGTCGTAGTTGATGTTGTGCAGGAACATGTTCATCCGCGCCAGGTTGTAGGTGGTGTGGTTGATTTCCTGCCCGAAAAAACCGTCTTCAATGATGTGGGCGTCGAAATGCTTTTTGGCTTGCAACAGCAACGAACCTGAGCCACAGGCCGGGTCATAGATTTTATTGACGCTGGTCTGCTTGTGCATGGCGAGTTGCGCAATCAACCTGGAGACATGCTGCGGGGTGAAAAATTCGCCACCGGATTTACCAGCGTTAGCAGCGTAGTTGGAGATCAAAAATTCATAGGCATCGCCGAACAGGTCGATCTGGCTACCATGAAAGTCACCGAAGTCTAATCTCGCGACACCTTTGAGCACATGAGCCAAGCGGGTGTTTTTATCTTTTACTGTATTCCCAAGGCGGTTACTGGTGGTATCAAAATCGGCAAACAGGCCTTTGATATCACGCTCTGAGTGGTAGCCGTTGGCTGAGCTTTCGATGGCGGAGAAAATGGCGGCGAGATCAGTATTCAGGCTCTCATTGTTATTAGCGTTTTTGATGACATTGATAAAGAGTTGGCTGGGGTAGATGAAAAAGCCCTTGGTTTTAATGGCATCGTCTTTGATCTCCGGGGTGATAATATTATCGGGGAGTTCTGCATAGTTTATGCTGTCGTCATCGGCCTCGATGTAGCTGGCAAAGTTTTCGCTGATAAAGCGGTAAAACAGGGTGCCAAGCACATACTGCTTAAAATCCCAGCCATCCACTGAGCCTCGCACATCGTTGGCGATTGACCAGATTTGGCGTTGCAGTGCGTCGCGTTGTTGGGTGCTTGTCATGGTGTTAGTCCTGTTTCAATATGTTTTGAATAGCTCTTGGCTAAGAATTGGTTTGGTATTCTAACAAAAAGGATAAATTTTATCTAATAGCTTATTGCAAGCGAGAGCATGAATTTGTTATTTGGTAATCCGCCTGAAAAATAATCGTCGTCGAAAGTAGAATTTTCTCGTAAATTTACTAAGAGGAGATTCTAAATTAAAACAGCACGTTATACCGATAGCCAGATCATCAATATGCTGAAGCAGGCAGAGGCCGGAACTCCAGTGCCCAGCTCTGCAGGGAACATGGGATGAGCAGTACCGCTTTTTACCGTTGGCGTGCCAAGTACGGTGGTTTGGATGCCTCGCTCATGTCACGACTAAAAGAACTTGAGGTCGAGAATCGGCAGCTAAAGAAAATGTACGCCGAAGAGAGGCTCAAGGCTGAAATCGTCAAGACAGCGCTAGAAAAAAGTGGTAAGGCCATCTCAGCGTAAAGAGATGGCCAAACATGCAGATCAACAATATGGGGTTTCTGTTCGCCTCACTTGTTTAGCTTTCAGTTTCAGTGAAACCATAGAAAGCGTTTTGTTCTTATCGTGCAACCAGAAATTGAAATGCCACAACTTTCCACCTGATTTGGTCACAAGCACATACAGACCTATTAAGTTTATAGTTTTGTTCTCTGGGCTTGGCATTTCTGATTTGAGTGTCTGTCAAGGGTGGGATGCGTTTGGGCATGATGACACCTTTTTTGGTTTTTTGAGGTATCTGTTTTTAAAGGTTTTTAAATATACCTCAAAAATACCCCCCCAAAAAATGCTGGATATCAATGGATGGTACGGGTAGGCTTTAGACACTAGAAACAGAAAAACCCGCTACAGGAGCGGGCTTTCTGGTCTTTATCGGATCTTTCTGGATTATCAATTGGTGCCGAAGGCGAGAATCGAACTCGCACGACCGTTAAGTCACACGCCCCTCAAGCGTGCGTGTCTACCAGTTCCACCACTCCGGCATTAATTTCTGCATTTATACGGATTTAGCTATCAGCTGTCAATAACGAATTGCTGATATTGGGGTATTTATTTACTGCTATCAGTTGCTGGAGCAGCAGCTGCTTCAGTGTCGGCCTGTTGCGCGGCTTGAGGCTGGCTTACCTGCACTTGGTCTGGCATGAGGCTGTCAACCCCTGGCTTACCATAGAAGTAGGTAAGGGAGAGGCTGGTGAGCATAAAAATGAATGCTGCACTGGTTGTCAATTTGCTCATGAAGGTACGTGTACCGGAAGCGCCAAAGACTGTTTGGCTGGCACCGCCACCAAATGATGCTCCTGCATCAGCACCTTTGCCTGCTTGCAGTAAAACTATGATTATTAAAGCTATGCTGACAATGATATGTACTGTTAGTAGAAAAGTTGTCATTTATCCTGTTTCTCCTGATTTTGCGATCACGGAATATTTTAATGCTCTAAATTGATCTATCTTGATTCTAAAAAAAAGAACGACGAAACATAACACAGCACATAGGGAATGCCAAGCATAGTTTTTGTTGCTAAGCTGGGGCTATTTTTAATGTCTTAGGGTAGTTGACGATAGCACTAAAGTCTGCAGCATTTAAGCTGGCTCCACCAACCAAGGCTCCGTCGATATCTGCTTCAGCCATCAACTCTCCTATGTTGCCAGGTTTTACACTGCCGCCATAGATAATCCGCACTTCACTTGCAAGTTGCTGACCGTATAGTCCGCTTAGAATGCCGCGGATAAAAGAGTGCACCTCAGCTGCTTCATCACTGGATGCAGTTTTACCTGTACCAATAGCCCAGATTGGTTCGTAGGCAATGACAACTTGGGCTATCTGCTCATTGGTTACGTCGCTTAGCGCAAGTGTAACTTGGCGACTAATTACGTCAAATAGCTCACCACTGTCGCGTTCGCTCTCGCTTTCACCAACACAGATAATTGGCGCTAAACCTGCCTTTATGGCTGCGTGGCATTTTTCGTTGATAAAGTAGTCAGTCTCTTTAAAAAAATGCCTTCGTTCAGAGTGACCGATAATGACATAGCTACAGCCTGCATCTGCCAGCATTGGAGCAGATACTTCGCCGGTGTATGCTCCTGAGTCGATACAGTGACAATTTTGCCCAGCTACGTTTATACTGCTACCGGCGCACAGTTTGGCAACTGCGGACAGTGATGTAAATACTGGCGCAATTACAATGTCTACTGCTTGCTTGGTGCCCAGACTCTTGACTATCTCGGTGGCAAGTGCCACTGATTCGGCAATATTGTTGTTGAGCTTCCAGTTTCCAGCTATGAGCGGTTTGCGCATAAAGTTAGGCTCCTGACTAATCTATTTGTTGGTTAGTGCCGCAATTCCTGGCAGAGTCTTTCCTTCAAGAAATTCTAGCGACGCTCCGCCGCCGGTTGAGATATGGCTCATTTTGTCATTTAGTCCAGCTTGATTAACTGCGGCCACGGAGTCTCCTCCGCCAATAATTGAGATTGCTTTAGAATTGGCCAAGGCTTCTGCCACCTTAAAAGTACCGTTAGCAAAAGCTGGAAACTCAAATACGCCCATTGGGCCATTCCAAATTACCGTACCTGCTGTAGCCATCTGTTGCTCATAAAGCTGTACAGTTTTAGGGCCGATATCCAACCCCATCTGATCCGCAGGAAAATTATCGTTATCGCATATAGTTGCTGGTGAATCTTTATCAAAGGCTGGTGCTACTACGTGGTCACAGGGTAACAACAGGTTGACACCCAGTGTTTTAGCTTTTTCCAGTAATTGCACAGCTAAATCGGTCTGGTCATTTTCTACTAAAGATGTGCCTACTGAGTATCCTTGAGCTTTCAAGAAGGTGTAAGCCATTCCTCCACCTATCAACAATGCGTTTACTTTGTTCAGTAAGTTGTTGATGACGGTGATTTTGTCACTAACTTTGGCACCGCCAAGAACAGCAACAAATGGGCGTTGCGGCTGTTCCAATGCACGACCAAGGTATTGTAGCTCTTTGTCGATTAGGAAACCGGCAACTGCTGGCTTAAGAAAATGCGTGATCCCCTCAGTAGAGGCGTGGGCGCGATGTGCAGTGCCGAATGCGTCATTTACGTAGAGGTCTGCTAACTTAGCCAGCTTGGCGCTGAAATCTGCATCGTTTTTCTCCTCTTCCAAATGAAAACGCAGATTTTCCAGCAGAAGGATATCACCTTCTGCCATGGCGGCTATAAGTGTCTCAACTCTAGCTCCAATGCAGTCTGGTGCCATAGTAACCGGAGTTCCCAGAAGTTTAGCCAAGAGGGTGGCCACTGGAGCTAGGCTCATTTTTTCTTGTATTTTGCCTTTGGGACGACCTAGGTGAGAGGCCAGAATAAGCTTGCCACCATGATGAATGATGTGGCGGATTGTCGGTAATGCCGCAACAATTCTGGTGTCATCGGTTATGTGTTGATGTTCATCAAGAGGGACATTAAAGTCGACACGGCAAAAAACTTTTTTGCCGCGCACGTCAATATCGCTGATAGATAGCTTGTTGGGCATCAATTTTACTCCACGTTTGTGTCTCTTATAGTTTGCTGGATATCATGGATGTTAAGTCGACAATGCGCTCAGAGTAGCCCCATTCATTGTCATACCACAGTAAAACTTTGACCATGGTGTCATTGAGCACCATAGTAGACAATGAATCAAAAATAGCCGAGGCCGAATGACCGTTGAAATCGCACGAAACAAGAGGCTTGTCGCAGTATTCGAGAACTCCTACGAGGTCGGTATTGGCAGCATTGAGCATAAGTTGATTTATCTCCTCAACACTGGTGGGTCGATCTGTCCCAATTACCAGGTCAATAAGAGAGACATTTGGTGTTGGCACGCGTACCGATAATCCTGCCAGCTTCCCTTGCAGTTCGGGGATAACCATCCCAACAGCTTTTGTGGCTCCAGTTGTGGTCGGGATCATGGACAGAGCTGCTGCCCGGGCACGGCGCAGGTCAGCGTGGGGCAGGTCGAGAATCTGCTGATCGTTGGTATAGGAGTGGATAGTAGTCATGCTGCCATGACTGATGCCCACACTATTAAGCAGCAGTTTAGCTACTGGTGCCAAACAGTTAGTGGTGCATGAAGCATTAGAGATAACATGGTGCTTCTTAGGATCGTAATCGTCGAAGTTAACCCCTTTAACTACGGTTACGTCAGAATTTTTCCCGGGTGCACTGATGATAACTTTCTTGGCACCAGCACTAAGGTGCTTGGCTGCGTCATCGCGCTCGCGAAAGCGACCTGTAGATTCAATAACGATATCTATGCCTAGTTCGGCCCAGGGAAGTTTGCTGGGATCTTTTTCAGCATATACTTTTATAGGGCTGCCATTGACGATGAGATGCTGATCGTCAAAGTCGACGTGAGCTGCAAAGGTGCCATGCACTGAATCATACTTGAGCAGGTGGGCAATGGTTGCCGGATCAGTTAAGTCATTGATAGCGACTATTTTGAAATCAGAGTTATTTAGTGCCGCGCGAAATACGTTTCTGCCAATACGACCAAAACCATTGATGGCAACTTGAGCTGACATTGAGCTCCTCCTTAAACTTAATTAAAATTCCACAGGCGTAATAAAGAAATTTGTTGTGCTGACCAGAGCACAACCGTTTGGAATCATATAAAGAAGGTGACACTTCGTCAAGAGATTATCCTAGGCAAATGTTGTCTTTTAATAGCAAACTATTATTAAGATTTACCTTGAGGATTGGCGCTATAAAAAAAACTCCTGTTTTTACTTGATGATAGGCGGGAATTCCGGTATACCCTGAGCAAATTTCATCAATTTTAAGCTATTTATTCCTTGAGTTATTTGCGTTGTCGCTGGAGGGCTAACCGTGCGTATATGTCAATTGGCAAGTGGGAGTAAGGGCAATTCTATTTATATAGAGAGTGAAAAGACCCGCATTCTTATCGATGCTGGTCTTTCTGCGTTACAGCTTAGTAAAAGGCTGGCGACTATAGGTGTAGATATCGCTGAACTCGATGGTGTTTTTATTACCCATGAGCATGCTGATCATTGTCGTGGTATCGGGCCGTTATCGCGCCGCTATAGTGTGCCAATCTATATTCATCAGGAAACTTATGCTATGTTGCCCAACGTTGGGAAGATAGAGCACTGTTTTTTTGATGTCGGACAAGCTATCACCTGCAAAGATATTGAGATTAGCTCCTTTGCGATAACTCACGATGCCGTAGCCCCAGTGGGATTTACGGTAGATACGCTTGCCGGTAAGATCGGCATTGCTACAGATCTGGGCATTGCTACGCGCTTGGTGCAACAAAGGCTGCGTCAGTGTCGAGCGTTGATTATTGAGACCAATCACGATGAGGATATGTTGCGCGATGGCCCGTACCCGTGGGACTTAAAACAGCGCATTAGCAGTAAGCATGGACATCTATCCAACAGTGCCGGTGCACAATTGGTGCAAGAGCTACTCTGGAACGGCTTGGAGGCAGTGTTTTTGGCACATTTAAGCGAAACCAATAATACTCCCAGCTTGGCACAGCGCAGTGTAAGAGGCATACTTCAGCAGCAAAATGTCTGCTTGCCACAAATGATAACAGGAGCGCCACAGCAGGTAAGTTGCTGCTTTGACTCCGAGCGTGCAATAAAGTGATAATTCCAATTATTTTCCTGCTAAGGAGAAAACATGGCTAATAGGATTGCCAACAGAGTGGTTGTAGGCTTAAAGGATGGGGTACGCGATGCTCGTGGAGAGCGGGTACGCCGTGAAATCCATGAACACCTAAATATTGAACTTACTCAGGTCAGAACCATTGATGTGTATACTGTTGATGCTGATGTGACGGATGCCGAACTACAGGCTGCCGCAAGTGGCCCGTTTAGTGATCCAGTCGTTCAGCATTATGCCATCAATAAACCTTTAGCTGAGGATTTTGATCTGTTAGTTGAAGTGGGTTTTCGTCCTGGGGTTACTGACAATGTCGGTCGTACCGCACGCGAAGCTATACAGTATTTGACTAATCGCCCCTTTGGCCCTGATGAAGCTGTGTACACCTCAGTGCAATATTTACTCAGTGGCGATATTGATAAAGAGGTAGCCGAGCAGATTGCCAGTGGTTTTCTTGCCAATAGCCTTATACAGCGCTGGACAGTTGTCAGTCGGGCAGAGTTCAATAGCGAATTGGGCCTGCCATCTCAACCACCACGGGTAGTCAGTGGTGCTACTCCGCAGATTCGGGAAATTGATTTAGATGTAAGTGACGATCAGTTAATGCAGATCAGTCGCGATGGTATGTTGGCACTAAATCTGGCGGAGATGCATAAAATTCAGCAGTTTATTGCTGACCCGCAAGTACAGCAACAGCGCGCAGTGGCTGGAGTTGGTAGCAAACTTACCGATGCCGAGCTGGAAGCGGTGGCGCAAACTTGGAGCGAACACTGTAAGCACAAGATTTTTTCCGCCAAAATAACCTATACCGATGAAAATGATCAGGTTGAAACGATAGATTCTCTATTTAAGACCTACATCGTCGGTGCTACCCGCGATATTCGTGCGGCTAAAGCAGAAAAAGATATCTGCCTGTCGGTATTTAAAGACAATGCCGGGGTTATAAAGTTTACCGACGACTGGAGCATGGTTTACAAGGTTGAGACGCACAATTCACCTAGTGCTCTCGATCCCTACGGCGGTGCATTGACCGGTATTGTGGGAGTTAATCGTGACCCCTTTGGTACCGGTATGGGGGCACGGCTTATCTTTAACACCGATGTCTTCTGTTTCGCTTCGCCATTTTATTCGCAGCCACTGCCGCCACGGCTTTTGCATCCACGGCGCATCTTTGAAGGTGTAGTAGAAGGGGTGGAACACGGGGGTAACAAAAGTGGTATCCCTACGGTAAATGGCTCTTTGGTCTTTGATGATCGCTTCGCTGGTAAGCCCTTGGTGTACTGTGGTAGCGCTGCATTGATGCCAACGTTGCTTCATGGACGTCCTGCCCATGAGAAGAAGGCTGAGGTTGGTGACCATATTATTATGGTTGGTGGGCGCGTGGGCAAAGATGGTATCCATGGCGCAACTTTCTCATCCGAAGAGCTAAATGAGGACTCTCCGGTCACTGCGGTTCAGATTGGTGACCCTATCACCCAGCGGCGTATGTTCGATTTTCTGCTGATTACTCGAGATCGTGGTCTGTATTCATCCATTACCGATAACGGTGCCGGTGGCTTGTCCTCATCGGTAGGAGAGATGGGCGAGGATACCAACGGTTTTGAGATGCACCTTGATCGCATTCCACTAAAATATGCTGGATTGCAACCATGGGAGATCTTGATCTCTGAAGCTCAGGAGCGCATGACCGTTGCAGTTCCACCTAAATATGTGGATGAATTTTTGGCTTTAGCGCGTGAGATGGATGTTGAGGCCACAGATATTGGTCACTTTAATGATTCAGGTTATTACCACTGTCTCTATGAGGGTAAGAGCGCAACATACCTGCCGATGGAGTTTCTCCATGCGGGGGCACCGCAGTTGCAGATACCGGCCAAGTGGGAGATTAAAACATATCCCGAACCGGCACTATCCGACCTGCCAGATGTTGCTGCGGCGCTGGAGTTGCTATTATCCAGCCTGAATGTCTGCTCTAAAGAGTGCGTAGTACGGCGTTACGATCATGAAGTTCAGGGGGCCACGGTGCAGAAACCCTTAACCGGAGTCGATAATGATGGCCCCGCTGATGGCGCTGTGGTGCGGCCACTGTTTGACTCGTTTGTCGGAATCACGACTGCCCATGGTATCTGCCCACGCTACAGCGATATTGATACCTACCACATGATGGCTTGCGCTATCGATGAAGCCCTGCGCAACTACGTAGCGGTTGGCGGTAATGTCGATCATGTTGCCGGTCTAGATAACTTTTGCTGGTGCGATCCAGTTAAGAGTGAGCGTACTCCCGATGGCGAGTACAAGGCTGCGCAGCTAGTGCGTGCCAATAAAGCTCTGTATGACTACTGCTTGGCCTTTGGGGTGCCACTGATATCGGGTAAAGATTCGATGAAGAACGATTATCAGATAGGCGATACTAAAATTTCCATTCCACCAACCGTGCTGTTTTCGGTCATTGGCAAGGTGGAAGATGTGAGTCTTACCACTAGCATGGATGTTAAACAGGCTGGAGATAACCTGTATCTGCTCGGGACTACCAAGTCTGAATTAGGTGGATCGGAGTTGTACGCACAACTCGGGTTTGTCGGTAATAGCGTGCCTCAGGTTGATGCTGCTAGTGCATTGCGCCGCTATCGTACAATAAATCGTGCTCAGCAGGCGGGGTTAATCGCTTCGTGCCACGATCTGTCCGATGGCGGGCTAGGGGTGGCTGTGGCTGAAACAGCCTTTGCTGGTGGCTTTGGAGTGCAGGTTGATCTGCGTTGTGTTAACACCACTGGAACACTTAACGATATGGAAATACTCTATTCCGAATCGCAAAGTCGTTTGCTAGTTACGGTTTCTGCAGATAAAAGTTCAGATTTCGAAAAATTATTTACTGGTCAAGATTTAGCGAAGATTGGTGTGGTAACTGATACTCCCGAGGTGCAGATAATAGGTTTGCAGGGTGATGTCATTATACAACGCGATAATTCAGTATTAAAAGAGGCATGGCAAGCGCCTCTGAGGGAGTTATAAATATGCCAAGCGAGAAGAGACAATCTGCGGTGCGGGCAATTGTTATATCTGGCAATGGAACCAACTGTGAGCGCGAAGTTGCCAATGCTTGCCGTTTGGCCGGGGCAGAGGTTGCCGATATTGTCCATATTTCCCGGCTGTTGGCTGGTGAAGTTAACCTGAACGATTACCATTTTTTGAATTTTGCTGGTGGTTTTCTTGATGGTGATGATTTAGGTAGTGCCAAAGCAGGGGCGAATCGTCTGCAAAATGCTAAGGTGTCTGGATCAGAGCAAACATTAGCTGACCATATATTAGATTTTATTGCTGCTGGAAAACTGGTAATGGGCGTGTGTAACGGTTTTCAACTGATGGTAAAAATGGGTTTATTGCCCGCAATTTCTGGCCAGCAGCAAACCTGTACCCTAACCTTTAATGACGGTGGTCGCTTTGAGGATCGCTGGACATATCTCAAGGTTGATGTAGAGTCTCCCTGTGTGTTTACCAAGGGTTTGCAGGGAATTTATCTGCCGGTACGCCACGGCGAGGGTAAGTTTGTCACCGAATCGGCTCAGGTTCTGGAGCAGATTGAGACTAACCATTTAGCTCCTCTGAAATACTGTGATGCTGAGTATAAAAACGCGACAATGAGCTATCCACTTAATCCAAATGGTTCCGTAGCGGCTATTGCTGGAGTGTGTGATCCTAGTGGGCGCTTGTTTGGTTTAATGCCACATCCAGAAGCTTACGTCCATCGTACTCACCATCCACGTTGGACGCGTGAGCAATTGCCGGAAGAGGGTATGGGATTATGGTTGTACCGTAATGCCATAACTTTTATTCGCGAGAATTTGTTGTAGTAGCATAGCCAATCTGCCTGGAGAGCAACTTAATATGTTTGATAAATTACAAGATGAATGCGGCGTGTTCGGCATCTATGGTCATCCAGAGGCGGCAAATTTAACCTACTTAGGTCTGTATGCACTGCAGCATCGTGGGCAAGAGAGTTGTGGAATCGTCGCTTCCGACGGTACCACGTTGCGCGCCTATAGAAAAATGGGGTTAGTCTCAGATGCTTTTCGCAATAACAAAGTCTTTGATGATCTGCCTGGCAGTAGTGCAATAGGCCACGTTCGATATTCAACTGCAGGTGGCAACGATATAAAAAATTGTCAACCGATTATGGTTGATTATGTCCGCGGCAGCATTGCGGTAGCGCATAACGGCAACCTGGTTAATGCTCAGGACTTGCGGAATGAACTGGAGCGTATGGGCTCCATTTTTTCAACTATTGCTGATACTGAGGTTATTATTCACCTATTAGCGCGTGCTCAGAGCGATAGCTTGGCTGATCGGGTAGTTGATGCGTTAAAACGGGTACGAGGAGCCTATAGCCTAGTTTTTCAAACTGAAACACGGATGGTTGCTGTACGCGATCCCAATGGCTTTCGGCCATTAATTCTGGGTAAACTCGATGGTGCCTATGTGGTTGCCTCCGAGACTTGTGCCTTAGATTTAATTGAAGCCGAGTTTATTCGTGAGCTTGATCCTGGTGAGATGATTGTGGTGGATAAAGATGGACTGCACTCGTTTCACCCTTTTGAAAAGGCTAATCCATCACCCTGTATTTTCGAATATATATACTTTGCCCGTCCCGATAGCACCATTTTTGGCCGCGAAGTATATAATGTGCGCAAAGAGTATGGACGCCAATTGGCACGCGAATATCCTGTTGATGCAGATGTCGTGGTCGCCATTCCCGACTCTGGCGTGCCAGCAGCTATTGGTTATGCCGAACAGTCAGGAATCCCCTTCGAATTGGGGCTAATCAGAAATCATTACGTCGGACGCACTTTTATTGAACCGCAGCAGTCAATTCGCCATTTTGGGGTTAAGATCAAACTCAATCCTGTGCGTCAGGTGATTGAGGGTAAACGCGTAGTGGTGGTTGATGATTCAATTGTGCGTGGCACCACCGCGCGTAAAATTATCAAGATGATTCGTAATGCTGGTGCGACAGAGGTGCATCTGCGCATCTCTAGCCCGCCGGTGAGCTATCCCTGCTATTACGGAATTGATACCCCCACCAGAACTGAGCTGATTGCTTCATCGCATAGTGTAGAAGAGATAAATCGCTACGTAACCTCAGACAGCCTAGGTTATCTATCTGTAGATGGACTGTATAAAGCTACTGGTGGTTGCGGTGATGGTAGCTGTAACGGCCAGTTCTGTACTGCTTGTTTCAGCGGGCATTACCCAGTTAAATTCCCACGCCTAAAATCTGATAAGCAATTGGGGCTGTTTTAGAGCTTTATTTGATTGGCTAAACTAGAGTGTTATTTTAAGGAGTAGAGAGATGCTTGAGCAAGAACGGTCAGAGTTGATGGAAATTGTTCGAAAATTATCCTATGAGCAACGTGAAGTTACATTGGCTTCTGGGCGCAAGAGTGACTTCTATTTTGATGGTAAACAGACAACTTTGCATCCACGTGGTGCAGTTTTAGTCGGACGCGCTTTTTATGCGGCATTGAGTAACTTTGCCGATGCTGTTGAAGGTGTTGGTGGTTTAACTCTAGGTGCGGATGCTATTGCCACGGCTACCTCCATGACTAGCTCTTTGCTGGGTAATCCAATTCCAGCTTTTATCATTCGGAAGGAACCTAAAGGGCACGGTACTGGGCAGTGGTTAGAAGGGCGGAAAAATGTCCCGCAAGGCTCTAAGGTTGTAATTGTCGAAGATGTAGTGACTACCGGAGGCTCATCAGTTAAAGCGATTGAGCGTGCGCGCGCCGAAGGCCTAGAAGTTCTCGGTGTGATAACTTTGGTAGATCGAGAAGAGGGTGGACAAGAAACTTTTGCGCAATTGAATATCCCTTTTTATGCTATTTTTACCAAATCGCAGGTTGTAGGGTAGGTGTTTAGGTTGAGATAGTTAGCTGTAGATATGAAAAAGGAGATTGATATGCACCAGATGATAAGTAAAAAAAACTGTTTATTTACTCTCGGTATTATATTTCTATTTTCCAGTTTCAGCTTTGCTTGGCAACAAACTTCAAACTGTATCGAGGGCAATGGTAAGACCGCCGAAACAGAGCGCTCGCTGCAGTCTTTTAGTGCGGTTGCACTACATGGTTCCTACAGTGTCTCGGTGATTGCCGGTACTAAAATGAAATGTACGCTACGCGGTGATAGTAATCTGCTCAAGCATGTGATCACCAAAGTAGCTGATAAAAAATTGACAGTTGATAACGATGCGTCATTGTGCATGAAGCAATCACTTGAAATTGAGCTCCAGGTCCCCAGCTTGGAATTCATGTCTGCTGAGGGTGTGCACGAAATTACTATAAAGAATCTGCACGAAAGCGATTTTGCTCTGATTGTGAATGGTGCAAACATTGTGGAAGCAGACGGAGAAATAACCAATCTAAAGGTAGATATCAGCGGAACTTCAACCTTGGACGCTAGGCGTTTGTTTGCGCAGAATGTTGATGTTACTGCAGCCGGAACCACTTCAGCTATGGTACAGGTACAAAAGGAGTTAAAGGTAACTGCTTCCGGCATTGCTGAAGTTCTCTACTCCGGTCAACCAAAGTCGATTAACTCTAATTTGAGCGGTTTGGCTGCAATATCTGAGCTAGATTGAGCTACTCGAGATTGAAATCACTGGCGAGTCTCCAGCCTTGCTCGGTTTTTACCAGCGTGTATTTTTCGTGACAAGGCAGGCGCTCGCCTGCACTAAACTGTCCATATTGTAACAATTGAGTCATGATTTCCAAGCTAGCGCCAAGGGCAACCATTGGCGATTCTGATCTGTTTAACTCCTGAGTTAGCTCGTTTAACCCTTTTCTGAATACTAGGTCATAACTAACTTCAACTATGTAGCTACCGTCGTTGGTGGTTAGACCGTTAATCTTCTGGAAATTCTCAAAAATAAAAATTTTATCTCGGCCATTTTGTAATACGTGCTTAGCTACTTGAAGTTTAACCTCATCACTGTCTGGTGTAGTGGTACATCCAGACATGACAACGCTGAATATGAGCAGTGTGAGGATTAAAAGATTACGCATAGCGGTATCCTTAAGTTTATTGATTGGGGTATAAATAAAACAGCAGTTATCGGTGTGATAACTGCTGTTAGTATAGCAAAGTATTGATGATTTTAGCTAAATACGATCCATTATAAATTCTACGGTTACGCTTTGCACATTGCTTAAACCGGCAATATTTACTGTTGTCTCAAACTTGCCAGTCTGTGCATGGCGGAAGGATTGCCCGTCGTTCACTTGAGTATCTATTGCCTGTAAAACTGATTGGTTCCCGTCCAGTAAGTAGATTATAGCGTGTCCCTTGATAGAGGTATAACCGAAGTTTTTAATTCCTCCACTAACATCAATTATGTCACTGTTATCAGTAGAGTCAGCACTAAGATCGACAACTTGATAATTTACTGCTGTTGCCGAGTTGGTCAGCTTCTCAGCCTCAACGTGAACACTTGTCAGGATGAAAATAAATAGGGCAAGGGTGGTGAATATAATCACCCTGTGTTGGCTAAGGCGTGAAGAGAGCACGGCAACCTCTATGTATGAATTATGTTGGCAAAATTGTTACGCATTATAACCTTAAATATGTCTCACCTCAAGCTATTGTCGGACAAAAAACTGCCTAGGTAAAATCTACCTAGGCAGAGTTAACTAGCATGATGGTTATTTGGGAATTGCTTGTTGCATGAAGTGGTAATAATCATTATCTGTTGACAGTATTAGGTGGTTATTGCTGCCGACTGTTTCTTGATATGATTCCAAGGTGCGCAAAAAGCTGTAGAATTCTGGTTCCTGATTGTAAGCTGCGGCATAGATAGCGGTTGCTTGGGCATCGGCATTACCTCTTATCTCTTCAGCTTTACGATATGATTCAGAACTGATTTTCTTCAACTCTTTCAACATCTGCCCAAGGATGTCGGCTTTTTCACCTTCGCCCTCGGAGCGATACTGGGCTGCAACCTTATTGCGTTCGGAGATCATGCGTTCATAAACCCGTTTACGCACCTGCTCAACATAATTGATACGCTTAATCTGGACATCAATCAGTTCAATACCATATTCAGGAGTACTCTTTTTCGCTATCTTAACAATGTCATTAAGAATCTGGTCGCGACCGACTAGTTCACGATCGAGGTCGGGTACCTCTTCTTGTGGGTTCTCTTCGGCTTCACTGGGTTGATAATCATCCCCACGCACTAACTCTGTCAGGAGATGGCCAGAAACGGCATCACGGACAACAGAGTCTATGATGTCATCAAGGCGGCTCTGTGCCCCATTTTCAGTTGCTACAGTAGTAAAAAACAGCAATGGATTAACAATGCGCCAGCGCGCAGTAGTGTCGACCCAGATATATTTTTTGTCGCTAGTTGGTATCTGATTCGGGTCGGCATCCCAGGTAAGAATGCGCTTGGAGAATCTATGCACGTCTTGAATAACTGGAATCTTAAAGTGTAAGCCAGCGGTATAAATATCTCCAACCGGTTTACCAAATTCAGTTACAATCGCTTGCTCAGCTTCGTTAACTACAAAAAAGGCGCTTTGCGCTACAATAAACAGGACAATTATCAGAGGTAAAATAAATTTTTTCATTTCGTACCTCCTATTGAACCTTTACCTAATGGTAACAGTGGTAGTATTCCCGAGTTTTTATTATCCACTACGTATAGCTCCTCAACCTTGGGTAAAACTTTGTCCATTGTTTCCAGGTATAGCCGTTTGCGCGTAACTTCGGGTGCTTTGCGGTACTCCTTAACAATAGCGTTGAAGCGTTCAGCCTCACCTTTAGCGCGATTTATCCGTGCTAGTGCATAGCCTTCTGCTTCCAAGATACGACTTTTGGCAACGCCTCGCGCTTTAGGGACTTCTTGATTATATTGCTCTCGAGCTTGGAAAATCAGGCTTTCTCGTTGTTGCTCAGCCTCATTGACCTCGTTAAATGCAGCTTTTACCTGTTTGGGTGGGTTAACATCCTGAAACTTAACGGTAACAATGCGAACCCCAATGTCGTAACCGTTAAGTGTTTTTTGTAGATCGTCCTCTACCTTTTGCGCTAAATCCGCCCGTTCGGTAGTCAAGACCTTTGAGACATTGGAGTTGCCAATTACGCTGCGTACTGTAGCTTCAGAGATATCGCGGATGGTGGCGCGTGGGTCGGCAATATTGAATAAGAACTTTTCTGGTTCAATAATTTGATATTGAACAATCCACTCAATAACACTGACGTTAAGGTCTCCGGTTAGGGTCAGGGACTCTTCGCTGAAGTCTTGATTGCTGTAAATGGTACGCGCCCCTGTCATTTCGGTGCGATAGCCAAACTCCTCTTTAAGCACTCGTCCAGTTTTAACTAGATAGACTTTATCGATACCAAAAGGCAGTTTAATGTGAAGTCCAGGAATTGCCGTACCAACCACCTTACCTAAGCGAAGCAAAACCCCTGTCTCCTCGGTGTCAACTTTATACAGAGCGCTTTTGCCACCAACTACTATAAGTATGGCGATGATTATTAAAATAATAAGTTTTTTTGGCGGCCCCCCTTGGCTTTGTATCTTTTTTACTAACAGGCGAAGTGCCTGCTCAAGAGGGTCTTGACGAGGTTCCCATGGGCTTTGTGACATGCAGTATTGCTCCTTTATTTTAGCTGGTTGGAGTTAAAAAGCTAATCTGTTTTATTATATATTCTTGAACGAAATTTGACGCCTAGTTCATGGCAGATGCTGGCGCAAGCGGCAATATCGATGCCAGGGACGGTTACTGCTGAAGCTATAACCTCAGGGATGGTGTCGGCAGCTAACTTGATAAATTGGCGCACTGAAGCATAGCCATCAGCGCCAAAAGTTGAGCGGCAAATTTGTTGATAGTGCTCGGCATCCGGTGCATTGAGTGAAATTGATATTGTATCCACTAAGCCCTTAAGCTCAGGGATAATGTTACGTTGATGTACTAGATTAGCTTGTCCATCAGTATTAATGCGCACTTTTGCTTGGTGCTGTTTTAACCATTGCGCCACCTGCTTTACTAATTGCAGACGCAAAAGTGGTTCTCCGTAGCCGCAAAATACTACCTCATCATATTTAGTTGGGTCGCCAATGGCTGCTATAACTTCGGCAAAATCAGGTTCGTGGTCAAGCTTCAGGTGGTGGCCCTTGACATTGAAGTCACGAAATTTAGCACAAAAGATACAACTATTGGTGCAGCGATTGGTTATATTTAGGTACAGCGAGTTGCGGATACGATAGGCAATTTTGTTCGCTTGGTCTACTGTGCCAATACCAAAGAGACGCTGTGCATTTTGCGTGGTGATACGGGCAATATCGTCTAAACTAAGTTGTTTTATCTGGGCAATTTGCTGCGCTGTATTAACTACGTAGGCAGGTACATTACGTTTGCCGCGCCATTTTTGCGGTGCAAGATATGGGCAATCGGTTTCAACTAAAATACGTTCTAATGGAATGTGGTTGATGGTTTCACGAATATCACAGTTTTTCGGGTAGGTAATAGACCCAGTGAAAGAGAGATGAAACCCCAAGTCAACGCACTGCTTGGCCATGGCTATATCACCGCTAAAGCAGTGAAAAACACCTCCGTTGCAGCCACCATTTTCCTCTTTAATTATCCTCAAAGTGTCTGCATGTGCTTCGCGATCATGAATAATTATTGGCAATTTACATCGCTGCGCCAAGTGTATCTGTTTACGCAATGCCTGGTGTTGCTGAGTGTATGGGCCATGGTTGCGGTAATAATCTAAACCGATTTCACCAATAGCAACTACCCGCTCATGTTGAGCAAGTTGTTCTAGGTGCGACATGGCGGCAGCTGTTGCTTGCTCTGCCTCATGCGGGTGAATGCCGACGGCGGCATATATATTAGGGTAACCCTCGCTCAGCTTTATGCTGGCTTGTGAGCTTTCTATATCACACCCGACAGTGATGATATTGTGTACCCCCGCCGCATGTGCACGCTGGATAACCGCGTCAAGATCGTCATTAAAGCGTTCCCCGTCAAGGTGGGCATGGGTATCGATAAAGGTCGCTTGTTCCATTGGGTTAGCGTTAATCCTCTTCGATTCTGGGGAACATCGGTTTGGCTTTTTCTATGGCGATACCAGCAGTTAATCCCCCCCATTGATCCTGTCCATCAAGGGTAAGATTGTCTCGGTCTTGAGCAAGAATCTCCATGATTCTAGCGCCGGTATCGGGCATAAAAGGGGCTACTAATAAACCGATAATACGTACTGCTTCAAGTAGATTGTACATTACGCCGCCCAACTGTTGCTGCAGATCTTTATCTTTGGCTAAGCTCCAAGGCGCGGTGTCATCTATGTATTTATTGGCGCTGCGTATCAGCTCCCAAATACTCAATAGAGCCTTATTGAAGGCTAATTCGTCCATCTGTCGATCTATGATGGCCAACTTGTCGGGAAACTGCTCAATAAACTTCTGGTCAAACTCTGTGGCAGCAAAGGCAGGTGGCAATACGCCGGCAAAATATTTATTGACCATCGCCGTCGAGCGACTTACTAGATTACCAAGATCGTTGGCTAAGTCAGAGTTTATGCGATGAACAAGTGATGAGTGAGAAAAATCTCCATCTAGACCGAAAGGAACTTCACGCAACAAAAAATAGCGGATTGGGTCGATACCGTATTTATCTACCAGCATGTTGGGCTCAACAACATTCTGGAGACTTTTGCTCATCTTTTTGCCTTCTACTGTCCACCAACCGTGGGCGAAAACTTTTTCTGGCAGTGGTAGTCCGGCTGCCATGAGAAAAGTAGGCCAATACACGGTGTGAAAACGTAAAATATCCTTACCAATAACGTGAACACTGGCTGGCCAGAATTTGGCAAAATTACCATCCTTGTCATCTGGATAGCCAAGGGCGGTAATGTAGTTATTGAGAGCGTCAAACCAAACATAAACTATGTGCTTGGCATCGTTGGGCACTGGAATCCCCCAAGAAAAACTGGTGCGGGAGATAGACAGGTCTCTTAAGCCTTCACGCACGAAACTAAGAACTTCGTTGCGCCGTGAACGTGGCTGGATGAAATCGGGATGGGCTTCAATGTGGTCAATGAGCTGTTGCTGATATTTGCTCATACGAAAGAAATAGGACTCTTCTTTCAGCTTTTCCGTAGGGCGGCCACAGTCAGGGCAGCAACCATCTATTAGGTTGGTCTCTGTCCAGAAGGTTTCGCATGGCGTACAGTACCAATCCTCATAGGTGCCGAGGTAAATATCGCCACTGGCCTCAATTTGGGAGAAGATTTTCTGTACGCCCTCTTTGTGGCGCTGTTGCGTAGTGCGAATAAAGTCGGTGTTGTTGATGTTGAGTTTTTCCCACAAGGCGGCGAAACGCTGCATAACTCTATCTGCGAGTTCAAGAGGTGTTTCACCGTTGGCCTGTGCGGCTTTTTCCACTTTTTGACCATGTTCATCGGTTCCAGTTAGAAAAAAGACATCGTAACCACGGGCTTTTTTGTAACGCGCTAAAACGTCACAGGCTAAAGTTGTGTAGGCATGTCCTATATGGGGGACATCATTGACGTAATAGATAGGGGTGGTTATGTAGAAATTCTTGTTCATTGTAGCTCCTGCTATGGTTTACGCACTGGTTTGCGTCGATTGCGATTACGTCGTTTGCTCGGTGGGTTGGTGTTGTCGCCGTTCGTGGTATTGTCCTGCGTTTTAACGTTTGGCGTCTTATCAGCACCGCTGGGGTTACCTTGCTGTTTTTTGGGTGGTTGATTGCTGCGCACCCGAGCTGGGTTTCTTGGTGTCTTCTGCTGTTTTTTCACCTCTTGTGCTGGTTTTTGTTGTTGATTACTGTCGCCCGATTCGTTGCCACTGGGTTTGTTGGTGGATGGTTTTTTATGCCGCTGTGGACGTCGGTTGTTCTTTGGTCTGGTTTTGCCTCCACCAGCTGCGACCTCATCTCTGCCTTTAGGCTTTGTGCTGCCTGAGTTTGCTGGCGCAGAACTAGGGTTGTTTGCCGGTGTATTGTTATTTGCCTGCTCTGGTGTTCCTCGATTCGTAGCCACATTGGTACCAGGTGCATTGCGCTTTGGTCGTGAAGTGCGCTGCTCATTTTTCTTGCCTTTGGCTCCTGCAGAAGAGGGGTTGCGCCGATTGTTCCTCTGGTTAGGCATGGTCGCTGCTGCTTTGTTCTCCTGATCAAAGGAGTTGTCACTGTCGTCACTTGTATTCTCTGTTTTTGGCGCTTGCAGTTTGCCAGCTTTAAGCTGAGCTAGCGGAATGTTGCTAACCACTGAACCTTCACAGCGTACGGTAACAGTTTGCGCTAGAGTTTGGCAGGAGAGTACTTCGGCAGTTTTGCCATCTAGGGTTAATTTGGTGCCTTGCTTTGGTAGCTGCTTGGACATCTTGCAGTAGGTATCGTATTCGTAGCCTAGACAGCATAACAACCGCCCACACTGACCAGAAATTTTTGTCGGATTTAGGGCAAGTCCCTGTTGTTTCGCCATGCGGACAGAGACTGGGTTGAAGTCGGTTAAAAATGTTCCGCAACATAACTCACGCCCGCAGATGCCAATACCACCTAGGAGTTTAGCTTCATCGCGTACCCCAATCTGGCGCATCTCAATGCGTGTGTGAAAATATTGGGCTAAATCTTTGACCAGTTCTCGAAAGTCAACCCTACCGTCGGCGGTAAAATAGAAGATTATTTTCGAACCGTCGAAAAGATACTCTGCTTTGACCAGCTTCATATCCATCTTGCGCTGTCTGATGCGCAGCAGACAGTATTCGTGTGCTTCACTCTCTTTGGCAGAACTGATGCGTGCCATGTTGATGTCAGCGTCAGAGGCTAAACGAATTATTGGTTTCAAGTCCGCAGGTAGTTGGGCTTTTTCTACAAAACGTGGCGACCTCGCTACCGTACCTAAAGCTTTACCTTTATTGGTCTCTACCACCACTTCGTCGCCCAGCGTTAGATCAAATTCAGCCGTGTCGAAATCGTATTGTTTCCCAGCATTGCGAAATTTAATGGTGACTAGCATCTTTCCTGCTGGATTGGGTGATGAATCCTGATCCGGAGCAGATGCGGGGCTGGCAGCTGTGGTGGCATCGCTTTCGGTCTGTTCATTGGCTGGTGGAGTGTTTTTCTCGTTTTGTGTCATCGCGTATGTGATCGCTTATATAAATTAGTTAATTGAATGTTGGGATCTATTGTTGGAACTGCACTAGCATGTCGAGGAATATAGTGGTCTCAATCATCGCTAAAAGATTAATCTAACTTATTCTCGACGCACAGGCAATCTCGTTTAGTAAATATAGATATAATTTTAGCCGGTTGCCGTGGTTAAACGTAGCAACAATACCTCTGTGGCTAGTTGCTTATTCACGTTGCGCGCTAATTGATACTGACATTGTAAAATTGAATTTAATTTATGTTGGATAGATCGCGGCGACTCTTTTTTGGCCTGAATACGCAGTTGCGGCTCCATGTCGATGTTGGTGATGAGTGTTGGGGCGGCGTTGTTTACTATAAGAAATATATCACGGTAGTAGCTGAGCAGTATCCAGATAACACTGTCCAACTGCTCCTTGTTATCGGATAGTTGCTCGGCCAGCTCTAACATTGGAACGACACTGTGCGCAGTTAGGGCAGCGATCTCTTTTAAAACTTTTTGGCGTTGGGTGAAATAGAACTCTCTATCACTACTTAGCGCTTTTTTAAGACTGCCAGCGGCGAGTGCTGCAATAATGTCGCTGCTGCCTGCGCTTGAGTTTGCGCCATCTAGATCATGCTCAGCGAGGACTTGGGCAATAGCGCTTTGCTGCAGACGTGCAAATGGTAGTTTCTGGCAGCGGGAGAGAATGGTGTCCATCAGTTGCTCATGATGGGACGATATGAGGATTATCAGCGTATTTTCGCGTGGCTCCTCCAGGGTTTTAAGTAGCGCATTGCTGGCAGCAGCATTTAGCTTTTCAGCATCATCAATAATGCATACGCGGCGTGCTGCTTCTGTGGGCGGGTGTGCTAAATCCTGTTGTAACTGGCGAATCTGCTCAATCTTAATTTGTGTGCCATCGGGTTCGATGATATGCAGATCGGGATGGTTGTTGTGATCCAGACGACGGCACGCGTTACAGGTGCCGCAGCCAGTTTTGTTGTCACAAAAAATGAGTCTGGTTAGCGCCATAGCCATTAGGCGTTTGCCAATGCCCTCAGTGCCGGTAAATAGATATGCATGAGCCAGACGGTGCGATGACCATGCTTGTTTTAACTGCTTTTTCTGGCGCTCGTGGCCAATTATGTGGGCAAAGGTCATGATGACTAACGCTCCGCTCTTGCAGTTGAAACTTGGTTGCTTCTGTGCTCAAGGATGGGAGAAATAGTGCTCACAATACGATCAAATACGCTATCCTGATTCCCGCTGGCGTCGATAACTTTTATGCGTTGAGGTTGGGTGCTGCTTAAGTTTAAATAGGCGTCGCGAATACGTTGATGGAACTCCAGTGATTCTGCCTCAAAACGATCCTCATCCAGCATGGTGTCATGCGCGTTGCGCTGCCGAGCTCGGGTTAGACCTGTAGTTACATCTAGGTCGAGTAACATGGTTAGCTGGGGCTCTATACCCTGGCAAGCGTAGGTATTTAGCTGCTCTATGGTGGCGACGTCGAGCTGGCGACCGTATCCCTGATAGGCAATAGTGGCATCACAGAAGCGATCACACAGTACGATCTTGCCTTGTTGTAGCGCTGGCTTTACGACTTCGCTGATATGTTGGGCACGCGCCGCTGCATATAACAGTAGTTCGCATTCAGCGGTGATGGCGACGTTGGTGGAATCTAGCAGAATAGCGCGAATTTTGTCAGCGATTTCGCAGCCACCCGGTTCTCTGGTTACTACGACAGCCAATTGTTGCTGGCGCAATAACGCGGCTAAACGTGTAATCTGGGTAGTTTTGCCACATCCTTCAATTCCTTCAAATGTGATAAAAACACCAGGATTTATACTCATTGAACAGACTCCATGGCTACAGTTGTCCTGCTATGCCCATAGCGGTTTATTGACAGTTGTTTTGCTTGGGAAATATTCTTCAACTTAATCCCGCGGATAAGAGGCTTATTATAGCTATTGCCCTTAGCTAAGCAAGGGAAAATGAAAGCAATATGCCATTGTGTTATTCTGGAGAGTCGCGTATCATCAAGCGTTTATTTGATGTTGAGGTACGGTCGTCTGTATTGCTTAAGTGCGCTACTGGTGGCTATGCGTGGAGTGGAGACAAGCTAGTGGATTACGCTAAATTATTAACTAAATTACAGCAACGTTTGGGTTATAGGTTCACTCGTGAGGAGTTACTGCACAAAGCATTAACGCATAAATCTTTTGCCAACGAACAGTTGCGTGAACCGGCTGCCTGCAATGAGCGTCAAGAGTTTCTTGGCGATGCTGTCCTTGATCTAGTGATGGCCGACCTATTATATAACCGCTATCCGCAACTGCCAGAAGGTGAGTTGTCCCGCATTCGCGCCGAACTAGTTAGTGCTACAGCTTTGGCCGAAGTTGCCAGGAGTTTGGATTTGGGTTGTTGTTTGCTGCTGGGGCGCGGTGAACGACGCAGCGGTGGCCACGATAAGGATAACTTGCTAGCTAATGCCCTTGAGGCAGTTTTTGGGGCGATTTTTCTGGACGCTGGATGGGAAGCTGTACGCAAAGTGTTGGTGGCGCTGTTTGAGAATAACGCGATACAGGTCGCCGCCAGCGAATCCCAAGATTTTAAAACACGGCTGCAGGAGTTAGCTCAGGCACAATACGGTCATGCACCAACCTATGAATTAACTGATGTATCTGGTCCCGATCACCAGCGACAGTATACCGTTGTCGTGTTTTGTGATGGTAAAGCATTAGGCGAAGGCGTCGGCAGTAGTAAGAAATCAGCCCAACAACAGGCAGCCTGTTTAGCGTTGCAAAACCTTGAGCCGGTAAACGAGATTAATCAATAACTAAAGGTTAGATTTGTGAATAGCGAAAAAGAGTTTAAATCAGGATTTATTTCCATTGTCGGTCGCCCTAATGTGGGTAAATCAACGCTGCTAAATAAAATATTGGGGCAAAAAATTGCTATTACTGCCAATAAACCGCAAACCACACGTAATCGTATTCTAGGTATACATACCACCGACGCAGCACAAATGCTGTTTCTGGATACTCCAGGGATTCATAAGGCGACAGATAAGCTGAATAAATTCATGGTAGACCAAGCCTTGGCAGCCTGTCGTGGTGTGGATGCAGTACTGTTTTTAGTGGAAGCTAAAGATCATGTTGGTGGCGGGGATGATTATATCTTGGATATCCTAGCACAGGGTGATGTCCCCGTTATTTTAGTCATAAACAAAATTGATGTGGTTGCCAAAGATAAACTGTTGCCGCTAATTCAAGCATATTCCCAGCGCTTTGATTTTAAGGAGATTGTTCCAGTCTCAGCGTTTACTGGGGAAGGAGTTGAGCGCCTGGTGACACTAGTGGGTGGCGTTTTGCCTGCTGGCCCACTGTACTATCCCGAAGATATGGTAACCGACTTACCGGAACGGTTTATTGTCGCCGAGATGATTCGTGAACAGATCCTGCGTAAAACTCATCAGGAAGTTCCCTATGGGGTTGCGGTTCAGGTGGAAAGTTTTGAAGAACGACCGGGTAAAAATTTAGTCGCTATTCAGGCCGTAATTCATGTTGGACGCGATGCGCATAAACGTATCTTGGTTGGTAAGGGCGGAGCTATGATTCGCACTTTAGGGGAAGCTTCCCGCCATGAGATTGAGCGCTTTCTGGGTACAAGGGTGTTTCTGGAACTATTCATAAAAGTTAAGAAAAACTGGATGGATTCTGATCATATGTTGCGTGAGTTTGGCTACGAGTAGTTTGTACCTAAGGTGTGGTTAAATTAAGTTGTTTTTAGCGATTCATGAGGAACTAAATGGCTGTTGTTGCAATTGTAGGTCGTCCCAATGTGGGTAAATCGACTCTGTTTAATAGAATCTATGGCCAGCGTAAGGCCATAGTTGAGGATTTCCCTGGAGTAACCCGCGATCGTAACTATGCTGATGTTACGCGCTACGAAATTCCTTTTACCTTGATAGATACTGGTGGTTTTGAACCGGTCAGTGAAGAGCGTATGCTGGTGCAGATGCGTGAGCAGTCGCAGTTGGCTATAGAGGAAGCTGATATTATCCTGTTTGTCATGGATGCCCGCCAGGGGTTGACTCCATCTGACGAAGAGGTGGCGCAGATGTTGCGCCGAGTCAAAAAAACCATTTTTTATGTGGTAAATAAGGTCGATAGTCAGCGCCAAGAAGATGAGGCGATTGAATTTTATGGGTTGGGCATCGAGAGCTATTTCTCTATATCGGCGGAACATGGTCTCGGCGTAGATTCTCTTGTTGCGGCAATCCAGGCCGAATTGCCCCCTGTTGCTAAGGATGATAATGCCGATGCAGAGGTGCGACTGGCGGTAATTGGCCGGCCGAATGTAGGCAAGTCGTCATTAGTAAATAAGATGTTAGGTTATGAGAGGGTGGTGGCCAATCCTGCGGCTGGTACTACGCGTGACAGTGTAGATACGCCTTTTATCTATAATAGTAAACGCTATACCATTATAGATACTGCCGGTATTCGACGGAAGGGGCGAGTTAGTCAAAAGCTAGAAAAGTACTCTATTATCCAATCGTTAAAGGGTATGGATCGTGCGCATGTGGTGATGCTGGTTATTGACGCCGAAGAGGGGATAACTGAGCAGGATCTTACTATTGCGGGCTACGCGTTTGATAGAGGTCGTGCCATCATCTTAGTGGTTAATAAGTGGGACACTATCACCAAAGATAACCACAGTATGAAAAAATATACTGAAGAAGTGCGTATGCAGTTCAAATTTCTTCCCTTTGCACCGGTGCTGTTTGTCTCGGCCTTGACTGGACAGCGAGTTGCTAAAATTATGGATATTGTCGAAGAGGTAGCCGTTCAGTTTAATCGGAAGATAACTACCTCGGCATTGAATAGTGTGTTGCAGGCGGCGGAACAAGGGCACCAACCAGCTATGTATCATGGTAAGAGGGTGAAGTTTTTCTATATCACGCAAACGGCAGTGCGCCCACCTACTTTTACTATATTTGTTAGTAAGGAGGAGGGGGTGCACTTCTCCTACCGGCGTTATATAGCCAATAAAATTCGGGAGCCATTTGGTTTTTTGGGGTGTCCGATTGTGATCAATTATCGCGACCGCGAGAGGTAGTTGTTAGCATTCGGCGTTATATGGTATAACAGCCTATATTTTGCAATTATCGGCTGTTTGTAAATTTGCTATTTATCCACGGGGAGTGAGATCTCTTGAGTAAAAAAATAATGATTGTTGAGGATGAGGAGTGTCTGCTCAAATTAGCTTCGATTATTTTAACCTCACGTGGATATGAGGTCATAGGTGCGGCCGATGGCTTACAGGCTCTGAACATCTTGGAGAGTGATACCATCAACCTTGTGCTGTTGGATGTTATGTTGCCGGGTATTGATGGCTTTGAGGTGTGTAAACGCATAAAACAACAGCGGGATTTTGCCGATTTGCCTGTTGTTATGCTTACAGCAAAAACCAATAAGGAAGACTTAGCGCGTGGCGACGAAGCTGGTGCTTCTTGGTATATAACCAAGCCATTTAAGTCCGCTAATGTAATAGAGACGGTTGAACGCCTGTTGAATCACTAATCTACTCTTTTTTGCTCTGTTCGTTTTCTTGACAAGTTTTGGATATAAGTGTTAAATGCCTGCACGCTGCTATTAAGTTTTTATATTGTTTCATACAACTGGAGGATCTTTTGGCTAAGGAAGAAGCAATTGAGGTAGAAGGTACTGTAATCGAGCCATTGCCTAATGCAATGTTTCGCGTAAAACTGGATAACGATCATGTGGTTTTGGCGCATATTTCGGGTAAAATGCGTAAGTTTTATATCAGAATCTTACCTGGTGACCGCGTTACCGTCGAATTGTCACCCTATGATTTAACTCGTGGTCGCATAACCTATCGTGAAAAATAGACAACTACAGATGGTTAGACTTTAAGTTAGCCAAGTAGTTTTTGATAAATATTTTGAATTAGAAATATATGAAAGCCGGCTGTAGGCCGGTTTTTTCATTTTGAGAGCAACTCATTGTTCCCAATTATGGAGGCAGCATGGAAGAGCGCTATGATCCCATAGCTATAGAGTTGGCGTGGCAGAAAGATTGGGCAACCAGCAATAAATATTCTGTATCTGAGCAGTCGGATAAAGAGAAATACTATTTGTTAGAGATGTTTCCCTATCCGTCTGGGCGGATTCACATGGGTCATGTGCGTAACTACTCCATCGGCGATGTAGTGGCGCGCTTTAAACGGCTACAGGGCTATAACGTGTTGCACCCTATGGGCTGGGACGCTTTTGGTATGCCAGCAGAAAATGCTGCTATCAAGCACGGAATCCATCCGGCAAAGTGGACTGTAGAAAATATTGCCAATATGCGTATGCAGCTCAAACGCATGGGGTTCTCTTACGCGTGGGATCGTGAGTTTGCTACCTGCGATGTTGAATACTACAAGTGGGAGCAACAGATCTTTTTGCAGATGTTAAAAAAAGGTTTGGCGTACAAAAAAAGTTCTACAGTTAACTGGTGTCCCGAATGTCAGACTGTGCTGGCCAATGAACAGGTCGAAGATGATGGTTGTTGGCGTTGTGGTACCAGAGTGGAGGATAAAGAGCTGGATCAGTGGTTCTTTAAAATTACTCAGTATGCCGAAGAGCTGCTCGATGACACGGAAAAACTCAGCGGTTGGCCAGATTCTGTTCTCACTATGCAGCGCAACTGGATCGGGCGCAGCACTGGCTGTGAAGTCGAATTTCCTATAGAAAATTCACCGGACAAAATCAAAGTTTTTACTACGCGCCAAGACACCCTATATGGTGCAACTTTTATGAGCTTAGCACCAGAACATCCACAAGCTCAGGCTCTGACTACACCAGAACAGAGAGAGCAGGTTGAGGCTTTTATTGCTAAAGTTCGTGCTCAGGATAAAAAAAATCGTACCAGTGAAGATTTTGAAAAAGAGGGTGTTTTTACCGGTTCTTACTGTATTAATCCGCTTACCCAGACCAGAATCCCTATCTTCTTAGCCAATTTTGTGTTGATGGACTATGGCACTGGTGCGGTAATGGCGGTGCCTACTCACGATCAGCGCGATTTTGATTTTGCCAAAAAATATGCTTTGGATCTAGTTGTGGTTATACAACCCAAAGATCAGGTGCTGGACCCCGCAACCATGACTGAAGCTTGGACTGACTCCGGTATTTTGGTAAATTCAGGCCAATTTGATGGTATGGATAATAATGCCGCTAAAGACAAAATCGCTGATTTTCTAGTAGAGCAGAAAATTGGGGCTAAAACGGTTAATTACCGTTTGCGTGATTGGGGTGTTTCGCGGCAACGCTACTGGGGAAACCCAGTTCCGGTAATTTACTGTGATACCTGTGGTGTCGTGCCGGTCCCGGAAAAAGATCTGCCGGTGGTACTGCCCACCAATGTAAAGTTTACCGGCGAGGGTGGCAGCCCTCTGGCCCAGCATGAAGAGTTCTATAAAACAACTTGTCCTAAGTGTGGTGCTGCAGCACGCCGCGAAACTGATACTTTCGATACCTTTGTCGAGAGCTCATGGTACTTTGCGCGCTATGCCTGTCCCCATTTTGAGGCTGGGCCAATTGATCGCCAAGCTGCAGATTATTGGTTGCCGGTTGATCAATATATCGGTGGGGTTGAGCACGCGGTAATGCATCTGTTGTATGCGCGCTTCTTCACCAAAGTGATGCGTGATCTCGGCTATATGAATATCGATGAGCCCTTCACGAATCTGTTAACACAGGGGATGGTGTGTAAAGAGACTCAATCTTGCCCAGAGCATGGTTGGTTGTATCCCGAAGATGTTGTGGATGGCAAGTGCAGCAAGTGCGGTAAACCAGTTACCATTGGGCGTACCGAAAAGATGAGTAAGTCGAAGATGAACGTGGTAGATCCCGATCATCTTATTGCTAAGTATGGTGCGGATACGGCGCGGCTGTTTTCATTGTTTGCCGCTCCACCGGAAAAAGATCTGGAATGGAATGAGCAGAGTGTCGATGGTTGCTACCGTTTTTTGAATAGGGTGTGGCGGGCTGTTTACGACAACCTGTCTTTGGTGGCCGATAACCCAGTGCCCGAAAACAGCGGTTCCGGACGCAACTTACGCCGTACTACCCATCGGACGATAAAAAAGGTGACCGAGGATATTGATGGGCGTTTCCATTTTAATACAGCCATCTCAGCAGTTATGGAGTTGGTCAATGCTGTCTATGCATTTGAGGATAAACAGCAGTATCCTGGCGCTGTTACCGAAGCGTTGGAAGCTATAGTGAAACTGCTAGCCCCATTTGTTCCGCATATAACCGAGGAACTCTGGCATGGTATGGGTCACACTGAGGATCTTGAAGCTGTAGGGTGGCCAGTGTGGGATGAAAAAGCTCTAGTCGAAGATGAGAATCTTATAGTTATTCAGGTTAACGGTAAGGTGCGCTCAAAAATTACAGTGTCAGCAACTGCGGATAACGCAACTGTTGAAGCTACGGCACTAGCAGATGAGACGGTGCAGCGCTTCATTGCCGATAAAACAGTGCGCAAAGTTATCGTTATTCCAGGTAAATTGGTGAATGTGGTGGTTGGATGAAAAATATAATTATTAGTTGTGCTCTACTGCTGGTTTTGGTTGCTTCTGGTTGTGGCTATCATCTGCCTGGGAGTGGTACCAGTTTACCTGAGGACATTAATACCCTGTGTATTGAACCATTTGCCAACAAGACCACTGAGCCATTTATCGAGACTCAGTTAACCAATGAGGTGCGTGATCAATTTGCGCGGCGTCAGACCATGCAAGTAGTCTCTTCTGATGCACAGGCCGATGCTATATTGAGTGGCAATGTTACCAGTTACCGCTCAAATTCAATAACCTACGATCAAAATGATGATATTACCGAGTACCGCGTCACTATGGTGGTTGAGGCTAAATTGGTGCGTAGCGTTGATAGTGAAGTTATATGGCAGGGGACAGTGCAGTGGCAAGAAGAGTTTTATGCTAACGATGACCGTGCCGAGCAGGATTATAGCGAAAGTGAGGCGCAAGAGACATTGACGCGGCGCTTAGCCCAAGAGGTCTATAATCGCATTACTGATGACTTCTAGTCTAATATCATGACCGAAAACGAACTGCGCACCGCCGCAAAAAATAATAAGCTTCCATCCCTTATTTGTTTATATGGGGAGGAAGCTTTTCTTTTGGATGAGTGTTTAACCTACCTGCTAGACACCACTGTGGATAGAGCTAATCGCGATTTCAACCTCCTGGTCGTAGACGCAAAAGAGGTTGTTCCGGCCGACATAATGGATACAGCTAAAACATTTCCAGTTTTTGCGGCGCGGCGGATGATAGTTGTCAAACAGGCCAATAACTTAAATGCTAGTCAGTTAGATCTGCTCATAGATTACATTAAACACCCCGTAGCTGAGTGCTGCCTTGTTTTGGTAGCTAATAAAATTGATAAACGCAAAAAATTCTTTCAGCAGTTTAAAAAAAACGGTGAAATGGTCGAATTTAAGCCGCTGTATGCAAATAAAATTCCCGCTTTTGTGCAGGGGCGCCTGCGTAATTTAGGTAAACAGATCAGTGAAGATGGCATGGCGCTTTTCTGTCGCCGCGTGGGTAGCAATTTAAGTGAAATAGTCACTGAGCTGAATAAGTTGTGTAGCTACTGCGGGGATGCCCAGGTTATTGATACCGCCGATGTAGCAGCGGTGGTGTCTGACTCGAAGATTAACAGTATTTTCGATCTTACTGATGCTATAGGTGCAAAAGATCTAGCGCGCTCATATATCTTGTTGGAAAGACTTCAGGATGAGGGTGAGGCGCCATTGAAAATATTATTGATGATTACTCGCCACTTCCGCCAGTTGTGGAAAACCAGCTCGTTATTAGAACAGCGGGTAGCACAACAGGATATTGCCCGGCGTGTGCGTATTAATCCATATTTTTTGCCCGATATAATGCGCCAAGCCAAAGGGTTATCCAGCGCAAGTTATCCTAAAAGTTTTGAACTCTTTATTGAATTAGATCTGGCATTAAAATCTAGCGGCGCACAGCCAAAAGCATTGTTACAGAAGTTGGCACAAGATTTGGTACATTTGGCTTGAGCTGTTAGGCGGGTGGGGGATACTAAGATTAGTGCAATACTCCTGCAGCGCATAACCACTGCAGGAGCTTATAGGTGCTGAATTAATTAACCTAAAGTGTTAACCAATTTTGTCAGACGACTGATTTTACGGCTAGCGGTAGCTTTGTGAATGATCCCCTTAGTACAGACTTTGTCGATATAAGGAATAGTCTTTGCTAGCGCTGCAGTAGCGGCCTCTTTATCGCCAGCGGCAACAGCGAGCCGAACAGTCTTTACCATGTTGCGCATGGTAGTACGTGCGTGTACGTTGCGTAAATTGGCGGCAATACTTTGTTTGTTTCTTTTTAGTGCTGATTTGTGGTTAGCCATTTAAATCTCCATTTAGTACATTATTGATTCGATATATGTTTTCCTGCTTAAAGTTAATCTGTTATACCACTGCGTAGTGTCTCCGTCAATGTATGAATTAATTAATGCATTGATCAAATTGCTTATAAAAACAGTATGTTATTGTTGTTGTAGTTTGTATTAAATTAAAATAATCCCTTATGTGCGTCCTTGACGTTTATTTATTTGTGGTGCCATTTTTATGTCCGATAAAAAAACAATAACTGCTGCAACTGCAGTATTAAGTAGTGCAACCATGCTCAGCCGCTTTGCTGGGTTAGCACGCGACATGGTGATTGCCTCCATATTTGGTGCCGGATTTGGTAGCGATGCCTTTTTTATGGCTTTTACTATTCCCAACTTATTGCGCCGTTTTTTTGCTGAAGGTTCGCTTACTGCGGCCTTTGTACCGACCTTCACTCAAGTTCGTCAACAGCAAGGGGAAGAAGAGGCACAACGGGTCGTCAATATCTGTTGGAGCCTGTTGGTGTTGGTGATGCTGGGAGTAACCTGCTTAGGCATTTTATTGGCACCATGGTTGGTGGATGTTATAGGGGCTGGATTTGGCAATGTTGCTGGTAAGCTTGAGTTAACAGTACATTTAACGAGATTGATGTTTCCCTACATCTTTTTCGTCAGTTTATTGGCTCTGTTTACTGGTGTTCTCAATGTTTATGGGCACTATTTTATCCCTGCTTTCTCCCCGTTAATCCTCAATCTGGCAATGATAAGCGGCGCTTTGCTGTGCCGCAATATGTTTAGTATTCCCATAGAAGCACTGGCGTGGGGGGTTGTAGTTGGGGGCGTGTTACAGTTAGCCATGACCGTGCCAGTATTGCGGCGCTATGGTCTGTCATTACATTTTTCTTGCAATTGGCGTGACAGGATCGTGCAAAAAATTAGCCGCTTGATGATACCCGGTATCATCGGAGTGGCTATCTATCAGATTAATGTAGTGGTAACTCGGTTGCTGTCTTCCTTTTTAGAACAGGGCAGTGTCTCTTATCTTTACTATGGACAGCGGTTGTTTGAGTTTCCACAAGGGATTTTTGTTGTCTCTCTAGCTCAAGCGGTATTACCGACAATGAGTAAACAGGCCTCTACCGGTGATATGGCTGGCGTTAAGCACTCGCTCAGTTACTCTTTAACTCTGATAATGCTGATAACTATTCCGGCGTCTGCTGGTTTAATGGTGTGTGCTATCCCAATATATAGCCAGTTGTTTATGTATGGTGCCTTTAGTTACACTGATGTGCAGCAGACCGCGTTGGCTTTAGCAGCCTATGCGCCGGGGTTATTATTTGTAGGCATTAGCCGGGTTATTGTGCCGACATTTTATGCCATGCAGGATACGCGTACGCCAGTATGGGTATCCTTTTGGACTCTGCTGGTCAATATGGGGCTAGGGTTACTGCTGATGGGGCCATGGCAACATATTGGTCTAGCTATGGCGCTAACCTGCTCCTCGGTGTTTAACGCAGTGGCGCTGTTGGTGTTATTGAAACTGCGCATTGGTTCAATCGCTCTAAGCGCAGTTGGTTGGACTGCAATACGTGTGTTGCTAGCAACAGCGGTTATGGCGCTCATTGTCCATAGATTGTTGCTTTTTGGCCACTGGAGCCTGGGGGTAAATTCGACCAATATCGCGGTACTACTTGGTGCTATAAGTGTAGGGATTGTCAGCTACTTAATTGGTTGCTATCTCTTACAGATTAAAGAGTTGCGTGAAGTCGTTACCATGCTGAAACGCCGTCTAAGTCATCGAGCAGGTTAGTCGTTGGGTTGAAACGTACCAATTTGACGTAGTGCTTCGTATAAGACTATCCCAGCCGAGGTCGACAAATTTAAGCTGCGCACTGCCGTTCCAGACAGGGGAATTAGCAGACAACTGTCGGGATTGTCCGCCAGCAGTTGTTTGGGTAATCCTTTGGTCTCCTTGCCAAAAGCGATAAAATCCCCATCTTGAAATGTTGCCTGAGTATAGGATTTGTTAGCTGTTTTTGAGGTATACCACCAGCGCCCATCAGGAAAAGCCTTGTGCAACTGCGCTAAATTATCCCAGATATGCAGAGAGACGTGGGGCCAGTAATCAAGTCCAGCGCGCTTCAAGTAGCGATCATCCAGAGAGAAGCCCAACTTGCCAACTAGATGTAAATTTGTGCCAGTTGCCGCACATAATCGAGCTATATTGCCGGTATTGGGCGGTATCTCTGGTTCAACTAGGACAATATTTAAGGTAGGAAATGGTCTGTTTATCATTTTTTCTCCGCCGATTTGCGCCAGCGCCGATGCACCCAAAACCACTGATGTGGTTGTTTGCGCACTGCTGCTTCAATTATGTCGGTAAGCTGTTGGGTACATTTTTGAATTGACTCATCTGTCAATTCATCAGTGAAAACGATAGGTTCTTCGACAATAACGCGGTAACTGAAATCGGGGTTACGATAACAGAATATCGGGACTATTGGGGTCTTATTTTTTAATGCAATTTGCGGAATTATTGGTGTCGCATACGCAGGCCGGTTAAAAAAATCGACGATAACTGCCCTTTTTTTTGAGATATGTTGATCGAGGAGCAGGCAGACAAAGCGTTTTTTTGCCAATGATTTAAGAATACGCCGCGCGCCATGTTTGCTATCAATGCAGCGACCGCCACTGGCTTCACGTTGTTGCCTGAAGAAGCGGTCGACATAGGGGTTGCGAATTGTCTTGGTCACATAATCTGCGGGAAAGCCGAGCAGGGGTAAAATTATCGTGCCGCATTCCCAAAAACCTAAGTGGGCCGTCAGTAAAAATGCATCCTGGTTATCTGCTTTGAGCTGTTGCAGATGCTCTAAGCCCTCAAAAGTGATCAGTTTCTCTATTGCTGTGCGTGAATTTAAATGGTCTAAGCACAACATCTCTACGGCACTGACCCCAAGATGCTCAAAGACTAACTTTGCTTGATGCTTAACCCATGCGTTATCTTGATTAGGATAAGCTCGGTGTAGGTTCTCGCAGGTTGTCTTAAGCCTAGTAGGTAAGAAATAGCGGCTGTAGCGTCCCAACAATTTGCCTAGATGTAGTGCTGGTATGCGTGGCAATGCCCGAAACACTAATACCATGGAGAAAAAAGGTGCGGCTTCTGCTATGTTAAGCAAATCTTCTTTTGTCATTATACCCTTACACATTCATACATATTCGAGTTGGCTCTGCGTGGCGGATACTAACATGGGCAAATTACTTCAGGCAAGTTGTCAGATACCACTGGAAGCATAAAATTACTATGATGGATTATTTTTATCTGCAAGCTCTCGTTCGGCAACTGCAGCCGCAGCTGCAGGGGGCACTACTAAACAAGGTGTTTCAGCCACAAGAGCAACTTATTATCCTGCGGCTATGGAATGGTGGCCGCCAGCGACGGCTGCTGATAGATTTAAATGTCGAAACACTGGGCATGTATATTAGCACCGCGCCGTATCGTAATCCTACACGTCCGCCCCGTTTTAGTCAGCTGCTGCGGGCTCGCCTCCACCGTCTGCTGACTATCGAGATGGATCCATGCGATCGGCTGGTCAAGTTGTCCTTTGTGGGTAAAAATGGTGAAAAATATCTGTTACTCCTCAAGTTACTGGGGCGGTCGCGGAATCTGCTGTTGCTGGATGAACATAACTGTATCGTCGATTGTATGCTGCGGACAAAAAACAACAGCCAAAGTGATCTAGTGGTGGGGCGGCAATATGTTGCGCCTATCTCTACTGCTGAAATACCTCTGCACGATGTCGAAACATACCTACAAGACGCATCCCATAAAACTGAGATCACAGCACAATGGCTGATGAGCCACGTCTACCCTATGAGTAACGCCGTCGCTGTTGCTATACAAAATTGTTCTGCCCATGACGCGGTGAAATCATGTGATGCTCTTAAGAATTTTGTCAGCAGTTGGCAGCAAGGGCGATTACAACCAAGTGTACAGCGCCATGTTTTAACTATGCAGACAAGTGCTATACCGCTGGAGATAGATTTATCCGACTTTGCTGCACAGCACTATGCTGCCAGCGCGACAGATTTAGGCAATAATGACGTGTTAGCTAAAGCGGTTAAGAAAGGCTTAAAAAAGTTGCGCCAGCGCTTAGTCAAAATAGAACAACAGATAGATAGCTGTCTGCTTGCGGATGATCAACGTCAACTGGGAGAACTACTTCTGGCCAATTTGCACTTAATTCACCGCGGTATGCAGGAAATATCTGTGCTCGATTACTATCAAGATCCACCGCTGCCGATTGTCATCCCACTCGATTCTGCCAAATTACCTCAGGCCAACGCAGAGATATATTTTAAGCGCTACCGCAAAGGTAAGCGTGGTCTCGATCATTGCGAACGCCGCCAACAACAGACGAATGATGAAATTTATTGGCTGCAACAGATTGAGCAGCAACTCAATGATGAAGCAGCAGCTGCCGATCTCGATATTATCCGTCAGGAATTGATCGACACGGGTTATTACAAGCCGCTAACTGCTATTCAACGCGATACCCGCCATGCATCAGCTGCGAGCTTGGCAAAACGTGAGCGTAGCCCAAATGGTTGGGAGGTTATCTGGGGCAATAATAATAAAACCAACGATTATATAAGTAAAAATCTGCTTAAACCCATGGATCTATGGTTTCACGCCCACAATATTCCCGGGTGTCATGTGATCTTAAAAAGCGCAGGTGCCGAGGTTGCAGATGTCGACTTAAACTATGCTGCTACCCTCGCGGCTCAGCATTCACGCGCTGCCAAAGATGATAAGGTAGAGGTGATGGTAACTGAAGGTAAATGGGTGCAGCGTATTAAAGGTGCGCCACTAGGCTTGGTAAAAGTCAAGCAATACCGGATTATTCTGGTAAAACTTGCCTAGCTGTTGATGTATATTCGGTACAGTTAGCTGTTTACATTAAGTGGTTTGAACTCTAGAGTGATATAGGAAATTAATGTTGTATAACTGAAAAAAACATTGCCTAAGGAGTGTGTTTATGTACAAAAATAGCAATTTTATTGTTGTGTTATTAGCGATTATCCTGCTGTCAGGCTGCGCTGCTGATGGTACCTTTGATACGCAAAAAGCTCTTGTAGTTGGTGGTGGAGCACTGCAGGCAGCAACATTGTCAGAAGATAGCGTGAAGCAGACAGCAACATTGTCAGCTGCCGAATTGGACAAGGAGGCGCAGGTAGCAAGTTCTGATAATGCATACACTGTCCGCCTGCAAAACATTGTTGCCAGTGTACAAAATTATGACGGTTTAGATCTGGATTTTAAAGTATATCTTGCCCCCGACGTAAATGCCTTTGCTATGGCTGATGGTACGGTGCGGGTATATTCAGGAATTTTAGATGTTATGCCGGACGATCAGATTTTAGCCGTAATTATGCATGAAATCGGGCATGTGAAACTCCGGCACAGTTATAAACAGATGCGCGAAAATATCCTCGCTGATACTGCATTTCAAGCAGCAATATCAGTTGGGGGCACTGTCGGCTCTCTGACCTCATCACAGTTGGGACAACTAGGTAAAACCGCAGTACAAGCGCGCTTTTCACAATCTGATGAGCTTGAAGCAGATGCGTATTCGGTAAAATCTTTGCACCAACTTAAAAAAGACCCAGCGGCTATGAAACGAGCTATTCAGACACTGGAGAGCTTAAGCAGCTCCTCCGGAGGATTTTTAAGTTCTCACCCCTCAAATCCTAAGCGTATTGAACAAATTGATATTGAGATCGCTAAATTGTAACAGTAACTTTAGAGTTATAAATGTGCCAAGCTATCTGGTTAAAATTACAAGTTTTAAATAGTATTTTTTAAACTGCATATTTTTTGTTAAATATAGGCGAATAATTTATTTTTTGTTTGACTGTGATTGCGTTGTTTGTTAAAAGTGTCCTCGCTTCAACGCGGGAATAACTCAGTGGTAGAGTGCAACCTTGCCAAGGTTGACGTCGCGAGTTCGAATCTCGTTTCCCGCTCCATAAAATACTAAAGGGCTGATCTTCGGATCAGCCCTTTTTTTATTATGAGATTTTTTTATCCCCCTTCTTTGAGGTAGAGCCGATTTTTTTATCCCCCTTCTTTGAGGTAGACCCAAAAAACTTGTTATTTTCCATTTCATCCATTCATTTTTAGTCAAAATTAATATAATGTAGTGCGATTGTGCATCCTATGGAATGCTGTCCGGTTAAACAACTTGACGAGCCGCCTATATCAATAAAATAAAACCATCATTAAAGAATGATGGAGTCGAAAATGGAAGATAGATGCTTGTCCGTAGTTGCAATTGGAGACTATTTCGGGATTGAGCGAGATACTGTCTATACGTTGATAAGCGAAAAGGCATGCCCGCACATAAAATCGGCCGTCTTTGGAAATTCAAGAAAGACTAAGTCGACACATGGGGTTGTGACGGAAAAGCGAGTGATTTTAAAGAGGAAGATAACAAAGAACAAATTGGTATGACTAAATTTCATTCTAAATATTTTGCCCATGAATTGACTCGAACTGGAGGCAAGGGCGTCGATCGCCTTGGTCGAGCCTTGTTTGACGCTTGTGTTGACCTGAACCCGCACCAGATCGAGGCGGCACTCTTTGCTTTGAGATCTCCATTATCCAAGGGCGTTCTGCTGGCTGATGAAGTCGGTCTTGGTAAAACCATTGAGGCCGGGTTGGTGATCTGTCAAAGCTGGGCTGAAAACTGTCGAAAACTATTGGTCGTTTGCCCTGCCTCCCTTCGTAAGCAGTGGGCCGTGGAGCTGGAGGAAAAATTCAATTTACCCAGCCAGATCCTTGATGCCAAAACCTATCGGGATTCACAAAAAGCAGGTAATCCGAATCCTTTCGATGAACGAAAAATCATCATTTGCTCAATGCACTTTGTCGCCAGCAAGGCCATGGACATTCGAGCCATCCCATGGGACCTTGTTGTCATTGATGAAGCGCATAAACTAAGAAACGCATATAGAGAAAGTAACCGTATTGGTCAGGCTGTTAGGCAGGCGACTTTAGACAGAAAAAAACTGCTCTTAACCGCTACACCGCTGCAAAACTCTCTTCTCGAACTTTACGGCCTTTCAACCCTAATAGATGAGAACATTTTTGGTGATCTTGCTTCTTTTAGAACTCAGTACATCAATTATGGTGGAGACGTGTCAGGGCTCAGCGATCGCCTTCAAGGCTTTTGCTGGCGCACGCTTCGAGGCCAAGTTACCGAGTATGTGCCCTATACAGAACGTAAACTGATCACGCGACCATTCAAGCCTACCGAGCAGGAGCATAAGCTGTATGAGGCTGTCTCCAAATATTTGATGCGCGATGATACCTATGCCTTTCCTGCCAGACAAAAACACCTTTTAATTCTCCTGATTCGAAAAGTGCTTGCATCTTCACCGACCGCACTTGCCGGTACCCTTGAAATCATCAGGGAGCGTTTAGATGGGCTTTTAGAAAAAGCAAAAAGTGGGCGTTCAGTTTCTGAGCTATTAGTCGAACAGGCGGATATAGATGAAGATCTGTTGGATGAAATACTTGAAGATGAAGAGGATGATGTCAGTGACTTCATTCCGGAAGACACTGAACCTGCTCAGGAAGAGAAAATCGATATCGCCCGTCTCAGTAATGAAATAAATGAGATAGAACAATATATTGGATGGGCACGTAGTATAGGAATCGATACTAAATCCAAAGCCCTGCTCACAGCGCTCGATGTCGGTTTTCAGAAAATGACTGAAATGGGTGCAGCTCGCAAGGCCGTCATTTTTACCGAGTCCAGAAGAACGCAGGATTGGCTTTTTAACCATCTGAATAACCAAGGTTTTTCCCTGCCTGCGCCGCGACCAGGTGTGTTTTATGTTTATGTCATAGAGTGTGACAATCAAAGTTTATACATCGGGCAAACCGATGATTTACGAAGCAGATGGAAGTTGCATTGCTCTGGTCGAGCCGCCAAATGGACCAAACAGCACAAACCGGTCAAAATTGTTCATCATGAAGAATACGCTACAAGAGAAGAGGCGGTTGAGCGGGAAAAATACTTAAAGACAGGTTTTGGGCGCGAATGGATAAAACGCGAGATCAAAGCAGGTCGGGCGCGGCAGGCAGGAGATCATGTCGTTACCTTCAACGGCACCAATAAAGATGATTCAACCGGAAAAATCTATACAGACTGGCTGGAGGCCAACAAAGATACCGGGCGCATTACTGGGTCTAGACAAGTTGACATGAGGGCGGCAATCCTCGATCACTTCAAGAATAGTGCAAGTATTCTGATCGCAACTGAAGCCGGAGCTGAAGGGTTAAACATGCAGTTTTGTTCCATGGTGATCAATTTCGATTTACCTTGGAACCCTCAACGGATCGAGCAGCGTATTGGTCGTTGCCACCGTTATGGACAAAAGTATGATGTCGTTGTTATCAATTTTCTCAATGAGAAGAATGAGGCAGACAGACGAGTGCATGAACTCCTGGAGCATAAATTCAATCTTTTCAGTGGCGTTTTTGGTGCCTCGGACGACGTTTTAGGCTCCATTGAATCAGGTGTGGATTTTGAACGGCGCGTGTTGGATATTTATCAGGAATGCCGGACAGAAGACGAAATACAAAGCGCCTTTGCGGCTCTTCAACAAGAGTTGGAAGATTCCATCCAGGCCAAATTGAAGGATACCAGAAAAGTTTTACTGGAAAACTTTGATGAGGACGTCCATGAAAGATTGAAGGGCAATCTTATCGGCACGCAGGAAAAGCTCGATCGCATCGGCAAACAATTTTGGGCTGTTACCAAGTATGTCTTATCCGAACATGCGACTTTTGATGATTCCACGCTCTCTTTTAATCTCCACAAACCACTGGCTAACGGCACGAGGCTGGGCACCTATTATCTTGTTACAAAAAACAAGGCAGTGCATAACAGCGAGTTTTTGTATCGACTGAGCCATCCGCTGGGAGAGCATGTCATTCAAATTGGCAGAGATTTACACTGTCCCGTCTCAACGGTCGTGTTTGATATTACCAATAATCCGACGAAGATATCCGTTGTTGAAAGTCTCAAAGGAAAATCAGGCTGGCTTACACTCAGCAAGCTTAATATTTCTTCGTTCGAATCAGAAGAATATCTATTGTTTTCGGCAATAGATGATGCCGGAGAGAACCTTGGTCAGGAGACGATAGAAAAGCTCTTCAACTGTATTGGTTATGACAGCCAAGAAACATCGCTGCCTGAACCTATAAGGCAGAGGCTCTGTGCAGATAGTGAAAGGCATATTAAGGCTACAATCACCAGAAACCTTGAAGACAACAACAAACATCTATCTGAAGCATGTATTCAGCTCGATAAGTGGGCTGAGGACATGGAAAAAGCGGCGGCCAAAGAGATGGATGACACCAAGCGCAAGATTGCCGATATCCGCCGAAAAGTCAGACTTGCTCCGACCATGCAGGAACAGGCCGAGCTTCAGGCTGAGCTGAAAAAGCTTGAAACTTTGCGCCGCAGACAACAACAGAAAATTTTTGATGTAGAAGATGAAATAGCAGAAAAACGGGATTCTCTGGTAGAACAATTGACAATGCGAATGGAGCAAAAAACCACCACCGAGGAACTGTTTACCATTCGATGGAGTGTTGTTTAATGGAACCACAGATGCACACAGATAAACACAGATTTTTATTTAAGGAAGAAACGCATCGGATTATTGGATGTGCGTTTGAGGTGCTTAACACGCTCGGTCATGGTCTTCTGGAAAAACCGTATGAAAATGCTTTGGTTGTCGAGTTTCAGCAACAAGCTATTCCTTATGCTCAACAACCGCGATTTCCAGTTATCTATAAATCTGTAAACGTCGGCGAATACATTCCCGATCTGATTGTCTTCGATAAGATCATTGTAGATGCCAAGGTCATTGAAAAAATTGGTAACAACGAAAAAGCCCAGATAATAAACTACTTAAAAATCACAGGTCTTAGAGTAGGCCTGCTACTTAACTTTAAACACGCCAAACTGGAATGGGAACGAATCATACTATGAAAACTATCTGTGTGAATCTGTGTCCATCTGTGGTTAACAATAAAAGGATTTAAATATGGCTACACCAGAAAAACTTAGAAACAAGCTTATGGCCAAGCTTACGGAGCTGTTCCAACTGGATCAGCCTGATTTGGATTTTGGATTTTATCGAATCATGCAGGCCAAGGCCCAACAAGTGAAATCCTTCATTGATAAAGATCTCCTGCAGATTATTGAGGATGCTTTCGGGCAGGTTGATGAAGGCAGAAAGGCTGAACTCGCCGCTGCCGTGGAAAAAGCCATTCAAACTGCCAAGGACTTCGGAGCGCCAAACCCTGAAGAGACAGAACCGGTAAAAAAAGCCAAGGCGGCACTGGATGCCCTGCGCGACGGAGCTACCGCTGAAGCCGACGTATATGACCATCTGTACCGTTTCTTTGAACGCTATTATGACGAAGGCGATTTTATCTCCCGCCGTTACTACGCCCGAGAGAACGCTGGAAAAGCCGCTCCCTTTGCCATTCCATACAATGGCGAGGAGGTGAAGCTGCACTGGGCCAATGCGGATCAATACTATATTAAAACGGCAGAATACTTTTCCAACTACAGCTTCGATATTACCCAGGCTGCTGAAATTCGTAAGATGTCGGATGGAGAAAAGGTTCTAAACGGCATCCCGAAAAAAACGCTCAAGGTGCATTTCCGTATTGTCGATGCCAGCGAAGGTGAACATGGTAATGTAAAGGCAGCCGAGGATAAAAAGCGCTTTTTCATTCTGCACGAGGAAAATCCGGTTGAGTTCAACGAGATGCAAGAGCTGGTTATCAATTTTGAATACAAAGCGCTACCCGGTGGGAAGAATGACGTTGATGACGCTACCGAGAAGGCACTTAAAGAAAAATTCGGTAAGAGCCTGAACAAAGGGGATATGCCGAATCTGGCCATTGCCCATAAAATCATAGATGCTTTAGAAACCACAGATGGACACGTATGGACACGGATAAATGAAAGTGGCGAAAAAATCTGTGTGAATCTGTGTGAATCTGTGGTTAAGAATTATCGGACAGCTTTTGAGCTGGCGGCAGGAACGAAGGAGCAGCTGAAAAAGATTCCCAATCGTCCCTTGCTGGCAAAATACATCAACCAGTACACCGCCCGCAACACCTGCGACTACTTCATCCATAAGGATCTGGGCGGCTTCCTGAAACGAGAGCTGGACTTCTACATTAAAAACGAGGTGATGCATCTTGACGATATCGAAAACGCCGATGCTCCTGCCGTGGAAAACTATTTGGCCAAGCTCAAGGTCATCCGCAAGATTGCCACCAAGCTGATCGACTTTCTTGCCCAGCTTGAAGATTTTCAAAAAAAGCTCTGGCTGAAAAAGAAATTTGTCACCGAGACCAACTACTGCATTACGCTGGATCGCGTTCCCGAAGATTTTTACGAGGAAATTACTGATAATCAGGGGCAGTTTGATGAGTGGATGAAGCTGGGATTTTTGGAACCACAGATGGACACAGATGGACACAGATTAAACATAAGAAATATCTGTGAAAATCTGTGTGAATCTGTGGTTAGTTTCTTGAAAGCCAACGACAAACTGGTGCTGGATACCGCTTTTTTCAGCAGTGACTTTAAGGCAAAGTTGATTGCCTCCATCGAGGATTTTGATGAACAGTGCGATGGCCTACTGATTCATTCGGAGAATTTTCAGGCTTTGAATCTTTTGCAGGAGCGGTATCGGGAGCAGGTGAAGTGCGTGTATATCGATCCGCCTTACAATACTGGTGGGGATGGTTTCCTATATAAAGACTCATATCTGCATAGTAGTTGGTTATCTTCGTTCAGTGATAAGATCACATTGACAAAACCATTGGGAAATTCACAATCAGTTTTTTTTGGAAGTATTGATGATAACGAGAATATTGCGATGAGAAGTGTTCTTAATTCAATATTTGGTCAAAATGCATTTGAAACACAAATAATTATTCAATCTAATAAGCGTGGTCAGACATATCAGCAGATAGCAAAAACTCACGAATATCTTCTAACCTATTCAATAGGAAAAGATGCAGAATATTTTGAATTGGAAAAAGAAATATCCTCAAAATCATTGCAAGACGAAATTGGTGCATATGAACTATGGGAACTAAGAAACCGTAACCCAAAATTTGGTAAACACAATCGACCTAATCTTTACTATCCTTTTTATGTTAATCCAAATGAATTAAATGCAGATGGATACGCTTTGGTTTCTTTAGAAAAAAATGATGAATTTTCAGTTGAGGTTTATCCTCTGAATAGTACGGGTGTTGAATCTTGTTGGCGATGGGGAAAAGATAAGGTCTTGCGTGAAATATCAAAATGCCCGTATTTAATTTTAATTGCGAAAGAAAAAAGGGCTGGTGGTTGGAATATTTATGAAAAGGCTAGAAAAAGTACAACAAAAGCAAAAACAATATGGGATGATACAGATGTAATTAGTGAACAGGGAACGGTTCTTGTTGGTGCAATGGGGTTCAAAGAGTTTGGATTTCCTAAACCAATAGCCTTGCTGGAAAAAACCATAAAAATTGGTTCTTTAGAAGGTGATCTGATTCTCGATTATTTCGCAGGTTCAGGCACTACGGGCCATGCTGTAATCAACCTCAACCGTGAAGATAATGACAATCGAAAATACATCCTTGTTGAAATGGGCGATTATTTTGACACCGTCCTCAAACCCCGCATAACCAAAGTCATCTACTCTTCAGACTGGAAAAAGGGCAAACCGACAAGCCGTGACACAGGCATCTCTCAGTGCTTCAAATATATCCGTCTTGAATCCTACGAAGACACACTGAACAACCTTGTCTTTGACGAAGATCCTGTTCGCGGCAAAACCATCGAAAGCAATCCATCATTTAAAGAGGACTACATGCTGCGCTATCTGCTGGATGTGGAAACCCGGGGCAGTCAGAGTTTGCTCAATATCGACGCCTTTGCTGACCCAACGGCCTACGCCCTTGTGGTTAAAAGGCCCGGCAGTGATGAGCAGGTCAAACAACACATTGATCTGATTGAAACCTTTAATTACCTGCTTGGCTTGCGTCTTGAAAACATGGCCGCACCACAGACCTTTACTGCCAGCTTTACCCGCAAGCCCGATCCTGAACTGCCCGAAGACCAGCATACCAAACTGGTGGTGGATGGTAAGATAAAGCAGGTTAACCACGGATTCACACAGATAGACACAGATAAAGAACAAGAAAAAAATAATCCGTGTTCATCCGTGTCCATCTGTGGTTCCAAAGAAAAAATCTGGTGGTTCCGCAAGCTGGAAGGCTGGGTTCCAGCCGATCCTATGAACCCGAACAACGGCCATAAAGAGCGTGTGCTGATTGTGTGGCGTAAGCTCACCGGCAATCTGGAAGAAGACAACCTGATGCTGGATGAGTGGTTTACAAAATACCGCATTTCTACCCGCGACTTTGAATACGACACTATCTATGTCAACGGCTCCAACAACCTGCCCAACCTGAAAAAGGATGATGAGAACTGGAAGGTTCGCCTCATTGAAGAGGAGTTCCATAAGAAAATGTGGGAAGTTGGCGAATGAGCAACCACGACAAAGAACCTCAGATGAGCACAGCAGGACACGGATTAGAGCCTCCAAAGGGGCAGTTTTTGGTCTATCAGACTGAGAACGGCACGTTGAAGCTGGATGTGCGCTTTGAGGATGAGTCGGTTTGGCTGACACAGCAGCTCATGGCAGAGCTGTTTCAAACCACCAAGCAGAATATAAGCCTCCACATACAAAATATTTACGAGGAAGGCGAGCTCTCCCCTGAAGCAACTGTCAAGAAATACTTGACAGTTCGAACCGAAGGAAAGCGCGAGGTACAACGTCAGCTTGATTATTACAATCTGGATATGATCATTTCCGTCGGGTACCGTGTAAAAAGCCATGTGGCGACCCGCTTCCGTATCTGGGCCACCCAACAACTGACAGAGTTTATCAGGAAAGGATTCTTGCTTGATGACGAGCGTTTGAAGAATCCGGACCTGCCGTTCGACTACTTCGAGGAACTGGAACGGCGCATTCAGGATATTCGTACGTCTGAACGCCGTTTTTACCAGAAGATTACGGACATCTATGCCACCAGCATTGATTATGATCCGACGCAGGATATCAGCATAGAGTTCTTTAAAACTGTACAGAACAAAATGCACTGGGCAATCACCGGACAGACGGCGGCGGAAATTATTCATGCCAGAGCGGATGCTGAAAAACTAAACATGGGCTTAACGAATTATCGTGGAGCGAAGGTGCGTAAACAGGATGTGGTTGTAGCTAAAAACTATCTCAACGAAGATGAACTGGCTGCACTGAACAACCTGGTAGAACAATACCTGATTTTTGCTCAAGGACAGGCCATGCGCCGAATCCCCATGTATATGAGTGATTGGATTAAAAAGTTGGACAGCTTCATGACCCTTAATGACCGTGATATTCTCACTCACGCGGGAAAAATCTCTCATGAGATGGCGAAGCAACTGGCAGAAGCCGAGTATAAGAGGTTTCATACCAGCCGCCTGACGACCTCAAGTAAAGAACTTAGCGACTTTGACAAGGCGGTTAAACAAATTGACACCTCATCAAAAAAAGGGGGCGATCATGAATAATGTCCTTTCGTGTATTCCGCGCCCTTTGCGGTTTAAAAAAATCGATGTTTATTGGTGTCCATCTGTGGTTCTAAATTCTTCTGTGTTTTCCGCGTGTTCTGTGGTTAAAAATGGAGGGCTTTCCTAATGGCGAAACGAAAATCCAAAGGACCAAAACAGCATAAATTCCGAGACAAGCTTCTCCTGAATCAATGGCTGATGAGCTTGTTCGGTATTGATCCGCTTCGGGAAGGCGCGAGAAAACGACCATTTCACTATTTAGCGGAACACATCAAAGATCCTCGACTGGAAGGTTTGGATAAGGATAATCTGCATTATTTTTTCCATAACTTAACAGGAAGTCCACTTTTCAGTCAGGCTGGTGTGGATACAGGATTACTGAGTTTATCGCGTGAGCAACTGCTGACCTATGAGGAAAATATCGTCCGTCATACCCAGGCGATTAATGCCAAACGCCATCGCCAAGTTGTCTGGAAGTATTATCAGTGGCTATCACTTCTGTTTGTTGAGATCTATCTCGATCGTTATTTCAGTGACCGGGAGTCTTTGCTCGCAGCATTGAACGAGTATGTCGACCGTTTTAATAGCCGTTGGCCGGAATATGCTGATATTGCCTATTTCAATGAAGACGAGCTGAACAAGCTCTCTTTGCAGAATGCCACCGGTTCAGGCAAAACGTTGCTGATGCATGTCAATTTCCTGCAGTATAAGCACTACTCAAAAAAATATGGCAAAGAGAAAGATCTATCCAGAGCAGTTCTTATCTCACCGAATGAGCGATTGAGCGAACAACATATTGCCGAGTTTTCAGAGAGTAACATTGGTGCATCTAATTTTACAAAGGTAGGCCACAGTCTGTTCACGCAGGCTCAGGGACTTTCACGAGTCGATGTTCTGGAGATTACCAAGCTGGGTGATAAAGAAGGTCCAAACACCATTGCAACACGCAGTCTTGGCGACCAGAATCTGCTGCTTGTTGACGAAGGGCATCGTGGTCTGTCAGGGAAAAATGCCAAGACGGATGGAAATGCATGGTTTAAAAATCGCGCCATGCTGTGTGAAAAAGGCTTCACCTTCGAATACTCGGCAACCTTTGATCAAGCAGTTTCCGGTACGGGACACGAAGAAGACTATGCAAAAACGGTGGTTTTCGATTACTCATACCGTTGGTTTTATGAGGATGGTTTCGGTAAAGACTACCAAATCCTCAACTTACCAAAATCATTTGATGATCTCAAAGCCGTTTACTTGACAGCATGTCTGCTTAAGTTTTATCAGCAGCTTGATATCTATGCGGATAAGGCTCAGGTATTACATCCTTTCAACATAGAGAAGCCTTTATGGGTTTTCGTTGGAAGTACCGTAACCGGTGGCAAAACTAAAGACGAACAGATTGTCGCAACCGATGTGGCCCAGATCATCGCATTTATAGCCGATTTCCTTTCGAGCAAAGATAAGGCATGTAAGCGCATGGAGGAAATTCTGACCGGCAACGGACAGGACACAGGTCTACTGGACAGTAATGGCGTTGATATTTTTGAAGGTTCATTTACGTGGCTGGCCAAAACAATGAACGCGGGACTTTCCTATGACGATCTCTACAAAAATATCCTGAAGCTCCTGTTCAACACAAACACTGGCGGCCATCTTGCCCTTGATCGTGTGAAAGGTGAATCCGGGGAAATTGCTCTGCGGGTGGGCACGTCAGAAACGCCATTCGGTCTTATTAACGTTGGCGATGCCAAAGCGCTTGCGGATCATATTGCAGGCGTGGCCAAACAGGATGGATTATCACTGTCTGTTGAGGATAGCGATTTCTCGGAAGCCACCTTTGATACGGTTAAGGATTCCTCGTCTCCGGTCAACCTGCTTATTGGATCAAAGAAATTTGTCGAAGGCTGGGACTGCTGGCGAGTGAGTACCCTTGGTTTGATGCACGTTGGTAAAAGCGAAGGGGCGCAAATTATTCAGCTCTTTGGGCGGGGCGTGCGACTGAAAGGATACGGCTGGAGCCTCAAGCGAAGCGGTCACAGTTATGCTCCGTCCATTCCTCAATATATTGAGGAACTCGAGACTCTAAACGTATTCGGTGTGGAAGCCGATTTTATGGAGAAATTCCGCCAATTCCTTGCCGATGAAGGATTGCCCGGCAATGAGCGGAGACGTGTGTTTACCATACCGCTGAATGTCACCTATGACTTCGGCAAGAAGTTGCAGATTATCAGGCCAAAACGGAAAGCGGATGACGGAAAAGAGTATGACTTTAAGAAGGATGCTCCCGTACCCAACCTTGGTCAGCTGACAGAGTACCTTCAGCTGCACCCGGTTGTGTCTGACTGGTATCCGCGTATTCAATCCATCCACTCAAAGAAGACTGCCGAGGCGATCAAAAAAGATGATGTGAAATTGATCGAAAGACATATCTCGTTGCTTAATCTGGATGAGTTGTATTTCGAACTCGAGCAGTTTAAACGCGAGAGAAGTTGGTACAACCTGAATATTGATAAAACAGGTATCCAAAAGCTCCTTGCTGATAAAACATGGTACACCCTCTTTCTTCCAACGGCCCGATTAGAACCAGCTGGGTTTGATGACGTTTCATTATTGCAGCAAGTGGCCGCTGAACTTCTCAAGCGCTTCTGCGAACACTATTACAACTATTGTAAACGGTCATTTATTGAGCCACGACTTGAGCTCCGGGAACTTACGCCGGAAGATGACAATATCCCTCAGGAAGAGTTCTATCAGCTCATAGTTGATGGCAGTGAAGAACAGGTAATCCTTGCCATTGAAAAGCTCAAAAAGGAGTTGGAAGAAAATAAACAATCACTGCTTAAAACAGGCGAACTTCAAGCCTGTCGCTTTGGAATGCATCTTTTCCAGCCGCTCTTCCATGTAAGAAAAGGCGGGAAAATTACCATTCTGCCAGTCGCGTTGAACGAAAGTGAATTTCAGTTTGTAACGGATCTTAAAGATTGGTCCGAAACCAATGCGGCGGAGCTTCAAAAGGACGGGGTTGAACTCTTTTTGCTCCGGAACCTGAGTCGCGGAAAAGGCGTGGGCTTTTTTGAAGCGGGTAATTTTCATCCCGACTTTATTTTGTGGATGATTGTTGATGGCAAACAATATGTCACTTTCATTGAGCCGCACGGGCTGCTCCACGAAGGCCCAGCCAGCGAGAAGGTGCAATTTCACAAGCGTATCAAAGATATCGAAAGCCGCTTTGCCGACCCGGATGTCATTCTCAACAGTTTCATTCTGTCGTGGACAAAATATCCCCAGCTTCGTTGGGGAATCCCGCAGGATGATATGGAAGCCAATCATGTGCTCTTCATGACGGATGACCGGGATGGGTACATGGACAAACTGTTTGATACGTTGCGGGGTGTGTTTTAATGGATAAGCTCTCTATATCTATTTCTATTTGTGCAATTTGTTTTAACCGCACATTACTCTAACTAACACAATCATTAAAACTTATACTCTTAGCTTTTGAGGCCAGAACCAGCGCTGATCTTCAGATGGATGGTATAGCTTATAATTGAGGCCGAACATGGTTGTGAGGTCGTTTGCGGTCAACTGTGCTGTTGGTATGTGCTTGTACAGGTGCCCATCGTTTAGTAGCAACAATCTGTCGGCCCACTGCAGAGCTAGATTGATGTCGTGCATACTAAAGATAACCGTAGTTTGCTGTTGCTGACTTATCGCGTGGAGTTTATCCATTAGTTGTACTTGATGTTTGGGGTCGAGATTATTTGTTGGTTCGTCGAGCAGCAGTATTGATGGTTGCTGGGCTAGGGCGCGGGCTATGACCGCCATCTGTACTTGTCCGCCGCTCAGGTTGGTCATAGGGGTAGCCGCGAGAGCTGTAAGCTCCATCTGTTCTAAACAGATTTCTACCTGATCTAGATCGGCGGCTGATGGATTTGTGTTCCAACCATGTTGATGCGGCAAGCGACCTAGAAGGACATAGTCGAATACAGTCAATGCTGGTGGTGTGGTGTTCTGAGCTACGTAAGCGCAGTAACGGGCGATTTTGCGGGGCCTCAGTTTGGCTAATGGGCGCTGAACTGGCTCTCCGAGAATGATGGAACCTTGATTAGGAGTTAGAATGCCCGCCATCAATTTAAGCAAGGTGGATTTTCCGGAGCCGTTGATACCCAGTAGTGCAGTGAGTTGGCCTGTGGCAATGTTTGCATTTAGACTTTTCAGAATCGCAGCTGTACCACGATAGGCAAAGCTGATTTGGTGTAGAGTTAGGTTCATGGTTGATTTCTGCTAAATAGCAGGGCGAGGAATAGCGGTGCGCCGAGAAACGCGGTGACGACTCCTGCGGGAAAGGTCAGTGGTGCTAGCAGTGTGCGGCCGAGAATATCAGCTAGTAGCAACAGCATGGCACCAGTCAGAGCACACAATGGTAGACGAGCTACAACGTTATCACCAATCAGCAAGCGTACTAAGTGCGGGGCAACCAGGCCGATAAAACTGATAACGCCGAGTAGCGTGACAGTGGTGGCGGTCATGAGTGCTACCAGAGTAACACCTATCAAACGCAGCCTGGTGACGTGTAAACCTAGGCTGGTGGCGGTATCGTTACCGCACATCATGGCATTGTAACTGCGGCGTTGACTCCAGAGTGCCACCAAGCCGATGACGGTGACACTGGCTAACAGGCGTAAATCACTCCAATCGGCGCGGCCGACATCGCCGAAACTCCAGTGAACTATGGCTGCTAGCTGGGTATCGTCAGCAAGATATTGTAACAATGTGGTGGTGGCGACGAACAGGGCACTTAATGCTACCCCTGCAAGTATGATGGTTTCACGACCGCAGTTACGCCACAGGCTCAATGCCAGAATGAGTATGGTGGTGATCATAGCGCCAGTAAAGGCTAGAGTTGTGATGAGCAGCGGCGCTCCTGAAGAGGCTGTGCCACAAGGTAGTAGCCAAATACCGCATGCTGCACCAAAGGATGCACCCTGAGAAATTCCTAGAGTAGAGGGTGAGGCGAGGGGGTTATTGAGCAACACTTGCAGGATGAGTCCAGCTGTAGCTAAAGCTGCGCCACCGAGAATTGCACTGCAGGCGCGTGGTAGGCGAATGTGTAGCAAGACGCGCTGGGAAGCGGACAAACTCTCACCATCAGTTGACCATAGATGGTGCCAATCCAGCTCCATGGCCCCGCAGGTTAATGCTAGGAGAGTAAGCAGCGCTAGCGTGAGCAGGGTAAGCAGCGCGCTGATGTTTAGGCGCTGTTGGCGTTGCAGATAGAGATGGTGCAGACTCATAATGCTTGAGTCTCATCTGTTAAATTTAGAGCAGCAAACGGACCAAATAGCTCAGCCATCTGCTTATACAGTGGAGCGCCGACAAAAAAGCGGTACATGCGGTCAGCTGTGGTAGCAATATCGATATCAGCAAAAGCCTGAGGATAAATGACGCTGCCGATATAATAGGTCTCTGCCAACACTGCATCGGGGCTGGCTGCGTAGTAGTGGGGGATAATGCGGTAGAGTCGATGGTTACGTACCGCACTTAGTGCAGCAAAAGCTGGGTGACCTAAGTCGTTACGAACTAGATCCTCGCCACTAGCGCAGATAAACATCAGCTCGGGATCGGCCTTGATCAAACTCTCAGCCGCTACAGAAAATCGCCCTTTGACCAATTTGCTCGGAGCCGTTATGTGGTCGGCTATGTTGTTGGCATTAAGCAGAACAAACGGCGGATAGTCACGACTGGTACCGAGCAGACCGTGAGCAACACGAAAATTGAGCCCAGCTATGTAGACACTAGTTGGTGCCGGGTAGTCATGAACGCGCTGGTGCAGATCGGCTATGCTGGCGGTGATGAACTCTTTGATATGCGTGGCTCGCTCAGCACAATCGCATACAGTAGCGATCAGATCTAAGGAGTGCTCAAAGAGGTGGAGTTCTGCAGTTAAATTGCCATTATGAACCATAAGCACAGGAATGCCCGTCTGTTGTTGCAGGTGATCGGCAGCTTGTGGTGAGCCCCAGCCCATGAAAATGACATCTGGCTTAAGTTTTACCAGCGCCTCGGCGTCAAGCTGTCGGCGTGATCCGATGGCGGGTAATTTGCTCAAGTGCGGATAGGCCAATCTGTAGGAGCGTCCAGTTCCACCAATCCATTGGCGCGGCTCTGTTTCTTCCTGCTCGATAGCGACGACCTGAGCGGCTAATTGCATATAACATAATAGCCCTAAGGCGGATTGGACACCCACTATGCGCTTGGCTGGGGTGGCGACTTGAACCTGTCGTCCCGCCAAGTCAGTCACCATGTGCTGCACGCTGCTCGCAGCGTCGCTAGCGTAGGCACTGAGGGTTGCTAAACTAACGAATATCAATGCTAAAAGGATGATGATCAGTCGCCTGGTGAAATTCTGCATCGTTGCTTTCATTAGAATGTGCACTGTAGGCCAACTACTAGATTGCGACCTAGCTCGTAAATCCAAGTCTGTTGGCTGGAGCGTAGATGGCTGCGATAACCACGATCAAGAATATTTTTCAAACTGATATTTACCTTTACCGCATCAAGCATCGCCCACGAACCAAAATTGAGCCCAGCATGTAGATCAAAGGTGGTGTAGCCGGGAGTTTCACTCTCACTGGCAGAGACATTACGTTGGCGGTCATAGAGGTTGGCTTGAGCACGAAGGGTGTAGCGTATATTTTTGCTCAGTAGGGCGCTATAACATAAGCCAATGCGCCCATTGAGAGGTGCAATGGCGCTGAGATGAGCGTGATTATCACGATCCTTGCCCTCCACCCATGATATTGCTGTTTCCACAGCAAAGCTCTGGGTCAAACTGAAGTTACCCTCCGCGTCAACACCATAGATTTCCGCATTATCGACATTGACGTATCCGTAGGTGGGAATATTGGCCAAAAATGAGTTCTCCTGCTCGACTAGATCAATGTAGTCGTTAATACGGTTGTAAAATAGACTCACATAACCTTTAGCGCGCGCCGAAAGATATTTAACTCCTATGTCGGCATTGTAGGTGTATTCGGCGTCGAGATCTGGGTTGCCGATGATAACCTGACTGCCGCCGCCACGGGTGGAGTAGCGCTCGAACAGATCTGGTGCGCGAAATGCTGTGGCCAGATTGGTTGTCAGGTGTAGGCTGTTGCTCAGAGCATATAAAGAGCCGAGACTGAAGGTGACAGCTTGATCCTGTTCGTGGGAGAAGTTACTAACCGCTTGCACCCTGGATGCCCCGCTATTGGTGTAGCTGGTCTGACTCATGGTGACATCGTCGGCATCGGCGGCAAAGTAATCGTAGCGTCCACCTATAGTCAGATTCCAGCGCTCAGTCACTGTTACCTCGTTTTGGGCAAACAGACCAAAATGATCGCGCTCTCCATCGGGTACAGGCTGAAAGCTGAGCAGTTTTTTCAGTGTGTCGTTGCTGGTGCTGAAGGTTTTTTGGGTTTCGTCAGAATCTGTGGTCTCATGAACTATCTCCATTCCGGTGGTCCACTGTTGGTGCTGTCCTAGGGCAAAGGTTGCTTGCAGCGATCCGCCGGTGGCTGTGGTATCGATGCTGTTCTGTTTCAGATTGTAAACCTGCTTGGCGGTGTTAGGGAAATCCCCTTGAAAGCGGCGTTTCTGATCGACATGAAACAGGCGTGTTTCCAAGCGCTGCACTGCCCCTAGATCCGTGCCGACATAACCCAATTTGTAGGTGCGGGTATTGAATAGGGTGAAGTGTGATTCCGGCGCCTCTGGGTCTTTTTGCGCTACCCCCATGTCGTTGATGTCGTTAATACGTAATTCGGCCTTGAGGCTGTGGTGGTCGTTGATATTGTAGAGGGTTTTCAGATCGAGGCTTTTGTTTTCAAATTGGCTATGGGGCAGCTCGTCGCCGTCGCCAACTTCATAGTTATCGTGATCCTGAGCCGTCACATTTAGGCGGATGCCAAGACCCTGACCGCCAGCGTTGACTGTGTAGTTACCGATTAACCCGTCATCAACCGAGGAGTAGTACATGCCGACGCGGTGCTGTGCCTGCCAGGTATCGCCGTTAGCCAAGGCTACCTCTTTGGTGATGATGTTAATAACTCCACCCATAGCGTCACTGCCGTAGAGCGCTGAGGCGGGGCCCCTGAGCACTTCGATCCGTTCAATATCGTCGCTGCCGATAAACGGCGTCAGTGGCGCACGACCTGCCCACAGGTTGGTTTCGCGGTCGCCGTCGTAGAGAACCAAAACTCGGTTGGTGCCCATGCCACGAATGGTTGGTGTGGTGTCCCATGGGCCAGAACCACTCAAGGTGACTCCAGCTACAGAGTCGAGCATATCGTTAAAGATTGTGGCGTTTTGCTCCTGAATTTGTTCTTGATTTACAACGCTGATAGATATCGGCGTTGTAAATGCAGAGTTTTCTGATCTGGTGGCGGTGACTACCATGTCATCAAGGACAAGGCTATCGTTAGGTGTATTAACCGCATCTGTTGCGGCTACTGCGCTAGAGAAGCTCAGTAGAATATTGAGACAACATAAAAATAGTGGGAATAAAATCTTGCTGCGGTTTTTCATGGTGAAACGCTCCCTTACTGCTTGAACACAGATGGTAGATGTATACAGGGAGGCGGCAATAAAGGTGATCAAAATATAAAAAACCCGCAACCAGACGGTTACGGGTTCCCATTGTGACCCTAGACCTTACTTATGTCGCCCGAAATATCCCCTTCGGCATGTTGACATTAAAACCACGAGAGTAGGTCTTCTGACTTCTGGATCATCCTCCAATCGCGCCTTCCCAAATAGAAATTCAGTGGCATTGTGCGATTGTCGTCCCCAGTTACAGCGGTGGGTCCGTTCCCGATTTGCACGAGATTCCCTTTTAATCAGCCATGAGGCTAAACACTGTCGCGGTAAGCTATTTAATTGTTGTTAACTCCTGCATAATTTTTCTATGTGCTATTGCAAAAGCCGCAGTAGATATAACTTATTAATCGCTATATTGGCAACTTATTATTCTTGAGCAGAGTTTTTATCTCCTGCGTGTGGAGAATAAAGTGCTCAAGTGCCCCAGGTTGCGAAGCGATATGCATATGCGCATAACTAGCTAGGATGTTGCCGCGCTGATATCCCTCGGGAATCGTTTTGCCGCTACGGTTATGGCGTAATTGATAGGCTGCTTGCCAGCCCTGTTCACCAATGGGATCATGGCACAGCTCGGAATAGTGAAATTCGTGACCGCGCAACTGGGCACCGCTGGTGCCGAACAGCGCTGGTTGCTGTAATGTCGCTGTGACATAACCTAAGGCTTTACGTTTATCTAACATGCGCGCCCAACATGGTACTACGCCGACTAGAGGCCAGCGCTGAGCGTTATTTTCAACTCCAGCACATAGATAGATCAAACCTCCGCACTCGGCATACACTGGGCGATTGCTGGCGCAGAAATTGCGCACGCTAGCGAGCATAGCCTTATTGGTTGCTAGTTGCTCTGCGTAAATTTCTGGATAGCCGCCGCCAAGAAAAAGAGCATCGCAACCGCTGGGAATGGTTGAGTCGTCCAGTGGAGAGAAAAAATGCAGAGTGGCACCGCGTTGCACTAGGGCGTCAAATAGATCTGGGTAGTAAAATTGAAACGCTGCGTCGCGGGCAATGGCAAGGTGGAGTCCTGCTGCACTGGTTTGTGGCGCGCGCTGGTGTGCTGCGGCAAGGGGTGGCGCTGCTTGCACTTGGTGCAGTAGTTGGGCGATGTCGATATACTGCTCGGCAGCTTCTGCCAAGTGCTGAATTAGGCGGTCGTTCCAGTCGGTCTCCGTGGCTGATATTAGCCCCAGATGCCTACTGGGGAGGGGCGGGAGCGCTGCCAGTGGAATTGCCCCGAGCAGAGGCGGCAGGCTAGCAGTGTCCAGAGCATCACCGAGCAGTTTACCATGGCTGACTGAACCGCACATGTTGGCGATTACACCCTTTATACTTATAGTTGGTTCAAAGCTGGCGTAACCATGTACTAGCGCGGCTATGCTGCGCGCCATCCCTTGAGCTTTAACCACCAGTGCTACAGGTGCCTCCAGCCACTGGGCTATTTGCGCTGTGCTGCCTTGCATGGTACTTACGCTGCTGCCATCAAATAGTCCCATCACCCCTTCAATTATGGCGATATCGGCGTCGGCACAGCAGCGGGTAAACAAATGGTGCACATATTTCTGGTCACACATCCAGCTATCTAAATTGTAACAGGGACGTCCTGACAGACGGCTGAGATGGCTGGGATCGAGATAGTCCGGCCCCACCTTGAAGGTTTGCACCCGCAGGCCGCGTCTAGTCAAAGCTGCAACTAAAGCGAGGGTAATCGATGATTTGCCGACGCTGCTGTGGGCACCGGCGATGACAATGCGGGGAATGTTGGTCAAAATTCGACTCCCATCCGTGCGTTTATACCTTGCATATAAGCGTGTTTGACTGGATTTATTTCACTAACAGTATCAGCTAGCTCAATTAATGCTTTAGTAGCGTTACGTCCAGTAAGCACTAGATTTAGTGGTGTCGGCGCGCGCTGGAGCAGTGCAATTACTGCGCTCTCATCTAACAGGCCATGCGCTAGTGCGCCACACAATTCGTCAAGTATTATCAAATCGTAGTCACCGCTGAATATAGCGTCGGTCGCCACTGCCAGCCCCTGTGCTGCCGCCTCACAATGGGCGGCATACTGTGGATTATCTGCTTGGGGTACGAAACCCAGACCAGATTGCGTGATATTGATCTTCAACTTTTTTAAAGCTATTAGCTCACCAACGCGAGAATCTTTTTTCATAAACTGAACAATTCTTACCCGCTGTTTGTGGCCAACAGCGCGCAGCGCCATACCAAAAGCGGCAGTAGATTTACCTTTGCCGTTGCCGGTAAAAATTAGTATGTTTTTTCGAGGTTGATCTTTAGCCGTTGTAACAATTGTTTGAGCTCTAACTTCTATTTCCGGTTTTTCTGTTGCTTCATCAGCTCCTGCTGCAATAGTTGGTTGGCAACGTGGAAACCAGCTCAACTGGTTGTGTAGTTGGACTACATCACCAATGATAATAACTGCGGGGCTGGTAATATTGTGCTGTGTAACTTCATGCGCAGCTGTGGTCAGGGTAGCGATTATAGTGCGTTGCGCAGGCGTTGACGCATGACTAACCACTGCTACTGGAGTATTCTGGACTCGGCCGTGGTGAATTAGCTGTTGGCAGATGTTAGAGATATTACTCAGTCCCATGTAGAATACTAGAGTGCCATTACCCTGAGCTAGGGTAGCCCAGTCTATATCGTGTGGGCGCTCTTTGCCTGTTTTGAGATGACCGGTGACAAGGGTAACACTAGTGGTGAAATCGCGATGCGTCAGGGGGATACCAGCATAAGCGCCAGCGGCAAAACCGGCAGTAACTCCGGGGACCACTTCAAAGGGAATTCCTGCTGCGGACAGGACTTCTGCCTCTTCACCGCCGCGCCCAAACACAAAGGGGTCGCCACCCTTGAGACGCACGACGATTTTCCCCTGACGCGCCTTCTCAACTAATAGTGCATTTATCTGTTCCTGGGGCAGGGCATGATGCCCCATGTTTTTGCCTACATAGATCTGCTCGGTAGTCGCTGCTATTTCATCTAACAGCGCCGGATTACACAGGCGGTCGTAGAGTACTACGTCAGCTTTTTGTAAGCACTGCTGCCCCTTTACTGTAATCAGGCCGCTGTCGCCTGGACCAGCACCGACCAAATAGACTATCATTCTGTTATTCACACTATCTCTCCTTGTCAGTAATCTCATTGAAGGTCAGCTTGCAGTGCCACTGTAGTGCTGAGACCAACTGCGCCATATCGGCAAAACAACCTGTGCTCTCTTCGTTAGGTCGCTGTACAATAATAAGCTGGCAGTGCTCAAGGTCGGCGGCGGCTATTTTTTCCTCTATCCCCCCAGCATTACCACTCTCCTTGGTAACCAATACACCGATATTGTGCTGGCGAATAAGTGCGCGATTTTGCTCCACGCTAAATGGGCCACGTTCGATGATACGTCTATGAGGCTCTAGACCAGCTTGATCGCAGGCGGCTATTGATTCTGGATGGTTAAGCACGCGGGCAAATAAAGCTATCTGCTTCTGCTGGGCAGCGATAACGTAGGGGGCTAGATGGCGTGAGCCGGTGGTCAATAGAATCGGTTTGCCCACCGCGCAGGCATAAAAGGCTGCCATTTCGTGATCGGCTACGTTTATAGCTCCAGCTGGCAGGTTTAATAGCGACTGGCGTTGGTAGCGCAGGTAGGGGCGCTGGCTGTGCTGTGCCGCCTTGCGTGCTTCTTGGTGAACAACAGTAGCATAGGGATGGGTAGCGTCGACAATTGCGGCTAAATGTTGGCAATTTACCAAGTCGGTAATTTGTGCGCTATCCATACGGCCACAGCGGCGCTTAATTGCTGGATGACTGCCAATATCCAGTGGAGTTTCAGTGGCAGTGGATACCAAGACAGTGAAGCCAGACTGCGCTATTTTCGTGGCGAGAGGGGCAGTTTCGCTGGTGCCACCAAGAAGTAAGATGTGTTGTTTGTGCTGCACTTAATTACTCTCCAGTGGAGCAGAATCACTGTAATAACCGCGTGGTGTTACTATCCGGCCGTTGAGTACACTGGTGGTGGAGTTGCCGATAATGACTAGGGAACGCATACCGATTTCGTGTTCAAACAGATGCTCAAGATCGGTGAGCACCACTTGCTGTTCCATACTACCAACGGCGGTGGCGATTCCGACCGGGGTAGTACTAGGGCGGTGACTGAGGAAAATACGCACCGCCTCTTCTAGCTGCATTACTCTTTTTTTACTGCGTGGGTTATACAGTGACACCACTAGATCCGCTGCGGCTACTGCCTCTAACCGGAGCAAAATGGTTGGCCACGGCACGAGCAAATCGCTGAGGCTGATGGTGGCTGAATCGAGCATAAGTGGTGCTCCCATTAGTGCCGCTGCGGAGCTGGCTGCCGTGACCCCAGGTATAACCTCCATAGTAATTTGATCACCATCTGCCGCTGCCATCTCCATAGCTAGCCCTGCCATACCGTACATTCCGGCATCGCCAGAGGAGATTAATGACACAATTTTTCCCTTGGTGGCTTCATCAATAGCGGCACGACAGCGCTGAGCTTCTTTCATCATTCCAGAGGTGATGAGTTGTTGATCACTAATCAGGTCGGCAATGTTTTCGACATAGGGACCATAACCGACCACCACTTCGCTGGCAAGAATGGCCTGTGTTGCGCGTGCGGTTCGATCTGCCTTACTACCTGGTCCTATGCCAACGAGATACAGTTTTCCTGAGCTATCGCAATGGTAATGCCGTTGAAGGCCGTTTTTTGCAGTATTAATGATGTCCTCCGTCCTGAAAGTAGAGCTGCGGGTTCACTCACCGCAGGTAGTTGTACATGGCTTGCGACAAATTCTGAGTGGCCGAAGGGGAGCGTGCTGAGACGGATCAGTGCCGAATCGATAATGCGCAACGGAATATTGAGGGTGGCTGCGGCTTGGAGCAAACCATCCTCTTGTGCTTTGACGTCCGCTGTGGCTAAAAAACGCACCCGTTGTAGCGGTAGATTAAGTTGACTCAGTGCGCCACTAATTGCGTCACAGATGGCGCTAGAACTCTTGCCTTTACGACAGCCGATGCCGACAATGAGATCTTTTACTGCTTCGGTAGTGGTGGATATAACTGGTTCGGCACCCGTGCAGTTGGCTACCGCTATAGCCAGAGCATTTGCACCACCCTCGTGGCCGCTGAGTACACTCATGGCGTGGCGCGCGCCGACATCGACACATACCACTGCTGGATCGCGCAGTTTACTCTCTAGTAGCGGGGCAATAGCGCGCACCACTACGCCGCATGGGGCTATATACACTAGCCCGGTGTAGTTGACAAAAATCTGCTCAGTAAGTTCGTATACACGGGCAAAAGAGATTACTCCTGTTGGCGGGGTAATGGAGTTATGCAGATATTGATCGACCTTTAACGTGGCGGCGATCTGCTGCATAACCTGCAACCCTTGTATAGAAAAGGTGATTACCGCTGTGCTCATGGTGTTTCTACGCTATCTGGTTCTGCGGTGCGGTAACCGTGGCTGAAGTGGCGATGATAGAGTTGGGACACGGGGATATCCCGTGCTCGGTCTGATCCAATCGCCTGCCCGACAATGATCATAGCGGTTCTGCTGATACCAGCTTGTGCCACTTTATGGGCGATGTCGGTCAATGTGCCGCGGATGATCACTTCATCCGGCCAACTAGCGCGGTAGATAACGCCAATGGGGCAGTCTGCGCCATAATAAACGGCTAATTCTGTGGCTACTGTGGCCAATTTATGCACCGATAAAAACAGACACAGTGTTGATTCTGTGCGCGCTAACTGTTCTAGCTCCTGCTTGGGCGGCATTGGTGTGCGCCCTGAGGTGCGGCTGAGGATGATGGTTTGAGATATCTGCGGTGCGGTCAGCTCGGTTTTCAGTGCTGCGGCAGCGGCTTGGAACGAACTGACGCCGGGTACCACCTCGTAGTCAATCTCCAATCGATCTAGGACATTCATCTGTTCACGAATAGCGCCGTAGATGGAGGGATCGCCAGTATGGAGGCGAATGATATCTACCCCAAGCTGGTGCCCACGAATAAAGATCTCTTCGATCTGCTCCAGAGTCATACCAGCAGAGTCGAACAGTTGCGCCCCACTAGGGACTAGGGCTACCACTGCAGGGCTTACCAGTGATCCGGCATAGAGGCAGATTTGACAGCTGCTTAGTAAGCGATGGGCTTTTATGGTTAGCAGTTCGGGGTCGCCGGGCCCAGCGCCGACAAAAATGACTTTCATGGATATCTCCTTACGAATTCTTGTGCTTGGTTGTGTAGATATGCCCTTAATCCACCTCTGCGTTTAATGGCGCAATCAAAATTACCGCTAGATTCCCTGTGTGAGGTGGTGCTTGACGTAACCGATTAAGGTCAGTTTCAATCCGTTGGCCTTGCAATCCAGCCCGGGCGACAAAAACGCTGCGAGGCAGGGCTTCGGCCTGATCGATAATAGCGATAATCTGCTCTAGCAGATGGCCGATCTTCATCAATACCACACCACCACCAGAGACAATCAGGTCACGGATATAGTCCAAGTCGTTGGCTGCAGGAACCACGGTTAGTGGCTGTAACCCTTCTCCTAATGTAGTGTTGGTCAGGGCAGCAGCATTGCTGAAAGCGGTTATTCCCGGAATAGTTTCAATAGCCGCATTGGGCACAGTCAGTCGCAAGGAGCGCAGCAGGTAGATATAGGTGGAGTAGAATAGGGCGTCTCCCAGGGTGGCGAAGGCTACCTTTTGCCCTGTTTGCAGACGTAGGGCTATCTCTTGTGACCGGTTGTGCCAGTGCTGTTGCCGTTGACTGGAGCTCTTGGCCAGAGAGAAGTTTACGGCGATTATTTCACACTGGGGCGCAGCATAGTGGTTAACTACGTCGGCGACATAACTCTGTGTGCTCAGACGTGATGTCGGTACATAGATACAGTCACTGCTCTGTAGCACGCGCACTGCTTTTAGTGTCAACAGCTCTGGATCGCCGGGGCCTACTCCCACGCCGTAAAAAGTTCCTAGTGTCTGGTTGGTCATGCGTTTTCCTCAGAATGGAGCAGGACGATAATCGTGCGTGAGGATAATTTTGCGGTGCGCAATTTTTCTGCTTTTATTTCATGTACCTTTTCATCTGCTAAGGTGAGATTTTCACAGACTATGGCGCGAAAATTATTGCCTAGATGCTCCAAGAGTTCGGCAGCCCAAACAGTGGCACTGCTCGTACCCGCTAAGATGGCTATGTTGCGAGATTGGCGCAAGATGGAAATATCTATCTGGGGAGTGCGGCCATGAGCACTGATAATGCGGAGATCATCCCAGTCGATTCCCAGTCGTGCACAGGCCACCTGTATCGAGCTGATACCTGGGATGAGCTGGCAGGATTCATGGCCAAAGCGCTGTTGAACACTGTGGGCTAAACTGAATAGTCCTGTATCTCCAGAAACTAAAACAACTATGCGCTGCTGGCGGTATATCTGCATAGTGTCGAGAACTGCGGTTATGTTTTTACCTACCGTTAGTTTGATAGCCCTGGAGAGGCTAAATAAATCCAATAGATGGCTGGCGCCGATTAAAACTTCAGCTTGCGCCACCCGGTAATGAACTGCTGGAGTCACGTAGTCGATGTGTCCAGGCCCGCAGCCGGCAATAACTATTTTGGGTGCGCTGTTCATGGCTTGTCCTCTGGGGGTATCCTGCGCCAACTCTGCAAATCTCCTGCACTGCCAATGATTTCCCCTTTCAGGTTGATGAGTACTACACTCGGATACCATGTGGCGGGAAAGTTCTGCGCGGTCATCTGTTGGATCTCCACGGCTAACTGGTTTGCTACTTGTGGGCGCTCGGCGCTGGTGAGTTGCTGCATAAACAGCGCTTCAACTGTGGTGGTCTCTGTTAGACAGCGCTGGGTCAGATGTTTGGCGAGCTGGGCAACAAATGGTACGGCGCTGTTCGAGTGGGCAGAGTGGGTGTTCCATTGCTGCATTGCCAGTTTAGCCAATTTGCCGGGGTGCCCCATCATCAACACTGTAGTAAATGGTTGCCCCTGAGCCTGCTTAAGCATGTAACCCCACTCATTGCTTACTTCCACTATCTGTTGCGCTCCGAGGTTGAACTCGCGTTGTGCTGCGTTGCGGCCCATATTCCCAGGGACAAATACTGGTGCGCTGATCTTGCTTGCTATGCATATATCTAATGCACATTTTAGCGATTCTTGCAGAGCTGGAGCGCTGAAAGGACGTACCCGGCCACTGGTTCCGATAATGGATATCCCACCACGAATTCCCAGTTTGGGGTTGAAGGTCTTTTCTGCCAATTGTTGCCCACCATCTACGGCTACCGTTACGCTTATGCCATGTGCAGTCACTTCACGCACCGCAGCTGTAATCATTGCTCGTGGCACCGGGTTAATAGCGGCTTCCCCTACGGCCAAAGCCAGACCAGGTAGGGTTACGGTGCCGACGCCGCTGCCGGCACGAAAGACAATTTCAGTCCCCTTATTGGGGGTGATGAAAACGCGAATCCGTGCCCCATGGGTGACATCGGGATCGTCGCCAGCATCCTTGATAACGCTGGCTTCTACTCCGTCATCTGTTGATGTTACTGAAGCTATGGGCCAGGCCAGACGGCTACCGTCGGGTAGAGGCACTTCCACTGTTTTGGGGATAGAATCCATAAAATAGGCTATAGCTGCGGCTTTGGCGGCGAGGGCTGCGCAGCATCCGGTGGTGATTCCACCTTTTGGTTCGGCGGTGGCTTTGCTAGTCATCGGCTAGTTCTCCTGCCAAGCTCGGTTGCCGATTTTGATAATCATAGTGGTCATATAATTTAGTGGTGTCATGGTCCAGGTGCTTAGGTCTTTGATCTGCAGTTCATGGTCGCCCTGCTCCCCGCAACTTACCAAACATGCTTTGTGGAGCAGATTACGCTGGCGCAATATTTCCATCAGCGCTGCAATACAGCCACCGGCTTTATACAGCACTAAGGTTTCGCAGTGATCCAGAGCCTGTTCTACGGCGGGTAAATTGGTAGCCGACATCAGGGTAAGACGATCTTCCTGTAGGGTTAGTGCTTCGGCAAAGCAACTGGCGCTGGTTTGAAAGGCGCTGATCCCCGGAACCACATGTAGGTGATCAGCTGGCATTAGTCCGGCCAGTCCTTGTAGCAAGTAGGAACTGGTGGCAAATATCAGGGGATCGCCTAGAGTGATCTGCACTACAGATTGCCCAGTCGCACAGCGTTGAGCTACGTCACTTGCTAGCTGTTGCCAGCGCTCTCTGGTTTTTGTATCGTTGCGCTCCATGGGATAGTTATGGACTATAATCTCCTGTTGGTCGAGAAACGGGCGGACGGCTTCTAAGGCGAGACTATTGGTCGAGTTTTTAGCCTGTGGTGAGAGCACGATATCGCACTGTTCTACCAGCTGCGCAGCACGTAGAGTGAGAAGATCTGGAGAACCGGGGCCAACGCCAACGGCGTAAAAATGCCCAGCTCGAGGAAGCATAGAGGTGAAAGTTGCCATAAGTAGTTTTTTGTCTTTCATGTGGTAGTTAAAACTAGTAGCTCATTAGGGCGGTAGCACTAGCGCTTAGCATCATCAGCATAGATGTGAATAATCAAAATGCGCGAATCATCCATTACCCTTTATTCTCCTTAAGATCGGCCAGTGCACGATCTAGGTGGCTGAAATATAGCGCTAAAATAGCTGGGTTCCAGCCTAAAGATGGGGTGCACTCGCAGTGCGGTGCGGCGATGATATTTTTCCAGCTGTCGGCGTCTGGACCAAGAACATCGTTCATAACATGGTCTCCAGCCACAACCATCAGGGGGATAAAACGTACACTGGTGGGATTTAGTGCCTTGATTCGCTGCAGAGGATCTGTGCCTATTGATCCTTCAACGCTGGCCACAACCAGCCGTGGATAGCGCTGTTCCATGGCGCTGGCAATGGCGCTCAGGCGCTCGTTAAATTGGGGATGTTTGTCATTGCCATGGCTGACAATGACAGTTGGCTGAGCAGGGTCAATCATTGTATCCAAGGCGGTAATCACCTTAGATATGTCGTCAGCAGAGGCCAACAGGGCGTCACCACAGGCGACCTCCAAACCGTCGGTGTCGCTGTTGAGAATCTTGTTGTACTCTTGTCCTGGCACTACGTGCAAACTTTGAAAAGCAATTTTTTTATAGCCTTGCGTCCGCAGTTGTTCGATTACCTCGGCCACATTGTAGGTGGTTATGCCTTGGGATTTTAATTTGTTGATAATAAATTGCGAAGTAAAGGCCCAGCGCAATTCATAGCCCGCATAGCGTTTTTGCGCCTGTTGATCGATAAAGTCAAAAACCTTGCGTGCTTCTGCAACCGAGGTGCCAAAAGCGACTAGGACGATGGCAGGTTTATCCTGTATGACAGCTGGCTGGCTGGCGGCTAATACCGGTGTGCTGAGCATAGTATTAAGTAATAGGTTTAGCTTAGGAAAAGCGTACATAGCCTATGCTCCTTTTAGTGCAACACTGCACATGGCGTGCAGACAAGCAACGGCTAACGGACTGCCGCCTCGGCGTCCGGTTAAAATCACATAGGGTAAATCGCTGCGTTGTAATTCCTCTTTACTTTCTAAAACGTGAACGAAACCTACCGGCATGCCGATAACTAGTGCGGGGCGGATTCCCTCTTCCATCGCCAGTCGGTTCAATTCCAGCAGGGCGACTGGAGCGTTGCCGATGAGAACGATGCTGCCGTGGAGTCTGGTTTTGGCTTTACGCACGGCAAAAAGTGAGCGCGGCAATCCACTATGTTTTGCTTCGGCAGCGACATCATCATCCGCAACATGGCACATGATGTCGTCGCGCTGGTAGGCCGGATTTAGCTCGCGTAGACGGGCCACGGAGATTCCAGAGCGGATCATGTTGCTGTCGGCATACAGTGGCGCTCCTGCTTTGAGGGCGGTGCTGCAAGAGCTAAAGGCGTCGGAGCTGAAGCAGGTTAATTCGGTCATGGAAAAATCTGCGCTGGTGTGAATCAAGCGACGAATAACTTCCCATTGAGCGTCGTTAAGGTTGCCGCGTTTGCCTTCGGCGTCTATTGCGGCAAAGGATCTAGCTTCGATATCTGAGCCGCTCAACGGGTTTTTGTATAGATCATATATCAGCGGTTTTAATGGTGTTTTTTGCATATTTTCTCTCTTATTGTATGCTGGCGTTTGGTTAATTACTGCCAGTTACTTACGTTGTCTCTACACTCGATTTAATCTTATGAGGTCACAAAAAAATCCCCGCAACCAAGAAAAGGTTGCGGGGATTCCGTATTTAATCCGCGCGCTTGTTCTAACACCTCATACCACGGAGGTGGAGCGAACAAATAAATCGGTTGTGTATCTGACTCACGCAAACCTAGAGGTTTAGCGTTCACAGTGGCGGGTCCGTGACGGAATTACACCGTCTTCCACAATTCGATTATTGTATATTGAGGACGAAAGATAGCACGTTAGGCGAGGATGTACAGTCTTTTTCTGGTTGGCATCCATTGGTAAAGTTTTTTCACTTCACGAGCTGTTTGTTGCCAAAAGTCAATTCTATCTTCCAGCTTGTTGCCTGAAATATTTTTCTGCACTAGCGCCTAGGTAGAGGGTGATTTTTATTGCAGTTAACAGTGCAGATAATTGATAGAAAATTATATTCAGCTGGCCATTTCGGTGCCTAGGGCAGCGGTGAATGGGTGTGTCTGGTTCTCTAGATTTTTTAATAAGGTCGCGATGCCTTCGGCTGTTACGGGAGTGCTGTAAAGATAGCCCTGAACTTCATCACAATCGTGCTCTTTGAGAAATTCCAGCTGTCCTAATGTCTCTACACCTTCGGCTATTATTTTTAACTTTAGGGTTTTACCCATCTCAATAATTGAGGCTGTGAGCGCGGCATAGCGTTCACTTCTTTCCACATCAATAATAAATGATCGGTCTATCTTAATTGCCGTTACTGGGAATAATTTCAGATAGGCTAACGATGAGTATCCAGTACCAAAGTCGTCTATAGATACTCGAACGCCAAGGTCGCGTAGCTCTGTTAGAACGGATCTAGCTGTTTCAGGGTTTTGCATTAACACCGATTCAGTGATCTCTATCTCTAGTAATTGCGCTTGCATCTCAGTTTGTTGCAGTATCGATTTTATCTGGTCGACGATTGATCGGTCTTGTAGTTGATGGCCAGAAACATTGACTGCGATTACTATGGGGGGCAATCCAGCTTGTTGCCACTTTATGCATTGTTGACAAGCACTATTTAATATCCAACTGGTAAGATCACCTATTATTCCAGATTGCTCAGCGATCGGAATAAAATCACTAGGAGCTACTTTGCCAAGTTGCGGATGGTTCCAGCGTAACAAAACTTCAACTGAATTAAAGTTGCCAGTCTTGATATTAACTTTGGGTTGATAGTGGAGTTGGAGTTCACTGTTATATAGGGCAGTTTGCAGCCCTTTTATCATGCCTAATTGGTTCTCAACCGCTACATTCATTTCATCGGAGTAATATGCCGCACTATTTCCGCCCATATTTTTAACGTTATACATGGCGCTGGCCGATTTTTTCATCAATGCTTCTATATTGTTGCCATGCTCGGGGAAAATACTAATGCCGATACTGGCAGTTAGAAAAAATCCGTGGTTATCGATAGTGACTGGCTCGGTCAAACTTTCACGGATCTTGTCAACTACCTGATCAACAGCCTCTTGTCCATTGACATTGATTAACAGTATAGCGAATTGATTGCCTGCTAAGCGTCCTACAATATCAGTTGCGCGGACGCAATGACGTAGGCGTTGGCTGAAAGTAACTAAAATATTGTCGCCGCTTGTTACGCTTACTGATTCGTTGATTAGCTTTAAATGGTCAACAGCCAACATGATCAGACTGATTTTTTGTTTGTAGCGTTTGGCTAGTAGTTGATTTTGAATAGCTTGTTCAGAAAAACTGTGTCTATTGGCTAAGCCTGTCAGTTGGTCATAGTTGGATATTTGATATAGCTGCTCATCTTGTTCAAGCTGTTCTGAAAGATCGCGACACACGGCCCAGTGCAGTTGCTGACTCTCTTGGTCATCACTGCTGATATGACACTCTACATGGACAGGGTCACCTGATACGGTACGCAGGCGAAAGATGGTTGAGGCAACCTCTCCGTCAACACTTAACAGGCAAGTTTTGCGCTGCCATTCTGCCATATCTTCGCTGGCTAATATATCTTGTATTGTGTTGGGCGTATCGTTTTGTTCGTTGAGGTTTAGTCGTTCGCGTATGGCTTTGTTGACATAATGGATGCGATTATTATTGTCAAAAGCGATGATAAGGTCTTGCGCGCTGTCCATAAAGCGGTGCAGTCGTTGCTCACGCTCCGCTACTTTGTGCGTTTCGTGAATTATCGCTTGGTGCATAATGCGCCCAGATGCTGCCACAGCAATATTAATTATGTTTACCCATAACCATAATAGAATTAAATAGGTGGCGTTGTGCTTATGATTTGAGTTGAAAAGATCAATATCTATAGTGCTGTAGAGGTCGTTGTAGCCTGCCCATAGAGCAAAAGCGTACATCAGGCTGCAAAATATGCCCATAAGGACTAAGCAACGACGAAAATCTAGCAAAAAAGCAGACTCAAAAGTGACAATTAAATACAGTGGCCACAACCAACTGGAACCTCCACCTGTGATGTGAATCAAGAAGGTAATTATCAATATATCCAGTACCATTTGGCTGCGGTCGTAGAAATATTCATATTTAATTTTATTGCCAATCGCAGTTGCGAGCAGATTGTGTAAAATCACTGCACCTAAAATTATGCTGATGCTTGTTATCGGTAAAGAGGACAACTTGAAGTGTTCATTGTCGATATGGAGGAAAAGCGCTCCTATAGTGCAATATGCAACCATAAGCACTATCAGCAGCCAGCGAACTTTTATTATAAGATTTACGGTACGTTGATGCTCAGATACTAGCAGTTTGTCGGACTTGGTTGCCACCAGCAAATCAAACCCGACAACATTGAGACGTTGATGCTGAAATCAGCTGAGATAACTTGTTTTTGTCCCGACCTTCTGTTGTGGCGCTGTCCATACAC
>JAVETC010000011.1:0-72762 GCA_034006225.1 Desulfuromonas sp. | reverse complement strand
GCAGAAAGGTATCAACACACACTTGAGTAGATGAATTCAAATCGAAAATGAATTAGTTATGTCAAAGAACTAGTATTCTCAATGGCTTACGTTGTTATTATATTTTTCAACCGGACAGTAGTGATAATGGGTAGTAAGATTGGCGGCTATGACAAACTGGAGAGGGCTGCGGAGGATTGCTCCCCCGCAGCGATAAGAGATTATCTGTGTTTGTAAACTGGCTAGATTGAGATCTACTTCATAATTACTGAGTTTTTATTGGAGGTACCGCTGCCGGCAGCAACATTTATATTTTGTCCGAAACTGAACGGACTATCGATATCGTTAACTGTGATGCCTTTGCCGGAGCTTACTGAGATGTTGCCACTAACACTGCTACCATCTTTGATAATAATTGCGCCAGAGTTAGCTTCGGCTTTGGAGCCGACAGCAATATTCACTGCTCCAGACTTAACTTTGGCAGAAAGGTCGCCCCTTACCGTACTGTCGTCGACGATTACTGTTCCCATATTGGCTTTAGCCTTATTTCCGGCGGCCAGATTGAGGGCCCCACCGGAGACGCGCGTGGTGACGTTGCCACTTACATCACTGTTGCTGATTTTGGTGGCGGCCATATTGGCCTCAGACCTATTGCCAACGGCTAAGTTGACCGCTGCGCCGGCGACAGTATTGCTGATATTTCCTCTGACGGTACTGTCTTGAATGTCGGTCGCAGCCATGTTGGCCGTAGCTCTGTTGCCTGCGGCTAAGTTGACGCCTGCGCCATAGACTTTGTTTTTAATGTCGCCCTGTACCCTGCTGTTCTCTATGTTAGTTGTGGCTTGATTGGCTTCTACTCTGTTGCCTGCAGCAAGGTTGACTGCTGCGCCAGCAACGGTATTGGTAACGTTGCCGCTGTAGTTGGAGTTTTTGATGCTCGTTGCTGCCTGATTAGCTTCTGCGCGATTACCTGCGGCTAAGTTGACGCCTGCACCACCAACGGTATTGACAATTTTGCCATTGACGTTACTGCCCTCAATCTTTGTGGCAGCTTGGTTTGCCTCTGCGCGATTTCCGGCAGCGAGGTTAACGCCCGCTCCGCCAAGGGTGTTGACAATATTGCCCTTGACGTTACTGCTCTCAATCTTTGTAGCTGCTTGATTGGCGCTAACGCGGTTACCTGCCGCTAAGTTGACGCCCGCCCCAGCTACCGTATTGATCATATTGCCTTTAACTTGGCTGTCGGCAATTTCTGTGGCAGCTTGGTTTGCCTCTGCGCGATTCCCTGCAGCGAGGTTGACACCCGCACCGCCAACGGTGTTAACCATGTTGCCTGTAACCTGACTGCCCTTGATGGCGGTAGAAGCCTGATTTGCTTCAGCGCGGTTACCGGCTGCGAGGTTGACACCCGCCCCACCAAGGGTATTGACCATGTTGCCCTTGACGTTACTGCCCTCAATCTTTGTAGCTGCTTGATTGGCGCTAACGCGGTTACCAGCGGCCAAGTTTACCGCTGCTCCGGCTACCGTGTTGACGGCATTGCCTGCCACTGTACTCTCTTCTAGATTAGTCGCTGACTGATTAGCTACGGCGCGGTTGCCAGCAGCTAGATTGACTGCAGCTCCGGCCACAGTATTGACAGCTGTACCTTTTAGGTTTGATCCCTTGCTGTTCAGCGCTGCTTGATTAGCCTCTGCCTGATTCCCTGCCGCCAGGTTGACGGTGCCACCGATGATGGTGTTAACTGCGGCACCCTTTAGAGTGGAGCCCTCTAAGTTAGTGCTCGCCTGATTGGCTGTTGCTCTATTGCCTGCTGCGAGGTTGACTGCACCCGCCGCGCCAATGGTGTTTACCGCCGCGCCTTTGATGTTACTATCTTTAGCGTTAGTAGATGCTTGATTGGCTTCAACCTGATTACCCGCCGCAAGGTTGACAAAACTCTGGCCAATAGCGGTGTTAACTACTGCACCAGAGACTGTGGAATCTTCTAAATTGGTAGCTGCCTGATTGGCTGTCGCTTTATTGCCCGCTGCGAGGTTGACAAAGTTTTGATCTAGGGCGGTGTTTACCACTGCACCCTTTACTCTGGAGCCTTTAATGGTGGCGGATGCTTGATTGGCTGCGGTCTTGTTGCCTGCGGCCAGGTTAACGAAATTTTGCCCGCCTGCGGTGTTAACTACTGCACCTTTGATACTAGAATGCTCTATATTAACTGCGCCCTGATTGGCAGTACTCTGATTGCCTGCTCCAAGGTTGACTAAGTTTTGTCCAACTACAGTGTTGACCACCGCGCCACTAACCTGCGATCCCTTAATGTTGGTTGCAGCTTGGCGTGCGGTGGTGTCGTTACCCGCAGCAAGATTTAAGAAATTTTGTGCGGCGGCAGTGTTGACTGCAGCACCCTTAATCGAGCTGCCGGAAATTGTGGTGGCTGCTTGGCTGGCCTCAACCTTATTGCCTGCGCCTAGATTCACCATATTTTGTGCGGCTGTGGTATTGACTACTGCACCGCGCACGCTGCTATTGTCCATCATGACTGCAGCTTGTCCGGCTTTAACCTGATTTCCTGCCGCAATATTAACTGCATTTTTCCCCATGGCAGTGTTGGCGACTGCACCACTTATATCGCTGTTGGCTATATTTACCGACGCTTGGTTGGCCGTTACGTTGTTGCCTGCCGCCAAGTTTACATTTGTGCCAACTAGGTTGGTATTGACAACGGCGCCGCGGAGTTTACCGCCTAGCTTGACCGAATTTTGTGTTGCATCCGCCTTGTTGCCAACGGCAATATTTACACTCTGTTTGTCGGCGCTGGTATTGATCACTGCTCCAGACATGTCCAGATTTTTTAAGGCGATAGAGCTCTGGGTCGCAGTGGAATCTTTGCCAATACTGATGTTGGCATCCTTGTCTATGGTGTTGGGCACATTGAGAACTGCACCTTTTACCTTGGATGCGGCACCTGCTAATGCAGTGGGAATAATAAGCGCGACTACAATCAGGGCGAGAAAAGTTCTCTTCATGGCAAATCTCCGAAAGTAAAAATTATTCTAAAAGTACAATCTAATGTTCAGACACCAAGTATAGCATATTAAGTTCCTGAATCAGGAACAGGAGGTGCGTTAAAAGGTTCAGGGCAATGCGAATGTTGTTGCCACTGGCACAACTACCTAAAGATGAGAGATTATTACTATAAAAAGTTAATAAGGTACAGTGTTCTCATCTGGGGGAGCTGATTAATCTTCAACACTGTGGCGCTCATCAGGTTGTTGTTTGTCGAGTTGATTAACGATGCGATCAGCAGTTTTCAAAATAGCCAGTTCAGGATAGTTGTAGCGTGAGGGTGAATGGTGGTTGCCGATTATTTGCGTTACCTGAGTAATTTTATCGGCCGGAAATTCTATGCTTTGCAGTATGTCGCTGGCGATAGGAGGGCCATATAGCTCTTGCGTTTTGCCGTTGTTGTAGCCTAGCTCTGCTTCAGATTGTTTAATGCCGATATCGTGTAAAATAGCGCTGGCAATCACTATCTCCTCATCGACTGGCTGGCTCTGCTGCATGGTTATCTCGGCATATTTTAACACCTCGATGGCGTGAGCGATGCGGCGGTAGTCGTTGCCAAAAAAATCCACTAAAATTTTTATGAGTTGACCCTTGAGTTGCTCGTGTTTCATGGCTGTATTCTTTCGTTGCTGCTGGTAAATGGTTGCGCGGCTGATTGCTGTATGTCGTCTTGCTGGTGCAGGTAGACGCTATGGCTGGGAAAGGCCATCTCCATGCCCAGTTCTGCGATGATATCCATAATTTTTAAACAGACATCTTCGCGCGCCTGCAAATACGCGGCCCAGTCAGTAGTGGTAGTGAAGCAGTAGATAAGGATATCTAAGCTAGACGGGCTAAAGTCAGTAAAGTTGACCAGCATGAACTCCTGATTGATGGCTGGATGCTGCTCCAGCATGCTGCGTATGCTGCTGACCGCCGCGCGCATCTGTTCAGGGCTGCTGGCATAGGTGACGCCAACGGTCATTTTTATGCGTCGTTTAGGCATATAGCTGAAATTATTGAGTGAAGTTGTGGCGATTATATTGTTGGGTACGGTTATTAATGTCTTGGCGAAGGTGCGGATGCGGGTTGAGCGAAATCCAATCTCTTCCACGACTCCTTCGATGTTGTCGGTTTTTATCCAATCGCCAACCCGAAACGGCCGGTCGAGCAGAATCATAATAGAGCCGAATACGTTGGAAAGCGTCTCTTTTGCGGCCAAAGCGACAGCTAAACCGCCAATGCCAAGGGAGGCCAGCAAGCCGGAAATCGAGTACCCTAAGTTTTGAATTACCAGCACAACAGCTAAAATAATTATGAAAGCTCGGACAATTTTACGGATAAATGGCAGTAGATGCTCATCGAGTGGGGCGCCGGTATGCTGGGCCCAGCTCGCGATGCTGCGCTCCAATATGGATACTGCGTTGAAGAGAATCCAAGCAATATTGAATGTGATCATGGTTTTTATAAGAGCATGGCCTGCCTGTTGAAAATTGGTAGGCGCGGTCGGCAGTTGAAGCACCTGCAAAGCTATAAATAGCCCGCCGATAAGCACTAAGGTCTCCAGAGGGCGGCGTACGTTGGCTAAGAGCAGGTCGTCGAAATTGTTTGCCGTGCGATTGGTCAGTGGTAAAATAAAACGTGTTAATATACTGCTGAATAGGCGTTTAAAGATGAAGAAAACAAACAGGATACCTGTCGCTAAAATGTAGCGCTGCATGTCGGTGCTGAAAAAATCAATACTGTTGAGCCATGCCTGTATGTGCTCCATACTGCTCTCCTGACCTATTTTGTTGCGCTATGTTTACCAATTATTCCCAGCTGTTCAAGCGTTCTATTCACTGCTTTGGCATCAAAACCTTCAGCAAAGCAGCCACAATCGCAATAGGGTTCAAACGCCTTAATCTGTTTTAACAAGGTTTCAACGGTAGCTAAGTGGGCGGCAAAGCGCTCGGGATTTTGACTGACTTGCCGCAACGGTGTGAGCAAATTTTCTGGCAATTCACCATGCTCATACTCTTCATCTATCGCTTTATTGAGTTGTTGAAAGAGATCCATTTAATGCTCCTTATTTATGTCGGCTGATGTTGCTCTAAGATGCCGGAACACAGCCGGTTTTGCAAGGGCTGACTACACTAACTATTTTATTGCTGTATTGCTGCGGAATATACCCATCCGCTAGACAGAGGGGAAGAAATAGATTAATCTCTGTTTAGGAATAAAATCTAGGTAGATTTTATTGAGGTAGTTTTAATAACTGTGTTTTACGGAGGGGTTATGAGATCAATTGTTCTGGTTGTAGTGGCGTTAGCTGTGCTAATTGGTGGTTGTGAACAGAAGAGTGAACCGGTTGTAGAAAAGGCTGTTCAGGTTGAGCCTGCAGCCACAACATCTGTGGTGGAGCAGACTAAGGCTGTAGTCAACGACGCGGTTGAGCAGGTTGATGCAGTTGTTGATGCTGGTAAGGAAAAACTACAGCAGGCTGGAGTGGCAGCTGAACAGGCAGTGCAAGAGGTTAAAGAGACAGCAGCAAAAGATTTAGCAGCTGGAGCTGTTGTGGCGCAGGAAAAGGTTACTCAGGCGGTGGCGACAGTGCAGCAGCAAGCTAGTGCGGTGCAGCAAGATGGTGGCAATCTGTTAAACACTTTGGTAGATAAAGCCGTAGATAGTGCTGCTCCTGTTACCGATAGTGCCTCTGCTACAACATCAGAAGCTGTCCCTGCCGGCCAAGCTTTACTCTCAAATGTGGTTGCTGCTGCGACTGAAGTTGCTGCAACTGATAATACTGCAGTTGAAATCTTGGTGATTAAAAATACTAAAGGCGATGTAACCTTGAAGCATGCGCAGCATGGTGAAAAATATGGCTGTGCGGTATGTCATGGTGAAGGTGTTCCAGCTGCGTTCGAGCTGGGTAAGACTCGCGCCCACAAATTGTGTAAAGATTGTCATAAACAGAATAACGGCCCAGTTAGCTGTAGTGGCTGTCACGTAAAGTAGTTGAAGTTCAGGCGCAGTGATTGTCTAGCTTGAGGAGATATGCTCCATGCGGCGAACAAAGATAGTCTGTACGGTCGGCCCCGCTTCGGCATCAGAAGAGATTTTGAGCGCGATGATAGGCGCGGGGATGGATGTAGCCCGCCTAAACTTTTCTCATGGCGACCATGCATCACACGGCAAATTGATAAAGATGATCCGCTATCTATCCCAGCAAGCGGGTAAGCCGGTTGCTATTTTACAGGATCTGTGTGGGCCCAAGATTCGTTTGGGGGTTCTGCCCGAGGAGGGTGTGCGTCTAGTGCCGGGCGAGATGGTTGCCCTGTGCGCAGTTGCCGATGTGGCTCTTGACGCTCTGCTGGTTGATTGCCCCAGTCTGCATCATGACGTTAAAATCGACGATCCCATTATGTTGGCTGATGGTTTGATGGAGTTGCGCGTTGATTCCATTGTCGGTGAACTGGTGCATTGTGAGGTGATAACTGGTGGCGTGGCCTATTCGCGCAAAGGGGTCAATCTACCGACGAGCAATCTGCGTATCTCCGCGTTCACTGAAAAAGATAGGGAGGATCTACTCTTTGGTCTCGAGCAGGGAGTTGATATAGTTGCGCTATCCTTTGTGCGCAGTGCTGCCGATTTGGAGCAGATCCGTGCTCTACTCGACAGCGCTGCGTATCGACCACATTTGATAGCAAAGATCGAAAAACCTCAGGCTGTGGCCAATATCGATGAGATTCTCGCTCTAGTAAACGGTATCATGGTTGCCCGTGGAGATCTCGGGGTCGAAATGCCGCTGGAGCGGGTGCCTGTGTTGCAGAAACAGTTGATCAAGAAGGCGCGTCTAGCTGGGCGCAGCGTGATTACGGCCACTCAGATGTTGTCGAGCATGGTGGTCAGTCCGCGCCCAACCAGAGCTGAGGCTACCGATGTAGCCAATGCTATCTATGATGGAACTGACGCGGTGATGCTGTCCGATGAAACTGCTGCGGGTAAATATCCCGTGCAGGCGACGCAAATTTTGCATAGAATAGCTGTAGCAACTGAGCCATTTGTGGGCAACGCTCTGGACTTGAATCAGGAAGATCCCGCTCCACCGACTGTAGCTTGGGCTGTGGGGCGGGCAGCGGGCTGGCTGGCCAACGATCTGCAGGCAGCGGCTATTCTTGCGTACACGCAGTCAGGTTTTACCGCCAGCTGTGTATCCAGGTTTCGTCCCCGTTGCCCTATTGTGGCATTGACTCCTAGTGCCTTGATTTACCGTCAGATGAATCTGTTGTGGGGAGTAGTGCCAGTCTTGACCGAGGCATATAACGATACCGATGAGATGTTGCTGGGCTCTGCAGAAGAGGTGAAGAAGCTTGGTCTTGCCGTGGCTGGGGAGCGTATTATTGTTACTGCGGGAACGCCATTGTGGCATCCCGGCTCAACCAACTTGCTCAAAGTTATTGAGATAGGCAGTTAAGAACCAAAGATGCTGCGTGGAGTGAAAATATGCCTATAGACCGTCGTGAGGTACTGTTGCGTGCTTTGCAGGATGAAGAGATAGCTGTGCGCCGTGCTGCAGCTCAGGCGCTGGAGGTGTTAGATAGCCGCTATAGTCTGGTGGCGTTGCAACAAAAGTTGGCGGTCGGCACACGGCAGGAACGCATCGCGGCTGTGTATGCTTTGCGCTCAGTAAATGATAATGCTGGCTGTGCTCTGTTGCTTGAGCTGGTGCGTGATGCTGATGCTGATGTGCGTGCAGTGGCGGTACAGTTGCTAGGGGAGAAGCGTCTGCCGCAGGCGTTGGCTGCTCTAGTTCAGAGTTTGAAGGATCCGGTGGTGGCGGTAGCGGTTTATGCCGCTGAGGCTTTGGGCGGTTATCAGGATGAGCGTCTGTTGCCCTACTTGGAGACAGTGTGCCGTCAAGCCAACACAGAGCTGAGTGCTGCCGCATTAACCGCTTTGGGTCGGTTGGGATTCGCCAAGAGTGCGCCTATTTTAAGTGAATATGCTCAGGATCAGCGTGTTGATGTGCGCGTGGCCGCAGTTACTGCTTTGGGTGCTCTACAGATTAGTTAGTCGTTGAGTGCTATTTAACTAAGCTTCAACTCTCCTGCGGTTGTGCTCCCAGCGTCTTGCTGACATCCACATTATGCACCAATGGATCTACTTCACCGACAATCTCCTGATCGCTGTTACTGAGTTCCATATCGTAGGGGGTGGATATGGTGTTTCCGCCACTGTCTTTTACAATTCTAACGGTGCTGTTATCAGTGTTGTTGGCATCCATGTTTACTACTAGGCCAATCTCATTATTGAACAATCTAACTAGGCTGCCAACTGGGAAAGATCCCAGGGTTTGCTCCAGTGCTTGCACATAGTGCGGATTAAACTGTGTGCCGGACAGTCCGTGCATAATTGTAATCGCCTCACGGGGAGTTTTCGACCGATGGTAGACGCGTAGCGAGGTGATAGCATCATAGGTGTCGGCAACTGTAGCGATATCTACCAGATCGGGACTGATAAATTTGCTGAGATTGTCCGGATAGCCGGTATGATCATACTGCTGGTGGTGCCCGAGGATAATCTCCTTGATGCGCGGGTCGATATCATCCATCTGTTCCGCTATTCTGGCACCGAACTCTGGATGCAACTTGATTTGATGATATTCAGATGGTGTAAGTCTTCCCGGTTTTTTTATCAGGCCTGGGTCAATTTTAAGCTTACCTAGATCGTGTAACAGGGTTCCAACGCCGAGGATGTTAAGATCGTCGCTGCTCAATTTACAGACACGTCCTATGGCCAGTGCGATAACCGGTACATTCACCGAATGGGTGTAGGTGTAGTTATCGTAATCTTTGATCATGCTTAATGCTAACAGCGCATACGGGCTTTTCACTGTTTGGCGCACCATTTTTTCTACTGTGGGTATGAGCTGTTCTGATGATGGTTTCTCGTCGTTCTCTACACTGGTGCCAATAACCTCTATAGTGTTGAGTGCTTGGGCGTAGGTGGCGCGCGCCTGACTGGCGTAGTTGTTATCATCAATGCGATCTATGTGACGAATGTGGTAGATATTGTGCTGCTGCAGTAGTTGGTCAAAATTGTCCCCGTTCAACCTACCCTGACTGAACAGATCAATGAAAGTATTTAGCTCTCTCTCTGTTGTCTCGGCGCTTATCTCTATCCCGGCAATATTATAATGGGATAACTTGTGCGCCATGGTGGCTGCTACTGAGTGATTTTCTGGGTAGAGCTGATTGTTAAAGAAAAGTGCCTGCTCCACGACGCCAATCGTTGTTAGCTTTTCGTGTTTGGCTAACTGCTGCAGAGCTGTCCACAGTGCTTTTTGCAAAGTGGCATTGGCGGGGTGCTGGCTTGGGTATAGATTTAAACCATTGAGAACACCATTGAGTGCATGAAGGAAGTTGGTGTGTAGGGTATTAGCCATTGTCAGCCTCGCCTCGCTGACGTAGTGCTTGTCGTGCTGCTGCGGCCAAGTTGCGCTGGGATGATTTGCTGACCCGCTGTAGCGCTTTTAGGCTGGCGCTGTCATTAAAACTGCCTAGGGTGAGCGCAGCTTGGCAGCGAATCTCGGCGTATTCAGCACGTTTTAACAGCTTGATGCGCTGCAACAGTTTGATCAGGGTTGGAACCGCCTCGGGCGCACCAATTTCACCTAAGGCTGCTATGGCCACCTTGGTTAGGGTTTTATTGCGCAGGAACGGGTCAGATCTGGTGGCGATTGATGTCAAGTACGGTACCGCAATCGGGTCAGCCAGTGCGCCTAATGCCAAGATTATCTGTTGTGGAAAATCGCTGTTGCCGGAGCTGAGGTGGTCGATAAGTGCTTGGCTGGAACTGGTAGTTTTAATCCGCGCTAAAGCACGGATAGCCTCATTAACTACGCGAGCGTCAGAGTGGTTGAGTTGGCTCGCAAAGGTGGGGACAAGGCGTTCGTCGCGACTTTCTCCCAAAATTGCCACGGCATTACGCACGACAAACCAGCGCTCATTGTTGAGGCTGGCAATTAGTGGCGCAAACACCTGCTCGCCTCTGCTCACCAAGAGTTGGCTGATGAATTTGCGTAAGCGCGTATTGGTCTCGTTGCTCAAGCGATCGATAAGTATTACGCCAGTATTACTGTTCAATTCGGCAATTAGGTGACGTGCCAGATTTTGCTGTGGCGTGTCGCTGGCGTTGTCAATGAGTAGATCTACAAGTTCTTGGCTGCCTAGAGAGCGTACCGCCTGTTTTAAAACGTTAACAAAACGTTGATTTAGCGATGAGTTCTGTATCCAACAGTCTAGCTGTTGCAGCGCGGGCAGCGTTTGCATGCGACTGGCATCGTTGATCATCTGGCGCATAATTTTGCTTAGCTGTCCCACGGTGCGCAGAAATAGAGGTTCTTTCTCTTTCGTTGGCTGGTGCAGAATGCCGTCGAGTTGCTGCAGCAGTTCGTGTATGGATACTCCATGAGCGTTGCTCTGAAAGATATCGTTAGATGCTTTGTTGCTGGAGCTTTGGTCGGGCTTGCCCGCGCCATCAACGGAAGTACTGCCCTGTTGCTGTTCGAGTTTATTCTTGCGGCTGGCGGCTGCGCTCAGATTGAGCATGTTGATGGAGATAGTGGAGACAAGTTGCCTATCCAGTAGCTCGGCAATACCACCTTTATCTATGATGGCTACCGGTTCTTCACAGATAAGGCGTGCAAAAGCTAGCAGGTGGCGATCCAGTAAATCAGGAAATAGCGTTAATCTCTTGATTTTGTGGAAAAAAAGGCGTTGAGCCAGGGTGTTGATGAGCGGATTTTTGCTTTCTAGCTGGCCGTGATCGAGAAAAAATCCCTGCCGCGAAACGATTAACACTAAAGGCTCTTGGCTGGCTAAGTTCACCGTGCCAAACAATTTTATAGATTGCGCTATAGCGTTGTTAAGAGATGGATGCCCGTCCGGATAGTAACTGACGTTCTTCAGGAGTTTGGCGAGGCCGATTAACGCATCTTCTATCCGTTGGTCGTGTATGGTTTCCATGGCAGTCCTGTGTGGGGGCGAACGCAGCACTCTAACCATAACTATTTATTGGGATATTGTAAATAATTAAGTCAGCTTTGACCCTGTAGCGCGAAGGCCTCTCAGCCATATTTTTTTGGCTTCTCTATGGCTGAGAGGTGCTTAAATTAAACTGCACTAAAGGCCTGTGCTGCTGCTGCAATTGTCTGATCTAAATCATCGCGGGAGTGGGCGATGCTCATAAAACCAGCCTCAAATTGTGATGGTGCTAGGTTGATGCCAGAGTCCAACATGGAGCGGAAGTAGCGGCTGAAAGCTTCGGTGTCGCTGCCGAGGGCATCGTTGAAGTTGTTAACTGGGCCAGCGCAGAAATAGGTGCAGAACATGCCGCCGACACGTTGCAAGCAGGTAGTCACCCCGGCTGCGGTAGCTGCTTGACGAAGTCCCGCTTCAAGATAGGCACTTTTCTCCTCAACCTGCTGGTAGAAACCCTCTTCTTGCAACAGCTTCAGGGTGGCAATTCCCGCGCTCATGGCCAAGGGGTTGCCCGACAGAGTTCCGGCTTGATAGATTTTACCTTCAGGAGAGAGTTGATCCATTAACTCTTTTTTGCCGCCAAATGCTCCGACTGGCAGCCCGCCGCCAATAATTTTGCCCAGACAGACGATGTCGCCGTGGACGTCGAAGCGCTCTTGTGCCCCGCCGTAGGCGACGCGGAAGCCGGACATGACCTCGTCAACGATCATGATGATCCCTTCGGCTGTACATAGCTCACGCACCCCTTGAAGAAAGCCGGGCAGCGGGGGTACGCAACCCATATTGCCAGCAACTGCTTCCAGAATAATGCAGGCAATCTCTCCTTTGTTTGCGGCTACGATAGCTTTAACCTCATCCAGATCATTGTAGGTGGCTGTCAGGGTGTATTTAGCAACATCGGCTGGAATGCCTGGCGAGGTGGGAACGCCAAATGTTGCCGCGCCACTGCCAGCTTTTACCAAGAGGGAATCGGCGTGGCCGTGATAGCATCCATCAAATTTGAGAATTTTGTCACGACTGGTGCAGCCACGAGCCAAACGAATGGCACTCATAGTCGCCTCTGTGCCAGAAGAGACCATGCGTACTTTTTCTATATTCGGGTATGCCTCACATACCATATTGGCTAACTCAATCTCTTTATAGGTTGGTGCGCCGAAGGAGGCACCGCTATTGGCCGCCTGTTGGATCGCTTCAACAACCTTAGGATGACAGTGGCCGAGAATCATCGGTCCCCATGAGCCAACATAGTCAATGTAGCTGTGGTTGTCGGCATCATATATTTTGGAACCAGCGGCACGCTCAATAAATAGCGGATCGCAACCGACTGATTTAAAAGCACGCACGGGGCTATTGACTCCGCCGGGAATAACTTGTTTGGATTGAGAAAAATAGGCTGTGGACTTAGTGTGTTTCATCGTGTCCCCCTTGTGGGCATTAAATGCAACTATTGCTATAACGGCAATGAAATTGCTAAAGTGCACCGCTGTTGATCTAGATTGTGTAGGTATTTAGTTCCTACATGGTGCTAGGTAAAATCGGTGCAATAAACAGAGCTGGAAAACTAGCATGCTTTAGTAGGGTTGTCAATAAATGTACTTTAGAATAGTCTTATGTTTTTAGTTAGTTAGCTGTGGAGTGGTTATGATTTTAGGAGTAACTGGAGGCATAGCCTCAGGTAAGAGCACTGTAGCTAAAATGCTGGGTGAAATGGGTGCGCTAGTGATAAGTGCCGATGAGTTGGCGCGGGAGTTGGTGCTCCCAGGCAGTGCAGTATTGCTGCAGGTGCAAAAGCGTTTTGGTGCGCAGATGCTGAAGTCTGATGGCACCTTGGATCGGAAAAGGTTGGGGGATTATGTATTCTCTCGGCCAGAGGCGCGACGGGAGCTGGAAGAGATCATGCACCCAGCTATAGCAGAACTGTCAAAAAAGCGCCTACTGCAGGCTAGCCGCACCCAGGAGAAAACTGGTGGCTTGGTGGTCTATGAAGCGCCATTGCTGTTTGAGGCTGGTGCTCGTGATCGGGTTGATCGGGTGTTGACTGTTACTGTGGCTGAAGATGTACAGTTGCGCCGCTTGCAAAAGCGGGATAGTTGCAGTATTGCAGATGCTAAAAAGCGGGTTGCTGCGCATATACCACAAAGTGAAAAGGTGCGCTTAGCTGATTATGTTATTGATAATTCTGCTGATCGAGATGCTCTGCAGCACAGGGTGGCTGCGTTGTATGCAACTTTAGTGAATAGTGGTGCCGGAAATTAATCTAGATAGGTAGCGGAAACTTGGAGGCTGGCTGGTGGTATGGAGACTATTGACGATAGCCTAAACGGGTGGAAAGGGTGGACGCAGCATCTAAGACTAGCGGCACCAACTCTTTTTCGATTCTTGTGTCGGTAAAGCGCATTGACGGACCAGAAAGACTGATGGCACCAACAATTCTTCGTGTGTAGTCGTAGATAGGGGCGGCGATACACCGTACTCCAGGATCAAGCTCTTCGTTGTCGATGGCGTAACCATTTTTTGCAACTTGGCGTAGCTCAACCTTTAAAGTTTCTCGGCTGGTTATCGTTGTAGGAGTGTAGCCTTTGAACTCTTTGCTGAGTAGCGAGTCTAGCTCTTCTTCAGACATGTGGGATAGGTGTACCTTGCCAGCTGCGGTGCAGTATGATGGCAGACGCGAACCCACACGCGAGACCACGCGTACCGTCATGTCGGTTTCAACCACATCCAGATAGACAACGCTGTCCTCTTTGAAGATAGCAACATAGGCTGTTTCGTTGCACTGCTCTACTAGTTGCTCAAGGGTAAGTTTTGCTTGGCGCAACAGCCCCATCTGCTTGATGAATGTCTGACCTAGCTCAAGTGATTTTAACCCAAGCCGGTAGTTCTCAGTCGCTTTGTTTTGCTCAATATAGCCGCGTGATTCAAGGGTCGCCAGCAGGCGAAAAACATTGTTTTTATGGAGTTTTAAGCGCTTGCTAAGCTCGGTTACTCCAAGCTCGTCAATTTCATCATGAAATTGCTCAAGCAGGTCAAGTGCATGGGAAACAGCTTGTATTATGTATTCTGATTTATCTTTTTTTACTGGCATCTGTTTGTTCCCCATATATCGTTAATAATTGGCATGATGTTGTCGCAGCTAGAAATAATCTCTAGTGCTCGCCTGTGTACAAAATTGCGTCCTATCTGTCAAGTCTATATGGCATATTTAATGAGCTAATTTATTGTCGGATGGAGTCAATAGTGCCAAACGTCCTGTTTTAATTAAGATTATGGCTAGTGGGTTATTGCTGTGGCCTTAATCTGTTCACTCTGTGTAAAATACAACAGTGTTCAATGTTTTTAGAAATATAGAATGTTGTTCTAAAACTGTCAAGCTGTTAAGCAGAAATAAGTTTACAAAAAGAGATTATTTAGAAAAATAAGTGTTTTATCAGATAGATAGAAAGTTTATTTAAATATAACGCTAAAAATAAAAGTTGTCGTTTGACCTGTTTAACTTATATCTATATATGGTTTGCTCTATAGATTATGCCAACTAATTCTGTGAGGATGGACAGAATTAGGAACGCCTTTTGTTTTTTATTTGCGAGCTGAGTTAGCTCACTGAGACGACTTGGTGGTTGCGGGAGCTTTCATAATCTCACGCAGTAGCGCGGTTGCAAAGCTGCCTGTCGGTAGTGCAAAACTTAGTTGTAGCGTGTTGTCCTGTTGCTGACAACTAACTTGCTCTAGTGGCACTCTTAGGGGGCGGCGTTCGCCGGTTAGCTTCAGTCCTGGAAATTGGGTGAAGGCATCCGCTTTAAGGGACTCTTTGTCGAGTAGCGCTTGTTCAATTATGCCTGTCTGCGCTTTCGCTTGCATCACCTTGTGTCCAGCAAGCATGCCGGTAGGGCTTATCTCTAAACGATCTGCTCGCGCCTGTTCCTCCTCTGGTTGCTCGACATGAAAGCAGGCTCCTTTGGCGTGGATGTAAGCGATATCACCGGGCCATAATGTGTCTATTGAGTCGAGACGCATATTGACCTGAGTGTCGAACAGATGTGATTGATAGGCCGATAAGTACAGGCGCAATAGTTTGCGTGGCAGAGCTAAGACTGCCTGTTGATAGTCCATGCCGCGCAGTAAGGTGTGCAGCAACTTTCTCTCATCACGAAAGCGTCCGGGAAGAGATTCAAGGGCTGCTGAGAGATCTCCGGCAGCATAGGCAATGGCTGCAAGTTTCCAGCGCTGATTGCTGATCTGGTCTGGGTTACCAATAATGAGTGCGGCGGCCTGCTCAAACTGGTTATGCAGAATTGCTTTGCCAATAAGATGGTTCGTTCCCAAAACGCCGTAACGCTGAGGACCAAAAAAATTGGGCAGACCAGTGTGTTCTAGGATATGAAGGATATCCAGGGCTTTTTGTTCGGCATCATCTGCAACATCATTGATGCGGATGTGAAAATGGTTGCCGCGCAGATGGCCTATGCGCAACTTGTTGGTGTGGTAATTGCTGTCGAGGATGGTTATCCCCTCCAGATCTAGTGTCGTAATTTTCCCATCTGTTTCCGGCGGCAGGGATATGGTTTGGCGACAGACGGCCTGACTATCTTTGAGCCCAGCGTAGCCAACATCCTGTTGGCGTATTCCCAGAGCTTCGCTGATGCGTTGGATCATCGCAAAGGTGCTCATTCCGCGCTTTTCGACGCGCAGATACAGGTGTTCGCCCTCGCCACATGGCAGGTAGGCAGGAATCTCTTCGACAATAAAATCCTCAGGATCATCTTTTATGTTGCCGCCAACTCCGGCAAAGTTTGTGGTTAGGTAATTATTCATCTGCTCTCCAAGGTGTGACGATTCCGAAAGCCCATTTGGGTTGCTGGCAGCATGCTTTGCTCCAGCCTGAAATCATCCCGGCGCCGGTAGTGCTGAAAAAAGATAGGCAGCCCCTGCACTAAAAAGCGACGCATATATTTCGAGAGAGGGTAACCATCAAGATGGTGGGTGTACTCAGTCGGCAATTGGTTGATAAAGCCTGGAGCTACTGCTAATAGCTCGGCAACCTGTTGGGCATAATTTTCGACATCAGTGATGAAGTATAGATCACCCTGAGGTTTAAGGTAGTATAAAATTTGTGTTAAAAAAGTGTCATTTACGAGGCGGCGCGAGCGATGGCGTTTTTTGGGCCAAGGATCTGGGCAGTTTATGTAGATGGCGTCGAGCATGTCGGCACAACCGAATTGGCTGAGCAGGTAGCGTGCCTCCATGCGCATTACGCGTACATTGGTCAGCGTGCTGTCATCAATGCGGTTACAGGTTTTATAGCAGCCCTTATTGTAGATATCGATAGCAATAAAATTGGTCTGTGGCTGCTGGGTGGCGCGTTGGAGCATGAAGTCACCTACACCGCAGCCTATCTCCAGAGCCAGGGGTTGCGCGCTGGGAAATAGCAGATTCAGGTCATATTGCGGGGGTAACTGATTGGCATCAACGAAGGTTGGTGAAGTTATCTCTATTTTACGCTGCGTCATGTTTCTGGAGACCGTTGGTTATGCTGCTAGAGCTTGAAAGTGATGTTTTTATATTGTTTACGTCGGATCGCTAGTGACACTAGCACGTCGCTGCGGGAAACACAATTCGTTCAAGATGCGGAGGGACATGGCTGGGTGTCGCCAAATAGAGGTTGTCTGTTCAGCGTTAGCTTGGCTATGAAACCCTTTGATGAAAAATGTTGAAATAAATGCAGTGACTAGTTACCCTCAACAGTTATCGATGTGGCATAATCTGGGCAGTTTTGTGGTGAGTTAGGCTATATATTTCTTAGGAGGAAATTTATGCTTATAGTTATGGAATATAGTGCGACAGATCAGGATGTAGAACAGGTAAAGACGGCCGTGCATGCTATGGGCTTGCAGGCGGAGCCTATTCCTGGGAGCGAACGCACTGCTATTGGGGTGCTTGGCAATCAGGGCTATGTTGAGGACGCCACCATTCGCAACCTGGCGGGGGTGCGCGAAGTTATCCATGTCAGTAAGCCATATAAACTGGTATCGCGGGACTTTCATCCGCAGCCAACACAGGTGCAGGTTGGTTCCGTGGTAATTGGTGGCGATGCTGCTCCGGTGGTTATGGCGGGCCCCTGTTCGGTCGAAAGCGAAGCGCAGATGATCGCTAGCGCTGCGATAGTAAAACAGGCTGGTGCTGATATCTTGCGCGGTGGCGCGTTTAAACCGCGTACCGGCCCGCACACTTTTCAGGGGTTGGGTGTCGACGGTTTAAAACTGTTGCGCCAGGCTGGTGATGAGGTGGGTATGCCGGTGGTGACCGAGGTTATGCGCATTGGCCAATTGGACGATGTGTGCCGTTATGCCGATGTGCTGCAGATCGGCGCGCGCAATATGCAGAACTTTGATCTGCTCAAAGAGGTAGGAAAACTCGATTATCCGGTGCTCCTTAAGCGTGGTATGAGTGCGACTATCGAAGAGTTTCTTGCTGCGGCAGAGTATATTCTCGCTGAAGGTAATCAGCGGTTGATCCTGTGCGAGCGCGGCATTCGTACCTTTGAGCGGGCTACGCGCAACACCTTAGATCTGTCGGTGGTTCCGCTTATTCGTCAGCTTAGCCATCTGCCTATTATTGTCGATCCTAGCCATGCTACCGGGGTGCGCTCATTGGTGCCGGTTATGGCTAAGTCAGCACTGGTTGCTGGGGTGCATGGCTTAATGATCGAAGTGCATTACGATCCTAATACGGCACTCTGTGATGGCGCGCAGAGTCTCGATGGCCCAGCTTTCAATAAATTGATGACCGAATTGAGTGGTCTGCAGAGCTATTTGGCGTCAACTGAAGCTTAAGCTAACCGTCGTTAATTGTTGTGCCAACTGGATGCTCTTTGCTCCTGTCTTGTTGCTGTATGTTCTGCTCTTTTATGTTTTATCTGCAGATGTTGGTTTGGGAATGTTTAACTGGAAGTTGCTACTTTAGCTGTGGGTGGATTGGTGGAAAATAAAAGACACGATTGTGTTGTTGTTGCCCTGTTGGCCCCCTTACCCCAGCCCCTAACCTATGCTGTGCCGGAAGAGTTGCGCGATCTACTTAGGATTGGACACCGAGTGTGCGTGCCTCTGGGCCGGCGCAGTGCGGTGGGGGTGGTACTGGAACTGTGCACCGATGTCACACCGCCTAGCTATAAGCTCAAGCCTGTTACGCGCCTGCTGGATACGGCTCCGGTGGTAGATGTTCCACTGCTGGAGTTTGTCCGCCGCGCCAGCTCCTACTATATATTCCCCTTGGGTTTAGCTTTGAAAACGGCCTTGCCTGCTGGGCTGGCATCTATTGAGGGGGCGCCGAAGTGTAAACATACTACTCTGTATACATGCCGCTCCTCTAAACAGCAGGTGCGCGGAGCGTTGCAAAAAAAAATACTGGCTTTTATCGCAGAACATGAGTCGGTGGATATTGCTCAGCTGCGCCAGAATTTTCCAGCTCCATACGCTGCCTTAGCCCGTCTGCAGGAGCTGGGCCTTATTGAGGCGGTGCAGTGTGAGACCCAGCGCGACCCCTTTCTGGGCATCAGTGTGAGTGCCGATAGTGCTTGGACTTTAAATACCGAACAAGAGTTGGCCTGTGCCGCCATAGTTGCTGCCGTTGCTACGCAAAAATTTAGCCCTTTTCTGCTCCATGGCGTTACTGGTAGCGGTAAAACCGAGGTCTATCTACAGGCGATAGCTGCTGTTGTGAAAACAGATAAGCAGGCATTGGTTCTGGTGCCGGAGATCGCTTTGACCCCGCAACTGGTGGGGCGCTTTCGCGCCCGTTTCGAACAACAACAGTTGCGCATCGGTGTGCTCCACTCTGGCTTATCTGCTGCCGAGCGCTATGATATGTGGCGGGCGATCATGCGCGGCGAAGTGCACATTGTCATTGGGGCCCGTTCGGCGGTATTTGCGCCGTTACCGAGTTTGGGCATTATTGTTGTCGATGAAGAACATGACGGCAGCTATAAACAGAGTGAAGGTTTTCGCTATCATGGTCGCGATCTAGCTCTAATGCGTGGCCAGATGGCTAAGGTGTCGGTGGTGCTCGGCAGCGCTACGCCGTCTCTAGCCAGTTGGCAGCGTGCTCAGCAGGGGTTGCTGACCCATCTATCCTTAACTGACCGCGTTGGTGCACGGCCACTGCCAGAGGTAACATTGATAGATATGGCGGCGGCTGAAGTTGAGTCGGGATTGTCCCAGCAGTTGCGCAGTGCCATTGGCGCTACTCTCGAACGCCACGAGCAGTGCTTGCTGTTACTCAATCGGCGTGGGTATGCGCCATATTTACTGTGCGGTGATTGTGGCGCTAGCTACCGTTGCCCCAATTGCGAAATAACCCTGACCTGGCATCGTCAGATTGGGCAATTGCGCTGCCATTATTGCGATTATCAACAACCGCCTCAGGAGCTGTGCCCGCAGTGCGGCGGGAGCGCTATGGAGCCAGAGGGTATGGGGACTGAGCGTTTGGTTGACGAATTGCAACAGCTGTTTCCTGCTGCACGTATTGCCCGTATGGATCGTGACACCACTAGCGCCAAGGGTAGCCAGCAGAGAATATTTACGCAGATGGAGAGACGTGAGGTAGATATTTTGGTGGGTACCCAAATGATTGCCAAAGGGCACGACTTTGCCGCCGTAACCCTAGTTGGGGTGATTGACACCGATGCTGCCTTGAACTTTCCCGACTTTCGCGCGGCTGAGCGCAGCTTCTCATTGTTGGCTCAGGTGGCGGGGCGTGCTGGACGCGGGGAGCTGCTCGGACAGGTGTTGGTGCAAACTTATGCTGCCGATAATCCGGTGCTGGAGTGCGCTGTTGGTCACGATTTTCACCGTTTTGCCGCTCAGGAACTACCCTTGCGGCAACTACTGCACTACCCGCCCTTTGGTTATCTAGTCAATTTGCTTCTGTCCAGCTTGGATCGGCAGGCGCTAGAGCGCAGTGCTCAGGCTCTGGCCGACCAATTGGCTGGCCATGCGCAGGTTGAGGTCTTAGGCCCGGCACCATGCCCCTTGTTTCGTCTGCGTAACCGCTATCGGATGCAGATTCTGCTTAAGGCAGAGGAGCGCTCTGCTCTGCGGCGTATGTTGTTGTCGGCTCCTGATTGGTACAAAATAGTGGCCAAAAAAGTTACTTTAGCTATTGATGTCGATCCTGTAGATATGATGTAAAAAATTAAGCCTATATGTGAGTAGAATAGAGTACTTCTGTTGCTCATAATCTCTGAATGAATATCCTCTCTTGTCAGTAACAATCAGATTAAAATAAAAAATATCGAATTATAATAGTATGTTATATGCTACTTATTTATTGTTGGCATTGTAAATGTATATGGACTCTGGTGAATATCATGTTCCGCCAATCATTTGTTGCCGCTGTGTTTTATGACTGACGTCGCACTGCGTGGTATTGGCGGATGTAACTGTTGATACCATTACCTAGCAAAGGAACATTACATGAGCCCAATCAATGAAAAAGTAGCCCCTGTTTATCAAGAAGTTCTCGATCGTAACCCTGGCGAAGTTGAGTTTCATCAAGCGGTACGCGAGGTTCTGGAATCATTGGAGCCAGTTTTTGCTAAATATCCAGAATTTACGGAAAATAAAATTATTCAACGCCTGTGTGAACCTGAGCGTCAAATTATCTTTAGAGTGCCCTGGGTTGATGACCGTGGTGAGGTGCAGATTAATCGCGGCTTTCGGGTAGAGTTTAACAGCTCTCTAGGTCCCTATAAGGGTGGTTTACGTTTTCACCCTTCGGTCTATCTGGGGATTGTTAAGTTTCTTGGCTTTGAGCAGATTTTTAAGAATGCTCTTACTGGTCTACCTATTGGTGGCGGTAAAGGTGGTTCCGACTTTGATCCTAAGGGGAAATCTGAGGGCGAAGTTATGCGCTTCTGCCAAAGCTTCATGACTGAGCTCTATCGTCATATTGGCGAGCATACTGATGTTCCTGCTGGTGATATCGGTGTTGGCGGGCGTGAAATTGGTTACATGTTTGGTCAGTACAAGCGCATTACCAATCGCTGGGAAGCTGGCGTGTTAACTGGTAAAGGACTAAATTGGGGCGGGTCTTTAGCGCGTACCGAAGCAACAGGTTATGGCGCATCCTTCTTTGTCGATGAGATGCTTCAAGTACGCCATGATGGCTTTGATGGTAAACTCTGCTCCGTTTCCGGCTCTGGTAATGTGGCCATCTATACCATCGAAAAGATCAATCAACTCGGCGGTAAAGTTGTCACCTGTTCCGATTCAAACGGTTACATCTATCATGAAAAAGGTATTGATCTCGCTCTGGTTAAGCAGCTTAAAGAGGTTGAGCGCCGGCGTATTTGTGATTATGTAAATTATCATAAGGATGCTAAATATATCTCTGGGGGTAATATCTGGGATGTACCATGCCAGGTTGCTATGCCTTCAGCTACGCAAAATGAGATCAATGGCAAAGACGCTAAGAAGTTGGTAGAAAACGGCTGTATCGCTGTTGGCGAAGGGGCAAACATGCCGACAACTCCTGAAGGTGTTAAAGTCTTCCTCGATGCGAAGATTGCCTATGGCCCCGGTAAAGCGGCTAACGCAGGTGGTGTTGCTACTTCGGCACTGGAAATGCAGCAGAACGCTTGCCGTGACTCTTGGGACTTCGATTACACGGAGCAACGGTTGAAAAAAATCATGCACAATATTCACAAGTCGTGCTACGAAACAGCGGAAGAGTTTGGTACCCCAGGCAACTATGTAACTGGGGCGAACTGTGCTGGTTTTATCAAAGTTGCCAAAGCTATGTTAGCTATGGGCTTGATTTAATTCTGCAGAGTAAAAATATTTTTATGCTTTACCAAAGAGCTCGGCATTGCCGGGCTCTTTGGCGTTTATGGAGTATGCGCGGGGGAGGAATAGTGGCGCAAATATTGACTGCGCTCCTGCTTTCAACGTATTCTGCCCAGACTATATGAATTTTTTCACAGTTGTTTGCTGTCTGTCGAAGGGGGAGTTATGAATAGCATTGTTAAAAGTTTCGCTCTGGTGATGCTCTGTTTTTGCTGTGTTGCCTGTCAAAGTGCCTATTTTGCTGCTATGGAAAAAGTCGGTTATCATAAACGGGATATTCTGATCAGTCGTGTTGAGGACGCCCGCGAGGCGCAACAGGAGACTAAAGAGCAGTTTCAGTCGGCGTTGGAGGCTTTTTCGGCGTTAACTGACTTCGATGGTGGCGATTTAGAGGATAAGTACAATGATCTGAAAGATGTGCTGGAACGCAGTGAAGAGAAGGCGCAACTGGTGGGTGAGCGTATAGATGCGGTGGAAGATGTCGCTGAGGCGCTATTCGATGAGTGGAATGCTGAGCTGGATCAGTACACCAGCGCCAGTATGCGGCGCTCCAGCGAGCGGCAGCTGCAAGATACTCAACGCCGCAGTAAGAAGCTGATCACCAGTATGCGGCGCGCCGAGGCGAAAATTGAGCCGGTGCTCATTCCCCTGCGCGATCAGGTGCTGTATTTAAAACACAACTTAAATGCGCGTGCGGTAGCTGCTCTGCGCAGTGAGTTATCTGATGTACAGAACGATGTGGCGCGTCTGGTAAAAGAGTTGGAGCAGGCGGTAAATGAGGCGGATAGCTTTATATCTGAGTTAGAGGCGCAGCAATAAGCAGGTTAAAGTAGAGCTATCGACTAAGGTGGTATGCTCTAGGTGTTTTATCCTAATAAAGTTGGCGTTTAGTGGGTTGTAGGAACTGTTTCCCACTAAACGCCAGGCTATTCTCTACTCAATCACTATATAGACACAGCAGCTTTTGACTGACAATGTCGGACATTAGTTGCAGTGGCTTCTCCAGTTGTACTACCTTTACGGCCTGTTTATATTTACCGCTGGCCGGCATTAATCCCTCCAAGCAGTTGCGTTGATTCTCCAGCCAGGCTTTATCAAAGTGTACCCCTTTACCTTCGGGAAACAGGGCCAGATAGAAGATGTCAGCCTCAACCAGATCTTGGAAAAAGTGTGAACCAAAGGAGAGCTCTGGCATAAGGCCGCCGGTGGTAAAGGCAACTTCACACAAAACGGAGATATTGCTGATCTCAGCGAAAGATATTGGCACTCCCAACTCCGGTGTCGAAGTACCCCAACGCCCTGGCCCCATCAACAGGGTTTGATTCTGTTCACGATCACATATCCGTTTATTTAGTCGTCCAATTAGTCGCGCTATATCATATTTTTCACTGGTGGATAATTGGGTGTAGGTTTCAGGGTCGACCCATATCAGCCAGCTGAGTTTTTTACACACATTGCCGCCCATAAAATTACTCTGGCTGCTGATGAATAGCTGTTCGGGGGCTATGTTCTCCGGCAGTTGGGCTTTCTGACCGTGACCTTGGGTCTGAAGCGGGCGGCACTGGACTATGTTTATGCGTGGCTGCTTGTTTACCATGTTGACAGTGAACTCTATGTCCACCGGATAGTTGTAGGCGCGCTCCAGGGTTTTGAGGATTTGCTGCATCATGCTGCTGAATGGCGTTTCTGCCAGCAGTTTATCAAAGGTGAGTAGCCACACGTCCTGACGCTGCTGCCCACGCTCTTCGATGCGCTGCATGGTTTCGTAGTCGCGCACGGCATATTGTTCTAACGGGATATCTATTTTTTCGCGATTGAGCTGCAGCAGAGATACTGTTTGCAAACTGTTTTCATTGATATTGAGCACATCAACATCGCGCTGTGAAAAGCGCCGAGTATCTTCAAGTCCAGCGTGGGGCTTTTTGAGGGGATAGTCCAGAGCGACAATGCGTGGATAGTCACCCTCAACACGGTCAACCGCACGAGTTCCCATACCGAGAACTAGGCGCAACATCCCCGCTGTCGGATCCATCTCCTTGTCCCACACAAAAGTATTATAGGAGACTCCGACTCCAGCTAGCTCGGGGAAGTAGTATTTGTCGTGATAAGAGCCAGATACGCGCATTATAAGCAGCGCCATCTGCTCCTCTTTTTTGTCCAGACCGCGCTGCTGGCGGTAGGTGAGGGCGTCGACACTCATGGCACTGGCAAAGACACGCCGAATAGCATCCTGCAGCTGTTTGTAGCGCTGCTCCGGTGATCCTTGGTTTACGCAAAAGAAGCTGTCGTATTTTCCCGCAAAGGCATTGCCAAAGCCATCTTCCAGTAGGCTCGATGAGCGGATAATTATCGGATATTGGCCAAAGTAGTCGAGCATGCGTTTCAATTTGACCTGAATATCATCCGGAAATTGCCCATGGAGCATCTTTTCACAGAGTTCGGCACCACACTCATAGTAGCCCTGCTCTGTTTTTTGCTGCATAAACAGTTTCCACCAACCGTTGTGGATGATGTAAGAGAAGTAGACATCAGAGCCGACATAGAAAGAATCGTGGTGCTCCAAGCTCGGGTTCCAGTCGTGGCTGCTGTCGTGTTGCAGGATTTTACGCGCTAACAACATGCCGACTGCTTTGCCACCGATGTAACCAGTGCCAATGATACGCGATTTTATTTTCAGCAAACCCTCTAGGGAGAAGTGCTTCTGCGCCAGTTGCAGCACCCGCTCATCACGGCTAATGATGTGCTTACATAACTCCTGCACCATGGCGGCCTCCTCTTCGGGGGCGGCTTGATGCTCTAAAAGATCCGCAGCGCGCATAAATAGATGATGCCAATAGTCGAGCTGGCGTTGGGGTGCCGAGGTACTTCTTTGGCGCAGCATGTCGGTTGCTTCGCAGCTATTGGTTACCGGCACAAACTGGTTACCATGACGGATGTGGGGCAGAAACATGGTTGGCGAGTGGCGATGCCATACCTTAATGGGTTGGAGCTGTAGTTGCCCATCTTCATTGGGTAAATTGAGCAGTAACTGCGTAGTTTTTAAGATTTTTGCAACGGTTTTAAGTGATAGGCTATCGCGTTTAAAGGCAAAGTAGGCGACGGTATCTAGTTCAAACAGATAGGGACAGGTAATGCGGAAAAAATTACCCAACATGGAGTCCGTTGCCCAAGCCGAGAGGATATCGGAAAGGCAGTCGAAAACATAAAAAGTGCCTTCACCTTCGTCGGTAATTATCTGATGCACGCGGGTGGCGAAAGCCTCAAAGCCCCAATATGCGTCGAGCTCATAAACAGTTACTTCTGGGCAGGGTGCTACTAATGCCGGGTGCTGCCCAAAACGCATATAGACTACTTTTTTATTTTTTTTAAGCGCTTCGTTGACGAATGGGGTGACAAAATGTTGATAATCTTCAATGCGGTCAACTTTCCATACCACGTTGTCGCCAATACGTAACCCATCGAGAATATTGTCAATATCAGGAAAGCCAGTACTAATCCACTTGCTTGAATGCATGATGAAAACCTCTTTGGTTAGGTAGGTATATACTGTGTAAATATGTGAGTTAATTATCGATGGTAGCGCTCTTTGTGTCAGGTAATTTTGGCGCATGGGCAATTGTTTATAACATCGGTTTTTTGTCCAGACAAGATATATTGCTTATCCGAGGCAGCTAATCAGCCTCGTAATGGCGTTGCAGTGTTGATTGTGTAATCAGCGAGTGCTCAGTTGTGCCTGTTGCAACGCTGGGGATATCTTTTGTGTTCGGTGCTCAATTTATGCATACTGGCGCAGAGAAGTTCTCTACATAAATAAAACTGAGGTAGACGATGAATAAGTCGCTATTTGTTACGCAAAATACATTGCTGCTGTTTATGTTTGTGCTGCTGCTGATCTTTTTTAAGGGGCCTAATCTGCTCTACGCTAGCTTGGCTTTTTTCGTGATCGCCGTATACCACCTGCTAACTGATAGCCGCTTTAGCTATGAGCAGATGGTAACTTCCGGATTGATGGGGATCCACCTTGGTGTTTATCTGTTGCTGTGTTCGGTGCTGATTTGGGCAACCACAGGAGAAGAGGAGAGTAACTATTGGATTATTTATTTTTTACCGATAATTGTGGCGGCTACCCACTTAAATCTGCTGAAGACATTGGTAACCAGTTTTTTCTCTTCGGTCTTTTATCTGCTGCTGATACCGCAATCTATTTGGTTAGACCCGCTAGCCGTCCATGAGGAGTTGCCGGAATTTTTGATAACCTGTACCACTTTTTTTATTGTGGGGGTAGTTATTCAGGGGTTTTCGCACCAGAGTCGTGCTCAGTTAGAGCAGGAGCAGCAACTGAACGAGCAGCTTGTTGAGAAGAGCAATGCTCTGCACAAATCGTTGCTGCAGCTAGAGGCGACAGAGGAGACACTGCGGCGTAAAGATCGCTTAGCGGCGCTGGGCGAAATGTCTGCTGGCTTGGCCCATGAAATTCGCAATCCCCTCGGGATGATCTCCTCATCTGCACAACTGCTGCACCAGCAGCTGCACAATGCCGGGCAAAATCACCACCAGCTGCTTGAGGTTATTCGTGAGGAGAGCCGACGTCTAAACGGCATGGTAAACGATTTTTTGCAATTTGGTCGTCCCAGCGAACCTAAGTGTGAACAGCAGGATCTTGCATGCCTGCTGCAACGCGTAGTCCAGCAGTTGACCATCGTTGCGCAAGAATCTGAGGTGCAGCTGAGTTGTGTTCTACCGGCTGAAGCCATTCCGGTCTATGTCGATAGTGCCATGGTGCAACAAATGCTGTTGAATTTGCTGTTAAATGCTCTAGATGCATGCAGTGCTGGTGGTGAAGTCACTTTGAATTTGAGCGTTGATGAACATCAGGTGAATTTAAGCATTAGCGATAGTGGTTGTGGGATCGAACCGCAGATGATGGCTACTATTTTTAACCCTTTTGTGACTACAAAAGAGTCTGGGACTGGTTTGGGTTTGGCCATAGCGCATAGTATCGCTGTGGCCCATGGTGGGGATATCAGTGTGCGCAGCCGTGTTGATTATGGTAGCTGTTTTACTGTCACCCTGCCGCTGGAGGAGAATTAACGTATGGCGCATATCCTTGTTGTTGATGATGAAAAAAATTATTGCTTAGTATTGGGGCAGTTGCTGGAGGGAGCTGGGCATCAAGTATCCTGTGCCGCCAACCCATTTGCTGCGTTGGAAATTCTCTCCAATCAGCAGGTTGCGCTAATTATTTCCGATTTAAAAATGCCACGGATGTCAGGTCTCGATTTTTTACGTCATGTTCATATTGAAGTGGGGCCAGTGCCTTTCATCATTGTGACCGCTTTTGCCACAGTTACTACCGCCATTGAGGCACTGAAAATTGGTGCCTATGACTATTTGTTGAAACCCTTTGATAACGACGAAATTTTGCTGGTGGTGGAAAAAGCGCTCTCCTTTTCTCAGCTGCAAAACGAAAACCAACTGTTGCGTCATCAACTGGAGCAGAGTCGCAATCGGCAGATTGTCGGTGAAAGCCCTGCAATCAAAAAGTTGCTCAGTGAAATAGCTCAGGTGGCACCAACGCGCTCTTCAGTGCTTATCTGCGGAGAAAGCGGCACGGGTAAAGAGCTGGTGGCTCAGGCGTTACATGCCCACAGCCCGCGCAGCGATCAATCTCTAGTTACGGTAAATTGTGCCGCCTTTGCGGAAAATCTTTTGGAGAGCGAACTCTTTGGCCATGAGCGCGGTGCTTTTACTGGGGCGCTAGAGCGCAAACGCGGCTTGCTGGAGATATCTAACGGTGGCAGCCTGTTTTTAGATGAAATCGGTGAACTGCCCGTAGCTCTGCAAGCAAAACTGCTACGTGTGCTCCAAGAGAAAAAGTTCCGCCGTGTTGGCGGAACCGTTGAAATAGGTAGCGATGTGCGGATTATCGCTGCAACTAACCGCAATCTGGAGCAGATGATTGGACAGGGAGAGTTTAGGGAAGACCTATACTATCGCTTGAATGTGGTAACTCTCCAGGTGCCAGCCCTGCGCGAGCGTTTGGAGGATGTACCTCTGCTCGCCTGGCTGTTTTTGCGGCATTTTTCGCAGGAGTTGGGACGTAAAATAGAGTCGATTAGCTCAGATGCGCAACAGGCGTTGCAGGATCACCTGTGGCCAGGCAACGTGCGTGAGTTGCAAAATGTCATGGAGCGCGGGGTGATTTTTTGTAACGATAGCACTTTGCAACTTAACCACCTGCCCGAAGCACTCCAGCACGCCCAGCCTATTAGCACCGCTGCGATTGTTGCTCCATCCTTGTCTAGTGGCATGTCGTTGCCGCAGCTGTTGGAAGATATAGAGAAAAATCTTATTCAGCAGGCGCTGGTGCAGGCGCGTGGTGTGCAGGCTCAAGCCGCAGAGCAACTGGGTATTAGTCGCAGTCGCTTACAGTATAAACTGGATAAATATTCTCAACCCTAAGCACTACGTTTTAGCTTATCGTCTAAATTTTCACCCTGTACAAAAAACCTAATACTGGTGCCGACAACTCCTGTCCCTGTACAAAAATTTGTACATCATCTGTAGCTTCCTGTGAATAATATCAATAAAATCATCTATTTATACTTTGGCAAGCTAATTGCTCAAACAGATTCATATATAACATCCATTTGATTACGCCGGATGGCATAACACTTTGAATCTGAGGTATACAATGAAAGCACTTGCCGAAAACACCCCGTTCTGCGCAACTGAAGATCTTGGCAAAGATGAACACCGCTCACGTATAAAACACTCCCTACAACAGGCGGAAAAATATAGTCACCGCAACCAAGGGAAACATCGGGCGGAAATGGCTTTAATTGACCGTGCCATGAGCTATATCCGACGGATTGAGAAAAATACTGAGGATTTTACCATTCTTGACGCTCCTTGCGGTGTGGGGCGAGCCACGATTTTTCTGGCCCAACAGGGTTACGCAACCACTGGTGTTGATCTGGGAGCTGGCGCTATCAAGGTTGCGCGCGAGCAGGTGGAGCTAAACTCTGTTAACGCAACTATTGATAAAGCCGATCTTCTTTGCCTGCCGTATGCCAATCACTGTTTCGATGTAACTTTATGTTTTCGCTTTATTCACCACCTGCCAACCCCGCTGCATCGGCAGGAGATCATTGCTGAATTGTGCCGAGTCACCCACCAATACCTGTTTATCTCCTATCTTAGCCCCTGGTCGGCAACCAGTATGAAACGCAAAATACGCAAACTCATCAGCGGAACAGAGTCGGTACAGCACTGCAATTCGCTGGCGGAACTTGAGGGCTATTTTGCCGCGCAAGGATTTATCTTAGCCAAAGATTTTGCCCAGACTCCGTTTGTTCACTCGTTGCATTTGGCGGTATTTGTGCGTAAGGCTCAGTGATCTGGGTTTTCTCGATCTGTGCTTGAGGGTGATTAGCTGATTGCTAGATCTTTATGCACTGGCGTGAGCGCTCTGCATGTTTGTCTATTGTGTGCTAGTGGGCGGCAATGTCTGGGCTGACAGCTGTACTGATAAAGGGATAATAATGGATAAGTTTTCGACAATAAAAACCAGATTGTCAGTGCTACAGCGGCAATTAGTCTCTCCCGAAGCACTCTTTGTCGGCAAAATGTACCTGTTGATGATGGTGCTCTTTGCCGCGCAGCGCCTATTTCTGCTCATGCATAATTTTCATTTAGCCGAAAACCTAAGCTTGGTAACTATACTGCAAGCTTTTTGGGTTGGTGCTCGCTTTGATTTGGCTATTGCCAGCTATCTACTGGTGCCGCTATTGCTAGCTTTAATTGTGTGCCCTAGGCTGCGGCAATTTTTGCCAGCAGTGCTGGGGCTGATATTGGGGATAATAATTTTTGCTGGTTTAGCTGAGGCTGAATTTTATCGGGAATTTGAGAGCCGCTACAATGGGTTGGTGCTCGAATATATCAGCCATCCTCTCACGGTTGGCGGCATGCTCTGGGACGGTTATCCGGTAATCCGCTACCTGCTCTATTGGGCCGCTATCATGGCGGTGTGCATGTTCGTGTTAAGAGGTTTTTTGCGTCCATTGCTTATAGCACCTCTGGGGTGGATAGCAGTACGCGACAAACTGGGGCGCACTATTGGGAATACGGTGTTGCTGGTACTGATGGTGTTTGCTCTGCGCGGTGGCTTCAATCATGAACCGCTGCGTTGGGGTGATGCCTTTTTTTCGCAGAATCCCTTTGCTAACCATCTAGCCCTCAATGGTCTATTCACTCTGGGGCGCACGGGTTGGGATAAAATATATAGTAAACAGAAAGTTTGGGCTCAGGCTATGCCAGCACCGCAGGCGCTGGAGTTGACGCGTAATCTTGTCGTTGACCAACCGGAGGCGTTAATTCAACCGCAGCAGTATCCACTATTGCGGGCTACAGGTGATAACAGCTTGAACTTGAAGGTTACGGCTAATGGTAAGCCGGTCAATGTCGTGGTGATTTTGCTGGAGAGTTTTGCCGGCAGAATGGTGGGTGCCTTGGGCAGCAGCGCTGGTATCACGCCTGAATTTGATGAAATTGCCGAGCATGGGGTGTTGTTTGAGCGCGCTTTTTCCAATGGCACTCATACCCATCAGGGCGTTTATGCCAGCCTGACTTCGTTCCCTAATGTACCGGGCTATGAGTATCTGATGAAGATGATGGAAGCAAACCAGGAGATGTCTAGTTTGCCCGAGTTGCTCAAGAAACGGCACTATCAGAGCATTTTTCTGTATAACGGTGAATTTTCCTGGGATAATAAGGAGGGCTTTTTTCGCCAGCACGGTATGGAACGTTTTATTGGTCTGGACCAGTATCAGAATCCCTATTATCGCGATCCAGTCTGGGGCGTCTCTGATCTCGATGTCTTCCGCCGTGCTAATGAAGAATTCCGGCAGTTGGCGACACAGGGGCCATTTTTTGCAACTATCCTGACCCTGTCCAATCACTCTCCCTTTAATCTTCCTGATCCATTGCCATTCACACGTTTAGCGGCACCAGCAGGGCAGGAGGGGCGCTACAATGCTATGCGTTTTGCCGACTGGTCACTGGGTGAATTTTTCCGCCTGGCCAAGCAGGAAGATTATTTTGCCAATACTCTGTTTGTCCTGACCGGAGATCATGGCTTTGCCAGTGCGCCCATGGTTACCGGTATGAATCTTTCGCGCTTTAACGTGCCGTTGCTGTTTTACGCCCCTGAACTGCTGGATCCACAGCGACGCAGTACTATCGCCAGTCAGGTTGATATTGAGCCAACAATTCTCGGATTGCTCGGACCTGGAATTGTGCATCAGAGCTGGGGGCGCAACCTGTTTGCTGTGGATAAAGATGATGCTGGTTACGCTATTATTAAGCCCTCCGGCGGCGAGGAGCGGGTGGCATATATCGCGGATGATTACCTGCTGGAGTTGGCGCCTAAAGAGAAACCACGGTTGTATAAGTATCAACTTGGGGCGCAGCCACAGAGTTCCGACGATCTCTATGCAACAGATAAGCCGCGAGCCGAAAGCATGAAAAAAAGTTTGCAAGGCTATATCGAAACAGCAATTCTAGCGCTGCGTGCTCGCACAATAGGTGTTGCAGAATAACTAAGTTTAACTCCATAGCCATAGAGCCTAAGCTAAAAAAAGCTTGTACAATTGCTGGTATAGAGTTGTGGTGCTGATTGTGTAATAATCCTTGCGCTACCTGTTGGGAAATTACACTGCTTAGGGGGGAATAATGGCAAACAAGGTAAAGCACAGAGTTTCTCTGACGATTCGTCTGGTTGTGCTTTTGGCGCTGCTAGGTGGATGCGTGCCATCAGTACCGGTGGTTCCACCTACGCCACCTGAACCACCACAGGTGGTTCATCCGGCACTGCAACAGGCACACTGGGATGATTTGCCCAATTGGCAGGAGGATAATCATCTGCAGGCGTTGGTGGTTTTTCGCACCAGCTGTAAATCATTAAAAAATCGTCCTGCTTGGCGTCAGGTTTGCGCTCGTGCTTTAGCTGTAGATGATGACGCTGTGGCAGCACAGGAGTTTTTTCGTACCAATTTTACCCCGTGGCAGCTTGTTAATGAAGATGGCTCGGTCTCGGGAAAAATCACCGGATACTATGCGCCGGATCTAAACGGCAGCCGCGAATCAAGTAGCCGCTACCCCTATCCACTGTATAAAAAACCCGCAGATCTGCTGGTCATCGATCTGACTGATCAGTATCCCGAACTGGGCAGTTATCACCTGCGTGGTCGCCTGTCGGGGCAGCGCGTTGTCCCCTATTTTGATCGTGCGCAGATAGATGGTGCGACGCAGCCGCTGTATGGTAATGAGCTGTTCTGGGTTGACGATCCGGTCAGATTGTTCTTTTTACAGATTCAGGGTTCGGGGCGGATCAATCTCGATGATGGTACTCAGGTGATGGTGCGCTATGCCGAGCATAATGGCTATCCCTTTCGCTCTATTGGTAAGTTGTTGCGTGAGCGCGGTTATATGACCACAGAGCAGATGTCCATGCCCAATATAGCCGCTTGGGGGCGTAGCCATCCCCGCGAGGTGCAGCAGTTGCTCAACGAAAACCCCCGTTACGTCTTTTTTAGCCCTCTAGCGGAGGGAATAGTCACGCCACCAGGTGCCATGAACCTACCATTGACAGCGCAGCGTAGCATAGCTGTCGACACCAATTTTATCCCTTTAGGGGCGCCGGTTTTTTTAGCCACCACTTGGCCGAGCAGTGATAGAGCATTACAGCGCTTGATGGTGGCACAGGATACTGGAGCGGCAATTAAGGGGCGGGTGCGCGCAGATTTTTTCTGGGGCGTAGGTGATATAGCCGCCAGCTATGCCCTGAAAACCAAACAGGCGGGTAATATGTGGTTGCTGTTGCCCAAGGATATGGATCCGCAGCTTTAGTAGGGCTGAAAGAGCTAAGAGGTACTGCGAGTTTAGCTGTAATTGGTTTGGTCGCCGGAGCTTGGATTGCCTAGTGACAATAAAATATTGCCCCCATCTTTATTTGTTAACGCTGAGCATGCGAAAGCGTCTATAGTGCACCATCTTTAGAACACCCTATGTGCTGCATGTGCCGTAATGTGGGTGGTCTGTTGTCGCAAAGGTGCGTCCTATGGCGTTGTCAACGAAGCGGCGGTCGCAATTTATTGCGGCTAACCAGCAGGAATATCTCGAGCGTTATCCCGCGCTTAACTTTCCATCTCGTGAACAGTTTGATCAGGCTAGCGCGTATCGTGCCGAGCTTCTTGCCTCCTGTGCCGAAACGGTAATAACCGGTTGTGGTGGCACTAAGCTCAACATGCAGGGCCTTTCACCGGGCTGTAAAATTTGCGTAGCTGGTGGCTGGTCGTGCCTGTTTGTAAATGGGCGCTGCAATTGTAACTGTTTCTATTGTCCAACTGCGCAAAAAGAGATTGGACAGCCTGCTACCAACTCCATGACCTTTGCTCATGCTGAGGATTATGTTGCCTATCTTGACCGCTTTGGGTATAGCGGCGCCAGCTTTAGTGGGGGCGAACCGCTGATAACTCCCGAGCGCACGCTGAGCTATCTGCGCGCGATCAAGCGCCACTTTGACTCCAAGATGCACACCTGGTTGTATACCAACGGCACTCTATTAACCGATGCGCTGGTGGGACAGTTGGCTGATGCTGGTCTGGATGAGATTCGCTTTGATATCGGTGCCACGGACTTTAATCTCAAAGCGCTGCAACGGGTTGGGAGTGCTATTCCCGTGGTTACGGTGGAGATTCCAGCTATTCCTGAAGAGAACGAGCGTCTAAAACGGCTGTTGCCACAGCTTGTGGATGCGGGCGTTAAGCACCTTAACCTCCATCAGTTGCGTCTGACTCCGTACAACTATCCTCGTCTGATAACCCATGATTACCGCTATGTTCATGGTGAGAAAGTTACGGTGCTCAATTCTGAACTGGCGGCTTTGGAGATGATTTGTCATGTCGCTGAACACAAAATTCCCCTGCCGATAAATTACTGCTCGTTTGTGTACAAAAACCGTACTCAGGCGCAGGCTGCACGCCTGCGTAATGGCGCTATGATGTGTAAAGAGAGTGAAGCTATGAGTGCTAATGGCTACATTCGTACCCTGACACTGCACGGAGAACGGCTACAGCTTGAGCAACTAGTTGCGCGCTTTATTGCCCACGGCTGCTGCACAGCGCAGTGGCTACTGGATGGCGCGCATCAGCAGCTAGTAGTGCATCCGGCATTGTGGTCGCTGATTGATCTAACGCGGTTACGCTTGGTCATTGGTTATGCTATGGCGCGGCAGATGTCTGCTGTTAGTTATCGCAATCCGTTTATTCAGGTGAAACTCAGTGCGCGCCAGCAGATAATTGTTGAGCGCGGTCGTGTCGGTGGCACTTTTGAGTTGGATAGCGATCAGGCCGAGCTGTTTGGCTGCTGTTTTTTGCAGCGTTCACACAGCCTTACGGCGCAACAGGCGGGAAGCTCCCCTTGGGATGAAATATTATTGCTGGAACAGATGGAGGAGGGGTTACAGGAGTACTATTGAGCTCTGGCCATCTCTTCTATGCTGATTAAATAGCGTGAGTAAGTTTTTGAATTTGCAACCAGCGCAGGCCGATAATTGCGGCCGCGTTGTTGATGGTGCCCACCTCTAACATCTTCTCAACCTCGTGCCAGGGCAGAACTTTAACCCGAATATCTTCAGACTCAGTGGCCAGCCCAGCGATTGTTCCATGCAGACCCTGGCTATCTATCTGGGCGAAGTAGATATATATCTTCTCCGTGCAGCCGCCTGGTGATACATAGTAGTTGCTGATTAGTTCAAGCTGCTGTAGCGGACAGTTGGCCTCTTCCATACTCTCACGGCGTGCAACCTCTTCAGGTTGTTCGCCATCTTCAATCACACCTGCAACCAACTCCAGCAGCCAAGCGCTGTTCTCGTCATCTATAGCACCAATGCGAAACTGCTCCACCATTACCACGGCATCTAGCTGTGGATCATACAGCAGTACCGCTACTGCCTGGCCGCGTTCCATCAGCTCGCGGGTTATTATCGGCGACATCTCGCCGTTATACAGACGGTGGCGCAACCGTATCTTTTTAATGCTCAAAAAACCGCTATATGCTGTTGTTGAATCGATGATCTCTACATTTAATTTTAGGGCAGGTGTGGTCACAGGGTTACCTATTAGTGGGATGAAGCTGCAAACCTGTCCAAGATTTTCGTGGCTTAGACAGGTTTGCAGCGCTGGTTTAGCTTGGCAGTGCTGCTTTACTTGAGCTTAACCTTCACTTACTTTAAGAACAATTTTACCGAAATGTTTATCCTCTTCCATCATGCGGTGGGCCTCGACAACTTCGTCAATAGGGAACACTTTTTCGATGATGGGCACAATGCTGCGATCGGCGAATTTGGGTATGGCGCGCCGAGTAAACTCGGCAATGATATCCCCTTTTTCCGCTACTGGGCGTGAACGCAACACCGAACCGATAATTTGCTGGCGCTTAACCATCATCAGGGCGAGGTTGAGCTCGGCTTTGATGCCGCTGATGATGCCGATGATGACCAATTTGCCTGTGTAGCCCAGTGAGTTCATGTTGGGAGCGAGGTATTTAGCGCCCACGTGGTCGAGAATCAGGTTAACCCCTTTTTTATTGGTAAACTCTTTGATGGCTGGGGCAAAATCTGGAGTTTGAGTGTAGTCAATTACTAGATCTGCTCCAAGTTCTTTCACACGCTCCATCTTGGCCGGGCTGGCGGTGATGACCATCTTGACATTGGGGGTGAGAGCTTTGGAGAGTTGAATCGCAGCGGTGTTGACGCCGCCGCCGCCGCCGTGAAAAATGGCTGTTTGGCCATCCTCTAGGCCGCCGATCATAAATACGTTGAGGAAGGCAGTGATATAGCTTTCGCAGACGCAAGCACCCTCTTCAAAGCTCATGCTATCTGGCAGCGCCATGACGTGGTTGTCATAAGCCACAGCATATTCAGCATAACCGCCGCCGCCAACAAGGGCGATCACGCGGTCGCCAACTTTCCAACCTTTGGCTTCACTGCCGAGTTCGGCAATAACACCGGAAACCTCTAGGCCTAAAATTTCTGAGTCACCTGGAGGCGCAGGGTATTTACCGGCGCGTTGAACTAAATCGGGGCGGTTGATGCTGGTGGCGACAACTTTGATTAAGACCTCGTTGGCCTTGGGGGCTGGCTTGTCAATCTCGCCAATTTTCAGAACTTCCAGACCGCCAAATCCCTCTAATACTACTGCTTTCATGTTTTGTTCTCCTTTGGATGCAATCGAAAATAGCTATTATATCTACATGATATGGTGGAACGGATTAACCTTAAAATAAAACGCTGTGTGAATTATAGGGATTATCGTGGTTCATGCAAGATGTAAATGCGTCTTATTTTCTGTGGCTTGGCGATGAAAGCGATAACCTCGCCCGCGCACGGTGGTGAAATATTGGGGATTGGATGGGTCAACTTCAAAATATTTGCGCAGGCGCACAATGAAATTATCCAGAGTGCGTGTTTCGGTGTCCGGATCTAGAGCCCATACCGCTTTCAACAGAAATGCCCGCGATAACACCTCACCTTCGTGATTGAAAAATACGCGCAACATTTTAATCTCTAACTCGGTTAGTTGAATGTCGTGCTCGGTTCCACTGACTGTGCCGCTAGCTAAGTTGACTATGTATGGACCAAAACTGTAGCTGTCTTGGGGCGGAATAGTCGTGCGATACCAGGTAGAGCGGCGCAGCATGCCGGCAATACGCAGCAGTAACTCATTGAGCACAAATGGTTTTGCGACATAGTCATCGGCACCTTCAAGCAGTCCGTCAATGCGATCTTGGTCGCGATTCATGGCGGTAAGCATCAAAATTGGCAGTTGATGATTGCTTTGGCGAATGTGGTTACATAGTGCTAAACCATCAACCTTGCCGGGCAGCATGCGATCGAGAATAGCCAAAGAGAATTGGTGCTGGTTTAACTGCGCGATGGCCTCCTCAGCCGTGACGCAATGGATTACTTGATAGCCCTCCTGTTGCAGGTTAAATATCAGCCCTTGCGCAATGTGGAGTTCATCTTCGACCAGCAGAATATTTATAGCTGCGTTGTTCATGGTGTGCTTTCGCTTGCTGGGGTGGCCAAGGGCAAGACAATGTGGAAGGTTGTTCCTTGGTTGGCCCCTTTGCTAAACAGCGAGATCTTGCCCTTGTGCCGCTTGATTAAAGCGCGCACGATGAATAGACCTAGCCCAGAACCCTTTATATGGCTATCTTCACGATGTAGACGGTAGAACAGACGAAAAACTTTGTGTTGTTCGCTAGCCGCTATGCCTCTGCCGTAATCACGTACCAGCAGGTTGCATTTGCCGTTTTCCGCGTTAAGTATCACATGGATATGCACGGGAGTGTCGGAGTACAACACGGCATTTTCCAGCAGGTTACGTAATACCATGACAAAAGAGTCCGGCTCTATATTGACAAAAATATTGGCGTCAATGGCCTGGGTCAACTCAATGTTATCGGGTTGGCTGTTGCTCCACTGCTCAAGATAGTCGCTGATAAATTGAGAAAAATTGTGCGGGCGCAGCGCTAAACGCCAGCGCGCCTGCTCCAGACGGTTGGCGGTGAGCATCTTATTGATCAAACCGCTGAGGCGTTCGGTGTCGGTGAGCATGGTGTCAACAAAGCTATCCAGCTGCTCAGCGGCGGGGTGGTGGCGTTTAATGGTCTCTAAATGCAGCTGAATGGAGGCAACTGGAGATTTGAGCTCGTGAGTTACTTGCGATATGAAATTCTTTTGTTCACGGTTTAAGGCCAGCTGGCGGCGCCAGTAGAGGAAGATGACATAAACTCCAACCAAGATAACGATGAGCAATAAGATCCCTTCGATCAGGATTACCCAGTCTATGCCGGATTGCAACAACTCGGGGCTGTATTTTTCGGCGATAGCGCGCAGTTTGCGGTGGCTGCCGAGGAACCAGTCAATCCAAAAAATAACTACCACAATCCATGTCAACTGGATGGCAATAAAGGCGACTAGCGGGCTTATGTTGGGGCGTTGCAGCTTCATGCAGATTGTTTACCACTGTTGGCAGGATAAAAACAACCTGATTCAGGGGACTTTTATCCTGGTTACTTTTACATAACTATTACAATTAATTAGATTGTTATCTGTTAGCATGCTTTTTCGTAAATATAATATATGTAGATTAAATATGCAAAATAAGGAGGGCTGTTTCTGTGCCTTTAACAATAGGAAAATATACTGTGCCATATCCGCTGATTCAGGGAGGTATGGGGGTGCGTATTTCGGCGGCTCGCCTAGCCGGCAATGTCGCCAAGTGTGGTGGTATTGGTCTGATTGCTACAGCCGGTCTGGTGCTCAATAGTCCCTATAAAGATAAATGTAAATATTTCGAAGCTGATGTGCTGGCGTTAAAAGAGGAGCTACGCAAGGCCTACGAAATTGCGCCCGATGGAGTTATTGGGACTAACTGTATGGTGGCGGTTACCAACTATGACGATGTGGTGCGTGCTAGCTGCGAAGCTGGAGCTAAAATTTTAGTTACCGGAGCCGGTCTGCCGTTGACATTGCCGGGGTTAACTGTTGATTATCCTGATGTCGCCTTGGTGCCGATTGTGTCATCAGTGCGCGCTGCTGAGTTGATCGCGCGCAAATGGCACAAGTCCTACAATCGCCTGCCCGATGCTGTGGTAGTGGAAGATCCTGATACTGCTGGCGGTCATCTGGGCGAAAAGATTGAGAATATCGGTACTGGGGAATATGACCAGTACGCAACCGTGCGTGGGGTCAAAGAGCTCTTCCGCCAGACCTATAATCTGGATATTCCTATCATCGCCGCTGGTGGTGTGTGGGATCGTGCCGATTTAGAGTATGCACTGGCCAATGGGGCTGACGCTGTCCAGATGGCCAGCCGTTTTGTGTGTACTGAGGAGTGTGATGCCGCTGATTCATTTAAACAGGCCTACCTAGACTGTACTCCTGAGGATATTGGTCTGATTATGAGTCCAGCCGGATTGCCGGGACGCGCCTTGAAGGGTAATCTCGATAAAATTCGTGCTCATGATATCGATGGCAATGTCTGCTGTCCTTCAGCCTGTCTGAAGAAGTGTAGTTATCGCAAAAATAGAGAAAATTTTTGCATAGTGCATGCGCTAGATCGCTCCCAGCGCGGCGATAGTGAAACTGGGCTTATTTTCTGCGGTACTAATGCCTGGAAGGCCAACAAGATTGAAAAGGTGGCCGATATCTTTGCTGAACTCTTCGATTGATGGCTGAATAACCCTAGCAACTGCTCGGCTACCTACCCATTTAGCACAAACGATTTATTCACCAGCGCGTCGGCATATTGCCGGTTCGCTGGTTTTTTTGTGCTACAATTAGTGCCATCGCTACTATTGGTAGTAGCGTCAGAAGAGGAGATCACTATGTCTAGGTTAATCACAAGAAAAATGTGCATGGCGCTAGTCGCCTGTCTGGTGTCGCTATGCTTTGTGCTTCCCGCTGTTCCCGCACTAGCAAAAAGCCGTAATGACCGACACCGGCCGGAATATGGTCAGAATATTAAACAACTGCCGCGCGGTTATCGCACTCTACACAGCCGGCATGGTGACCACTACTATAAAAGCGGTATTTTTTATCGGCGCTACGACAACTTCTATCGCGTGGTCAGACCGCAGGTCGGTTTGGTTATCTCAACTCTTCCCCGAGGCTACATAGATGTGCGTTTTGGTAATCGTATGTATGCGCGTTATAACGATGTGTACTATGAACCCAATCCGCGTGGTTATGTTGTTGTTAATCCGCCACCGAGTGCACCGCCGGCACCGCAGCCAGATGTAACGGCTGTTCCGGCGAATGCGCTGGGCACAGTGGCGGTTACGGTTGAGGTGCTTAATGTGCGCTCTGGGCCGGGCGTTCTCCACCCCGTAATTGATCATGTGGCCGCCGGAGATGAACTAGTGGTGCTGGCAACGGCACCGCAGTGGTACTATGTACGCCTGTCTGACGGTGGTTATGGTTGGGTACGGACGCAGTTTGTTCGTGGCGCAGTAAGTGCGATTAGATAGGGTGCTGGTTCCCGATTTCATGCTGCAGAAGAGATAACTATGAAAACTAACGTCACCTTAATTGGTATGCCTGGTGCTGGCAAAAGCACCATCGGTATAATTTTGGCCAAGACTATGAGCTTAGGCTTTATCGATACCGATATCCTGATTCAGATCAACCGCCAGCAACCGTTGCAACAGATTCTGGATGAAACCGGATACCTCAATCTGCGCCAGATTGAGGAGGAGGAGATTCTGCGCCTCAATATTGATCATCAGGTGATTGCTACCGGTGGCAGTGCCGTGTATAGCGCAAAAGCTATGGCGCATCTGCAGCAAATTTCGACCATAGTTTTCCTTGACGCCAGCTTTGCTGAAATCTGTCGGCGTATTCACAATTTTGATACGCGCGGTATCGCCTGTGCTCCTGAACAGAGTTTTGCGCAGCTTTTCGAAGAGCGCCTCCAGTTGTATCGGCGTTATGCAGATATCACTATTACTGACGATGTGAGTTCCCAAGAGGAGGTAGCTGAAGCTATTGTCGCAATATTGGCGCAGCGCGATGGCCAAGATAGCAAGTAAACCTGTGCCAGCCCTTGTCTAAAACTTGTCAGTTGGATAGATCTGGGTTATGATCCGAGGCTCTTTAATAATCTAAAATCTATAGTATAAAATCAGGAGAACAGCCTAATGGCCGAAGAGAAATATATCCCCAAGTGGATAGCTTGGGAAACCACCCGTCGCTGTAACTTGTCTTGTGTCCATTGTCGCTGTTCATCGGATATGGGTGCTGCTGCGGGGGATTTTACCACCGCTGAAGCCTATAAAATCATCGATGATATTTGCGAGGTGTCGAAGCCAGTGCTTGTGCTCTCTGGTGGTGAACCGCTGCTTCGGCCGGACCTGTTCGATATCGCCCGCTACGGGACCTCTAAAGGGTTGCGCATGTGTATTGCCACCAATGGCACTCTGGTAACCGATGAAATTTGTGCCCAGATGGTGGATGCCGATATCAAAATGGTCTCACTGTCTCTTGATGGTTCTACTGCCGAAATCCACGACAATTTTCGCCAGTGCCCAGGTGCCTTTGAAGGGGTGAAGCGGGCAGCGGAAACCCTGAAGCGCAATGGGATAAAATTTCTTATCAACTCCTCATTTACCAAGCGCAATCAGCACGATATTGCCAATACCTTTCATCTGGCCAAGGCTCTTGGCGCTACGGCATGGTACATGTTTATGATCGTACCCACGGGGCGCGGCGAAGAGATTATGAATGAGCTGGTCTCTAAAGATGACTACGAAGAGATTTTGACTTGGCACTATCAGCAGGAGAAAAATGAGGACCAAATTCTTATGCGCCCTACCTGCGCTCCTCACTACTACCGTATTGTGCCGCAGATGGCTAAGAAGGAGGGCGTTGAATTTGAACGCCGCAGCCTGACCTTTTCTACCGGTGGCGGGAAAGGGTGTATTGCCGCCCAGAGTATCTGTTTGATCGACTGCTTTGGTAATCTAAAACCATGCTCCTATTTCCACTCATCCGTCGGCAATGTTAAGCAGATACCATTTAAAGAGTTATGGTTTAACTCCAAGGTGTTTAACGACCTGCGCGACTTCTCTAAATATAAAGGCAAATGTGGCGAGTGCGAATTTATCGGTGTTTGTGGCGGTTGCCGTGCTCGTGCCGATGCGGTCTATGGTGATTACATGGCCGAAGAGCCATTTTGTAACTATATTCCACGTAAAACCCAGCTGCGGCTGGATAAAGAGGCGGCAGAGAAGAACGCTAAATAGCTGTAGTAATAGCTTTGGACTATTATCTTAATTAATAAAGGAACTTTGTGTATGTCTGAATACAACTTTATCAAAGCCTGTTGGGGCCAACCTGTTGATTGCGTTCCGGTATGGCTTATGCGCCAAGCTGGGCGTTATCTGCCCGAGTATCGTGCCGTGCGCTCTCGCGGTGCTGGTACCTTTCTTGACCTGTGTAAAGATCCCCAGCGTGCAGCTGAGGTCTCCATTCAGCCTATAGATATTCTTGGTGCCGATGCGGCTATCATGTTTTCCGATATCCTCACGCCAGTAGAGCCGATGGGAATGAAGTTGGATTTTGTGCCAGGGCCGCTATTTGCTCAGCCTATTCGCACTCAGGCTGATGTGGATGCGCTTGTCGTGCCCGAGGATATGGCTGCCGCAGTCTCTTATGTTCCGGAAATTATTAAGCTGCTGCGTAAGGCATTTGTTGGGCGTGTGCCTCTGATTGGTTTTGGCGGTGCCCCTTTTACTCTTGCCTGCTATATGGTTGAGGGCAAAGGGAGCAAAGATTTTGCTGCATTAAAGCAGATGATGTATAGCGATCCTGGCCTATATCATGCGTTGATGGAGAAGATCACCGAGATGGATCGGCGTTATCTTAATATGCAGATAGAGGCTGGTGCGCAGACTATTCAAATCTTCGATACCTGGGGTGGTTTGGTATCGCCGCACGATTTTGAGAAATTTGTTCTGCCCTATAGCAAAAAGTTGATTGCCGGACTTAACCGCAAAGATATTCCTATCATCTATTTTGTTAAGGGTGCTGGCACCATGTTGGAGTTGGTCAAGGAAGCTGGCAGTGATGTCGTCGGTTTGGATTGGCATGTCGACTTAGGCAAAGCGCGGGATATTCTTGGTGCTGACGTAGCAGTGCAGGGCAATTTAGATCCATCAGTTCTCTATGCTCCGAACGAGTATATCGAGCAGGAGGTGCAGCGCATTCTCGACGAAAACGCCGATCGGCCGGGCTTTATTTTCAACCTTGGCCACGGTATTACCCCATCAGTTGATCCAGCCAAAGCTATTTTTATGGTAGATGCAGTGCATCGTCTGAGTCAGAAATAGAAATAGGTTGCTTAGACAGAACAGACATAAGGGCGATGCGGTAACGTATCGCCCTTTTTTAATAGGAAAGCGAGTGCTATGAGATCAGCAAAAAAAGCTCTGGTGTTGCTCAATATGGGAGGGCCAGATTCTATCGCGGCAGTGGAGCCATTTCTTTACAATCTGTTTTCCGACCGCGACTTGATTCAGTTGCCACTGGGGGCGGTGTTACAAAAGCCATTTGCGCGGCTGATCTCCCATTTTCGCGCCAAAAAGGTGCGGGAGAATTATCGCCGTATCGGGGGAAAATCGCCGCAATTGGCTTGGAGCAAATTGCAGGCGGAAAAGACTGCGCAACTGCTAGGTGAGCAGTGGCAAGGCTATGTCGCGATGCGTTATTGGCAGCCGCGCGCTGATGAGGTGGTGGCTAAGTTGCGTACTGCTGGGACTACACAAGCATTAGTAGTGTCGCTCTATCCGCACTATACCGGGGCAACAACCGGCAGCAGTATTAAAGACTTTAAGTCAGCGGTGCAGCGCCTGTATCCGCAATTGGAGTGTACCTATATTGAGCAATGGCACGATTGGCCCGCCTATCTCGATGCTATGGCTGAATGTGTGCGTGTGGGGCTCGTGTCTATGCCAGATACTGAGCGTGAACGGGTGTCTATTTTATTCTCTGCCCACGCCTTGCCGCAAAAATTTATTGAGCGCGGAGATCCGTATAAAGAGCATGTTGATGAAACTATTGCCGGAGTGATGGCACGTGTGGGCGACTATGCTTACCAGATCGGCTACCAGAGTCGTAGTGGCCCAGTAAAATGGATGGAACCAGATACGCGTGAACTTATCGCGGCTGCAGGTAGGGCGCAGCGGTCGCTATTGGTGGTGCCGGTGTCCTTTGTCTCCGACCATATTGAAACCTTAGAAGAGGTTGATGTTGAGTTTCGAGACTATGCTGTGGCCAATAATGTGCCATGGTTCGGGCGTGCGCCGGCGTTGAATGATAACCCTTTATTTATTAAAGCACTATACGAACTGGCGCAGCACGCGCTATAATCAGCACCCACAATTTAACTTTTTTTGAGTAGTGCTAGTTTCTTTAATGGCCGCTCAACGGTAACAGGTAAATAGAAATAGCAGGAGGGTAAAGATGAGTTTGAGTGTCGGGCGCGAACCAAATACCATGATGAAAGTCGTCATCCTAACGCATAACTATCGGGTTGTAGGTAGGGTGTATGTAAAAAAAGGGACTCGGCTGACAGATATGGTATGTGAAGCACGCCAATTCATCGCAGTTGCTGCAGCTCAGGTATGGGAGCGGCAAAGTGGTAATAACCTGCTGCAAGCCGGATTTATCAATGTAAGCCGCGATGAGATAGAGATTATTCTTCCTGCCGAAGAGGTTAATTGTGACGTCAGTGATATGGGTAGCCTGGGTACCTGGTTGGTACAGCAACAGCGGGAAATAGCAGCTGAGCATGACGATATGAGCCTAGATTTAGATCTAGAATAGTTGCTTATGCCATGTTTGCTGTTGTCTAGGGCCGCTTGCCACGGAGCAGTTTTTCGGAGCAGAAGCTGGTGGGTGCTAACTGGAAACCATAGGAGTTGGTCGTGACTGAATTCGATAAGTTTGTGGAAAAGGTGGTGTTGCACAACAAGTTAGCCACTGGCGAATTGCTTCAGCAGGCGAAAGATTACCTGCTCAGACATCCCGAATTGGAGTTGAGCGATCTGCTGGTGCGTGCTGGAGCGTTAAAAGAGGGGCAGACTGAAAAAATACGCCAGAAGTATAACGAGACGCACAAGAGTAAAGCCGTCTTCGTAGACCAGCCTCTGCGCAGCGCCGACCCACAGCACCCGTCCGCTACTGAGTCAGTTACGCCACCGGTCGCGGCACCAACATCTGCGGTAGTACCACCTTCAGAATTTTCCACTTTTACCACTTTAGAACAATATCTGACCTATGCGCGTCAAGCTGGTGCCTCAGATCTGCATATTAATTCTGGTGCGCCACCACTGCTGCGTATTGATGGTCAATTGCGCCAACTGCAACGGCAACCCTTTACTGCTCAGGAGGCCGAGACTCTTCTGTTTGCTGTGCTGGATGGTACACAAAAGGAGCAGTTGTGTGAACAGTTCTCTTTGGATACCTGTTGCCAGGTGGCTGGGTTGGGGCGGTATCGAAGCTGTTTTGCACGCCAAAGCCGCGGCTGGGATGGCTCCTTTCGTATTGTGGATCAACAGGTGCCAAGCTTTGATCAGTTGCAACTGCCCGAAAAACTAAAACAGCTGACCGAATATAATCAGGGTCTGGTGCTGGTGGCGGGGCCAAGTGGCTGCGGTAAAACTACTACCATGGCGGCGATGATTGAGTTGATAAATCAAAATCGCGATGAGCATATCATCACCATGGAAGATCCTATTGAGTATGTATTTCAACCGGCGCAATCGCATATCAGTCAGCGCCAAGTTGGAACGCATACCGCCAGCTTCTCTGCGGCTCTGCGCGCTGCCCTACGTGAAGATCCTGATGTGATAATGATTGGCGAATTACGCGATCGCGAGACCGCTACTCTAGCCATATCTGCAGCTGAAACCGGGCATCTAGTGTTTGCCTCGTTGCATACCACTGGTGCCGCTCAAACTATTAGCCGGATTCTCGATTTTTTCCCTGCCGATCAACAGGGACAAATTCGCTCCATGATCAGCGAATCAATTCGCGGTATTATTTGTCAACGCTTGATTCCGCGCAGTGAGGGATCTGGGCGTGCGCTGGCGCTGGAAATTTTGTTTAATAATACTGCGATCGGTAACCTGATCCGTGAAAATCGTATGTTCCAGCTCCCGACCATGATGCAGATAAACCGTGATAAGGGGATGTGTCAATTGGAAGATTCGCTGCAGAAACTTGTTGATGAGCAGGTTATAGATGGGGTTGAAGCCTGGTTTGAAGCGGCGAACAAGTCGCCCTTTAAGCAATATCAACCCGAACTCATTCCCGCTGCGGAGTAACTTATAGCCGCTGGACTCTGGCTGATTTTAATAGCTTATTCGCCAGCATTTGGCACTGGTGTGGAGGTTGCTGATGGCAAAAATAGACAGACTGTTTGATCTTATGCTCGAGCACGGTGCTTCTGATATGCACCTGCTGCAGGGACAGCCCCCGAAAATAAGGGAACATGGGCGTATGGTCGCCCTTGCTGGTGAGGCGGCAGTCGAAGAAGAGGAGATGGTGGCCTATCTGAAAGAGATCTGTGTCCCCGAGCGTTGGGTCGAGTTTCTCGAACGCCACGATCTCGACTTTGCCTATGAAAAAGATGCCCATGCTCGCTTTCGCGCTAACTATTATGGGCAACTGCATGGTATGGCGGCAGTTTTTCGCGTTATTCCCACTAAAATTCTTACTTTAGCTGATCTGGGCTTGCCGGAGGTGCTAAAATCTTTTGCTGCGCTACGCTCTGGCTTGGTATTGGTAACTGGCCCCACAGGTAGTGGTAAGTCAACCACGCTGGCGGCTATTATCGATTATATTAACGATAACTATTCCAGATATGTATTAACTATCGAAGAACCCATCGAGTTTGTTCATCCCAACAAGCACAGCGTGTTCTGCCAGCGTGAGGTGGGCAATGATGTGTGCTCTTTTGGGGATGGGTTGCACACCGCCTGTCGGCAGGATTGCGATGTTATCTTGGTTGGCGAGATGCGCGATTATGAGACCATCTCACTGGCGTTGTCGGCGGCCTCGATGGGCACCTTGGTATTTGGGACGCTACATACCAACTCGGCGGTGAAGACTATAGATCGGATTATCGATGTTTTTCCCGCTGACCAGCAGGGGATGGCGCGTACTATGCTGGCCGATTCGTTGCGCGGTATTTGTGCGCAGTTGTTGTTAAAAAAACAGGGTGGTGGGCGCATTGCGGCCAACGAGATTTTAATCGGTACACCAGGACTGGCGGCGAGTATTCGCGAAAACAATATTAGCAATATTCGCAATATAATTCAAGGTGGTAAGCGCCAAGGTATGCAGATGATGGATGACGTACTGGCCGATTATCTGCAGCAGGAGTTGATATCCGCCGAAGAAGCCTACATGAAAGCGCAGGATAAAAATCGTTTTGCGCGCAAAAATGTGTAGCTTGGCTGCTTCAGCGGTATCCAGGTTTACAGTTCTAGTTGGTGCAACTGCTCTATTAGTTTCTTCTGCTCAGCGCTGAGCTGTTTTGGTATTACAACCATAATCTGAGCGTATAGATCTCCAGCGGAGTGTTTGCCATGTGCTGGTACTCCGTGGCCTTTGAGGCGGATTTTGCATCCATTGGCCGTTCCTGCTGGCACCTTGATACGCTTCTCCCCTTCCAGCGTTGGCACTGGTGCACTGGTGCCGAGGCACATACCACTATAGGGTACGTTGACCTGCACCTGCAGATTATTGCCCTCTCTGGTGAAAACTGGATCTTTATCGACACTAACCTCGAGCAGTAGATCTCCGGCTGGGCCGCCGCTCTGGCTGGGGCCACCTTTACCGGCGATGCGCAATTTTTGCCCAGTCTCTATCCCTGCAGGTATGCGGACTTGGATCTGTTCGTCATGGCTGTTGTGTTTATAGTGAATCATCCGCTCGCCGCCAGCAACGGCCTGACGCAGCGGAATGTTGATGCGCATTATATAATCCTGGCCTTTTGCTGGCCGAGGGCGGCGTTGGTGGAAGGTTTGGTTGTGAGTTGCCCGACCGCCGCGTCCGCCGAAAAGTTGGCTAAAGATGTCTTCACCGCCACCAAACTCGCGAAATATATCGCCAAAATCGGCGCCACGGAAGATATCCTCCTGTGAGTATTTTTGGTGGAATCCGGCGTCGCCAAATTGGTCATACTGCTGTTTTTTCTCAGTATCGCTGAGAACTGCGTAGGCCTCACTAATCTCTTTAAAACGCTCTTCAGCTGCTTTGTCACCTGCATTTTTGTCCGGATGGTATTTTATCGCCAGCTTGCGATATGCTTTTTTTATCTCCGCGGTGGTGGCGGACTTGTCAATACCTAGAGTTGCGTAGTAGTCTTTAGCCATGATTGCTCCTGTTGTTGTGTTACCCACCTGTCTTAACCATAAGCAGGGATAATCAATATAAGTCTGCGACTGCTCTAGGTCAAGGGTAGGGCGCGGATAATTTAACCTATTTTCTGGCAAAAAGATGCTATATTAAGCGCAAATGTTGCTAGTTGGTCAAGGTGAGTAAGGAGCCTACTTAATGAAGAAGATTGTTGTTATTGGTGCTGGGGTCTCTGGTTTAGCTACCGCTTATGCTGTGGAACAACAGGCGCGGGCGATAAATTTGGATGTTCAGGTTACGGTGCTTGAGAAGCAGCAGCGTTGCGGAGGAAAAATCTGGAGTCGCCACGAGGATGGTTACCTGTGTGAGTGGGGGCCTAATGGTTTTCTCGATAATAAACCGGCCACTTTAGAGTTATGTAAAGCGCTGGATATAAGTAGTGAACTGCTACGCTCAGATGATAATGCGCGTAAACGCTTTATCTTTAGTGCCAATAAACTCCATAAGCTACCGGAAAATGGGGCGCAATTTTTTGCCTCAAATCTACTCAGCTGGCCAGGTAAATTGCGCTTAGTGGGTGAATTGTTTGTCGGGGCAAAAAATGATGGCAGTGATGAAACTCTGGCTGAGTTTGGTCGGCGGCGGTTGGGTGCCGAGGCTCTGGATAAGTTAATCGCGCCTATGGCTGGGGGTATTTTTGCCGGCGATCCGGAAACCATGAGCGTTAAAAGTTGTTTCCCGCGTATTGTCGAGTTGGAACAGCAATATGGCGGCTTGCTTAAAGCCATGATTAAGATGGCGCGCCAGAAACGGGCTGAACGCAAAGCAGGTAAACAGGTTGCAAGCGCAGCTGGCCCTGGTGGTGTCCTCACCTCATTTACTGGTGGTATTCAGCAGTTGACCGACTCTTTAACTCAAGCAATTAACGGTGAAATTCGTTCCGGTCTCGGGGTGGATAGCATTGAGTATTATGACGACTATGTCCTTGGCTTAAGCGATGGCAGCGTTCTCGATGCTGATGTTGTCATCAGTGCGGCTCCCGCGAATGCGTTGGCTGCGATGATAACTAAGCTTAGACCAGAGGCTGGTCAGTTGTTGGCTAAGATACCCTATGCCCCTATGAATGTTGTCTGCTTGGGCTATGCGCGCGAACAGTTGCAGTGTGATCTGGAGGGCTTTGGTTATTTGATTCCGCGGCAGGAGGGGTGCTCAGTATTAGGTACGTTATGGGATTCGAGTATCTTTGCTGGGCGGGCACCGCAAGGCAAGGTGATGCTGCGCTCGATGATGGGTGGAGCTACGCGTCCGCAGGTTGCCGATCTTACTGATGACCAAGTGCAGATTCTGGTACAGGCGGATCTAGAGAGAATTATGGGAATTAAGGTTTCTCCAGAATTTGTGCGTATATATCGCCACCAATATGCTATCCCACAGTATGTGCGTGGGCATGGTAGTCTGGTTAAGCAGGTGCGCAGTGAATTGAGCAGTTTGCCCGGGCTGTTTTTAACGGGGAATGCCTATGATGGTATTGGATTGAATGACTGCGTTAGTAACGCCAATAAAACAGCGCAACAGGCCGTGGAATTTATCGCAGCTAAATAGTCTATTTAATGCTTAGATCAAACGCCCCACAGTGTTGTCACTGTGGGGCGTTTGTTGTTTAAGGGCAGCTAAAATTTGCCGAAATCGTCGTCGTCTAAGCTTATGCAAGGGGTGCTGTTTGTGCTTTGTCCGCCCCAGTTGTCGCCACTGTCAATATTGCTGGGTGCTGCGCTAAGTTTTGGTTGATTATGAGTCGTCGCGGCACTGTCTTGCTTGAAGGTTTGCATTGTTTTGTTGCCGGCTACAGAACCATGGCGTAATTGAAAGCGGTGTAACAGATGTTGCAGAATGTCTGCTTGGCTGCGCAACTCTTCAGACGCTGCCGCAGATTCTTGAGCTACTGTAGTATTTTGCTGGGTGATGTCATCGATTTGTGTGACCCCCATGGATATTTGAGCAATTCCCTGAGCCTGCTCATTGCTGGCCTTGGCAATCTCGGCGACTAATGTCGATGCTTTGGCAACACCGCTAACAATTTTTTCTAACGACGATGCGGTACTTTTGGCTATCTGTGAACCAGCGTTGGCCTTGGTTACGGAACCTTCAATCAGGTTGGTGGTCTCTTGTGCCGCTTTGGCGCTACGGGCTGCAAGGTTGCGCACCTCTTCGGCAACGACAGCAAAGCCTTTTCCGTGTTGACCGGCACGTGCAGCCTCTACGGCGGCATTTAGCGCGAGCAGGTTAGTTTGAAAGGCTATCTCATCAATAACTTTGATTATTTTCGAGATATTATGACTAGATTCTGTAATATCTGTCATAGCTGAGCTCAGCTGCTGCATCTGTTGATTGCCTTGCTGGGCATCTATTTGCATTTGGGTGGTCATTTTGCTGGCTTCATCGGCGTCTGATGCATTTTGCCGAGTTTGATCGGCGACATCGTGCAGCGAACTGCTGATTTCCTCTAACGAACTAGCTTGCTCTATAGCACCTTGTGACAGAGATTGGCTGGAGTCTGATACCTGATTGGAGCCGGAATCAATCTGCTCTCCAGCTACTTGCACCTCTAGCATGATGTCGTTTAGGTCGTCACCCAGCTTTTTCAGAGCGTGGCGTAAAGTGTCTTGGTCATCATGGGGTTTTATTTCAAAAGTGAGGTTGCCCGCCGCTAAGGAGGTCAAAGGCTGCACAACTTCGTTTTGTAGGCTGTCGGCAAACCTATCCATGCTTGCAGCAAGTTGACCTATTTCGTCTTGGCGGTCGAGTTTTAGCCGCTGCGTTAGGTGGCCGTGCTCGATTGCATCTATCATAGCTACAGTTTCTTTAAGCGGTTTGGCAATACTGCTGGCGATGCGCAACGCGAACAAAATACCAAAAATTATAGCCACCAAGATTATAGCTATAAGCGATTTATTGGCTGCGGATACATTCTGGGCGCTGCTGGTAGTTATCGCTGATAGCGTAGCATCACAGACTTGTTTAGCTTTATTTGCCGCTAGCTGCATTGCTGCGCTGAGTTGTTGTTGCTCAGTCATCAGGGTGGCATAAGTGTTAAAACTGCCGAGATAATCAGTGATTTTTTGTGAGGCAGTTTTTACTTGGTCTATTGCTTCATCATCATCTAGGTTATAGGCTAATTCACTTGCTTGTTCCAAAATGTTACTGATGGTGTTGCGGGTAAGGGCAGCAAATTTTTCTTCTTTAGTGATAATGAGCTCTTTCTCGTATTTGCGCGCAACGAGAAAGAATAAATTGATACTCCGAATTGATTCAAGTTGGTCCATAGCATCGGTTAACGCATCTTGGTACTCTTCTGCGTCTGCATAACTGTCGCCGTTGTCACGTATATCTTCAACCAAAAGTTTAAGGGCACTCTGTAATTCTAGCAACGCTTTGAAAGCAGCATTCGAAGCAGTTTTCATATCTTCCATGCCGGTTTGGCGTTCGTTACTAATTTGTACATAACGCTCAAACGCCTTCCCGTAGGCAGTTGCCTGTTGGTTTACTTCACTAATGAGTGTCTGTGCTGTAGAACCTTTTAATTCGCTGTTTAGTGTCTGGGCAACTTGGGTTAGGTGCTGCAAGTCAGTACGTACCTGTGCGGCTGTTGTCGCCTCTTCTGTCAGGCTGTAACTCTTTTCGTTAACTCTTGCGCTGGTAAAACTAGACGAGACATCGTGAATCATCTCCAGATGTTGCATGCTCCTGTTAATGCTACTCATTCCTGATCTGCCAATGGTGCCGACAATAATAGTCAATATCAGCAAACACAAAAATGAAAGAAACAGTTTTTTCCCAATTTTCAGTGATTTAAACATGCGGACTCTCTTTCTAGGAGGTTTTATTGGTTCTGACTGCTAAATAGATTTAATTTAATGAGTTTATCGGTGCCGTGAATAAACTACATGGCGCTGTATGTATGGTTGAAACTGTTGACCGTAGCGGGCGGTTGCGTTATTTTGCCCGCATCAAGTAGTGGTTTAATGGTAATATTAATTCTACAAGATAACTCTTTTACCATAAATATGTGATTAACGGCTGAGGATTATATAAAAAATGCAAAAATACTACCAAAACGAAGTGGAGAAAAGGCGTACCTTCGGCATTATCAGCCATCCAGATGCTGGGAAAACTACGTTAACCGAAAAGTTGTTGCTTTATGGTGGGGCCATTCAGATGGCTGGGGCGGTCAAGGCGCGTAAATCCACGCGCCATGCCACCAGTGACTGGATGGCGATGGAGCAAGAGCGTGGTATCTCAGTTACCTCTTCAGTGATGAAGTTTAACTATCACAATTACGAGATTAACTTGTTGGACACCCCAGGGCACCAGGATTTTTCTGAAGACACTTACCGTGTGTTGACTGCAGTTGACAGTGCATTGATGGTGATTGACAGTGCTAAAGGGGTAGAAACACAGACGCGGAAGTTGATGGAAGTGTGCCGCATGCGCAATACTCCGATCATAACTTTCGTTAATAAGTTAGACCGTGAAGGTCTGGCGCCGCTGGATATCCTGTCCGATATTGAAGAGACCTTGCAGATTGAGTGCGCTCCGTTGACCTGGCCAATTGGTATGGGCAAACGCTTTAAGGGGACATATAACCTATTTAAAAAACAGTTACACCTGTTTTCAGCCTCTAATAGTGAACGTGTCAGCTCCGGTATGGTTATCGAAGATCTGAGCGATCCGCGTTTAGATGAACTCTTAGGTTCTCAGGCCGATGAGTTGCGCGAAGATATTGAATTGCTTGATGGTGCGGCAAATCCTTTCAATCTTGAAGATTACCTGCGTGGCAATCAAACTCCGGTTTTCTTTGGTAGTGCGGTGAACAATTTTGGCGTGCAGGAGATGTTGGATGCTTTTGTCGAGTTGGCACCATCGCCGATAGTGCGCCAAACTACAACTCGCGCGGTCTCCCCCTATGAAGAGGATTTTAGTGGTTTTGTGTTTAAGATTCAGGCCAATATGGATCCAGCCCACCGCGACCGTATAGCATTTATGCGCATCTGCTCTGGGCACTTCGAGCGCGGCATGAAACTGCACCATCACCGTATCGGTAAAGAGATTACGGTATCCAACGCGACAATATTTATGGCGCAGGATCGCAGCCATGTCGAGGATGCCTATGCTGGGGATATTATCGGAGTACATAACCACGGCACCATAAAAATTGGCGATACTTTTACTACTAAAGAGGTGTTGAAGTTTGTTGGGATTCCCAGCTTTGCGCCAGAAAATTTCCGCCGCGTGCGCCTGAAAAATCCGCTAAAAACCAAACAGCTGGATAAGGGATTGAAGCAGTTGGCGGAAGAGGGCGCGGTGCAGCTGTTTCGTCCCTTGAGTGGTAACGACTATATTTTGGGCGCGGTCGGGGTATTGCAGTTTGATGTGATTATGTCGCGTCTGCGCGCTGAATACAGTGTTGACGCCGTGTATGAACCGGTAGACTATGCCACGGCACGCTGGATTGCTTGTGCCAACAAAAAGCACTTGGAGGAGTTTGAAAAGAAAAATCGTTCCAACCTCTCCTACGATGCTGAAGGAAATTTGGCCTATTTGGCCTCAAGTGAATGGCGTTTGCAGCACACTATAGAGCAGTGGCCGAACGTTGTTTTTAACAAAACTCGCGAACATTGTTGATAAGGACTTGTAGATATGGCTATGAAAGTAACTTATTCCTGTAGTGCCACAATGCAGCAGGATGTGGCGTGTAGAGTAATAATGGTTAGCGCGCAACAGTGGCCTGATTTAGCGCTTAGTTTGTCACCATGGTCCGATGATGGAATGCTGTCCGCGCTAATGGCGGATGGTGAATTTAGTGCCAAGTCTGAGCAGACACTGATGTTACATGCCGCTGGCAACCCACCGCGGCTGATGCTGGTGGGGCTTGGTGATGAGGACAAGATAACTAAGCGCGTCTATCGTGCTGCCGCATCCTTAGCCGTGCAACAGCTACGTCAGCGCCAGCTAAGCAGTTGGGTGTTCGATCTGCATCTGTTTTGTGCTGATACTGTTGTCGATGTTGCCGATTGCTTGTTTGATGGTGCCTTGCTCGAGCTATATCGCTTTGAACGTTATAAGAGCGCTGATCCTACCGCGGCTTGCAGCAATGCTGCAGACATTGAACTCTGCTGTGCTTTTGGTGCGATTGCTGTCAATGTTTTGCCGGTGCTGCAGCAGCGCCTAAATCAGCGGCAGATTGTCAGCACCGGGGTATGCTTGGCACGTGATCTGGTTAATGAACCCAGCAACGTGAAAACTCCAATTTATTTAGCCCAGACTGCGTGGCAGCTTGCGCAAGATTACCAGCTAACCTGCACGCTACTGGGCCCGGCTGAATTGGAACGCCAAGGTTTCGGTGCGTTGCTCGCTGTGGCCAAGGGGAGCATCTGTGAGCCGCGTCTGATAGTGCTGGAGTATAAGGGTGCTGGTGATGATAGTGCGCCCATCGCCCTGGTTGGGAAGGGGGTCACCTTCGATAGCGGTGGTATCTCCTTGAAGCCGGGTGAAGGGATGGACCAGATGAAGATGGATATGGCTGGTGGGGCAGCTGTGCTGGCCACAATGTCCATCATCGCGCAACTTCAGTTGCCGATCAATGTTATCGGCGTGGTGCCGGCAGTGGAGAATATGCCTTCAGGAAGTGCCACACGTCCTGGTGACATTGTGACCTCATTGTCTGGGCAAACCATCGAAATTCTAAATACTGATGCCGAAGGGCGCTTGATTTTGGCTGATGCTCTGGCTTGGGTAGGAAAGAAGAGCCCAGCGCAGATCATTGATCTAGCCACCTTGACTGGTGCCTGCATTTTGGCGCTGGGACACCATACTAGCGCAGTGCTGGGCAATGATGACTCCTTGGCTCAAGCATTATGTCAGGCGGGCGAGGCGACAGGTGAGCGGCTGTGGCAATTGCCGCTGTTTGCAGAGTATGCCGAGCAGATCAAGAGTCAGGTCGCGGATATGAAAAATATCGGTGGACGACCAGCTGGCACGATCACCGCTGCGGCTTTTTTGCAGAAATTCGTCGGCCAAACCCCTTGGGCACACCTCGATATCGCTGGCACCGCTTGGGAAGAGAAGGGCAAGCCGGGGCAACCAAGTGGTGCTACCGGATTTGGTGTGCGTTTGCTGGTGGAATATTTGCAAAGCAGGTAATAATTCAGCACAGGGTCGAGGTGGATTACAGGAGTAGGGACGTTGCATGCAACGTCCCTACTCCTGTTGCTTGGCTATAGCGCTAAATAGTAAACAAATAACCGGAGCGGTTATTTACGTTTGAAAATATCCGTTCCGGGGTTGCTAACCCTATCCAAAAACAGTAGCCCTAGTAGGTGGTCGAGCTCGTGCTGAATGGCTACAGCCTCAAAGCCTTTGCAGCGCAGCACCTGATTAACTCCCTCTTTGTCAGTAAACTGCACCACGATCTCTCGCGCTCGTTCGACATTGCCGGTATAGTCGGGCACACTCATGCAACCTTCACGCATGGTTTTGCTGCCGCTAGATTCAATGATTTCTGGGTTGATCAATACCAGCAAACCGTGATTGTGTTTTTTCCCCAATTTATTGTTGGAAACATCTACCACGGCCACGCGCAGGCATACGCCAATCTGTGGTGCCGCTATGCCGACTGAGTGCCCAGATTCATACATGGTTTCTATGAGATCGGTTATTAAATTAGTGGTTATTTCGCTGGTGATATCTGCCGAGTCGCATAGCTGTTTGAGACGAGGATCCGGATAGACCAAAACTTCCTGTACTGCCATGATTTATAGCTCCACTGGGGTCACAGTCCGCACTGAAATATCAACTTTAAGTTGTTGTTTAAGTGTGTCCATTAATTTTTTGAGCCCTGCGACGGGTAACTCTGCAGGTAAAACTGTTTCACAAATCATCACATATACTGGACGTTCCTTAGTGCCGATCAATTTAGTATTCAGATCGACAATATTGATATTGTTGTCGCTGAGCACCTTAGCTACCTGATAGACAATACCAGCTTTGTCGGAGCCATATACGGAGATCATGCAGACTTCGCCAGGCATGTCTGGGCGCTGCTCTCCGCCAGGTTTTAGCGCGCGCACAAAGACTGATAGCCCCTGATCCTCAAGGGCACTGAACTCCTTGGCCAGCTGCTCAGCATCAGTAATTTGCGGATGCGATAAGATGAGAATCATGGCAAATTGACCACCGAGGATATTGTTGCTTGAATCGGCAATGTTGCATCCCAGTTTATAGATGATTTCGGCGGTGCTGGAAACAATGCCGGGGCGGTCACGACCAATAATTGTTAAGGCAAAGTGTTGCATGAAGCTCCTCCTAGGTTTAGTAAGTGTGCGTGGAGACCAGAGTTTGTTGGGGCAATATATCACGCTATACCGCGTTAGTCCAAGCTGAGAGTAGTGAGTCCTTAGCGCTGGTCTATCAAGTGGGATGACTCAGATTGTAATCGTGCCGGGGCTTTGTTACCATACGGCAGCAAAAGGTTTAGTTTTCCCGCTTAGTGATCTAAAAATAGGTGTCGAAGATGAGATTAGTTCTCTTACGTGCGCTAGTTGTTGTCATACTGGCAGTGTTTAGTGGTTTAGCTGTCAATAGTGGGCAAATATTTGCGCTGCTGCATAAGGTGCCTGTTCAGGCAGCTGAAGATTACGCGCCTATCCCAGTTGAGTTGCCTTTTGTGCGCACTTGGCAGCAAGAGGGGAAATTGCTTGTCGATGCCCGCGCCTTTGACAACTACAGCGCTGGGCATATAGCTGGCGCTTATTCTGTCCCTATCGGCGACCAGCAACGCTTGCAAGCTCTTGTTGATTGTTGCGTGCGGCGCACCGAAGTACTGGTCTACTGTAGTTCCATATCCTGTTCCGATGCGTTTACTATGGGTGAACAGCTATTTGTTAGCGGATTTAAACGGGTGTATCTGTATGATGCTGGATTTACCGAATGGCAGCAGCAACAACCTTGGGTTACAGGCTCACAGCGTCAGCTGGATAACACTGTGAAAGAGGGGGGAGAACGCTAATGCAGCGTTATGGAGTAATAGCAATTCGCTGGGTCCTGGGCGCTATTTTCCTCTATGCTGGGAGTACTAAAGCGCTGGATGTTGCCACATTTGCAACAGCTATTGGCCGTTATGCCATGCTGCCCGAGTTGGGTAATATGGTGCTGGCTAGCACTTTACCCTATGCGGAAATATACACAGGGTTGCTGCTCTGTAGTGGACGCTGGGTGCGCTCTGCGGCACTGTTGTCAGTGTTGATGTACAGCATGTTTTGTGTCGCGTTGCTGACGGCAGCACTGCGTGGTCTCTCCATTGACTGTGGTTGTTTTGGGGCGGCAGCTGGAGCGTGGTCTTCGGTGGGAGTGGCGTTGCTGCGTAGCCTGGCCCTGCTAGGATTGTCTAGCTACCTGTTTGTTGTGCTGGCAGTGCCAGTTGCTACTGCAAAAGATTAAGATGAGGGGGGAACTTGATAGAAGATTGGCAGCAACAGCATAGGCAAGCCCTAACTGACCCACGTCAGTTGGCGGCTCAGTTTGACCTTAATGGCGCGGATTTAGCTCTGGTCGGAACGCGCTACCCCATGCGTATCACCACGCATAGTCTTAAATTGATATCCCATAGTGGCGACCCAATAGCACAGCAATTCATTCCCAGTTTGCGCGAGTTAGCAGCAGATAGTGCTATGTATAGCGATCCGCTTAATGAGGAGGCGTTGTCGCCGGTGCCACATCTGGTACATCGCTATCCGCACCGGGTCCTGTTGCTGGTTGCCGGTAGTTGTTTCAGTTATTGTCGGTTCTGTACGCGTAAGCGTAAAGTTGGCTGTCAGGATATGGCGGTATCTTTGGGGGATGTAATTAAGGGGCTGGAATATATTACCGAGCATCCACAGGTGAATGAAGTTATTCTCTCTGGTGGTGACCCACTCACCATGTCGGATAACTTGTTATGCGATATTTTGGAACGGTTGCGCCGCATACCTCATGTTGAGGTGGTGCGCATTGGCAGCCGCGCCCCAGTGGTGTTGCCCGCGCGCATTACTCCAGCACTATGTTCTCTATTGAGCAGCTATCAGCCACTATATTTTCTTACCCATTTCAATCATCCCGCCGAACTCTGCCCAGCTTCTATTGAAGCATGTACAAGTTTGGTGCGTGCTGGGGTGCCTGTGATCAACCAGACAGTATTGTTGCGTGGCATAAACGATGATGCGACTATTCTCCATGAGCTGTTTCATAAACTGCACCGCCTGTGCGTTCGGCCCTACTATCTGCATCAGATGGATTTGACCTGCGGTACCGCGCATTTTCGTACCAGTTTGGAAACCGGCATAGAGATTATGGATAAGTTGCGCGGACCACTGTCCGGTCTAGCGGTACCAACTTATATTGTTGATCTGCCCGGTGGACATGGCAAGGTGCCAATTACTCCAGCCTATATACGCAGTTTAGGGAAGCAGGCTAAGCTGCGTGCTGCCGATGGAACTCTGGTCGATTATCCGCAAGATTGAATTGCTGCCTGTTTGCATCAAGGGTTGCTGCTAAGGCTTATAAAAATTGATGGCGTTGGCGTAAAATACTTGTTGCGCCAGTACATCCCCCAAGGCCGCAATAACCAGCAAAAAATCTTCATCAGCATAGGCGCGTGCTGCTCGGGTAGATGGCAGGTCAGTGCCAAACATCAGGGCCGCCGGGTTTACAGCGCAGATCTGTTGCAGCGCCGCTGTTACCTCAAAATCTACCCGACCAAATCCTGTAGCTTTGACCATTGCCCCTTGTTCAACCAGCGCCAGCAGGTGCGAAAAACCACTCTTAGAAAGTCCAAGATGGTCAATGCTCACCGCGGGCAGAGAGGCTAGCGTCTGGTGCAGCTGCGGAAGGTCGTTGGTATCAATGTATAATTCAACATGCCAGCCCACCACATCATAGACGCGCGCGGCAAAGTGCTGTAGAGAGCTAATGTCTGCATAGCCACCACGTTTTAAATTAAATCTGAGCGCACGTACCCCCGCGGCATTCAGCTCTACGAGGCGCTGATCAGTTACTTTTGGCGGTAGCTGAGTCACGCCGACAAAGTTCGGTGTAATTTGGCGCAGCTGCTGAAGCGCGGTTAGCAGGTATGTTTGATCAAAGGCTTGGAATGACCCAGAGACAATGGCCCCACCACAGACGTTATAGTGCTGGGTGCGGTGCTGATAATCTGCAATGGAGAAATAGTCGGGTAGATAACCCTGGTTTTCCACTAATGGAAAGCGTTTGTCGATAATGTGACAATGACTGTCAAAGAGCTTGAACTTGTCTAGGTTAACCATGGCGTATCGCCGCCTTTCCTGCTGCGGGTGCAGTGTCGACAGAATTAGTGTAAGCGCTGGGGTGAGGGAGAAACCTCCACTGCGGCGGTCACGACGGAACCGCTAGGGTACTAATGCCATCAAGGGGATATTGGTGCAGTCCTACCACTACTAGATAACTACAAAAGTTCGCGGTGTCCAGCAACCCTATTTTATCATAAGAGATGCTCAACGCTTCGCGCATGGAGGGTACAGCATGCCAAAGGCAAAACGCGCCAAGCCGAGGCAGGCAGCAATGGTTAGTGTGCCTACTGTAACAAACACTCAGCTATAGTGCATAGCGCTAGCTGGCGCAGTGGCATTCTGGTCTTAGTGGGTAATATGTGGCCTTGATAGTGATTTGGTAAATGGTGTTAGCTGGTGAGGTGGACAGTGTTGTGCCCACATTTTTTGGCGCTATACATTGCACTATCGGCACATTTAAGCAATTCATCCACGCTGGTGCCGTGCTTGGGAAAACAGCACAGGCCAACACTCGCGGCAATGGTTACATCGCCAGTTGTTAGGGGAATTGGGCGGGTTAACGCGTTTAGGAGTTGTTGGGCGAGAGCTATGGCCTGTTCGTCGGTGCTAACTTCTCGGAATATGACCAGGAATTCGTCGCCACTCATGCGAGCTACGGTGTCGGTGCTACGGACACTTTGCGTCAAGCGCTCAGCCGTTATTTTCAGTAGTTCGTCACCGCTAGCATGGCCATAGGTGTCATTGACCTCTTTGAATTTATCTAAATCTACCAAAGCAATGACTCCACTGCCGTTATTGCGGGTGCTTTGTAGCAGTGCTTGTTCTAAGCGGTCTTTGAATAGTTCCCGATTGGGCAGTCCAGTCAAACCATCGTGATAAGCCATGTGATGAATTTGTTGTTGCTGATGGATTGATTCGGTGATGTTGTGCGCCACGCTGATAATTTGCGTTACTCTACCATTGTGGTCGACTATTGGGGTGGCGTTGACTTCGCAAATAATCTGTTTGTCCGTGCTCTGACAGCTGCGCTGCTCGCGGGTAAACAGACCAGATTCCACGGCTTTTTCTCCCGGACAGAGGTCGTGGTTTTTTGGATTCAAGTGTTGGCAGTTACACACGCTTTGGCATTTTCGGCCGATTACTTCGCTGAGCCTAAGATTGTAGAGCTGCAGAAACGCCGGATTGGCAGCTATAATAGAGTAGGTTTGGGGGTCGATAATACTGACTGCGTCGCTGATGTTGTTGAGTATAGTTGAGGAGAACTCGTTGCTATGCAGCAGTTCAGCTTCCCGTTTATTTATCTCTTCTGACATATGCGTGAAGCTGTTTATTAGGTTTGCCAGTTTATTGGGGACCAGATAGTTGTGCTCAAGCTTGATACTTTCTTCATGCCGATGGTGTAATGATATTTGTAGAAGCTCGTCTAAATTCCTGTTCATCAGACGATGCAGTGTTAACCAAATTGCTAAGACAACTAACGTTAGGCTGGTAAACAATGTTGCTAGCAGCGTGAGTTGTTCTTGTGTTAGCTGGGCGTATAATGCGTGTGCTGGTATGCTCAGCGCTAAGCTAATCAATATTGCTGTAGACAGTATGATTTTGGAGGGTAGAGTCATCCGTTTTGCTACTCACGATGATATAAAGCTGTTGTTGTCTACAGATTATTTTATCTTTATGAAAAGTAAAACATTACTGGTGGATTGTTGCAAGTATGTAAATCGAATTATAATCTTGTTGCTGTTGTTAATCAATTAAAGGCTCGCACAATAAATAATAATTAATAGGCTGTTGTGCTATTTCCCCGATGCTGATTGCATTGCGCAACGCCTGTCTTTGAGATGCTGTGATGTAATTTATGCTTTTGTGCGCACTATTCACGCCTGTTATTGTTGCTACCTGTGTTAATGTGGCGACTTCTTTTTTCTGCTGCCCAGTGTTGGAGATCAAATAGATGAAAGTTGTGGAAATATCTTGTGAGCCCGTCGAATTATATAAGATTCTAAAATTCGAAGGTTTAGTGTCCAGTGGTGGAGAGGCAAAAGTTGTTATTGCCGATGGCCTTGTTCTAGTAAATGGGCACATTGAAACGCAAAAACGGAAAAAAATATATTCCGGTGATGTCGTTGAATTTGGTCACGAGCGTATTAGCGTTACCCTAAAAGCACCCGCAGGTTAACCTCAGGCATTGCCCGCTACATTCTTCGGCATATTTGCAGTGCCGGTGCAGAGCGCACTACTTTGACTCTGATGGCGGCGGGTGGAGAAACTGTTATGACAGCAGAAAAGAACAGCTTTGCTTATTCGCTTTTTTGGAACAGCGGTTTAATTCTTATCGGTTCCCTGATACAGGCGATTGCCCTTAAGTCGGTAGCTATTCCGCACGAATTTGTTCCCGGTGGGTTGTTTGGTGTGGCCTCATGGATATTCTATCTGACTGGCTGGCTCAACCCAGGTATTTTATATCTTCTACTAAATATTCCCCTGTTTGCCCTTGGTTATAAACTGATTTCGCGGCGTTTTCTGGGCTATAGTGCTTTGGCTATGCTGGCGCTGACAATATTTTACCAGTTGGTAAATTTCCAATTTACTATTGGCAATCAACTGTATTCAGCGCTGGTTTTTGGAGTACTGCTGGGCGTTGGTGCGGGCATGGTACTGCGTTCTCTCGGCTCTAATGGCGGTCTCGATGTCGTTGCGATAATTCTTAACCAAAAATACAATATTGGTATTGGTAAGGTCTATTTCTCTTTTAACCTAGTGTTGTTTTCTCTGAGTTTTATTAGTTTTGATAATGATCTGGTGATCGCTTCAATGATTTCGGTATTTGTCTGTTCCGTTGCGGTAGATTACTGTATGTCAATGTTTAATCAGCGTAAAATGGTCTTTATTGTTTCGGAGCGGCCGGAGGAGATTGCCGGTAGTGTTATGGCCAGCCTGAAAATCGGCACTACTATGCTGCCAGCAGTGGGAGCGTATAAAAAACAGCCACGTACTGTGCTGATGGTGGTAATAAATAATATTCAACTTAAGCGGCTGGAAGAGATAGTTTTTACCGCCGATGAATATGCATTGTTTATTGTCGAGAATACCTTTACTGTGCTCGGATCAACGTTTTCGCGGCGCAAAATATATTAAAGTTTCACCTGCCTGGGAACCAGCAGGTGGGGTTTGTTATGTAGAATTTGTGCTTTAATGCTAGTGACAATTTTAAATTTTACCACGAGGTCGCTGTGCAGGAATTTGCTTCAGAAAAACATAATGATATCTCTCCCGCAGTCGAGCAGTCGAGTTATGATCTGCGTATTTTACAGTCTTTGCGGCGGATTATCCGTGCGGTTGATATCCATTCGCGCCGTTTGTCAACGCAGTATAAAGTTACTGGGCCACAATTGGCCTGTCTGTTAACGATAAAAGATCACAGCCCACTGACCAGTGCCAATCTTGCCAAGAAAGTTCATTTAAGCCCGAGCACCGTTGTGGGCATTATCGATCGCTTGGAAGATAAAAATATGGTTGAGCGCAAACGCGATAGCAAAGATCGCCGCCAGGTTAATATCTATATAACTGCGGAGGGACAGCGCTTGATTGCCGCCGCCCCGTCGCTGTTGCAAGATACTTTGTCCACTGCCCTTATGGAGTTGCCCGAAGCTGAACAGGTGGCGATTACCTCTGCCTTAGAAAAGCTTGTTGACCTAATGGAGGCTCGGCATATAGATGCGGCTCCATTGTTGGCAACCGGCTCTATATCCCCCGAACTCTCAGCAGATAAATAGTTCTCTTTAGATAATCCCAGCGCCTTACTTGACAGTGGCAATCCTTTTTGGCATAATCGTTCGTGTTCAAACTATTTCGATAAAAACAATTCGTCCAGTAATGTTCTTTTGCACTAGCATGGAGAATCACCATGAGCACCCTTTGGGCTCTATCCCTAAGGTCTTGTCACCAAGTGGTCCTAGCACCAAACCTGCAAATTAGCGTCACAATCTGATTTTATACATTCTTATTATTTATGTTTCTGCACCGGCATGTGCGTTGGGTACCTGTTTTTGTGTGGAAGATTAATGGAGATTTAACGTAGTAAACTTATGAGTATTTATTCAAGTGCACAACAGAAAATTGCCGAACATTTAAGCCATAGAGATCAGGTTACCATGTCTAAGTGGACTGATTGGCAGTGGCAGCTGAAGCACTCTATTACCCAAGTTGCAACATTTGAGAAATTGCTCGGGGTTAGTTTTAAGGAGTCGGAACGGCGCAAGATAGAGTTAACGCTGAAGAAGTTTCCCCTCTCAATTACCCCATATTATCTCTCTCTTATCGATCGCAGTAATTTTCGCAATGATCCGGTGTTTCGTCAGGCTTTTCCTGATCCGCAAGAGTTGAAAATTGACAAATGTGATATGGCCGATCCGCTGGCTGAAGATCGCGACAGTCCTGTCCCGAACATAACCCATCGTTATCCTGATCGCGTATTGTTCCATATCAGCAATGTCTGCGGTATGTACTGTCGGCACTGTACCCGCAAGCGCAAGGTCGGAGATGTTAACTCGATTCCCGATCGCGCGCAAATTCAGCTTGGAATCGACTATATCCGTGCCACCCCCGAGGTACGCGATGTCCTCTTATCCGGTGGTGATCCACTAATGCTCAACGATGCATACCTAGATTGGATCTTAACCGAATTGCGCCAGATTGAGCATGTTCAGGTTATTCGTATCGGCTCGCGTATGCCGGTGGTGCTTCCGTATCGTATCACTGATGATTTGGTGAATATGCTGAAAAAACATCAGCCGTTGTGGTTGAACACCCACTTCAACCATCCGCGCGAAATAACGAGCTCGTGTAAAAAAGCACTGCGCAAATTAGCTGACGCAGGCATTCCGCTGGGTAATCAGTCGGTTTTGCTCGCTGGTATTAACGACTGTCCGCGGATTATCAAATCTCTGGTGCACAAACTGGTGGCTAACCGCGTGCGCCCTTACTACCTCTATCAATGTGACCTGTCCGAAGGGTTGTCGCATTTCCGTACTCCGGTAGGTAAGGGCATAGAGATCATGGAGAGCCTAATTGGTCACACCAGTGGGTTTGCCGTGCCGACTTATGTCATCGATGCTCCCGGCGGCGGGGGCAAAATTCCTATGACTCCCAACTATATGATCTCTCTTTCCACCAATAAGGTGGTGTTACGCAACTATGAGGGGGTGCTGGCAACTTACCAGGAGCCGGATAGCTACAAGAAGAAATTCTGCGATCGGAATTGCAGCGACTGCCAGCTGGATTTGACTCTGGACGAGGGGGAAGAGATAGATGCTACAGGCATCGAGAAGTTATTAGCTGACAGTGACGAAACCATTAGCCTAACCCCGTCCGATACCCTACGTATGGAGCGCAGAAATGAGTAGCGATGTAGTAGAAAAAATTGGTAGCTCGGTGGTACAACATGGACAAAAAAATGACCGCGTTTACCTGATGAAACTTGATACGGCAGACTTGCCGGAAATTTTGCCTAACATTAGCAATTTAGCTGTAGAGCACAATTACTCGAAAGCTTTTGTAAAAATTCCTAGTTGTGCAAAACAGCTGTTTGAAGAAAATGGCTACCGTGTTGAGGCTCAGGTGCCAGATCTGTTCCAAGCTGCAGATGCCGGTCATGATAGTGAAGATGGTCTGTTTATGGCGCGCTACTATGCGGATGAGCGCAAGGTCGATAGCGCCGCCGAACTGGTGCAGCAGGTCATTGCGGTGGCTGGACAAAAAGCTGCCGCGCCCAAAAAAGTTGCGCTACATGATACCTGTGCCTTGCAATTAGCTCGCCCAGAGCACTGTGATGATATGGCAGAGCTCTACCGGAAGACCTTTGCCACCTATCCCTTTCCCATTCACGATCCAGAATATCTGTCAGCTACCATGGCTACCAATGTTCTCTATGCGGGAATTTGGGCCGACTCTAAATTGCTGGCTTTAGCCTCAGCCGAGATTGATCACCATAATGGCAATGCCGAACTCACCGATTTTGCCACAGACCCGCGCTGGCGTGGTCATGGATTTGCCTCTGCATTGCTACAGCATTTGGAAACAGAACTGTTGCCGTTGCAGATCAAAACTGGTTACACCATCGCGCGTGCGCCATCGTATGGCATGAATATCTGCTTTGCCCAAAACGGTTATCAGTTTGGGGGTACGCTGGTGAATAACACCCAGATCAGCGGCGGGTTGGAGAGTATGAACGTCTGGCACAAGCCATTAGCTTAAATCCGTTACTTATACGAAAATCTACACTCGGTAGATTGACCTACAAGGAATATAACCCATGAATTGGAAAGATCAGCTAAAACAGTTTGTCAACACCATTGAGCGTCTCGAAAACTATGTTCAGTTAACTCCTGAAGAGCGGACTGTTCTGGAAAATAATAGTACTACCTGGGGCACGACTCCGCACTTTGCCGCCTTGATGGATCGTGATGATCCCAATTGCCCAATACGCAAGCAGGTAATTCCGTCATCTTTGGAACAGCAGAATCGCTACGGCATGGATGATTATCTGTTATGGAAGGAGAATCGGGAAACCGATGAGGTGCGCCCTGATAGCATCGCTCGCCAATATAAAGATCGGGTAGCCTTTACTGTAACTCAGGTGTGCGGGATCTATTGCCGCCACTGCTTCCGCAAGGAGCTGGTGGTGGATGGTGATCTCAAACTCGACTTCAATGTTGATGAGGGGTTGCGCTGGCTGGCAGAACACCCTGAAGTGCGTGATGTTTTAATTACTGGCGGCGATCCGTTTTTGCTGGCCAATGAGCAAATCGAATATATGATCCGTAAGCTGCGCGAGCTGCCTCATGTTGAGATGATTCGCTTCGGGACGCGTACACCGATTGTCCTGCCGCAGCGGATAGATGCTGGGCTGAAAAAGGTGCTGGGCGGGTATCATAAGGTGCCGATCTGGATTAACACGCAGTGCAATCACCCTAAGGAGCTCAGCGACGAGACAGCTAAGGCTGTTTTTGATCTGCTGAGTTGTGGTGTCAACGTCGGTAATCAGGCGGTATTACTTAAAGGAATTAACGATGATGTTGAGACCTTTAGAGCGTTGCACCAGAAGTTGTTGTCAGTACGCATAAAGCCCTATTATGTCTTTTACTGCGAGGCAGCTCCGGGCATCGACCACTTCCGCACTCCGGTTGAAAAAGGCGCTGAATTGATCCGTGATGCCCTGCGTGGTCACACTACAGGACTGGCGCAGCCAATGTATGTGGTAGCCACTAATATTGGCAAAATACCGCTGATGCCTGACTATTACATCAAGGGTAAAAATGAGCAGGAGTACTTTTTGCAAAATCACCGCGGTGAGCAGACTAAGATCCCCAATATCCCTGAGTGATATATGCCTAAAACAATATTGCCACAGCAGATAATTAATATTCTGCTGTGGCAATATTCTTATGCTGTTATTCCGCAGTTGCCCTTCAATTACATATCTTCACCCAATAAAATAGTGAATAGCGGGGCAATCGCGGCAATAGTGTAGCGCGGATGCTCAAAGTGATCTAAACAGCATTTTTGCAGGCGAATAAAATCCTTCGGGTCATATTTGTTGCCCTTAGGATCTTTCCAGCGTTTACGGAAAAAACGCACCACCTCTTTGTTGTTGATCTGACACAGAATGAAGATGATCTCGTTGTCCTCATTTTCCCAAGTAATTTTAACGTTATATTCGGTTCCCAGCCAATTAATAGTTTGGCTCATATTTTCTCTGGTCATGATAGCTTTCCTCTTAGGAGTGGTTTACCAGAATCAGACCGGCAGGCAGCGTTTCGCCAAAGTGTATTTCGCGGTCATTGTGGCTGATGGCAACGAACTTTTCTACTGGCTGAATCTGGTCAATCGGGCACTTCGCGGTGCGCATTTTGGCGCCGATCTCTTGGCGCACAGGATGTGCAACATCTATATCACGTTGTTCGGTACAGCGCGCGGCTAAAGCAAATAAATTCGTTAAGCCACGCCACTCTGGACTGCTCCAGTCAAACGCCTGTACTTTATTAAAGAGTATCTCCACTTGGCGCGGATGGATGATGGTGCTGGCATCGGCATACAGTGGCGCGCGACTGAGCAGACGACCGAGTGCCCACATGTACGGAGCTTTGTGCCGCAATTGTTGTCTGAGCAGCGTTGTGGTGAACAGCTGAACTAGCTCCACCTTGGTTTGCGCTGGAATGCGCTCAAGGGCACCAGCAAGATAGATAATTTCGGGGACACTGGTGTTGCCGCTGCGAATAATCGGGTCGATCTTGTCCAACAGTTGTAGTTGCCGAGCTCTGTTGAGCCCTCCAGCTACACGGCGCCACAGAATATACCACTGACTCTGCACCCTTTTTTCTTTAGGAAAAGAGACGCCGAGGCTGAATAGTCGCCATAGCTCTTCAACTCTCGATTCATCAAGTTGGACACCATAGCCGGGGCGTAGAGTAAAGCCTGCTAGATATAGCCAGGCTGCTTCGTGCTCAATGCTGCGAGTTTTACGGGTCATGCCTGCGGCAAGTTCTGGCCACATGGCGCGCAGCGTTAATGAGTCCCAAGTGTCACGCGCTCCAAGCTGTTGTTCAATATGTTTGACCAGCTGGCGCGGCTTAATTTCGGGAAGCTGAGGATCTCTCTTTTTGGCAAAGACTGCACGCAATAACTCTGCCGCTGGGCTGACCTGCCTGCTCTCTGGTGCCGGAGTGGTTTGTGCGTCAGAGCTGAGTTCTACCCCTTTGCGCAGGTTGAAATCCAGCCGCCACTGCCCTTCACCCTGTGCGGCGACGCAGTACAGCTGCAACAGCCCCAGTTCATTTAAGGTTGCTTCGAGGCGGACGCGCAGCCGATTGTTGGCCACGGACTGTCCTTGCTTAAGGTGGATGGCGGTTTCCAGCGGCGGCAGAAAATGAAAATCCTGTTTATTCCACGCGATAATATCTCCCGCACGATCCTGTTTGCGCCTTACCGAGTAGCAACACTGAAAACGTGCCGGTTGATTGACGATCAGATCAAATTCAGCCTTATCTATGCGGATAGTTGTGCCCGCCTCCATTCCCTGCGGGAGTATGCACACTAGGGATCTCTCCTGCCGTCTCTTGCCTTTACTTACCTCTAAATATAGCGCGTGGGCGTGGCCACCGCTTATTTTATGCTCTGCTGCATTCTGGTTGACAATCCACCCATAGCGCGCCGCTCCGCGTGCTACCGCCATGGAGATGGCCTCATTGTGCAAGACTACGGGCTGGTGCTGACTGTGCCAGCTACATATCAATTGATGCAGACGTTGGCGCAGCAGTAGTGGGGTGACGCTGCCACCGTTAAACAGCACAGCATCAACACGCTGATTATTCAAAAATGCCGCTAAGTGGTGCGACACTGCAGAATCGGCAGCGTAGGGCAATCCCCACTCCTTTAGCGCTGCAGTACGTTGCTGGGGACGGTCATTGGCAGTGCATAGAGGGAAAAAACCCTCGACAACACAGTGCTTAATTTCACTGGCACTGATGGCGGTTGATATGGTGGAGGCAAACATACCGGCACCACTACCCGAAAGGGTGATGGTAAACTCCCTGTCGTCTGCTACGTCAGAGATCTCCTCTTCGCTGCCGAGGATACGCTCTTTTAACTCGCGGGCCTGAACTAGCAGCTGATTGTACTGGCGTCCCGTTAGCCTCTTTTTGCCTTGGGTAAGTTTGTGTTCGATGAGGGCGGCTAAAGCTAGGTCGATATTGTCGCCACCGAGCAGGAGGTGGTCGCTGACGGCTAAGCGTTTTAAGGTTAATCCGGTGAGCGATTTTTTATCACTAGTGGCGGCAAATAAACTCAGGTCGGTGGTACCGCCACCGATATCGCACACTAGAATATTTATGCTGGCGTTTTCATGTTGCTGGAGCAGGGTGTGGAGTTGGCTAAGGTGTTGGTCTTTGCCGAGCCAAAAGTAGAAGGCGGCCTGTGGTTCCTCGATCAGACGCAAATTGTCAGGATAGCCAGCTTGGTGCGCGGCTAAGAGGGTTAACTCCTGTGCCGCTTCATCAAATGAGGCGGGTACGGTGATGACAATATCCTGATGGTCGAACTCTGCATCGGGGTGGTCGATAAGCATTCTTTGCTGCCAGACATCTTTGATCCAGCGCAGATAGGTGGCACTAGCTTGCACCGGCGATAATTTAAGTTCATCGGGGATGTCCTGCGATTGCCAAGGTAGAATTGCGCTGGTGCGGTCGATATCGTTATGGCATAGCCACGACTTGGCAGAGAGGATAACGCGGCCAGGATTAATGGCCATCTGGTTGCGTGCATGCAGCCCAGGAATCCATCCGTGGTGCGGGGCTGGAATGGTGTTATTGTCTGCGCTAAAACGATGCAACTCGCCACTGGTTGGCGCGTAGGCAAAGGATGGCATGGTGTCATGTTGTACGGTGCTTCCAGCGCTATCCCATTGAGTTAATGGTAGTACCTGCGAACCTAAGTGGGGCTGCTTGTAGTCTACAAAAGATAGGGCGCAATTGGTGGTACCGAGGTCAATACCAATGGCGTAGCGGCTATTTGTCGTGGTTTTACTGTTCTCTGACATTGAACTCAATCTTCCATCGTTGCTGCGTATCACGCTGTTGCATCCATAACTCTAGGGTGCCTAGCTCGGTGATTTTACTATGCAATTTTACCGGTATTGTCTGGGGCCCAGCGTCGGTATCGTTGCTGAGGGTTATCTCCAGCTTAGCGGTCTCATCCAGTATACTGGCATCATCTATCTGGGTGCCCAGGCTGTCACCTGAGCGCTGATTGGAGCTGAAGAAGCTGAATTCAACGGCTTGGCCGGTGGTAAGTCCAAACTCGAGATCATCTAGGCTGTATTCGCTGCCCTCTTCCATCCCTTGCGGGACGACACACAGGGCACGCAGCGGTCTGATTATGCCGGGAATTGCCGGTAGAGAACTCTCGATGCCGATGTAGTAGGAACGAGAGGTGCCGGATTTGATGCGAACTCCTCTACCGCTCACTTTGGTGCGCGTGTAGATCGCCGCGCCTTTAGCGACGGCAAGATCCAGATGCGATTGTTGAGTGCAATCAGGGACACTGAGTTCACGAATCGGCGTAGCGCAGAATCCCTGTAGTAGTTGCATGACGCGCTGGCGCAGCGTTTGAGCTTTGAATATTCCCCCATTAAACAGGACAGCCGTGGGGCGCATAAGTTTATCGCCATTATTACCCTTTTGCCTGTTGGTTGCACTGAGGCTGTTGAGCCGGCTGCGTACTAAAAAGTGGGCCAGGTGTTTGCTCAGAACCGGATCGTAGGCATAGTTTAATCCGGCCTCGTGCAGACCGGAACGCGGTCGCTCAAGGGGCTGGTCTTCCAAGGTGGTGAGCGGGAAAAATCCCTCAAGTATTACGCTGTTTATGTGTTGTCTGGTCAGGGTTGTTGACAGAGATCTCGCAAAGATTCCTGCACCACGGCTGGGGATGGTGATGGGATATCTGTCTAGACTAGCATCGTTTAGCAGCGCCTCTTTGCCAATACAGCAGGAGTGGATTAGGGCCAGTAGCTGTCCATTGTCGATACTTTTGCCGCGCTCATCTAGCTCGGCTTTGAGGGTGTAGGCCAATGCCAGATCCATATTATCGCCGCCCAGCAGGATATGGTCACCGACGCTTATGCGTTCCAATTGCAGTTCACCATTGTTGTCAGTTGCGGCGATTAAGCTGAAGTCCGCAGTACCACCACCAATATCACAGATGAGGATAATATCACCGAGCTCGACCTGCTCTCGCCAACTGTCACCACTCTGTTCCAACCAGTGGTAGAAGGCTGCTTGCTGTTCTTCGAGCAAATTGACTGCTCCCCAGCCAGCCTGTTCGGCCGCTTCGGCGGTAAGAACTCTGGCTACTTCATCAAAAGAGGCTGGTACCGTAATAGTAACAGCACACTGCTCTAGCTTGGTTGTAATATCCTTTTGCCCAAGATAGTTTAGGAGTCCATGGCGCAGGTGGCTAAGAAACTCGACCTGGGCGGCATAGGGAGAAATCTTGCGTTCTTCTAAGGTGGATTGCCACGGGAGAATGGGCTGTTTGGGGTCAAGATGAGGCGTGCATAGCCAGGATTTAGCTGAAGTTACCAGTCTGTCCGGTTGTAGGGCTCCGTGTTTGCGCGCGAAGTTGCCAATACAAAATTTTACCGCCGGTTCCTGCTGCCAAGGCAGGTGCGGTATCTGACGTTGTTCTTGCTCGTTGCACAGATATAGTGCTGACGGCAGAGTTTGCTTAGTGTCGCTTGCTTGGGGGGAGATTAGCTGCAGTATGGGCACAATTAGTGTTTCCGGCGCGCTCTCGCTCTCTGGCGAGCAAAGCGGTGTAAGGGCTAGGGCCGAATTAGATGTGCCGAGATCTATACCTATGGCATATGAAATATCCATGCTACTCACCTCAGGATATTTCAACTTCTGCTGGTGCTATTATGCTGCGCGCGCTGTTAATGTTGTCGGCAGTGAGCACCAGTTTGGGTAAATTGACGCGCGTTGTCTTCCAACCGCGATGTAATACGTTGCCCTCAAATGGCGCACTCTCCGGTACTTTGCCACTGAGGCGGTAGGCGGCGCTATCGTAATTATCTGCCAGGGTGATGGTCTCCATCTCGGCACCGGCATGCACCGTTTCAATGGTGAAACTCTCATCTAAAACCTCACAGCAGCCCTGATGCACAATGCGTGCGGCAGCCCCGACAGACTCGTTGTCGTATGCGGCAATGTCATCCATGAGAAAGTCTAGCAATCGACCCTTCTCCTGTAGTCGTGCGAGGAACTGCACCACTGCAGCATCACTATTGGCCTCTTGGCTCAGGCTAACTGCGGCGCTAGGCTCTTCTGGAGCGGGCTCCTCCACCGGTTGTGGTTCGGGGCTTGTTGGCGCAGACTTCTTAAAGATAGATACGACATGGATTACCAATAATAGTGTTGGCGCTGCTATGGCGGCTTTATTCATGATGGGGATAAATTGCTCAGGAACTTGTCCGTAGAGCAGGGTGCTGATGATCGCTATGGTGATTAAAATCAAAAAACCAGACATGTGGAACTCCTTGTATAAAATTGGGGCAAGAATAATCAAACATAAAAGAAGGAAACTTAACATTATGCTCCCCTTGGTGTCACGTGAAACTGTGGCTAAATATCGAGTTAAACTCTGGGGGCTTGCTAAGAGGAGTTGGTTAATATGGTAAATTGAGATAGGGGAGTTGTGCTCTCTTGAGGTTAAATTTTGGACGAGTCATTAGCTTTTAATAACTGAATAACTGTGTTTTGTGCTAGTGGTCAAGTTTGCTGTGCCGTTTGTTGCGGGAGTGATTTGCGACTGAAGCAGACTGTGCTGTGGGGTAGGCTGGGAATTGTCTTATATATGAGCCAATTGCAAAAGTCTCGGTCTCTTGATGGAAAAGACTGCCACTATTAAAGCTTGACCCATTTTTACGAGATAAAAACACTGAAGAGCGACCTGCGAAGCCGTTTTCCCAAATTTCAGGCAGA
>JAVETC010000051.1:0-15458 GCA_034006225.1 Desulfuromonas sp. | reverse complement strand
GTCTGCCTGAAATTTGGGAAAACGGCTTCGCAGGTCGCTCTTCAGTGTTTTTATCTCGTAAAAATGGGTCAAGCTTTAATAGTGGCAGTCTTTTCCATCAAGAGACCGAGACTTTTGCAATTGGCTCGACAGTATTTTAATTTCTCCCCACTCCCACAAGTGGGGTAATCGTTGGGTGATCTGCCCCGATATCTCCTTTTTGCTTTAGTCTGACAATGCTATTTTTCAAAGCTCATAATTTAAATCACTTATAATAATAGTTGCTTATCCGTTTTTAATAGATGTGCTGCTGTTTATTTAAAACATTGGTATCTTTTTTGCTCATTACTTGAGGTACAAGTTTAAATACTCGGGAACTATACGATGGCAGAATGAATAAATTTATAGAAGTGATAAATGTATGGCATGGAAATCTAATATCAATACGCTCCTTATATTACTGGTATTGTTGTTCATTGTCTCTGCACTGACAATCGCAATAGTTGCTTATCGCTGTTTTATTGTGCCTAGCTATGCCGAACTTGAAAAAGAGAATGCTACTCATCATGCACATCGGGTCGCAGCTGGAATCGACCATGAGATAGATAGCTTGGATCGTATAACTAAAGACTATGCCCATTGGAATGATACTGTTGATTATGTGCAAAACAACGATACCACCTATCTGAGTAGTAATTATCTGAACCAAATGCTTGAGGATAACCACCTGAATTTTGTTGCAATTTACGATACAAAAGACAATTTACGTTATATGAAAAATTATGATCTTGTTGCTAGCTTGGAGCGACCGCCACATGCAGCTATGTTCAATGATGTTCTTACTATCTTTAATAACAGTTCTCAAAATGGACTAAAGGGAGTATGGCGAGAAAATGGTAAATTGCAATTGGTGGCGGTGCGCTCCATAAAAAGGAGTGATGGCTTAGGGAAAACCTATGGGACTGTGATTTTTTCTCGGCCGATGGATACTGTGCTGAGCAATAATCTGTCACGACAATTTAGATTAGATGTAGATATCCGTCCTATCTATGCGCCAAATGATGAACCTCTGTTAGCCAAGGTTGCTACCGGCCATTCAGTCTCTGCTAAGCCCCTGGATAATAATCACCTCGGCGCTTATTTCCCCCTATTAGATCTTAACCAACAAGTAGTAGCTGTGGCTCAGATAGCTGTACCTCGTCAGACTTATTTACACACAAAAAATATAATACTATTTTCTGTTTCAGGTGCTGTTGTGACAATCATCTGTTTGGCGCTACTGCTGTTGGTTAAAATAAGACAGGTGTTGCTGCGCCCAGTTAAAAAACTAACTAATGCACTGCACCAAATTCGGCAAGCAGATGAGGAGACTTTGCCAAGCGGATTGTTACAAGATTGCGCCATAGGTGGTTTAGTGCATGAATGTAATGGCTTAATTGCTGATTTAGCTGCATGGAAAGCTAAACACAATTATACGCGCGAGAATTCAGATTTATTAAAACGGGTAGTTCCAAGTGCTATTTTTACTGTTGATAATAATAAAGTTATCACTAGCTGGAATCAACGGGCACAACTACTTACCGGTTACTCATCTCAAGAGATGATTGGTAGAAGTTGTTTTCTCTTTGCTAAAGAACCATGTCAGGAGAGCTGTGGCCTATTTGATAAAGCAGATGGTGAACCAATAATAGGCCGTGAATGCACCATAAGACACAAGAATGGCTCAACTTTAACGATTAGTAAAAATGCGGATTATTTGCGCGATGAAACAGGGGCAATTGTTGGCGGGATAGAATGTTTTGAAGATATTAGCCGACGCAAGCTGTTTGAAGATGCATTGCATTGGGAGGTTGCCCTAAATAGCCGCCTAGCCATGCTGGCACAATCGATATTGCAGTGTGGCTGTAATGAGGGCCAGGTGGCAGAAGAGTTACTTGATTATGCCCGCAATCTTACTGGCAGTAGCCACGGATTTGTTGCTGAGAGGGTAGGTGATGATCAACAAGTAGTGTGGAGTGCGACCTCTCTCTTTGATAATCTGGAAGTTCACTCTGGCCTAAAAACTATATTTGCTTTGGCGAGCGGACGTGGCTCTCTGCTCCATGCTGTTTATGACAGCTCCTCCGGGGTCTTTTTTAATTCATTAGATAAATTGCAGGGCATTAGTCTTACTGGCGGAGTAACCAATGGCATAATAAACTTCATGGCAGTCCCTGTTAATTACGGTGACCGTATAATAGGTCAAGTTGCTCTGGCCAATAATGAACAGGGATATAGCAAAAAAGATTTACAGGCAATCGCCCAATTGGCAGAGCTCTTCGCCTTGGTGTTGACTCATCTGGGCAGAAGGCAAAAAATTCACCATATCAACGATGCTTCTGAAACGAATCCATTAGCACAAAATTTCGCTTAGTAATTTATCTAGCAAAAATGTCTTACTCCTCGGCGGGAATCTTGAAAATTACATGTACTCCCGCCATATTTTCAAGCTGCTGAGTATCAAAGTGTTGAGTCTCTCCAATAATGCCTAAAATAATTCTGTTGGCACCAGTAGATTGGTGAAAATCGAAGTCTTGGTCAATTAAATATTGCTTGATATTTTCTAACTCTGCCTCAGTAGTATCTCTTTTAATAACAATCAGCATGGCGCTATAACCCCTTAGTTTTGATCCGTTCCAACGTCCGCGACTCATCAATCACTCGTTCAAATAAACGCTTGATGGCATTATTATCTAATGGTCCAGGGTTCTGTGCGTTCATTTTGGCGAAAATACGCTTTTCTCTACCTGGGTCATAGATAGGCAGATCAAGTTCCTTTTTTAAGTTACCAATAGCCAGAGCCAACTCGGCTCGCCTATTGAATATCTTCAGTAACTCATTGTCTAATTGATCAATTTCATTGCGGATATCATCAATTGTCAAAACTTACTCCTGGGCTTTAAAAGGTTTTTCTGATGATGGTATCTTTTTGGAAATGGATGTCATCGGTTTCGGGGTAGTCGAGAGTATAATGCAAGCCACGACTCTCCTTGCGCTCTAATGCACACCGGACGATCAACTCCGCTACTGTCGCTAAATTGCGCAGTTCCAGTAGATCGCTAGTTACATAAAAATCCCAATAGTAATCAGCAATCTCCTCCTGAATCATCTGGATGCGGCGCAATGCACGCGTGAGGCGTTTATCTGTGCGAACTATGCCAACGTAATTCCACATGCAGAGACGAATCTCCTCCCAGTTATGAGTAACCACGACCTCCTCATCACTGTTGGTAGCATTGCCATGATCCCATGGTTTTATAGGGGGAAATTGCGGCATAGTGTCTTTGACGTTTTGTAACGCTAACTGGGCTGCTCTGCTGCCGAATACTGCGCCCTCTAATAGACTGTTACTGGCTAAGCGGTTAGCGCCATGTAAACCGGTGCAAGCAACTTCGCCAATGGCGAACAGATCCTTGATTTCAGTCTGGCCATAGCTATCGACTTTGATGCCGCCACACAGATAGTGAGCCGCCGGTACGACAGGAATGGGCTGTTTAGCCATGTCGATGCCGTATTTAAGCAGTGTTTCATAGATATTTGGAAAACGTGTGCGGATATATTCTTCGCCTTTATGCGTAATGTCAAGATAGACACAGTCGTCGCCACTGATTTTCATTTCGTGGTCAATTGCGCGGGCAACAATATCGCGTGGAGCTAAATCTTTCAGTTCGTGATATTTAGCCATAAAAGCTGTACCATCTGCACGTTTTAAAATGGCGCCTTCGCCGCGTACTGCTTCAGAGATTAAAAAAGATTTGGCGTGGGGATGAAACAGTGTAGTGGGGTGGAACTGCATGAATTCCATATTGGAGATAGCTGCCCCTGCACGGTAGGCAATGGCCACTCCATCGCCAGAGGCAATGTCTGGATTGCAGGTGTATTTGTAGACTTTACCCGCGCCACCCGTGGCTAGGACGGTTACCTGGGCACCAAACGAGACTACCTCGTCATTCTCTATATCTAGAACATAGGCGCCTAAACAGCGATTCTCTGGCAGGCGGCGTTGGAGAGCTTTAGCTTCAGTTATCAGGTCGATAGCACAGTGATTTTCATATACTGTAATATTGGGATGCTTGGTAACTTCGGCAACTAAGGCGCGTTCTATTTCACGACCAGTAATATCGGAAGCGTGGAGAATGCGGCGAAAACTATGACCGCCTTCGCGAGTTAAATCGTACTCACCACTACTGTTGCGGGTGAAGTCAGTACCGAAGGCTATTAAATCTTGGATAGCTTCAGGGCCACTTTTAACCACTAGATCGACAATGTCACGGTGAGATAAATAGGCACCAGCAACCATTGTATCCTCTGCATGGGCAGCAAAGGAGTCTTCGGAAGAAAAAACAGAGGCTATGCCCCCTTGAGCGTAGGTGGTTGATGTCTCCTGAATCTCACGCTTGGTGATAATAGAAACTGTTTTATCGCCAGCTACCTTTAGTGCAAAAGATAAACCAGCAATACCGCTGCCAATTATTAGGAAATCCGAAGTGATCTTCATTGCAGTCCTCTAGAGGGATAGAATAATATAACGCTTTCTGTGTTAAGATAGCGTGCCTAATTGAAATTGATACACATTGTACGGAAAAAGCCAACAATTTTACTATGTAGCCACATGCGACTTGGTTTTGGTTGCACATTATTCGCCCAGACGTAGGCTATGTCAAGGTTTAGGCGACAAGAAATTGTACACAGGTGGCTTTTCTGCTACGGTTTTTAACTACAGAGGAAGTGTGCATAATTTTGCGATTATCAAGGCTTATTTTAACTGTCTGTTTTTTTACTCTTTTTTGTACACTGGTTGTTCCAGCAAGTGCAGCCGTGTATAAGTATGTCGATGCTCAAGGGCGTGTGTCATTTACCAATATTCCGGTTGCTACACATTTTCGTTATTATCAGGCCGAACCAGGTGAGAGTAAACAGCCAAACATTGGCGTAGGCGATTTGATAAAACACTATGCAAAAATGTATAGAATTGATAATAATTTGGTGCGTGCTGTGGTAAGAGCAGAGAGCAATTTTGATGCGCGGGCGATTTCGCCTCGTGGCGCTATTGGTCTTATGCAGTTGCATCCACAGACGATTGCGGATTTAGCGGTTGTCGATCCTTTCAATCCTTCAGAGAATATTTCGGGAGGCACGCGCTATTTACGCCAAATGCTCAACCGGTTTAATGGCGATATGGATCTGGCCCTAGCCGCATATAACTCGGGGCCAGCTACGGTGGAACGTTACCGTGGAATACCTCCATATCCAGAAACGCAAGAGTATGTAGAAAAAGTGAAATATTATCTTAAACTTTATCGCCAAGGTGGTTTATAAAATGTTGCGTCATAATGGTATGTTTAATCTTCCCAATGTGTTGACCCTTGCTCGTATTGCCTGTGTACCGGTGATTGTCGTGTTGTTATGTTACGATTCGCGCCAGATGGGCTTTTGGGCAGCTGTGGTATTTTCTCTGGCCTCTATAACGGACTGGGTAGATGGATATCTAGCGCGCAAGTGGGAGATTGTCACAGTAATGGGCAAATTTCTCGATCCGTTGGCGGATAAGCTAATTGTTATGGCTGCGATGATTATGTTGATTCCCCTCCAGCGTATTCCGGCATGGGCAGTGTTTTTTATTATTGCGCGTGAAACCCTAGTTACTGGGTTGCGCTCCGTTGCCTCAACAGAGGGGATTGTCATAGATGCCAGCAATTTGGGGAAATATAAAACTATTTTTCAGATGGTTGCCATAATAGCGTTACTGCTGCACTACGACTATTACTGGTTCTTTGGTTTGCATTGGGAAATTTTTCATGTGGACATGCATTTTGTCGGCATGGCGTTCTTCTATGCTTCATTTGCTCTGACTATGTGGTCAGGTGGCGATTATCTCTACAAGTTTTATCGCGTGCTCACACGCTAAAAAATGGATATGGCTATTGGGGTAATTGGGACTGATACCACTGGGTAACTTTTTCGATAAGATCTTTATACAGACGAATTTCACTCATCTCAATACCGCCCGATTGAGATGACGTCTGTATCTGTTGTACCTCTTCGGGTAGTCCGCCATATTCGGCGATACAGAAGGCGTTAATTACTGCATTTATACGCCATAAAAATCCATTTTTGCCCTCAATGGCGTGGATTTTTTGTAGAATTTCGTATGTTACCCGTGTCTCCATCTCTTTTTGATAGCGCATTGCATGAAAAAAACAAAATAGGGAGATGAGCAACATGATGCTAACAGCGCCGGCGCCTATCCCTTTAATTTTAGGCAGCAACTCGGCAACAAAGAACACCGAAGAGATAATAAATAGTCCCCCTCCGCAAGCCAGATAAATATAGGTGTGGCGCACCTGATCGCGCATAATGGTGGGATAGTCAATCTCTGCTAGATCAATGTGTTGTGCTAAATTAATATAGTGCTCTTCCTGCTTGTTGAGATTTAACATGCCGCCCCGAAATTTTTAACAGTGATTGACAAAATGCTATAATCTTTCCAAAATAAACATAAATTTGCTTATATTTGGAGTTCTGTTATGAAAATATTTTATGCTGCAGTTGTAATCTTGCTCGTCGTAATTATCTATTTTTTCTCAGCTTTGATAGCTCTGCCTTGGTATCTCTATCCACCTTTTATCGTGCTGTTTGTCGTAGTATTTTATTGGGATCGATTGGCAAAATATATTCCCTGGAACACAACTCGAATTTTTAACCGTCGCGGACGCTCATCGGCAGGCAGAAAAAAAACAGGCTGTCGTCGCGGTAAACGTATTTAACTACAACTCTTTACAGTAGGTAAAAAAAGGAACCGACCATAACTAATTGATCGGTTCCTTTTTTGTTATTATTTAGAACGTTGATGGCAGGCGCCACATTTAGTTGGCCCAGCATCAATTTTGGCATGACAGCCACGGCATGTGGCATGAAACTGCTTTTTAGTTTTGTCTATTTTACCCGGTGCGCCATCGCCATGACAGATTGAGCAAGCATAGAGCTCTGCGTGCATGCTGTGAGGGATAAATACTGGACCAAATTTATTCTCTAGCTGAACGCTCACTATAGACGTTGTGTAGTCAATGGCTGCGCTAGTAACTTCTGTGCTAGCAGCTTCTGCACAAGGTAAACTTTGCGGTGCAGGTGCTTGATTATCTTCGGCTACAACTTGCGCTGCAGCTGGCTGAGCGCTGGCCTCTTCAACTTCCACAACAACTTCAGCGGGTGTTACCTCGTCTACCACAACCTCCGGTTGTACAGCTATGGCGTGAGCCATCGTTGTTGCTGCTTTCGCCGTAGTTTGCTCAGCTTGTTGAGCTTTATCTTCATTGCAGGCGGTTAAAGAGAGCAGCATTGCAGCCACTATTGCTAGATTACGGTACATTGTTTCCTCCTGTTGATTTCATTGGCATTAAAAATTTATGTTAAGCACCATTGCCGCTAATGTTAGCATTTTGTGTATTGCTCTTCATCCCAATAATTCAAATTCTCATTGTTAGGCTAAAATCCTTCATCTGATAGATAATTTTACCATCTACACTGAGTAGGCCATTGGCGACAACCGTCTTGCTCTCGTCGTCAATGCGCGTAACTATTGCCTCTACAGTAACCATATTATTACTAGGGATAATTTGCCCACGATATACCCAGCTATGCTTATGGTTGAGAGTTATTGGTGCAAAACTGGACTGCGGCGTAGCGCCCCAGCGTTGCACTGCGATGAATTTCAATAATTGCTGAAAAGATTCCAGCCCTAAAGAGCCTGGGCACACCGGATCTTGATAAAAGTGTGCCTGAAAAAACCACTCACTTGGATCAACTTTTTTGCTGGCACTAATATAACCCAGCCCATGTGGCCCACCATCAGCAACAAATTGTTCGATCCTATCGATCATCTGTAACTTAATTTCCGGAAAAGGTGCCTGTTGGGGGTAGGCGCAACTTATTGCCCGTTGTTGCTCTGCTGAGCTGAGCTCATACTGTGCAGCATCACGAATGCCAATTTGGTTCGCTAATGCTTGATGGCTGAAGAAGCCAAAGACAGTATCGCCCTGGTAAACAGCGCCGTTGCTGTCTGACACACAAAAATCATAGCTTTGGATAATCATGCCACCGCTGCTAGAAACTTTGGTTAGCTTGACCTCTGTTGTCAGTGTGCCACTGCTGGGCGTTACTGGACGTAATTGCACTGCATTACCGTCGAGATTACGGAAGCATAGATCGATATCGCTGGTCAGCGCCGAGCCGACATAGGCGGCCATCCAACCACAGGGTTGCAGGGCAATCTCTAGCAATACGCTAAAAGGCATCTGGCTCTGGCGTTCGGCAGCAAAGTACCAAGCATCATTGGGCACATCATACTGCGCTTCGATTGTTCCACCCGCTACCATTTGCCATTGCTCTGTTTGAATGGCGGTTATGCGATCGAGAAATTGAAACGGTGGGCGCGGTAAGCGGGCTATTTTACGAGCAGAGTCAAATATCTGATATCTATCGCCAAAAGCTTCTGAAGGCTTGCCACTGGAGTAGGCAAGAATGCTGGCGTAGTCAAATAGGGCCGGCTTTTTGCCTATGGCGGCTAATGTTTCGCTAGCAACAGCGTCACTGTTCCACCGGGCCACCATTTTTTCTCTATTAAGGCCGCTAATCTGCAACGACATGTCGATAATCTCAACGATGGGTTTGCCATCGGCGTACATTAACGCGTCGACAATTGCGTATGGCTCAGGACGGTAGCCGAGCTCCTTAATGGTAACTTCGTAGGTAACAGTATTGGTCTTTTCGTTGACTTGACCGCGACATTTTAGTTGGCTGTCAACTCCAGGAACCGGTTCCCACGCCCCTTCATTCTGGGCACTAACCCAGCCCATGCGCATTAAGTAGATGCGCAGAGTGTGCAGACAGCACTCATACATCAAGGTTCCGGGCATAACGTGGTCATCGCAAAAATGGCAGGTGATAAACCAGTCGTCCGGTTTAATATCCATCTCCGCGCGTATTTGACCAAGACCAAAACGACCGCCGTGCGGCATAATGGCGGTAACGCGATCAACTAACTCCATGTGGCCACTGGGTAGGGTGTAGGGATTTGCCACCGCCAGCCGAGTAAACTCATGGCCAAAACAGCTTACCAGATCGCCACTGCGCAATGAATGCACCTGCTCAGCGTTGTAGCTCTCCTCCACCATCGGTACTAGGGCTTGCCAGTCTGCTGGACGCTTGCCCGGTTGCGGCATTAAATCAAACTTGGTATGGACAATTCCTTGCCCAGCGGCAAGTTCTGCCTGTGTGAAAAATCCCGCACAACCGTTACGCATGGTCATGAGTGGTTGGCCGTTTACGGTGCAGTCGTAATTGAAACGAAATAGCCAAGTTGATCCTTGGCGGAAAAAACGTTCAATGCGAATGTCGTAACGAATGATATCGCCAGGTTGGGGTAGGGGGCCATGAAATTGCACTATGGCATCTAGCAGGCGATAAACAGCTAATCCTTTAGTCTGCTTGTCGATACCGAGATAGCCGGATAGAAATAGATCTGCCTGCCCAGCTTCGACCGCCACACAGGTGGGAATGCGCCCACCATCAAGATACCATCGGTCGCTGGTGACATCATGTTCAGTGATTACCCGTCCATGAGACATGGAGCAGGGTTCGCCCTCTACACTGATAATACGATCTACCAGCATTAGTGGCTCATCGGGCAGACGCACCCGTGTCGGATGGGCATCGATGTCGGCAAATTGAGTGCCAAGCATTTTGCCAATTGAACCGACAGCAAACTCCATGCACATCTGACGATCGAAAGCGACCGTAGCTGTTGTTGGCGCAGTGGCTGTAGCGGCCAGTGCTCTAGGCGCCGGTGCTGTTATTGGTGCAGGAGTGGCCTGTGGTGCCGATGCCACGGGTTGCGCCGGTAGCTGGGCGAGTAACTCCTGTTGCAGAAGTAAATTGCGCTCCATTAACTGGTTAATAGATTCACTCAGGTGTAAAAATTGACCGTGGGCAGCATTTTGCTGTTGTTGCGTTGCTTGCATGCTGCGCAGAAATGGATCGTTAGCGAATTGTGACTCTTGCTGATCTGCGGCACTGGGTGCAGCTGGTTTTGGCTCCATTACAACTTTGACCGTTGGCGTAGGAGGCGTTGCCTGTGGCGCAACTTCAAAAGAGTTTGCCCGTTGATATGGCGCTGCGGGCATGATAAAGCGCGTATCGCCGTTGTGTAGTTGTATGGCTTGGGCTATTTTTTTTGCTGGTGGTTGCTGCTCTAACTCAACAAATAACATGCTTGGATCGCAAGTTACCCCTTCAGCTATAAGTTGCCCCAGTAGTTTGGCCATGGTCGACACTGGGCAGACGCCATCCAGATAGGTGGGCCGTACCAAGTGTGGTCGCTCACCCAGAATGCGTTGGATCATGCGACTACAGGAGTTGCTGCTGCCAGTTTCGATAAAGATGCGCACGCCATCGGCGTAGGCATTATTAATTACGCGGGTAAAGTCTATAGTGTCAGTGGCTTGGGCTAAAATAGCATCGGCGCAATTGGCGCTATTTAGCTCATAGCTCTGGCCTGAGGCACAACTGTAAAAGCGTATTGCTTCTGGTGCTGTTGTAGGGAACAGGTGTAGGTCGCGATAGGCTTTTGCCACGACCCTAGGCACCGGACAATGGACAGTGGTAACTCCGTGCAGCTCAATGAGTGGACAGGCAAGTTGTTGAATAATGCGCTCAACTTCGCTGCGTGCGCCGCCAATAATACACTCGTGCGGAGTGTTGATAATCAGCAAATAGGCATGCTCGTAGGCCTCTATTACTCGGCGTACCTGTTCGGCTGCTACGGGAACTATACCTAAGCACCAGTCAACCTTTTGTGTCTCTTCTAATTGCCATAATTTATGGGCTGCGTTGCACGGCCCAGCAAGATCGGTGGTGAACAGTGTCGAGGCTTCAATGCGTTCCAACATCTCATCACGATTTTGCCAAGCATGCAGGGAGAACAGGCTGGATGACTCCCCGAGGCTATAACCTATGGCGCACTGCGGTTTAATAGCGCAACTACGCAGGGTATCGCACAGGGCAGTACAGAGGGCAACGTGGGCTATTATCATGGAGTTGTGATCTGCATTAATCTGCCGGGCATCAACGCCATCCCAAAACACCTGTGGGCAATATTGATCTTTCAGACGCTCATTATGGCGATGCTGGTGCTCAAATATTGCTGGCCAGTGCAAGGCTAGATCACGTCCCATCCCGGGGAAATGGTTACCCGATCCAGGAAATACCAAGGCTATTTCACCTGTGGCACCTAGTGGTTGTGGATTGTAGAAGATCTTGTCGCGGGCACATTCGGGTAGGGTAATGCCGCCACTTCCATCTAGTCGTTGGTGCGGATTAGCAGTTAAATGTTGCTGACAAAACTCAATTTGTTCTTTGCATTCCGCCCAGTTATCACAGACAAAGGTCATAGATAGTGGTGCAGATGCTTTTGGGTGGGCTTCATGCCATAGCGCAGCAACTTTTGGTAACTCCAGCTTGGCGTGGTGCTGACAAAACTCTTTCAGGTGCTCTAGTTGTTGTTGCAACTGCGCAGTGCTATCAGCGTGAACCATAAATAAGCTGGTAGTTATCTTATTAGCCGGAAAGCGCGCAGGCAGCGGCGCGGCAACATCATCCCATTGGCGCAATACTGTCTGCGCATGGCTACCACCGGTACTGCTAGAGCAAACCAAGGCCCGCCGTGGCCCCTGATTGCGGTTGTGCAGCCAATAACGGTTACTTAGCTCGGTGCTGTTAGCGCTAGTCGCTGGCAGAACGCAGTGATACAAGGCCAGTGCTGCCTGAATAATACCTACGAGACCGCTGGCTTCACCGCTATGTCCTAGCGCGCTAGTACTGGTATTGATGTGGCAGTCGGAGCTACAGAGGTGGTGCAACTGCTGTGCGTATGCTGTAGCACTATTGCTGTGGCTGGTTATATCTGCATAGCCGATCACTGCGGGATCAATGGCAGCGCTGGTGCATGCTAGATCAATGCTGCGTTTAAAGGCGCTTACATCTGGAGCAGAGATCTTTGTGCCGCACAGCGTGGTGCCAGCATCAATCACAGCATAAATTTTATTTCCAGCGCGCTGTGCTGCAGATAGTGGTTGTAAAATCAGAGCGCAGGCGCCCTCAGCAATGGGATCAGTATAGCCCAAGAGGTGTTGACTTAATTGGGCACGGATATCGCCGGGCATATCGACCGCGCCAACTATGGCATGTTCGATCTCGCCACGCTGTAAAGCAGCTATCGCTGTGTGTAGCGCTTGGATACCAGAGTTCTCTTCATTGGCAATGGAAAAACTTGGTCCGCCAACCTTAAACTCACGTGCAATGCGGCTGGCCACCACACTGCCCAAGGCCCCCATAGTACGATTCGCGGTCAATGGCGTGCTGATAGCATCCTGCAGTTGCTGTTGCCACTGTTCAAGTTGTTGATCGTCCACATCGAGATTTAGTTGTTGCGCCCATTCGGCTACTTTGTTGGGCAACCCCCACCTTAAACTGAAATTGGTGGCATTAAAATCCAAACCGTTACCGATAAATACGCCACTGTGGGTATGATCGGCTTTATCTAGCTTGGCATCCTTAAGCGCTGTCGCCGCACTTTTAAGCATCAGCGCTTGTCGGGGCAACATCTCCTTGAGCTCGGTGGGCGGAATCCGAAATTGTCCTGGAGTAACAGAAACTTCAGCAAGATAGTGACCGCTGGTCTTCGTTTGGCTAAAGCTGTTTTGATACCACTTAGTTGTTTGTGCACCATACCAATTAGTCGGCGCGGTGAATGGCACAGCAGGGCCATCACCTAGTACCTGATGCTTGAACTCGACAAGCGATGACCATGGCCCGAGTTGGATATCCATACCTATGATAGCGATAGGTTCAGCAGCTAGCTCCGGCTTGGGCGCTACGATATGACTGGCGGATTGAGGTTGCCACTCTTCGAGCAAAAGGTGGGCATTAATACCGCCAAAGCCAAAGGCACTTACCGCAGCACGGCGTGGACGTTGAGCGGGTTTATCCCAATCCTTTGCCTGCGACAATACCTCAAACGGGCTCTGCTCCATGCCCATATTGGGGTTAGCTTTGCAGAAACCAGCGGTGGGGGGCAGTTTGTGCTCTTTAAGTGCCAGCAATGTTTTTAACAGTGCGGCGGAACCGGCGGCGGTGAGCAGGTGGCCGATGTTTGACTTAACCGAGCCGAGGACACATTTACGCTCAACCTTAGCATTGCCCCATAACTCTTTCAGACTGGTAAATTCGACTGCATCACCAACCGGAGTACCGGTGGCGTGGCACTCGATATGATCAACTTCGTGCACTTGCCAACCTGCCTGCTTATAGGCTGCCCGCATGGCGCGCAACTGACCTTCAGACATGGGGGCGAGTAAGCTGCCGCCAATATCATTAGATACCCCGATGCCCGCAATTTGAGCATAGATATGGTCACCATCGCGCACAGCATCTGCGGTGCGCTTAAGCATGACGATGCCAGCCCCCTCACCAACAACTAGACCGTTGCCATTGGCATCAAATGGTGAGCACACTCCGGTTGGGGATAGAGCGCGCAGTTGGGAAAACCCCATCTGGGTATATTGTGAATCTGGTCGCGCCACCCCACCACAGAGCATGGCATCAACATGTCCAGCCTGAAGCTCATCCACGGCTAGTTTGATGGCGTACAGAGATGAGGCACAAGCCGCATCCAAGGTGTGGCAAATTCCGCCCAAGCCCAACGCGTTTGCTAGTACCGCTGCAGGAAGGCCGGTCATAAAGCGGTTGAGTGGATTGATGGCTGCAGAATTAACGTCATTAACCTGTGCCTGTTCGGCAAAAGTTTTGCCGAGATACTCTTCGGCAAGTTTTGAAGCTGTTGCGCTGGGCAGGGCTAGGTTGCCAACTATCACGCCAATACGCTGGGGATCGACCATAGTAGTGTTGCCATCGGTAAAAGCCTGATGTCCTGCGTGTAGCAATAATTGGAACAGTGGATCCAAGCTTAGCGCGGTTTCTTGATCAATATGTAGAGATTCAAAGGGGAGGTTTAACTGGAAGTTATCAATAAAGCATGCCCGCTTAGAGTAGACACAGTCTAGCTTACCCTCTTCGGGATGATATACATCATCAACAGGTAAACGCCAGCGTTGTGCTGGTGGAAAGCTAGAGGTGCACTCTGCTGTTTCAATAATTTTCCAAAATTGTGGCAAAGTGGGGGCGTGGGGAAAAACTCCCCCGATTCCGACAATGGATATTGCGGGCTGCGTAGCTGATGTTTTGAACATGAATATATCCGTAAAGCAATATGTGAAATTGAATAAAGTTGGGAGTTGCAGGAAACAAGCTCAACCTTATACTACAAAATGTGGTTGATTAAAACCGCGATAATTATCCCGCTAGTTTTCCGCATTTTCCTGCTTGCCGAGATGCAGTGCCTCATACAACTTTTTACCCTCGGCAATGCTGTCAAAAATCATAGCACTGGAGATAGTTGCCGAACTTATGGCATCTATCTGAGGATCAAAAGGTTGTGGTTGCGATAGATGTCGCCCCAATAGGCGCTGTTTTAATTTAGCAATGTCATCTGCGTCCCAAGGCTTATTGCCGCCCTTAGGCAGTTGCAGGGGCACTATGTCTACAATGATTCCAGAGGTGTCAAAAATCGCTATGAATTTTACGTCGTGACAAACATTGCAAGCGGTAGCGCGCGCAATAATCTGCGCAAACAAGCGCCTCGATTTACGGTTTTTATATACCATAGCTGTATAAACATTATCATACTCTTCCAACTCCACTTTTTTCAGTCCAACTACCCGGCCTAGTTGTCTTAGTCCGGCATAGACCTCATTTTGTAAAGCTTGCGGTGAATCAGGGGCTAAGGGGGCTGGCATGTTTTTTCGCGCGTCTGCTACCAGTTCGTGAAAATCAGCATCAGTTATTTCCAACGCGTCGATTAGTTCTGCATAGACGTGCCGGTAGCTTCTATTAAGACCTAAATGGGTGGAAAAAACAGTGCCTAGGGCAGACTTTTCAGCTTGGCGAATAATAATGGTTAACGGTGAGGCTTTGCCGCCAACTGCTCGCCAGGTAGTGAAATTACTGTCAGAGAAAACCGGGTATTTAATCCGATGAATTTGCCGAAATTGCTCAGTTTCCTCAGCAGTATTACCTACCGCTATAGCGATCATCTTGACGCGAGCACAGTCCGCTCCGCAATCAGCAATTCGCTCATACAGCAGGTTATAGATAGGTGCCTGTTCCTGACAGTGGGGGCAATGAGTATTAAAAAACTCGACTCACTACTGTCCGGTTAATAGTTAAACAGATTCAACTGGTTAGATTCGAGAGGTTCTGATATATGCTTAAGAGCATCAGTAACCAGTGATGAAATTGGCTTTTTCTCGAACAAATTGACCTCCAAT
>JAVETC010000049.1:0-16557 GCA_034006225.1 Desulfuromonas sp. | reverse complement strand
GTTATAGGTGTCCCAAGAATGCTCCAGGGCTAACATCGTTAATTTTTTTAAAGGAATAATAAATAATGAAATCAGTCAGTAAATATTATGAGCAAGCAGAGTTGGCTCTAGCAGCATACGCTGTTCTCAGTCCAGGTATAGGCGCTAAAAATAATGGGGAGGATTATGAAGATGCATTGCAGGTAGCTGGTATGACCGAGAGTCAAGCTAAGCGTTTTTCTGTTAAATACAACGTTGTTGATCAGTTTACTCATGCAGACTATGGTTTGTCGGTAACTGTTTTTGAGGCAGATGGTAAAAAGTATCTTGCGATCAGAGGTACCAATGACTTAGCAGATCTGTGGACGGATTTTATAGATATCGTCATGCGCGGTACTCCAGAACTACAAAAACAGTATGCCGAGTTAAGCAAGCAAGTCGGAAAGTGGATGGTTGATGGTGTGCTTCCTGGGGTGTTCACCGTTGCAGGTCACAGTCTTGGTGGTTTTCTAGCAGGAGCATTGTTTGTTGATTTCCCTGCCGATATAGAACACCTCTACCTTTACAACACACCTGGAGTGGGTGGCTACCAAGCTGTTATTCGACAAATATTGGGACTTGAAGGAGATAGTCTTAACTTTCTTCAAGCGTCTAATATACGAGCAGATGCAGGGCTCTCGGGTATCTCTGGTTTAGGCATCTCTTGGGGACTGCCGCTTTCTATTGCCATTGAGGATCAGTCACTTATTGGGGTTGTAACAGGGGAGTCGGCGCTAGCGCTTAACCATAGCCAGCAAGTACTTACTGACTCATTAGCACTTTATGCATTGCTGGAACAGCTTTCGCCTAACATGATGCCTGAAACCTTTAGTGCAATATTACACGCATCATCTATGGAAGAAAATGCCGGTTTAGAGCGGATAGTCGACACACTTAAACGCATTTTTGGTATTAGTTCTAAACCGCTTGTTACGGGTAGCAGTAACCGTAATGCCTTGTATGAAGCAATTTACGCAATCCAAGACAATGAACATTTTAAACAGTTGGAAGGTTCTTCTTTTATCAGTCTAAGCGGCAGGGAGGCTGAACAGGCGGCTTATGATTTCGGACAGTTTATTGCTTTGTATTATTTATTGCCTTTCACTTTTGAGGCTGCAGCATCAAGTGTTCTAGCGCATGCGCATGCTGATTTGTTTGGACGCTGGCAGGCAGACTTTTTGTTGCCGGCTGAGCAAAGGTTAGAGTTTACCGATGCTTGGCTTGCTGATAGGTCTGCAATGTTGTCGGCTCTGATTATGCGGAACTTAACTGACAACGACAATGGATATGCACAGGATGCTAATGTTTTATTTCAAGACTTTACGACCAACGAGATAGTGCGTACGGGAGCAGCAAATGATTCAGAGCGTGAATGGGTGTTATTTGGGGGTCAAATAGCGGATGAGTTGATAGGTGATATGCAGAATGATCGTCTTTACAGTGGTGGAGGCGATGATACTTTGCAGGGAAGCGCTGGTAATGACTACTTGGAAGGCGGAGCAGGTAATGATCAGCTGGATGGTGGTGAAGACAATGACACTTTGATAGGTGGTTTAGGTAACGACACCTTGAGGGGCGGCGGTGGTTTAGACCTGCTACGCGGCGGTTTGGGCAATGATCGTTATGAGTTCATGGGCAATTTCGGTACAGATATTGTTGAGGATGAAGACGGCACCGGTTCCTTATGGATTGGTGGTGTGCAAGTTGGCGCTTTATTGGAAACAGCGGGAGCTCCTGGTGTTTATCATGATGTTGAAGAACGCTTTCGTGCTATACGCGTCTTTACAGATGGTGAGTGGACTTTAGCTATTTCTTCGCTTATATCTGAGCATAAAGGGACGGTTTTTGTTCGTGGTTGGGCTGAAGGTCGTCTAGGAGTGACTTTAGGCGAAGTAGAGGCAGAGATACCATCAGGTAGTGTAATTGTTGGCGATATTAAGAAGAAAATCCTTACGGAAGACGGCACGGAAAGCTACGTGTTTAGTGCTACGGGGTATGAGTCTGATGGTGAACAGGCGAATGCTCAAGATATTTTATACGGTACTAGCCAAGCTGACCACATTTTAGGTCTTGGTGGTAATGATGGAATAAACGGTGGTGATGGGGACGATTGGATCGATGGTGGTGATGGGGATGATTTGCTTTTCGGCGGTGGCGGTGCAGATACGTTACTAGGTGGGGCAGGTAACGATTATATTTTTGCAGGGCGTGCAGCAGAGTTTGAGCGGCCTTCCAGCGTAGAGTATGTATGGGAGCCAAGAAATGGAGAGCCCATCATTACAAGTGGTTTTTCTTGGGGCGTGGTTCAATCATTGAATCAAGATGCTGGCTCAATTGTATATGTTAAGCGATCTGCGCTTTCCGAAAACAATGCTGGAACGGTTGTTTTTGGTGGGGCTGGGGATGATGTGATTACGGGAGGTACTGGGGAGGATACGCTGTACGGTGGAGATGATAACGATAGGGTATATGGTCTACATGGTAACGATGCTTTATTTGGCGATGCTGGGGATGATCTGCTTGTTGGGGATGGCAATACTCAAGGTGTAACTACGTTTCAATATACAGCGGCAGAACACCATGGCAATGATACCTTAGATGGTGGGGCTGGTAATGACACCTTGATCGGACAGGGTGGTCATGACTGGTTATTTGGTGGGGATGGGGATGATACCTTAGCTGGTGATGCAGATTTAACAGGTAATACTATTACGTTTATACCCGCAGAACGGCATGGTAATGATTACTTGGATGGTGGTAGCGGTAATGATGTATTAATTGGCGGTTTAGGGAATGACACGCTGATGGGTGGAGAAGGTAATGACACTCTAATTGGTGGTGACGGAGTGTCTCATAGCTTATTTGGCATGGAAGACAATGATTGGCTAGATGGCGGTTCTGGAAATGATGAGCTGCGAGGACGTAGTGGCGATGACACCCTTTATGGTGGGATTGGTAACGACTCCCTTATGGGCGATGATGGTAATGATTGGTTAAGTGGTGACTCTGGTAATGACAGCTTATGGGGAGGTGTCGGAGACGATACCTTATACGGCGGCTTAGGTGATGATTATGTTGATGGCGGAGAAGGGCAAGATTGGCTAGAAGGGGGAAGTGGTAACGATAATATCCAAGGCATGGAAGGTGACGATACCTTATTTGGCGGCGCTGGTGGCGATACCTTGAATGGGGGCGGTGGCAATGACTGGCTGGCTGGCGGTGACGGTGACGATGGCCTGTGGGGAAAAGAAGGCAATGATACTTTAGTAGGTGGAAAAGGACTTGATTATTTAGTCGGCGGGGGCGGCGACGACACTTATATTTTTAACTCTGGTGATGCGGAAGTAGTTCTAGCAAGTGGCACCGTTGGTGAGCAGTTCTTAAGTTTTGCAGACACTATTGATGATAATGAAGGACATAATACGCTCGTTTTATCCACTGTATATAGCTTGACTCAAATTCGTTCTAAGCGCCAAGAGAACGACCTGATTTTATATTATGGAGGTAATGAGGGCGTTATTATTAATAATGGTTTTAATGGGGCAATTTCTACTTTTCGTCTGGGCTCAGGGGTAGAAGTGAGTTTGCAGCAGTTTCTGTTAGGAACATTAGAAAATATTGTTGAGTATGAGGGTGGTGATACTGGTGGGTTGCTAACAGGTGGGCGCTTGGCAGATAGCATCAAAGGCTCCATTGGTAATGATATTTATGAGGGAGGCCTTGGTAATGATGTCCTTGAAGACACGGGAGAGTCTTCTGCTGATATCTACCGATTCTCGCTGGGCGATGGGCAAGATACTATAATGGATGCTGGCGGTGTAGACCGCATTGAGTTTGGTGAAAGGATCGAGCCGTCTTGGGTAACAGTTCGCAGTAATGGTCTTGACATGGTGATTTCTCTTATTACGGGGGACAGCATCACTATCACTAACATGTTTGATCCTGTAACAGGAGCGCTTGTTTCTGAGCATGCAATTGAAACGCTGCGCTTTGCTGATGGCGTGGAGTGGAATTTAGAAAATATGCATGCTGAAGCTCTGCGTGACTCGGTTCATGATGATATTTTAGTTGCATTCGATAGTGCTGACACGGTGAGTGGAGGACTTGGTAATGATCTTGTTTATGGGCGTAATGGGGATGACTTGCTGCATGGTGGTGAAGGTAATGACACTTTGCATGGTGAGCAAGGTGACGATCGCTTAGAAGGAGAGGCAGGTAATGATTGGCTATCAGGCGGCCTAGGCGATGATGTCATCCTGGGTGGTGAAGGTAGTGACATTCTATATGGAAATCAAGGTAATGATACTTTGGCTGGAGGGAGAGGAGATGACTCCTTGGCCGGGGGACTAGGGAACGATACATATTGCTTTTCTATTGGAGATGGACAAGATCGCATCATTGATGAAGGTGGATTTGATAAGGTTAAATTAGGTGAAGGAATCTCATCAGAAAATCTAGCCTTAATAAGAACGCATAAGGATCTCATCTTAGAGTTGGCGGATGGAAGTAAGCTAACGATAGAAAATATGTTTGAATCTTGGGATGTTAATTCTGAAAAATCTATAGAGTTAATTTGCTTTGATGGCGGTGAGCAGTGGGATCTTCAGAGGATTAAACAAGAGTTATTACGTGGTAGTGATTTAGATGATATTCAAAGAGGATTTAGTGGTAATGACTTAATTGATGGTGCTTCAGGTTCGGACAAGATATATGGAAGCACAGGAAATGACACACTAATAGGTGGAGTTGGCGATGATTCTCTATATGGTGAGGAAGACCATGATTTGCTTAATGGTGATGAAGGGAACGATTATTTAGATGGTGGTAATGGTAATGATATTTTAAATGGTGGTAATGGTAATGATGAGTTATTCGGTGGTAATGGCGATGATACATTAATTGGCGGTGCTGGTAATGATTATTTGTCTGGTGGTAGTGGTGATGATGTATATCACTTTGGGCTGGGTGGCGGAAAAGATACTATCTATGATAGGGATGGGTTTAACCGAGTTGAGTTTGGTGAGGGTATAACTCCAGAAAGTATTGAATTGAGCCGAACTAGCTATGCAGCACTCATCTTAACGCTAAGTGATGGTAGTGAACTAACTGTAGAGAATATGTTTTCCGAAGGAAGTTCTACATTGGTTTCTTTTATTAATGGTGAGCAATGGGATGCGGCATATTTAAAAAGTGTGTTGATGCAGTCTGGTTCGAATGATCACGATATTTTGTATGGCTTTGAAAGCAATGATTCGATTAATGGCGAAGCTGGTAATGACACCATTTATGGTGGAAGTGGCGACGATACACTAGATGGTAGTGAAGGTCAGGATTTTTTGTCTGGCGATGGTGGTAACGACTTGCTAGTTGGTGGTGCAGGTGATGATAGATTATTCGGTGGTATGGGTGATGATACGCTGATAGGAGGGGGCGGCAAAGATAAAATGTTTGGCGGCCTTGGTAATGATGTATATCGTTTTGGTCTTGGGGATGGCAAGGATGAAATTGAGGATCATGGTGGATTTGATTGTATAGAGTTTGGTGAAGGTGTTACTTCAGATAATATAAAGATTAAACGACCACATTTCCAGAAAGATGGAGATCAACTATATAGTTCCATGTCTTACGGAAGTTCTATTATTATAACACTTGTTGATGGAAGTGAGCTGGTAGTAAGAGACATGTTGACATATGAGCTTGATGATATTAGCTCATCTCATGGTATTGAGCTAATCCGCTTTGCTAACGGTGAAGAGTGGGACGTACAGCGTATAAAAGAAGAGTTAGTCCGAGGGGGAGATGGTGAAGATAGGTTGTTGGGGTTTGTTGGTGATGATGTAATATTGGGCGGTGAAGGTAATGACACTCTATATGGTTATCGAGGGAATGATATATTGGATGGAGGTTTGGGTGATGACTATTTGATAGGTGGTAAGGGCGATAATATATATCGCTTTAGCTTAGGTTTTGGACACGACACAATCGATGAAGAGGGAGGATTTGATCGTATTGAATTGGGTCAAGACATAACTCTAGACAGCGTTCAAATTAAACGTATTGGAATGTCACTTGTTCTTATATTGGCTGATGATAGTCGGCTTACGATATCTGGGGTGTTGAATAGTCAGTCTGGAGAAATATTATCCAGTCGAATGGTGGAGTCTGTTTATTTTGCTAATGGCGAACATTTGAATCTTTTACCTCTGCTAGAGGGTGCGTCATATATAACTGATAATGATGATGTGTTTTATGGCACGACCGGAAATGATGTAGTCGATGGGTTGGCTGGTGATGATGTGTTGTATGGCTTCTCTGGTGATGACATATTGTTGGGTGGTAGTGGCAATGATACGTTATTTGGTGGTGATGATAATGATGTGCTTAATGGTGGGGCGGGAAATGATTCTTTAGAAGGGGGCGCTGGCAATGACGTGCTTGAAGGTGGTCGCGGGAATGATCGTTTAGATGGTGGTGTGGGTGATGACGCGTATTACTTTGAAGCAGGTTGGGGGGATGATGTAATTTATGACCATGAAGGTCGTAATAGTATTCATTTTACTGGAGTAGCTGCAGAGAGTTTATTTCTACGCCGTAATGGTGAGAGTCTTTTGATTTTAAATCAAGCGACCGGAGATCAGTTACAGATACTAAGTTATTTCAGTTTTTTTAACGAAGAGTCAAGTCCTAACAGAACCATGAGGTTTTTTTTCGATGGGGCTGAAACTTGGGATTTAGAGACGATAAAAAATAAGGTTTTAGAAGGGAGTTCTGGAGACGACAATATTACAGGGACTGGGGGAAATGATGTAATTGATGCTCGTGCAGGAAGTGACACCATAAACGGTGGGGATGGCAACGACACGCTGTACGGCGATGCCGGTGATGATCTTCTCAATGGTGATTCGGGTGATGACCATTTGTTTGGTGGTGAGGGTAACGACACTCTGCATGGCGGTAGTGGTTATGACCAACTCTACGGTGAAGCTGGTGATGATCATCTTTACGGTAATGGAGTGCTCGATGGCGGTACTGGAAATGATTACCTAGAAGGGAGTGGCCTGTTGATTGGCGGCGAGGGCAACGACACCCTTAAAGGCCAAGGCTTCGATACGCTACAAGGAGGTGCAGGCGACGACATAATCGAGGCCTACAGTAATGCTTGGGATCAAGGCAGTAATGTCATCGAAGGCGGGGCTGGTAACGATACTATCTACGGTTCTTTCGGTGAAGATACCTATATCTTCAATCTAGGGGATGGCCATGACTTATTGATTGAGCGTCGTGCTGATCAAGCGTATAGCAACGTTGAGCCGACTGCGGATACCTTGAGTTTCGGTGAGGGTATAACTGCCAGTGATCTGACGTTCAATCGCCGTGGTTTGGATATGATTATCGAGCATATCAATGGTACTGACTCGATCACTGTGCAGAACTGGTTCAAGGAACCCAATGATCATTTTAAACTGGAGCATTTTGTATTTGCCGATGGCAGTGAGCTGAGTCAGTCGCAAGTCGAAGATCAAGTGATTTGGCACGGTACAAGTGAGGTGGATAGCTTTATTGGTTATCGCGACCTCAATGACACCATGCGACTTGGCGCTGGTGACGATAAAGCGTGGGGTCGAGCCGGTGATGATGTGATGCATGGTGAGGGCGGTGACGATTACCTGGATGGTGAGGCGGGTAACGATACTATCTACGGCGGAGCGGGTAACGATCAGCTGATGGGTGGTACGGGTAATGACCTGCTGTTCGGTGGTGCTGGTGATGACAAATATGTTTATAAGCTGGGTGATGGCGTTGACACCATAGATAACACCGGTGGTGGCAATGATGGAGTGTTCTTCAGTGGTGGTATAAATGAAGCGCGCTTGACTTTTAGTCGTGATGGCGATGATTTGCTGATTTTGGTGGATGAGAATGTCGAGCAATCAGTGCGCGTTCTCGGCCACTTCTTGGGTGGCGATAAGGCCATCAGTTATGTGCAGCCAGACGGTGGGTTCCTGATTAATGCCGCGCGTATCACTCAGATTGTTGCTGCTGGTGATGTGCCAGGCGGTTTCGATACCCTTGTTGAAGGTACGACTGCAGGTGAGCAATTAGCTGGCGGGCAGGGGCGTGATTTACTGCGCGGCCTAGCGGGTAATGACACCTTGTTTGGTATGGGAGGAGACGACCAAATCGAAGGCGGTGACGGTAATGATTACTTGTCCGGCGGCAATGGCTCGCAGAGTGGCTCAGGCAATGACATCCTGATTGGCGGTGCAGGTAATGATGTGCTTGATGGTGAAGACGGTGATGACCATCTCACAGGAGGCACGGGCGATGATCAGTACTACTATCGTGCTAATGGTGGCGTCGATGTGATCGACAATACTGGCGGTGGCTTCGATGGGGCTTTCTTTATTGGTATTGCGCGTACTCGATTGAGCTTCCATCGAGAGGGTGACGATCTGCTGATTCTGGTGGATGGTGATCTTGGACAACAGGTTAAAGTGATAGATCATTTTATTGGCGGTGATTTCGCCATTGATTACGTTCAGCCTGATGGAGGCAGCTATATCACCACAGCGCAGATTGTAGGTTTGCTGACAGCGCTACCGGCTGTTGATACTGGCGAACCGGGCGATGGAGGCACTCCAGGTGGTGGTGAGTCGCCGGGTGATGGTGGAAGTAATCCTGGTGAAGGCGAAGAGCCTCCTGTCGCCGGTGTTGGCGGCGATGATGTCTTAGTAGGAACAGCAGCAAATGATGTATTAATCGGTGGCGCTGGTAACGACATGCTTAGCGGTGGGACAGGTAATGACCGGTTATTGGGCGGTATTGGTGACGATACCTATGTCTACACCGCAGGCCAAGACGTGCTTGAAGATTTGGGTGGCAACGATACCTTGCATTTTGCCAATGGCATTACCTTCAATCAGGTGGCTTCAGGTTTGGGCAAGTCGGGTAATGATCTAGTCCTTAAGGTCAATGGCAGTTCTGCTAACCAAGTCACCCTGAAAGACTTCTTCTTAGGCGGTGATAGCTTAGTTGAAACCATCAGCTTCGAGACTGGTGGGCAGTTGACTGCGGCGCAGATCTTCGGAGCGTTTGGTTTGGCTGTGCCATCATCATCTGCTGCAGTTTTTGACAGCGTTGTACAGGGTACTAGCGGCGATGATGCCGAGCTTAGCGGGACGGCATTACATGACCTCTTACAAGGTTTTAATGGTAATGATCAGCTGTTTGGCGGCGCCGGCAATGATCGCTTAGAAGGCGGTAATGGCAACGACACGCTCCATGGTGGTACAGGCAGCGACTTCTTAGTTGGCGGGCGCGGTGACGACACGTATGTCTTCTCCGCTAACGGCGGCCAAGATGTTATTGATAACAGCGGCGGCGGTGCTGATGTCTTGCACTTCGAAGGAATCTCCTTCAATCAAGTCTCCAGCGGTCTGATGAAAAGTGGCAATGATCTTGTGCTTAATGTCAGTGGTGGCAGCGACAGCGTCACGATTAAAAACTGGTTCTTGGGTGGTGATTATGTGATCGACACCATTAGCTTCTCATCGGGTGGACAGCTGACTTCTGGACAACTATTTGGCGCGTTTGGCCTGAGTGATCCGGATGTTAATGGTTCTCCGAATTACCAAGGGCTGCCAGATGAACGTGCCTTCGGCACTATTTTAGCGGGGCAGTCAGGGGGTCAAAATATTATTGGTTCGTCTGATGCTGATCTGATTGATGGTGGTGCGGGTAACGACACGCTTCGAGGCAGTGCTGGCAATGACTATCTGATGGGTGGTGATGGCAGTGACACTTACCTGTTCGCTTTAGGCGATGGGCAAGATGTGATTAATAATCTATCCAATACTCCAAGCAGTGATACAGATGTACTGAGTTTTGAAAGTCTGGGTCGAGAAAGTCTCTGGTTATCAAGGGCAGGGGATGATCTTGTGATAGACGTCATGAACTCAGCAGACAGTGTTACCGTGCAAGATTGGTATGCTGACTCTGCTCAGCAGGTGGATATCATCCGCGCAGGCAACTCATCACTGTATGCCAACCAAGTTGATGCATTAGTGAATGCAATGGCCACCTTTGGTGCACCTGTTGGTGGGGAAATGAGCTTAACGCAAACCCAGCAAGATCAGCTGAGTTTAGTCGTAGCATCTAACTGGCAATAAAACGAACGTAACAACAGCTAGGTCACCATAAGGTGATCTAGCTGTTGTTTGTTTGGAATACTTATATATTCAATTAAAGAGTCCGCTATAGCGGGACTTAATTGGCTAATGAATTTTTGTATCATCAGTTATTACTGAAAAGGATGGAAAGCTACAAGCATGGAAGAGCCTCTAGAGCAACCAAAGAAAAACAGTTTGGCGGGCTTAGTGATTTTAGCGCAATACCATAGTATTGCTGTTGATGAAGGTGATATTACACACCGCTTTAGCACTGAAAGTAATTCAATTGATCAGACAGCATGGTTGTTAGCCGCCAAGGATATTGGGCTTAAAGCGCGAGTTATAAAGCAAAAGACAGATAGATTGCACTTGCTGACTCTACCTGCCTTGGTATGGAGGGATGATGGCGAGCATTTTATTTTAGCGAAAATTGATGAAGATCGATTTTTAATCCATGATCTTGGTTTAAATAAACCAGTAGTGCTCGATAGAAAAGCGTTTGAAGAGCGCTATTCTGGCATCGTAATATGCGTCACATCCAGAGCATCAGTTTTGGGCGGGCTAGCAAAGTTTGATTTTACTTGGTTTATTCCATCGTTAGTCAAATACCGCCGGATAATTACAGAAGTAATTATCATGTCAATTGTCATCCAGCTATTTGCCTTGATTACGCCTTTATTCTTTCAAGTTGTCATGGATAAAGTCTTAGTTCATAGAAGCTTCTCAACCCTTGATGTGATTGCTGTTGCATTTGTTGGAGTGATTATCTTTGAAGTTGTTTTAGGTGGGCTGCGTACGTATATATTTTCCCACACCACCAGTCGAATTGATGTTGAGTTGGGAGCTAAGTTATTTAGACACTTATTGGCCCTGCCACTAGCTTACTTTGAGGCACGACGTGTCGGTGATACTGTTGCTAGGGTTAGAGAGTTAGAGCAAATAAGAGGGTTTTTGACTGGCCAAACGTTAACGTCAGTTTTAGATTTAATGTTTTCTTTTATTTTTATCGCTGTCATGTGGTATTACAGCGGCTGGCTCACATTGATCGTCCTTGTGTCATTGCCTTGTTATGCCCTTTGGTCAATTACCATTAGTCCTATTCTTCGTTCGAGACTCAATGAGAAGTTCGCACGTAACGCTGATAATCAGTCCTTTCTCGTAGAATCAGTCACCGCCGTTGGAACCATCAAGGCCATGGCTGTTGAGCCACAAATGACTCGGAGATGGGATAAGCAGTTGGCTTCGTATGTGTCGTCAAGTTTTAGAGTGACACGCATTGCCACCATTGGCCAGCAAGGCGTTCAGCTGATTCAAAAAATTGTCACTGTCGCTATTTTATGGTTAGGCGCACGGTTAGTCATTGGTGGAGAGCTCACTGTTGGCCAGTTGATTGCGTTTAATATGCTTGCAGGCCAGGTTTCTGCTCCTATCATCCGTTTAGCCCAGCTGTGGCAAGACTTTCAACAGGTGGGTATTTCAGTAGCCCGTCTAGGCGATATTTTAAATACGCCGACAGAGTCTGCTAAATCGCGTTTAGCCCTACCACCGATTCAAGGCGATATTCAATTTGAGCATGTAAATTTCAGGTACCGCCTTGATGGCCCGCAGATCATTAAAGATCTGAATATGACTATAAGGGCTGGGGAGGTGGTCGGTATTGTAGGGCGGTCTGGTTCAGGTAAAAGCACGCTGGCTAAGCTAGTGCAGCGACTTTACACCCCAGAAGGAGGGAGGGTTTTGGTTGACGGTAATGACCTGTCCATTGCTGACCCTACATGGCTGCGGCGACAAATCGGAGTGGTGTTACAAGAAAACGTATTGCTCAATACCAGTATTCGCAACAATATTGCTTTAGTTGACCCAGGTTTGCCTATGGATCGTGTGATTGAGGCTGCAAAGCTGTCAGGTGCACATGATTTTATTATGGATTTGCCAGAAGGTTATGACACTGAAGTGGGTGAGCAAGGCTCAAATCTTTCCGGTGGACAGCGTCAACGACTTGCTATCGCTCGAGCACTCATCACTAATCCTCGTATTCTGATTTTTGACGAAGCCACCAGCGCACTTGACTACGAGTCTGAGCGGGCAATTATGCAAAACATGAAGCTCATTTGTCATAACAGAACTGTGCTTATTATTGCACATCGTCTTTCGACAGTACGTCAGGCCGATCGTATTATTGCCATGGATAAGGGCGTTGTCGTTGAGCAAGGTTCACATGAGCAGTTAATCACTAAAGAGAAGGGCTATTACCGTTATCTTTACGAGTTACAACTTAACTAAGGAACGGTTATCCATGTTTGACAATAATATAAAATTATACGCATTCAAAAGCCTTGTATCTCGTTATTGGCTCGTGTTTAAAGGGGCATGGTCAGTTAGAGATAAACTGGACCCGCCGAAGCGTAACTCTGATGAATTGGCTTTCTTGCCTGCTCATTTAGAATTGGTAGAAACACCGGTCTCAGCTGCTCCAAAGTGGACTGCAAGAATCATCATCACGTTTACTGTGCTGGCCCTCGTTTGGTCTATTGTTGGGCAAATTGATGTCGTGGCGACAGGGCAAGGTAAAATTATTCTTAGTGGACACAGTAAGACCATCCAGTCATTGGAAAACGCCGTCGTTAAAAGTCTTTATGTTGCAAACGGTCAGCAGGTTGAACAAGATGAAGTGCTGATTGAGCTTGCTGCTTTAGGCAGTGATACTGATTATGAGCAAGCAAGTCAGGCACTTAAAGCGGCCTATTTAACAAAGTGGCGTAGCACGCAATTAATATCTTCAATTAAAACAAGAGAAGCACCTGTCCATCAAGAAATAACAGACTTATTTAGCAAGGATATCAATGAGGTTGATATTGAGCAGAATTTAACGCTAGCTCTCAATCAGTTTTTTTCTTGGCGAACAAAGGATAATCAGCTGGCTCTATTGGTCGAGCAGAAACAAGCCGAAATTGAAACCCTTAAACTCGAGCTAAGTAAGACAGGCAATCTATTTAGTATAGAAAATAAAAAACTCGATAATCTGTATGATCTTCATAAAAATAGCTATATCAGTGAGCATGCTTATTTAGAGCAGCGAAGCATTGTTATTAATCTAAAAAGTGATAAAGAAACTTATTTATCAAAAATTAATGAAATTAAAAAATCAATATCGCAAACGGAAGAAGAGCGCCAGTTAAATACTCAGAACTTGATAACAGAGAGCCTAGATAATTTACGTCAGGCCAATGAGCAGATCAGTCAATTGGCTTCGGAAACCAGTAAAGCCAAGCAGCGACAGCAATTAATGAAGCTAGTAAGCCCAGTAGATGGAACCGTCCAGCAATTGGATGTACACACCATTGGTGGGGTGGTGACAACAGCTCAACCGTTAATGGTGGTAGTGCCAATGCAAGATAAATTCGAAGTCGAAACAATGATTCAAAACAAAGACATCGGGTTCATAAAGCCTGGGCAAACAGCCGTCATAAAAATAGAGTCTTTTCCTTATACACGGTACGGATATATTACAGGCAAAGTCAGATCAGTAAGCTTTGATGCAATTGAAGACCCTGATCTGGGGTTGATTTTTTCTGCGATCGTTACGCTAGATAAAGACCATTTGGAAATAGAAAATAACACCGTACAGTTAACTGCAGGGATGTCTGTTTCAGTCGAGATCAATACGGATAAGCGCAAAATTATTGATTACTTGCTAAGCCCTTTAAAAACAAAAGTTGATTCAAGTTTTAAGGAGCGGTAAGGTGCGGAAAAAGTCTTATTTTGCGTTAATAATCCTGCTAAATAGTACACACTCGCAGGCCTTTAATCTTGTTACAGCATGGCAGTCAGCTTTAGAAAATGCACCCGAATATGCATCTGCTCAGGCTGTAAAACGCATTGATAGTGAAGCGGAAAATCAAGCTTTAGCAGAGCTGTTACCGTCTATAAATGGTAATAGTCGCTACCAAGAGCAACCACAATCTAATGCGAATGACTCCAGCACTTATGGCTGGAACGTACAGCTGAGCCAAAGTATTTATAATTCCAGTAAGTGGAATCAATATCAGAAAGGAAAGGTCAGAAGTACTATTTCAGATTTGGTATTAGCCAGTAAAAGTGATGAGCTCTTAAAGAAGGTAACGCAATATTATTTTGAACTACTGATTGCCGATGAGCAATTACAGTTAATTATTGCTACAAAACGCTCATTACAGCAGCAGCTCAATCAAGCAGAAGCTATGTACAAAAAAGGTGCAGGTTCAATCATTGATTATTACGATGCACAGTCCGGCTTTGATGAAATCATCACAGAAGAAGTTTCTGCTAGAAATCAATACGTTGTAGCATTTAACAAACTGCAACATCTGACGGGCAGAATGAGTGGTGAGTTAGAAGCGGCTAAAGCGTTTCAACCAATTGATATCCATGATTCTTTGTCTTGGAATGATATGGCTTTAAATAAAAACGCAGGATTGCTAGCTAAAAAAGCAAACATCACAGAAGCTGAGTATGAAGTTAAAAGCATTAAAGGCCAGCATCTACCAACGCTTGATGTTAATGCTGGTTATCAAAATAACATCAACAAGCGAGAGCAAGGCGGCACTGATTTAAGGTACAGAGATAAGGGGCATTACATGACGCTTGGCGTTAATATCCCTATTTTTTCAGGAGGGGGCACCTCCAGTAAAGTGAGAGAGTCCGTTGCGCGTCGAGATCAGCTCGAACAAGAATATTTTTATGCAAAAGACCAAATCTCACTTGAAATAGAGACATTAATATCAGCCTTAAGAACTAATACTCAGCAAGTACAGTCGTTTAGCAAGCTGGTATCTACTAATAAGATGAAATTAGATGCCACCGAAATAGGCTTGAAAGCTGGTGTTCGTACTCAAACCGATTTGATAAAGGCCCAGCAGGACTATCTTGAAGCTCAAAAAAAGCTTGCCGAGGCAAAGCATAGTTACATATCAGGTTATCTAACACTTGTTATAAGCTCTGGCGATACAGAAAATTTAGCACAAAAAGCAATGGCTTTTTTCTAACAGTAAAATCATTATTGATTTACGAATATTTAATTTGTTTTTAATATATCGCTGAAGTGAAAAATCGCCTTATATAGCCTGAAAGGATTTAATTGAAATACTTGTAAAGTTTATTAAATATTTGGAGGGGGAATGGTTTTTTTAAAAAAAGCAAGAAGCCTTATTGAACCAGGAGCAATTGTTGCTTGTGCGGCATTAGGTCTCTCTGTATGGCAGGGAGTGGTGACTGAAAAATATTACAGGTTTTCTTTGCAGCCGCTTTTTACTGTTGTTCCATATTATCAGCCACAGAGTCGAGATAAGGATGGGATAATATTAACGAATGCAGGGCCAGGTGTTGGTAAGTTTAAGGCAATAACGGTCACCGTAAATGGAAAGGATTATCAAGGATTAGGCGAAAATCAATGGCGGACGATTCTAAACGATGCAGGGTATGATGAAAAATGCTATGGCCGTGCAGGCTGGCCTAGAGATGGTGATGTCTTGATGGCTGGGCAGCAGGTCGTATTATTGGCTGAAAATAACTCGTGTCCTGATAAACCTATTTATGTGGAAGAAGAAATTAATGTGAAAATTGAGTACGAATCAATACATGAGGAAAGATTAGTTGTAGATATGCCTGCTACCTTTAAGAATTATATAAAGTAGTTTTAACATGGCTTCTAAGTAATTTATATCGAGAGAGAGTTTTGGCCCAGCTGCTTAGGCTGGGCCACTGGTGAATGTTGGCCAATGAACTTTATCGCTTGTTTCCCTCGCAAAAAACGCTGCTGATTAAGCCTGAACCTTATTGTGGCCTGGTTCAATATCTCATAAAGAGTCGGCGTGCATCCGCACACAAAAGGCTCTCTGTTTATCCATGAGCTGGAATTGACTGTGACAATCTAAGCAAATGATCTCTAAGCTCTTGGTAAAAAAGCGCAGAGATCATTTGCCTGTTGTTGTGCTGGAAAGTAAAAAAGATAGGGCATCGACCAAGATACCCTGATGTGAAATAAGCCTAAAATACGAAGTGGAGTCGAATCACTCGTATTGCTGATTTTCCTTAGGCAAACAGCTTTAGGGTTTGTTAATCACTCGCATATCAGGCACAGACGAACGTGTAACACACGAAGTAATCAACGGGCTGCTACATAGTTGACTGTCACGTAGCCAAACAGGGTTTGAATATTTATTATTAAGGAAATACGCAAGGCTATCAAGTCTTTGAGGTGCGTGGCCGCGAATTGGTTTTCTTACGCGGCTTTGATTCAATATTGATAATGCCTTTGCAGTCAGGGTACTTAGAGCATCCCCAGAAAAAGCCATTGCTACCTTTGCGTTTTCGGGTTGGGCTACTGCATAAG
>JAVETC010000010.1:0-80370 GCA_034006225.1 Desulfuromonas sp. | reverse complement strand
TTAATATCATATCCAGCCATCGCTTCTTCTCCTTTGGTTTGTGAAACGTCTTTGACAACGTCAACTTACCAAACCGGAGCGATGGCTACCTACCAATTATTTACAGCAGTTTACGGACTTGATCCTGAACCATTTTTTAGGACAAACACTTAAGTCACTATAACCACGCATAAAACCTAAAAATCATAGATAAAATATCAGATCATAGTTCTAGTGATCTGCAACAATATTATGCATGCGGAATAAGAAATGCTATAAAGCTGGGCACGACAGCAAACATAGGGGAAATTTGATATCCCCACCGTCAACTAAAATAATTCCCGTGTGACACAGCTCGGGTGCCCCATGTCTCTCATCTGGTGCTTACTCTTTTGTGGCATGACAAAAGAGTACGGCGCTGTGCGGGCGCGCTACCCCGCGACCTTGATAATAAAATTGTTTGTCTATTAAAGCCACTCTTCAGCACTGATCAATTCCTGCGCATACTCTTCATGCCAGTGTGTTGGCACTGGCATTGTTGCATAGAGTTCAGTCCTTTCGGCCTCAAGGAGAAGGTATTTTTTGCCCATAAAATCAGCTGCGCAGTAGACTTTTTTACCAACTTCAGCTGAAAGATTGTCCAGCCATTTTGGTCCCTGCTGATCACGCATGAGGTGGTGGTCGAGGATTAAGGTGTCCACATTACGCGCCAAGTGCAGGGCATTGCGCCATGCTGCTGCACGCTGTTCAGCTGTGAGTTTTTCTATATAAAGAGGTGGGCCACCCGCCAGGACTATATCTGGCTGCCAGTTGATGATAAAACCAACGGTTTCTGCATCCAACAGCTGGATATCTGACGCATGCAAAAACACCTTATTTCCCAGATCAATCCTAGTCATCATCACAGTTCCTTGCTGGCTGCCTTTGCATCCATGCGGCACGGCCCTCGAGAATGTCATGGGGCCAGCTGACACACCCTCGGCTATGTGCAGGTTCTGCCCCAGCAGTTGCGCTAAGTCGCTGGCGCGGTGTTGCATTTTCTCGCCAAGATCGTCCGCTGATTTGCCCCAAGCACGCAGATGCTGAAAGTTTGCTGGGAGATGGCGCATTGCCAACTGGTAAGGATTCGCCTCACGCAGCGGAATATGATCACCATGGAAATGGCTGAACACCACATCTGTTGCCGCGCTTAATGCCTCAATGATCCTTCTGCGCACCCGTTCACCTTCGGCAACTTGACGCGGATGAGGAAGCAAGCCATGGCGTATATAACCCAAGGCAACTCCTGGATCAATTAAGATTCGCCGCTCTCCTGCCTGAATAAAACAACATAAACTGCGAACCCCTAAAGATTCCGCGCCAATAATTTCAATCGACTTATTCATCTCTGCTCAGGTGCCTTCCTGTGTGAAGAAACGGGGTCGGTTCAAGCTAAGGATCTAAGTTCAAAATAATGTAGTTTTATGGTTTTAAACCCACCATTTTATGGTCTAAAAGCATACTTTAAGGAAATTGTTGTGGCTAGAACCAACTGAAACCTAGCTTTTTTGGGACGTGAAATATTGAAGGGTGACGATTCTTTTATCCTGCGTGCAACTTCAACATCTTACAACTGGTATTTGCTTGATAAAAAGAGCATTTTAGACGCTGGAAATGCAGCATTAGTATCTGTAATTACAGCTAGTAATGCTGTGTATCTTTTTTTTGCGACTATCATGTTTGGTTGAAGGAGAAAACCGTGGCTGTACCTGCCGCCTATCTTGGCGTTATTCTTATCTGGACCACAACACCTTTAGCGATTAAATGGAGTGGTGTGGGGAACCATTTTCTGGTTGCGGTGACCAGTCGTATGGTTATTGGGCTGGCTGTTGCGTTACTGCTGATGGCCATGCAGCACAAAAGCTTTCCACGCAATCGGACAGCTCTGCAGACTTACTTGGCCGTAGGGCTGGGAATTTACGGTTCGATGTCCCTAGTTTACTGGGCGGCCCAATATATTCCTTCCGGATGGATTTCCGTTCTTTTTGGCCTCAACCCGATTTTTACCGGGTTGTTGGCGGGGCTCTGGCTCAAAGAAAGCGGTTTAACTCTGGGCAAGTTAATGGGATCTTTGCTTGGGGTAGCAGGGCTTGTGGTGATATTCCGTAACAGTTTGGCTATGGGGCCCGAGTCGGGTTGGGGAATCGTCGCGGCGGTATCTGCCACCGCTGTACATTGCATGAGTGCCATCTGGGTAAAAAGGATAGGCGCTAGGATTCCGGCTTTGACGATGACGGCCGGAGGGGTTGGAGTGGCTGTGGTATGCCTTACGCTCACCTGGATTTTACTTGGAGTGCCATTTCCGGAAAGTGTGAGTCCAAGAGCTGGGGGAGCTATCGTATACCTCGGTGTGGTCGGATCGGTTCTGGGGTTTGCGCTGTACTATTTTGTCCTTAAAAATGTGGAGGCGACACGGGTCGCGTTAATTACCTTGATTACCCCTGTCAGCGCTCTGCTGCTTGGAAATATTTTAAACGCCGAGCCTCTGACTCCGAGTATCTGGGCTGGAACCGCTATGATTATGGTGGGATTGCTTTTCTTCGAGTTCGGTTTTTTCCCTCTGAAGATAGCGCGGGGTGTTTGGGGGAGAGGGTGATGTTGGGTAAGATAATTCCCATGTGACGCAGCCTGCGTTGCATAGCTAATTTGAGCATAATAGCGGCAAATATTTGAGGACATGCCCCGAATATTTGTCGACTCGATATCCCTTCTTTTGGCAGCTGTGTTTATAAAATATCGCTTATAAAATTTGTCTCCATTTCTCCTCAAATGCTGCAAATTTATGGTTCAAGTCGATCAACAGCTGCTCTTTAACACTGTCATCAACAAAAGCGGTTTCAATGGAGTTGAATGCCATCTGTTTGAGTTCTTCGTGGGTAATATCGGTGTACGTAATAGCTATTTTATACTCGTTGGCAATGTCGGTTACAAACATGCCCTCATCATCGGTGGATAGACTGATGGGCAAGCCCAGCCGGAGAAAGTTAAGAAAAGGATGCTGGCTGAAGTCATCAATAACTTGCAAGCGATAATTGCTGTATAGATTGATCTCAATGGGCAGCATTTTTTCTTGAACAGCATATTCCAATGCCAGCGTATCCTGAGCCAGCTTTACTCCGTGACCGACACGCTCAGCTCCCAAGATCATGGCATCGCGGACGTTGTGGATATCCCCTAGTTCCCCAGCATGCATGGTGCGATGCAGATTGATGCTTCCCTCCTCATTGGCAGCTAGCACCGGAAGATAGATATTTTGTCCGGTTTCCAGCGCCGGGGTATCAGTTTCGTTTGCTAGGAGATCTATCCCCGTCAGTTCAGGGTAGTAATTATTCTGCAGCAGATCAATAAGTGCCTGAGCCCATAGGGTGTTGGTAGCATAATCCAGTGTCCGGATAAAAGCGCAGTTCCAGCGCACGATGACACCGGTTTCCTCGTACCAGTCTTCGGCCCAGGTGTGGAGCTGTTCAAAGGCGGTTTCAACTGGCCACATTACTCGGGTAAATTCCACATAGCTGACGTTCTGCTCGGCACAGCGGTGAAGAAAATCGAGGTAGGTTTTTTCTTCAACCCAAGCATCGAGGGATACGTCCTGCCACAGAAGATCGTTAATGGAGAAAATAGCTTCAAAACGCATGAAATCGTGAGTTGGTGGATTCTTGGGCAGGAAGAAAAAATCAACTAACCTCTCCTGAGTTTCTTCATCAAAGTCCAGATAGTGCAACACGGGCAGCGTATTCAGGTACTCAACCTCATCGGGATAGAGCATGGAAATTTCCCCGTCATTGGCCTCAACAAGAATCTCCGCGCCGTTGACCTCAGGATTGACCTCCTCCAGAATCTCTTTTACCGTCTGCCGGTTGCGCGTACCTGAAGGGTGGATATGCAGCAATGCTCCTTTGGGAAATTCTAGGCAGTACTGCTCGAGTTTTTGCGGATCATTGCGCAGCAGATCCAAATCCAGCGCAACCGACTGCATGGCTATCGAACGGTTATTTTCTATGGTCTCCTGCTGCCGCTGCGCTATAAATGCCAGTTCATCTGCGGTAATGACGTCATCCGCAGCCAGTGTTAGCCAGCTTTCCCACTCGTCGCGCTGGATAATTTCCCCTTGCACAACGACCCGTTCAATAGCCTTGTCCTGCGCCTCATCATACAGGGCAAACTGGGTTTCAAGTTTCTCATCGATAAGAACAGAAGCATCATTATCACTGTGGTGCGAATGCGAGTTGTAATCACACCCTGGGATAAGGACAAAACAGATGAGTAGAACTGCAGCTATGGTCTGTTTATATTTTATTTCCCACATTTTTTATCCTTGTATAGTTGCTCGGATTCAACTTGTAAGTGCAGCAGGTGGATTGATAGCCTAAAACTAATCTACATCATAGTCTCGGTCAGCTCTGGCACCTTAGCCACTGTTGCTATAAAAAGAGATTATTTGCTTTAATTTTGTAAGGATAGAAGCCGGTGGATGCAGTGGTTGTTGGGGGCGAAATAACTCTATATGCTTCTGGTGCTTTTAACAATTATTTGCTCCTGGAAAATTGCAAGCCAAGATCCCTTTTTGTTATGGCTTACAATTTCCAACCCCAATAATTAAGAAAGTTATCAAAATTCCACAGGTTAGACTCTTCCCAATCCCAGAATTTCAGGCTGGTGTAAAATACTACGCCGGTCTGTTCACTTGGCCCGAGATCTTTGTCCTCACCAACTCGCCAATCCATTGCCCACCAACTCATAAATAGGCGCTCAAAGGGTTTCTGGCTGTGGCGCACATAACCCTTGCGCGACCCTTCTGTTTCGAAGAATGATAGTTGTTGACCGGCGTATTCCAGGTTGCGCAGTGCCGCCATAGGTTTTATCGTTGCACTAACACTCTTGGTCTGTTGCTGTAGCTGTGCAGCTGCGCGCAGCTGAATATCGCGGATACGATGCGTACCTGATCTGAGGCGTAACACTAATTTATCTCGTGCCGGATCATAGTCTGGTGTAGCGATGCTGCTGGGTAACAGCTCACCATAAACCTCCTGTTTGTCTACTGGCCAATTGGGCGGATATGCCGCTGTGTCGAGATTACTGGTGGGGATAAACGCCAAGTAACAGCCACAGCTATGCACTGTAGTCACCAGAAGTGGTTGCTGAGCCTGGTTGAGAGTGACGATGATAATTAACCCGACATTCTTGCCCGCTGTCAGGTGCGAGTAGGGAGTTTTGCTAAAATGTACCCGATATATTAGGTTGGTAAAAGTTTGGTTGTTAGCGCAAAATTGTTGTTCGGCAGCGTAAATGGTTGCCTGGTTGGGATCTACATAGACTTGGAGATCATCGTCTCGAATGCGTAGCGCCGCAGTGCCGATACGGTTGTAATCTTCATCGGCGTTATCGACGATGAAGTTGGGGGCGAACTGCGCAAGCACTGTGTCAGTAGCGGAGCTAAGTACGTATTGTTGCTTATCTGCTGTTGTGTGGGGTGCTATAGCACATGCCGCTAGGCACAAGAGCAGGATTATGCTGGTTGCTATACGTAAATGTTGCCCTAAAAGACCCATAGTTTTAACCTTTATAAATTGTCCAAGTTAGGATGGGAGAATGTATGAAGCATGCAATGTTTATTTATGAATTACAAGTGCCTAGTTTAGGGCGAGAATTTTGCTCATAGTTTTAGGAACGCAAATTTTAAGGGAGAGATGTATATGAAGATCAGGTTCAGGCCGCACGGTTTACGCATAGTTGGAAGAGGATTGATTGCACTATTGGCGCTGCTATGGTGTTGCTCCTGCGGGGTGACGCACGAAAAGCATGCCGTGGTGGTGGATGACCACACCAGTATGAACGCTCTTGATTGGTCAGGAACCTATACGGGAACGCTGCCCTGTGCCGATTGCGCAGGAATCGAAACCAGTTTGACACTCTCTCCGGCACGCACGTATGTGCTACGCAGTCGCTATCTCGATCGGCAGGCTGTGGAGGATGAATTTGTCCATAGCGGCGTGTTTGCGTGGAGCCGCGATGGTCGCAGTATCGAGCTTATGGGGATTGAGGGTGGACGCAGCCGGTTTCAAGTGGGCGAGAACAGACTCTTTGCCTTAGATCAGACTGGCGCACGGATTTATGGAGCGTTGGCTGCGGCCTATACTCTAACACGCAGTGGCGCTATAGCGGCGGCAGATCAGGCCGAGGTGGTGAACTTATTATCTGGCCCGACATGGACTCTCGTTGAATTGCACGGAGCAGCCCTAGCACCTCAGGTAGCGGCACCCTGGGTGGAATTTGTTACTGATGGTCAGCGCGTATCTGGCTTTAGCGGCTGTAATCGCTTCTTCGGTGCCTATCACACTGGCGCGGATACGCCGCAGGCTGGTGCTGCTATGGCGCTAACCTTTGACTCTATGGGGGCAACACGCATGGCCTGTTCTCCTGCGGCGATGAGATTAGAATCTCAATTTTTGGCGCTGCTCGCTCAGGTAGCGGGTTGGTATCTTGAACCAGGGAACAATGTTAAAGAGCAGAATAGGTCGGATGACTCTGTGCTGGTCTTTGTTGACTCCACCCAGAGGGTTATCGCCCGCTGCGTTGCCGACCTAAATGGTGCAAATGGGTAGATGTGACGCTGAGCAAAAGGCCACTAACCACTTAAAACTACAGCTGGTGCTGGTGTCCTGTCTCAACTTGAGCTGTTTAATGGCCGTTGGATAAGCGCCCATGCTGGAGGAAATCAGCGGCGATCTATTTTTCATATGTACAACAAACCTCCCATATATGTATTATTCTGGCTGATTAAGCACAGCCCAGCCCATTTGCAAAGGGCTAGGCTCAATTTTGTCCGAGTTAAGGTGCTGATATATATGAGCGCTAAGCTATCTCTTATTCACAACTAGCCACAGGGTATATTCGTGAAAAATCAACACAACGAGCAGGTACACAGTCATGCAACAACGGGGTTACTCAAATATTTCGATTCAAATTTATGGAAAGCTATTGGACCAGGTATTCTCGTAGCCTGTGCTGCGGTGGGTGGCTCCCATCTGGTCTGGTCGACGCGCGCAGGAGCTGAGTACGGCTGGAGCTTGATCGGGCTGATCTTGATGGCCAACCTGTTTAAATTTCCCTTTTTCCTTTATGGACAACGTTACACCGCTGCAACAGGCGAAAGTCTGTTAGCTGGTTATCAGCGCCACAGCAATGTCTATATCTATATTTTTCTCTTAGTAAATATCCTAACTGGAATAATCAATATCGCCGGTGTTGGCATGCTGACCGCGGCGCTGTTCTCGGGGTATGGCTGGTGTGCAGTAGAGATCCGCATGTTGACGGTCCTCATTTTGAGTGTCTGCATGGTATTGATCCTGCTGGGGCACTATAAACTACTGGATTCGCTGGCTAAAGTTGTGGTTATTGTCCTCGCGCTTACAACTTTTGTCGCTGTTGGGTTTGCCTTTGCCCGTGGCCCAGTGGCGTCAGCAGATTTTGTCGGGCCCAGCCCCTGGACTTGGGGATCTTTTGGCTTTTTGATCATGTTGTTGGGCTGGATGCCTGCCCCTGTTGATCTCTCGGCGTGGTCATCACTATGGATGTTCAGTCGCCAGCAGCAAACAGGTCACTTAGCGACTCCGCGTGAAAGCTCTATCGACTTTTACCTGGGGTATATTATGGCGGTTGTTCTCGCTCTGGTGTTTGTGTCGCTGGGAAAATTGGTTATGTTCGGCTCTGGCGAGCCCTTCTCCTGTAGCGGTATCGCTTTTTCTAGGCAATTGGTGGATCTGTACGCAGCTAACATTGGCGATTGGTCACGTCCGTTGATCCTGTCGGCGGCATTTTGCACCATGTTTAGCACCACCTTAACCTGTGTCGATGGTTATCCCCGCGCGCTGGCGGCGTGCTGCACCCTGATTAGTCACTCTTCCAACAACAATTTTCGGCGTATCCATCAGTTTTGGACTATCTTTTCTGTGGTTATCGCCAGTGTCATAGTTCTGCTGTTTGTCCATAACCTGCTGCAGTTGCTCTCCTTTGCCGCAGTTATCTCCTTTATGGCCTCTCCCATTATCGCCTACATGAACTACAACGTCATGAACGGCAACAATGTGCCCATGGAGCACCGACCTGGCACTTTTCTGACTATGTTGAGTTGGACGGGAATAAGTTTCTTCTGTTTGATGAGTATCGGGTTTCTATATGTGACGTTTATTCGTTAAGCAGAGGTGGCAGCTCGTGGCGGTTTTGTTTCTGGAATCTATTGGGCGAGTTGTTGCGCATTAGGTTGCAAGCGCACGAGGTTCGGCGTCATCAAAAGGCAGGAGCAGTTGCTCTGAGCTTTGCAGAGGCTTTTCTAGGTCTAGATTGGACAGGCTGATGCCCAGCAAGCGCACTTTATCTTGTCCCGCAGCAGAGTCACGCAGTAGTGGAGCGACAATCGCCATAATAGCATCCGCATTGTTGACCGGCTGTGGCGGGCTGTGGCTCAGAGTTGTCTGACGAAAATCGGCAAATTTAAGTTTCAGGGTTACTGTGCGCGCGCTGGTGTTGTAGTTGGCGGCAATGGCTTCAATGCGCAGAGCGAGACTGTTGAGGATCTCCAACATCAGGTCGCAGTCATCAATATCCTCCTGCAGGGTGGTCTCTTTGCCAATCGATTTGCGGATGCGGTTGGGGGTCACCGGGCGCAGGTCAATGCCGCGGGCAATTTGATAGTAGTAGTCGCCGCTTTTCCCAAAGAGCTGCTGCAATTCAAGGCGGCTGCATTTGCGTAAATCCGCACCAGTGGCAATGCCGTGGGCGAGCATCCTCTTTTCGGTTACTTTGCCAACACCAAAAAAACGTCGAATGGGTAGCTGGGCAATAAAGGCGTCTGCCTGTTGGGGCGTTATTACCGTGAGGCCGTTGGGTTTGTTACAGTCCGAGGCCACCTTGGCTAAAAATTTATTATACGAGACTCCTGCTGAGGCAGTTAAGCCGGTGTGGCGAGTAATAGTGGCGAGAATCTGTTGGGCAATCAGGGTGGCTGAGCCGCTGAACATTTTGTTGGCTGAGACGTCGAGAAAGGCTTCGTCGATGGATAGCGGTTCAATCTGGTCGGTATAATCGGCAAAAATAGTGCGTATCTGCTGCGATACAGCGCGGTAAGCATCGAAGTGGGGGCGGACAAACACCGCCTGGGGACACAAGCGATAGGCCTGCGAGGCTGCCATGGCCGAATGAATACCAAACTTGCGCGCTTCATAGGAGCAGGTGGCTACAACGCCGCGTGAATTGGGATCGCCGCCAACGATAACCGGTTTGCCGCGCAGTTCAGGATGGTCGCGCTGTTCTACTGCGGCAAAAAAGGCGTCCATATCGACATGGATAATTTTTCGTTGCTCACTCATAGGGCGATGATACGGGATTGCGCTGTGGGAGTAAATGTTCCTGATTTTAATGCTAGCGGTGAGGGGAAACGCACAGGTTGAGCAGCTCGTTTCAGTGTTTTGGTATCCGCAAACAGCTATCAAATAAACAGCGGCACACTGGCTCCGAGTCCATGAGCAACACTGGTGAAGGCGTTGTGGTTCTCCGCTTTATCTTGGCCAAAGCGCTCGATAAACAACTTTTGTATATAGGGTATCTTTGAGGTGCCACCGGTCAATGAAACTGCATCGATCTGTGCTGTGGTCAAGCCCGATTGGCGGATCACTTCATCTATGCACTGTTCAATTTGCGCGAAATTAGCGCTATTCAGGCTTTCAAACTCATATTTGGCCATCGGCTCCGCAATCGACATATCACAGTCGTTGAAGATGATGGTAGATTGCTCAGTGCTCGAAAGTTCACACTTGGCTTTTTCGATGGCTTGGAACAGCGCAAAGCCGAAATTTTCCTCGATGATATCTTCTAGGTGATCCAGTGCTGCGCGATCATCTGTGGTGCGTTTTAGCACGCGGATCAATTCGCGCGTATCCCGAGCGCGCAGCAGCGGTATGCGGTGCCACTGGCACAGAGTTTTGACGATACTGCTGGGGATGTCATGCCACTCCTTTTTTCCCATGGGTTGATAGCGGGCGTAGCGGCCAAAATAGTGTGCGACCTTGTCCCACATGATTTGCGAATCGAATTTATCTCCCGCCACATACACGCCGCCCAAGGAGAGCACATCACTGCGGCGGTCACTGCGCGCAAATGCGCCACCCTGCACACGAATGACGGTGAAATCGGAGGTGCCACCGCCAAAATCACCGATAAATAGGGTGCGCTCTTGTCCTGGAGCCAAGCTCGCTTCGTAGGTTAATGCTGCAGCGACGGGCTCATATTGCAACCAAATATGTTTAAAACCCGCCTTATGCGCGGCCTTTTTCAAGCGTTGCTCAGCAATGGCATCCTTCTCGCTGTCGGGAGAAAAGACCACGGGGCGGCCGAGAACTAGGCTATCGACACTGTAGCCGACCTGCGCTTCGCCGCGTTGCTTTAATCTTTTTAGAATAATCGCGACCAGATCATCAATAGTGTAGCGGGTGCCGAAGATCTCAGTAGCTTGAAAACTGCGGTTGGGCAGAAAGGTCTTAATCGACTGCATAAAACGGCCTTCCGAACCATCGTCCACATATTGCCGAATCGCCTCACTACCAGTAAAAATTTCTCTCTCTTCACTAAAGTACAGTACCGAGCGCAGCAGCTCACTTGCCTGGTCGCCACTGATAGTGTCATCAACCGCAACCATCTCAACCTCTCCATTATGGTAGATCGAAAGCGCTGAATTGGTGGTGCCAAAGTCGATGCCAAATACCCTGTTCAATGCCATGCTCCTAAGCCAAGATTAAATATCTGCCGCTCTTCTCGTGCAGGAAGAGCTGTATATCAGAGAATAAGACTGAAGGTTTTAATGGATTAGGGGTGGTGATGGCAAGGAAAAAGCACCCAGACTAGGGGATAATTTACAGAGTAAATTGGGGGCTAATAATTTTAGCGATCTTTATATCCTTTATATTTCTATTCTTACTGGCTATGATTAAAAGATAAAAAATAGCTTATAGCTATAGTAGTTAGCTCAATTATACGTAAATTGACTGTGACTTGTGCGCTGCAATTTCTAAGGGTCTGCATAAATGATTATTGAATGTCTTGATAAAAAGATCAAACTTGAGAAGCGTAAACTGCAACTATATATTTTTCTAGGTACTTTATTGCCAGTTGTTGTGCTGACAATTTTTTTGTCCTTTATATATTTGAATAATTTAAAAAAACTTAACGCGTGTAATCTCTCGCAGTTAAGTAAAAATATTTTAGCCGAGAAAAAAATCTTTCTGCATGATGCTATAGAGAGAACGCTTGCCGAAATAGACCATATACGGAAAAACATAGTTCTGGAAAACAGCTCCTCTCTCCTGAGTGATGAGGAGATAGCTGCAATTAGTCGGGAAAAGATCGCTGATTATATTCGTGATCTACGCTTAACCGACGAAAAGTACTACCTGTGGATTAACCATATTATCGATTATAATGGTGGTGATGGTTACGCAGTACGTTTAGTTCATCCTAATCTGCTGGAAACAGAAGGGGCATTGCTGTCAACAAATACCCAAGATATAGAGGGGAACACCCCGTACAAGACTGAACTGGAACAGATAAAAAAAGAGGGTGAACTCTACTATGAATACTATTTCAAAAAATTAGGTTCAGATGAAATAGCGCATAAACTCTCCTTTGCCAAACTCTATAAACCCTTTGATTGGGTGGTGGCAACGGGTATTTATCTGGATGATCTAGATGAATTGATCCAGGTGCAAAAAGATAAAATGCAGCAGGATTACACCGAAAATAGAAACATCTCTATAGTTCTTTCGTTAATCTTAATACTGTGCTTAATAATTGCACTGCGCTATTTTCAAGCAATTCTTAAAAAGATAATTATCTCTTACGAAGGCAAAATAGAGAACTATACTAAAAAACTTGAGGCTATGGCGACAACCGACCAGCTTACTGGGTTACGTAACCGGCTAGAACTAAATAATATCTATGAGGTAGAGCTAGAAAAAGCGAAACGCTATCACAAGCAATTTTCTATTATTATGCTTGATGTAGATTATTTTAAAAAAGTAAATGATATTTATGGTCATCCTGTCGGCGATGGTTTTTTGCAGGAGCTAGCCTGTATATTAAAGACATCTGTGCGTGTGGTTGATAGCGCAGGGCGCTGGGGTGGCGAAGAGTTTCTAATAATCTGTCCTGAAACAGATCTTAATGGTGCTGTGGAGCTGGCCGAACATCTGCGCCTGGCAATTGCCGCTTACGACTTTGCCATTGTGGGGAGGAAAACCAGCTCATTTGGAGTAAGTAGCTACCACGAAAATGACACGCGTGAGACCATGCTTGAACGTGCCGATGATGCTCTTTATTGCGCTAAAGCAGATGGGCGCAACCTTGTTCGGGCAGAAAAGTACCAGCAGTAATTGAGGTTTTACTTACATAACAGCCGCCGAGGAAAAATCCTCGGCGGCTGTTATGTAGGAGCTTTTTAGTCTGTCGAAAGCAGCTTGTTCTATTGTCTGCATGAGCACAAGCCGTGGGCCGTAGTTAGTGCCCAAGGGTTCTGCGCCCTATTTCCCCTTGCCTATCTTGTTATAGCGCTTCCTGGTCTACCGCCGCAGTAGGCTTTTGCCCAAAGTAAACTATGAAGGTGATGAAGCACAGAATTGCTACCCCAAGGCCAATGTAGCTCGCTGCCTGCAACGGCAAGCCGAAGCCGATAGGTGCGTAACCGAGATAGGTGGCAGCCACCGCCGTCATAAAGGTAGCCGGTAGTGTGGCAATCCAGTGTAATTTTCCCTGCTTGATCAGATAGGCCGCCGCTGTCCACAATACGATGGTAGCTAGTGTTTGGTTGGCCCAGCCGAAATAGCGCCAGATCACTCCAAATTCTGCTTTTGAAACCAGAAAACCGACGATAAAGAGTGGTACCGCTAACAGCAGACGCCTACCGGCTTGGCGCTGCTCCATATTGAGAAAGTCGGCAATGATCAGCCGCGCGCTACGGAAAGCCGTATCGCCGGAGGAGATGGGCAAGATTATGACGCCGATAACTGCCAACAGGCCGCCAAAGGGCCCGAGCAGACCGATAGAAATTTCATTGACGACATGGGCTGGACCGCCGACAGCTAGAGCATCATTGAGGGCGCCGGGGCTGTGGTAAAAGGCCATGCCCAGAGTTGCCCACACCAGCGCAATCAAACCCTCGCCGATCATAGCGCCGTAAAATAGCGAGCGGCCATAACGCTCGTTGGAGACGCAGCGCGCCATGAGCGGTGACTGCGTCGCATGAAAACCACTGATAGCGCCACAGGCGATGGTTATAAACATCAATGGCCATAGTGGCAGATCTTTGGGATGCAGATTGCTTAAGGTCAGTTGTGGGTAGAACTCGTAGCCCTGAGCTATCAAAGCAATGGTCAAGCCGACGGCCATGAAAATCAGTATCGCGCCGAAAACTGGATATAGACGGCCGATAATTTTCTGAATTGGCAGAATAGTGGCGAGAAAATAGTAGCCGAAGATGATCGCGACCCATGCGCTAACGTTGAGTCCCGACATGGTGCCGAGGAGTTTAGCTGGGCCGAGGACAAAGACGATGCCGACTAGCAGCAACAGCACAATGGAGAATATGCGCATGAACTGCTTAAAGCCATTCCCGAGCTGAACCCCAACCACGTCGGGGATACTTTTGCCATCATGACGAATCGACAGCATACCGGAGAAGTAGTCGTGAACTGCGCCGGCGAAAATAGAGCCGATAACAATCCACAACAGCGCTGATGGGCCATACAGCGCTCCCAAAATAGGACCAAAAATTGGACCGAGTCCGGCGATATTGAGCAGTTGAATAAGGAAAATTTTCTGTGGTGAAATCTCTACATAGTCCACGCCATCGGCCAATGCATGAGCGGGCGTTGGCCGATTGGGATCGGGGCCGAAGATATTATCAACAAAACGCCCATAGATAAAGTAACCGAGAATCAGGGCGAGTACACAAGCAAAAAAATACAGCATGGCGAGCCTCCTTGTCAGCATGCGGTTCCAGTCAACTCTGCGCCGGACACCGTCGATAGTCTAAATATAAGTGGCTGAGGCAAGGAAGGAAAAAGCTATGTTGCCAGTGGTTTGATCTGTTTGGTGAGCGGTTGTAAAGGCGGAGTAAGTGGTTGAGGATGGTTGCTACGCTACAGGTCACTTCTGCGCCTTTGAGCTTGGCTTGTGCAGTGGCGACTGGCTAGATCAAAAGGAGAGGCGCTCCTTGAGTTGCCGCAAATAACGCCGACTGACCGGAACCGTATGACCGCTGCGCGTGAGGATGCTGGCCGTTCCCCCTTCAAGAAGCTGAATCTCATCAACAAAAGCTAAATTGATTAGATATTGTTTGTGGCAGCGTAGCAGTGGGGTTCTCTGCTCCAACACTTTCAGGGTCAGGTCGGTACACAGCTGGGCCTCTGCTGTGCGTAGATGTACACCGCTGATGTCGGTGAAAACACTCTCCACTTGTTCTATATCTACCAGTTTGACACGGCGACCCTGACAACAGGGAATCCGCTGCAACTCAGGTGTTGTGTAACTCGGCACCTGACCGCGCTGCAGGGTGTGCTTTAATTTGGTTAACGTCAAGGCTAAGCGTTCCGCTTCCACCGGTTTCAGCAGGTAATCCAGCGTCTTCTCCTCAAAAGCTTTGAGGGCAAACTCATCGTATGCGGTAACAAACACCACTTGCGGCATGCGCTCTGCGTCGACCATGCTCAACAGCTGAAACCCGTTGATAACTGGCATCTCAACATCGAGAAACAGTACATCCGGTTGATGCTCATTAATCGCCTTTATGGCATCGAACCCATTAGCGCAGGAGGCTAAGAGTTCAAACTCCCCCGTCGCCTCGAGCAGTGCCTGTAGCTCGGCACGAGCCAGCTGTTCATCGTCCACAATAAGGGCACGTATCATGCTTTACTCTCCATGCTCTCCGGTAGCGGTAGCTTAATACTCACCTTAGTCATCTCTCCGGGTTGGCAGCTCAGGGTTAAACCATAGCTGGGGCCATACAGGTTTTTAATCCGTTTATCGACAATCTGCAACCCCAGCCCATCACTTTGATCATGTTCAGTATAGGTTCCAGCATTGTCACAGATAAGGATCTCCACGCCGTGATCTGTTCTGGCGGCGCTCAGGTTGATGGTTCCTGGCTCAATAATTTTGGAGACACCGTGCTTGATGGCATTTTCGATCAACGGCTGCAGAGTGAAAGCGGGGAGGTGGATAGACATAAGAGCCGCATCAACCTCCAAGTTTACGCTCAGACGATCACCAAAGCGCGCCTCTTCGATGTAGAGGTAAGAGCGCACATGATCGAGCTCCTCCTCTAGCGTGGTGATGTCACTGGAGCGTTTTAGGTTCTTGCGGAAAAAACGCGACAGATGGAGGAGCAGATCGCGCGCCTGATCAGCATCTTTGCGCAGCACCGCTACGACAGTATTCAGGGCGTTGAAGAGAAAATGAGGATTGACCTGAGCCTGGGCCAGTTTTAGCTCTGACTGCGCGAGCAGAGTTTTCTGCTCCTGATAGCGGCTGTGCATCAGCTGCTCTGATAGCAGCGCTGCCAGCCCCTCGCCCAGAGAGCGGTTGATATTCAAAAATAGCTTGCGCCGTGGTTCGTAGAGCTTGATGGTGCCGATAACATCCTGATCTACGCGCAGCGGAACCACTAGGGCCGAGCTCAGGGGGCACTGATCGCTGATGGTGCAGTGGTAGATTTCGCGTACTCCGTCGGCAAATACGGTCTGGTTGTTTTCAATAGCGCGGCGCGTTAATGGCGACATGATTTGGCTACCGGCTAGATGGTGATCTTCGCCGAGACCGACAAAGGCTAGCACCTGTTTACGATCGGTAATAGCGACAGCGCCCACGCCGGTCCAGCGGTGGAGCAGTTGCGCCATCTGCAGGGCAGTTTTGTGGTTGAGACCATCACCGAGGATCTCCAATACCCGCTCCGCGAGTTCAAATGCCTTGGCAGAAAACATAGCACCGAAATGGTCGTACATGCGGCGCTGATCGCGGATAATGCTCATAAATAGCGCTGCGCCGGCAGAGTTGGCGAGAATCATCGGTGCGGCGATCGCCTGCACCAGCTGGAACGCCTCAGCGCGCGGTGTTGACAGCAGCAGAATAATTCCCATCTGCAGCCCCTCAGCGCACAGAGTAGTCAGCAGAGCGATCAGCGGGTTAAACCGCTGCTCAGCCTGGCCACGGCGCAGTAGGATCATGCACACCAACCCGCCGATTAACCCCTCCATGGTGGTGGAAACACCGCAGGAAAATGCGGTAAACCCGCCAAGAAAATAGCGGTGCAGCCCTCCAGTAATTCCCGTAGCTACCCCGAGCAGTGGGCCGCCAATTAACCCAGCCAATACTGGGCCAATGGCGCGGGTATTGGCGATGGCGTCCTGCACCGGCAGCCCGAAATATGTGCCCATAATGGAGAAGCTGGAAAAGATGACATAGAGCAGCAGCTTATGCCGCCAGCTGAGGCTCTCGCTGGTTAGTGGGCGAAAGGCTGGCGATTTGGTGAAAATATAAGCTATGACCAAAAACACTGACATCTGCTGCAGCAGATCGATAATGAGCCCCATACCGCTCCTTTCATCGCTGGGCAACTAGGGTAAAAATCGGCTAAACTATAATAATGATGCGCAGGGAGATGCCTTACAGGCCATACTCTTTTATTTTATAGTGCAATGCCCGCAGACTGATCTCTAACAGTTTAGCTGCCTGTACGCGGTTGCCGCCGGTTTGGGCGATTGCTTGGGCGATATACTGCTGCTCAATGGCTGCGACAGCTTGTTTGATGGATAGATTGCCAGCTTCAAGGGGTGGCGCGGCGTAGGCTGTTTGCTGGGAGAGCTCGGGTGGTAAATCGCTGGGGGCAATGGTCGCTCCTTGATGGAAGATCATAATTTTTTCCATTACATTTTCCATCTCGCGTACATTGCCGGGCCAATTGTAGTGCTGTAAAGTTTGTATCGCCTCTGGAGCCAGCTGTGGCACCGGGCGCTGTTCGCGGGCGCAGATCTGTTTCAGGAAGTGTTGGCACAGGATAGGGATGTCCTCTTTCCGACTGCGCAGTGCGGGTAGGTGCAGTTCGACGACGGCGAGACGATAGTACAGGTCTTCGCGGAACAGACCTTCAGCGCTGGCCTGCTTCAAATCGCGGGCACTGGCGGCGACGATACGCACATCAATTGGTTGCGGCTTAGTCTCTCCTACTGGGCGGATCTCCTCCTCTTGCAATACACGCAACAATTTTGGCTGCAGATCCAGCGGCAGTTCACCGATCTCATCGAGGAACAGTGTCCCGCCATTGGCAGCGGCGAATAGACCGTCATGCGCTTTATTGGCTCCGGTGAAGGAGCCTTTGCGGTGGCCGAACAGTTCACTTTCGATCAGAGTGGTGGCGATGGCACTACAGTTGACAGCGATAAACGGCTGCGCACAGCGTGGGCTGTTTTCGTGGAGCGCCCGAGCGATCAACTCCTTGCCGGTGCCGGTTTCACCGCGAATTAACACCGGTGAGCGCACCTGTGCTAGAGTGGCAACTTTGGTCAAGATCTGTTGCATGCTGGCACTGGCCGCGATGATCTGCGTTGCGTTTTTGTTGGTGCATAACTGCTGGCGCAGTTGGCGGTTCTCGTGCTGAAGTTTGAGGCGCTCTAGCGCTTTTTCAACGCTCAGCACTACATCGTCGGGGTGAAATGGTTTGGATATGTAGTCGTAAGCCCCCAGTTTTACGCACTCAATAGCGGTATCCACCGAGCCGTAAGCACTCATCATAATTATGGTCAGACCGGCATCGGCGGCCAGCGCTTGGCGAATGAATCCCAAACCATCTAACTGGGGCATGCGGATGTCACACAAAATCAGGGCGAAGCTAGTGGTGGCTAGAGAGGCTAAGGCCTCTTTGCCATTGGCAGCCTCCTCAATAACATAGCCACGCTCTTCGAGTATTGTACGCAACAGGTGGCGCAGCGCGGGTTCATCATCAATTATCAGCAATTTTGTAACAGCACTCATGAGCTGGTGGTTCCTTTAGCGGGTAAGTTTATGGTGAAACAACTACCGTTGGGCGCGTGCGGCGCAACGCTTAAATTACCGCCGCTACCACTGATGAGTTGGTAACTGACAAAAAGTCCCAATCCTCGCCCCGAGCCGGGCGCCTTGGTGGTAAAAAATGGGTCAAAAATATCCGCTATATGCTCCTGGCTGATACCCTGGCCATTGTCACTCACTCTAATTTCCACCAGATTCTCTGCGCTCCTAGCAGTTAAGGTTATGGTGCCGTTTTCGCCAGTGGCGTCACGGGCATTGATGATTAAATTGACCAACACCTGCTGAAGTTTATGGGGTGCGATACTAACCTCGGGCAGGGACTCAGTTAACTCCAGCTCCAGTTGCCGCTGTTTTAGCGCCCCTTGATTGTGCAGCAGAGTACAGGTTTGCTGGATGACTGCCAGCGGATCACAGATACTATGCCCCACCTCGCTACTGGAGCTGGCAAAGTCTAACATATCTTTGAGCAGTTGATCCATGCGCCCGCTTTCGATCAATGCGCGGGTTACCAGATCCTGCAGCTGTTCCGGTAAATCTTTTCTTTTCAGGAGCTCTAGGTAGCCGATGACGGCACTGAGCGGATTACCTAATTCGTGGGCGATGCCCGAGGTGAGGTTGCCCACTGAGGCTAGGCGCTCAGCTTGCGCTAGATGATGCTGGGCCAGTTGCAGCTCGCGGTTGCTGGCGCTTATCTTCTCCAGTTGTAGCTGTTGCTCAGCAGTGTTGCGCTCCAAATTTGCCGCCATCATGTTGAAGGACTGCGCCAGCATGACTAGCTCGCGCGAACCGTCAGCTTCGACCCGTTGGCTGAGATCGCCGCTGCTGATCAACTGGGTGCTATCGGTTAATTTGACAATCGGGCGCACTACTGACCGGTTGAGGACAAATACCGCGGTTAGTACCAATACCAAGCCGTAAGCCAGACAGCAGCTTAAGGCAAATTTTTGCATGCTGAGCATCTGCGTATATATCTCTTGCAAGGAAAAACGCAGCTGTAGCACTAAACGCTGGTTGTTGGTGCTGGCCAGCGCTGTGTGCAGTTCAATAAAGCGTGGTTCGTCATTGTCGCCAATTATCCATGTCCAACTAGGGGGGTAGTTTAGCTCCAGCAATACCGGTTGCCACAGCAGCGTTTGCTGAATGCGGCGATTTTTTAACATGCTGGCGGGCGAGTTAATAAGCGAGTCAGCACTGCTGGCATTGATCACTTGGCCGCTGCTGTCACTGAGCTGCCAACTATCCAACTGCGTAGTTTTGGCGTAAATTTTAAGCAGTTGTGCTAGGCGTTGCTCGGGATAGGTAGCCAGCATCTGCGCCAGAGCCTGAGTGTTACGTGAGTGCAGCTCGATGCTCTGTTCGATGAGGCGTGTTTCGCTCAGCCGCAGCAGCAGTAGTGCTACGAACAGCAAAGCAGCACCCACCAGCAAGCTGCTGGAGATGACGATTTCACTGCGCAGGCCAAAGGGGCGTTTCATGGCTGATCCATATAACCCATATCGGCTAAACTGGTGTAACGCTCGCTGCCGATGATGATATGGTCGAGGACGCGCACTCCGAGTAGAGCCCCTGCCTGTTGCAGGCGGGCAGTGATGGCGATGTCCTCCTGGCTGGGGGTTGGATCACCCGAGGGGTGGTTATGGACGAACAGAACTGCCGCTGCTGAATCGCGCACCACGGCGCTAAACACCTCGCGCGGATGGACAATGCTGGCGGTCAAACTGCCCTCGGAGATTTGAATATCACGGATCAGGCGGTTTTTGGCATCGAGCAGCAGGGCGAGAAAGACCTCTTTTTTGTACTGGAGAAAGCGATTGCGATAGCGCTGAAACACCGGGGCAGCGCTGGTGAAGGTAGCGCCGGGGAGCATATTGCAGGCGCTCAGACGCCGTGCTAATTCGAACACTGCTTGTAGTTCAGCTGCTTTGGCGGGGCCGATGCCGTTGATACTGCGTAACTCGGTGATGTTGGCGGTGGCCAGTTGCGGCAGATCGTTAAAGCGTTGAAGTAAAATACGCGCTTGATCGACAGCACTGGTGTGGCTAGCAGCGTCGCCGGTACGTAAAATAAGGGCGAGTAATTCTGCATCGCTGAGAGCTTGAGCTCCGCGCTCCAATAATTTTTCGCGCGGGCGATCACCCTCGGGCCAATCTTTAATGCGCCGCATTTGCGTCACGCGCTCTCCCTTTCTGTATCTACTGCTTTCAGGTTCTTAAAGAAGCATCTTCAACTGGGCATAGAGGATAAATCCCATCAACACCACCGCCATCCAGCACGATAAAATGTCGGTACTTTTGGTGGGCGGATTTTTCGCCATGGCTGCTGTCTCCTCAGTGATAACTTCGGCGGGTACTTTAGTTAGCAGCAGGTTGATCATCTCGGGAAACTTGGAGTAAGCGTTGGAAAAAATTAGAAAATCATCCAGAGTGCACAGAGTGATAAAGGCGCGTTTTTTTACCAGAATAGTTTCAATTGAGGTGATGTCGGCGTAGTTGATCTGTTTACTGCGCAGCAGCTTGCGCATACGAATATTATCATTGCCAATGATGGTGTTGCGAAACAGGCACTCGACGAACAAAACTACAACGGGGAGAATCATCACCCCGAGAATAATAGATTTACCTATAGGCTGATCGAAGACAATACAGCTAATCAACAGGGCAATAATTTCAGCTACCAATAGCCCAAGGGGGAAGAGAAAGGCTTTGCGGATACGAAAACTCATGTCTGGCTCCAGTTATTTCTAAACGGTAATTTTTCGGTCAGTTAATGTTAATGTTGGCGCGTAGTTTCCCACAAAACACTGGTAAAATAAACCTGTTTCCGTGCCCGATGTAGCTGGGCTAAGGTGTCCAGCACTCATGTGGTGAAGAGGATATCCAGCGCATCCTGTACGCTGCGCACTGCATTTAGCGTTAGCCCAGGCGGTGTTTCGAGGTTCTTGAGGTTGCCAGCGGGCAAAATACAGCGCTCAAAACCAAGGCGTGCTGCCTCCTGCACCCGCAGTTCGGGACGGGAGACCGCGCGGATTTCACCAGCCAGACCCACCTCCCCAAAGACGATGGTGCGTTTGGGGATGATTTTGTTGAGATGGCTGGAGGCCAAGGCCGCTAAAATGCCCAGGTCGGCAGCGGGCTCGTCAATCTTAACCCCGCCGGCAACATTGACAAAAATATCGTGACTCAATAGTGATACGCCAACTTTTTTATCCAACACCGCCACCAGTAGCGAAACGCGGTTGTGATCGATGCCCATGGCAGTACGCCGTGCGGTGCCGTAGGGGGCGCTAGAGACCAGAGCTTGCAACTCTACCAATATCGGTCTACTCCCCTCGAGGGAGGTGATAACCACGCTGCCGGGAGTGTCTTCAGCGCGCTCGGCGAGAAAAATTTCCGAGGGATTTTTCACTTCGCTCAAGCCGCGTTCCCCCATCTCAAATACGCCGATTTCGTTAGTGGAACCGAAGCGATTTTTTACCGCGCGCAAGATTCTATAGGGGTGGCCGGGGTCGCCTTCAAAATAGAGAACAGTATCAACCATGTGCTCCAATACGCGCGGTCCAGCGATGCTGCCATCCTTGGTGACATGGCCGACGATGAATGTCGGTAGCCCAGTCTGCTTAGCTAACTGCATTAATTGCGCGGCGCAATCGCGTACTTGGCTGACGCTGCCCGGTGCTGACTCCAACTGAGTGGTAAAGATGGTCTGGATGGAGTCGATAATCAGAAAATCTGGTTTGAGCTCGGCTACCTTCTCCAAAATCAACTCCAGCGCAGTTTCAGCCAGCAGATAGAGCTGCTCGGCCTGTACATCAAGGCGCTCGGCACGTAATTTAACTTGGAGACAGGACTCCTCCGCCGTTACATAGAGAGCGCTGCTGTGTTGGCCTAGTTGTGCTACTGCCTGCAACAGCAGGGTCGACTTGCCGATTCCGGGATCGCCGCCAATCAGAGTAAAGGAGCCGGGTACAATGCCACCACCAAGCACGCGATCCAGTTCTAAAATCCCGCATTTTTGCCGGTGCTCATTGCCGGAGGATATGTGCGCCAATTTTTGCACCTGTGCCGCCGGTTGTGTAACCGAGCGATGTGCCGCGCTCTTGCCGGTGGGAACCGCCTCTTCACTAAAACTGTTCCACTGCTGACAATCGGGACACTTGCCCAGCCACTTGGGGCTTTGGTAGCCACATTGCGAACAGGTGTAGATGCTTTTGGTTTTGCGTTGCGCCATGGTTAATCACTTTAGTTTGTTGGTTAGGTTCTTGGTTAACTTAGCAGAAAAATGTTCTCAGTTGACCATTGTACCTGATAATTGATCGCAATGCAGACAGAGAAAACAATTAATGTGCAGCCCTGCTCAGTTGAGGGATAACTGTTTGCTGAGGTTGTGGTTTATTGTTGGCCAGCAATACGCTATAGTTTATAGCTTGCGCCATGGCGCGAGTTTGTCTAATATGTAACCAGTTTGGTCTTAATTGTTTGTGCTCTGGCTCATAATCTGTCCTGGGCTATTTTGCTCCTCGGCAGCTATCCATTACAAAGGGAAAATACCATGTTAGCACCAAGAGTTATTCGCTTAATTGAAGATATTGTCGGCGCTGAGAATATGACTACGGCGGCGGCAGATATGTTGTGTTACTCCTATGATGCCACGCAGCAGACTTTTTTGCCTGATGCCGTGGTGTTTCCCGAGGATGCCGCGCAAATCAGCCTAATTATGAAGATGGCTAATGTGGAGAACATTCCGGTATTTCCGCGCGGTGCTGGAAGCGGCTTTTCTGGCGGCAGCTTGCCTACCAAGGGCGGTATTGTCCTAGTCACTAGCCGTATGGACAATATTTTAGAAATTGATGAAGATAATCTGGTGGCTACGGTGCAGCCGGGCGTGGTAACCGAGCAGTTTCAGCAAGCGGTAGAGAAGGTGGGCTTGTTCTATCCCCCCGATCCGGCGTCGCTAAAATTCAGCACCTTAGGTGGTAATGCCGCCGAGTGTGCCGGGGGGCCGCGCTGCGTAAAATATGGGGTCACCAAAGACTATATTCTTGGGCTGGAGGTGGTTACGCCACAGGGGGATATCATTAAGACCGGTGGTGCGACCATGAAGGGTGTGGTCGGCTACGACCTTACCAAGCTGATGGTTGGTTGCGAAGGGACGCTGGGCATAATCACCAAGTTAATTATTAAGCTGCTACCGCTGCCCGAAGCGAAAAAAACCATGCTTATCATGTTTGACTCTATCGACGGTGCAGCGCAGGCGGTGTCAGCTATTATTCGTGGCAAGATCATCCCAACCACGCTGGAATTTATGGATGCGGCCACTATAGAGTGCGTGCGCAAGGCTACCGATCTGGATCTGCCTCAGCAGGCACAGGCGGTGTTGATTGTCGAGGTGGATGGTGATAGCGACCTGATTGAAAAACAGGCGCAGCGCATTTTGGAAATTGTGCAACCTCTTGGCGTAGTGGCCACGCGCATTGCTACCACTGCGGCAGAGAGTGAAGATATCTGGAAGGTGCGCCGGTCGGTATCGGCTAGTTTGCGCAGTGTTAATCCGGATAAATTTAACGAAGATATCTGTGTGCCGCGTAGTCGCGTACCGGATATGATCCGCAAAGTTAGCGCTATTGCCAAGCACTACGATATTCCCATTGTCAATTTTGGTCACGCCGGTGATGGCAATATTCATGTCAATGTGATGATCGATAGTAAGGTTCCTGGGCAGGCGGAAAAGGCAGAAAAAGCTATTAAAGAGGTCTTTGCCGGAGCCTTGGAGTTGGGTGGAACTATGAGTGGTGAGCACGGTGTTGGCAATACCAAGGCGCCGTATATCCCCATGGAACTCGATCCCGCTGCGGTCGCCTACATGAAAACTATCAAGCAGGCGCTGGATCCGAAAAACCTATTAAATCCGGGCAAAATTTTACTAGAAGATCTCCCCTGCGGGGGCGGACAGTTGGGATAATCAGACCGATGAGTAACCATAAAAAGCTGGAAGATTTTCGTGGAGACATAGAAAAATGTGTCAAATGCGGTGCCTGTCAGGCGCAGTGTGCAGTGTATAAAACCATCAAGCGCGAATCCACCGTAGCGCGCGGCAAGGTAGCTATTGCCAGCGCACTGCTGGATAAGGATCTGCCGCTAAGTGAGCGTTTCGTTCTGGATATGTCACAATGCCTGCTGTGCGGTTCGTGCTACGATAAATGTCCTAATCTGGTGCCGACCGATCAGATCGTGATGGCTGCGCGGCGGGAGATTGCCGAGCGTCAGGGTTTGAGCACCTTTGGTAAGGCTCTGACTGCGGTGGTTAAGCGCCCAAAACTGATGAATACTCTGGTTAAGGGTGGTGAACTTTTTGGCAGCTTGCTGTTCAAAAAAATTCCCGATCACAGTGGTTTGCGCCTGCGCTTTCCGGTGCCCTATATCGCCAGTGAGCGCAGTATCCCCGAGTTCACCGCACAGCCGTTTCGTGAGCGCTATCCACAGCCTATCCCTGGGGATAGCGATAAACCGCTGGTCGCTTTTTTTAGCGGCTGCATGATCAACTACACCTATCCCGAAGTTGGTGAGGCGCTGGTAAAGGTGCTGCGCTTTATGGGCTATCCGCTGGTTATTCCGCAACAGCAGGGTTGCTGCGGTCTGCCCGCTACTGCTGCCGGTGATGCTAAAACTGTCGATCAGTTGGCGGATAGTAACGTCGTCGCTTTTAGCCAAGAGTCAAATGCACAGATCATTGTTACCGCCTGTGCCTCCTGCTACGCCGGGATCGGTAAACACTATCGCGACATGGGTGGCGAATATGCCCAGGTAGGCGAGAGGGTTGTCGATATCAACAAGTTTCTCGTGGACAATGGCCTACTGGAAAAATTGGCGCAGTTACCACCCTGTAGTGAAAAAAAACGCGTCACCTATCATGATCCCTGTCATCTGCGTACGCAGGGCATAACCGCGCAACCACGGGCGATTCTCAAGGCGCTGCCCAATGTTGAATTTGTCGAAATGGAGGGTGCGGATAAGTGTTGTGGCTTGGGAGGGACTTTTTCTGTATATCACTACGATACCAGCCGCAAAATCGGTGCGCGCAAGGCCGATGGCATCGCGGCAAGTGAAGCTGACATTGTCGCTTCGTCCTGTCCTGGGTGCATGATGCAACTGCAAGACTCTATTAATCATGCTAATTTGTCACAACAGGTCACTCATGTGCTACAATTGGTGGCAGATTGTCTACCATGATGTGTAGTTATTATTAATGTTTTTTTGTGAGAGTTACGAAAGGAAAAAACCATGAACAAGCTTGTCATGTCGTTAAGTTTAGTCGTTATTATGGCGTTGGCCTCAACAGTTTACGCAGTGCCAAAAGGTAGAACTTTAGATTTCTCCGGAGCAGCTATGGGAAATGTTGTCTTTGACGGAACCGTGCACAATAATGCTGCAACTAAAGGTTGCCGCGAGTGCCACAATCCACAACTGTTCCCTAAACAGAAACAGGGTACTGTTAAGATAACTATGAAAAATATTTATGCTGGTGAGCAGTGCGGTTTTTGTCATAATGGCGAGCGTGCTTTCCGGGCTCAGGGTAACTGTACCCGCTGCCATAAACGTTAGGCTGCTTTAGCTCCATTAGGCTACAGATAGTAAGAAAAGAGATAGAAATTTTTCAGGAAGCAGGTTGCCGATAGTGGTTGCCTGCTTCTTTTTGCGTGGAGAGACTAGTTACATGGTAAAGGCGTTAGGTATTTTTTCCGGTGGGTTAGATAGTATCTTGGCAGCACTGTTGTTGCGGCAGCAAGGGATCGAGGTGCACTGTATCTGTTTTACCAGCCCATTTTTTGATTGCGAGAAAGCGCGTAGCGCAGCACAACTATACGATTTGCCCTTGCAAGTTATGGATATTGGTGTTGAGCACTTGCAGATGCTGAAAAATCCGCGTTACGGCTATGGGCGCAATATGAATCCCTGTATAGATTGTCACGCGCAGATGTTTGAATTTGCCGGAAAGGTGATGCAGGAGGAGGGTTATGATTTTCTCTTCTCGGGCGAGGTCCTCGGTCAGCGCCCCAAAAGTCAAAACCAGTCTGCGCTAATGGCGGTCAATAAGGCGTCAACCTGGCCGGGCAAACTACTGCGTCCCTTGAGCGCTAAACTCCTGCCGATAACGCCGATGGAGGAGGCTGGTCTGGTTGATCGCGAACAGTTGCTGGATATTAACGGGCGCTCGCGCAAAGCACAGGAACAGCTGGCCATAGAGCTTGGGGTAACGGACTATCCATCTTCCGGTGGCGGGTGCCTGCTCACCGAGAACTCCTTTTCTGGACGTTTGAAGGATCTGTTTGTCCACCAGCCAGATTGTGGCATTTATGATATCGAACTACTTAAACTGGGGCGACCATTTCGTCTATCAGCTGCCGCTAAACTGACTTTAGGGCGCAATCGCTCAAGCAACGAAGCGCTGAAACGTCTGGCTAGCGACACCGGAATACTGTTGCGCTGCCGTAACTTCTCCGGCCCCCTCGGTGTTATCAGTGGTGAGGCTCAAGCGGAAGATCTGGCTAAGGGGGCGGCTATAGTTGCCTCCTATGGTAAGGGGGCGCAACAGCAGCAAGTCGAAATACTGCTCAGCTGTGCTGGCGAACAGCAGATTCTAACTGTGGCCCCTATGCCGCGCGCCGAAGCGCAAACCATGTTGCTGTAGTTAAGACTCGGCTAGCTTGAGATAAAGCCCTTTAACGTGGCGATCTCCTGCGGCCACAGCTGGGAATCTGTGGTCTCTAAAATCAGGGGGATATGGTCAAAGCGCGAGTCGTGCATGATGTACTCAAAACACTCCCAACCGATCTCTCCTGCGCCCAGTGAGGCGTGACGATCCACCTTGCTGGCAAACTTGCTTTTGCTGTCGTTGAGGTGCATGCCTTTGAGATATTCGAAGCCGATACAGGCGGCAAACTCGGAAAAAGTTGCATCACAGGCGGAACAGCCGCGCAGGTCGTAGCCCGCGGCAAAGGTGTGACAGGTGTCCAAGCACACGCCTACCCGAGTTTTATCCTCCACTTGGGCGATTATCTGGGCGAGTTGTTCAAAACGGTAGCCAATGTTTGTCCCCTGCCCTGCGGTATTCTCTATAACCGCCGTCACTGTGTTACTACGCTGCAGGGCTAAATTGATCGACTCGGCAATGCGTGCGATACAGTCGCTCTCTGATGCTAGTTTGAGATGGCTGCCGGGATGAAAGTTAAGATAACGCAGCCCCAACTGTTCACAGCGCTGTATCTCATCGTAAAAGGCGCTGCGCGACTTCTCCAGTTTATCACTTTCCGGATGGCCCAGATTTATAAGATAACTGTCGTGCGGTAGAATCTGCTCCGCCGTATACTGGTGTAGCTGACAGTTATGTTTAAATTGCGCAATTGCCTCCTCCGTTAGCGGTGGAGATTTCCACTGGCGCTGATTTTTGGTGAACAGGGCAAAGGCTGTGGCCGCCAGCGCCGCAGCGTTAAGGGGGGCGTTAAATACCCCACCGCCAGCACTGACATGGGCGCCAATATATTTTCTACTGATTGATTGCATATGTAATTGCCTCGCAAGTTATAATACTGTTTCGTCGGGTGCTGCTCGCTACTATAGAGGCGGCGCTGCCAGATGACAAGTTTTGCCTGATCGCTAACAGAAGCATAATAATTAGCCCAATAACTGGGTAAACAGCATCGAACACTACTGATGTACGCTATATAAAAATGAACAGAGTTGCTGGAGAAACTATGCTCTCGCTTTAACTTGCTGTAAATATGAGGAGAAATTGTTATGGATGGATTTAATTTTGTTATGCCGTACCAAGTGCGCATCAGTGATATAAATTATGGCAATCATGTCGCCAATTCTGCGGTGCTGAATTTTTTTCAAGATGGGCGCATTCAGTATTTGAGCAACTTGGGCGCGTTCAGTGAGCTGGATATTGGTGGCTGTGGCATTATCCTGCCTGAAGCACAGGTGAAATATCAGGCCGAGATGTTTTATGCCGACTCCCTTGAGATTGGCGTGCGTATTGTGGAGTTGGGGCGCTCATCTATTAGTATGGAGTACCGGATTGAGCGCGCTGGTCAGGTAACTGCCAGTGGTAGCACCACCCTGATTGCGTTTGATTACACCGCTCACAAGCCACGGCGTTTGCCCAGTGAGTTCAAGGCTGCGGTTAATAGTTTTGAAGGTTTAGAGTAAACCGCCAGTGTGGACTAATTTTACCCCAGCATAGCGCTCTCTGCTGGACATTTAATCCTCAGTTGCATAAGCTTAGCGCCATGAATACTATCTACGAAAATAGTGCTACAGAAAAACCCCTGGCGCCCGCCAGTTTAAAGAGTATCGGCGAATTTGGTTTGATAGACCAGATCAGTCGCCAGGTGCAGGCAGATCCCAGTGTGTGCGTGGGCATTGGTGATGATTGTGCGGCGACCACTCTAGCTGCTGGGCATGTGCTGTTGACCACCAAAGATCTGCTGCTTGAAGATGTGCACTTTCGGCGCTGTTGGAGCTCAATGTACCAACTGGGGCGCAAAAGTGCGGCGGTAAATTTGAGTGATATCGCCGCTATGGGTGGTCGGGCGCAGCACCTTTTTTTAGGGGTGGGGCTACCGGAAGATCTGGCGCTGGAGGATATTGACCAGTTTACTCAGGGTTTTCTCGCTGAGAGCGCCGCTGCTGGTGCGACTCTGTGTGGTGGCGATACCTGTCGCAGCAAGTGTGGGCTGATAATTTCTGTTACCGTGCACGGCAGCATGCTGGCAGATCAAGTGGTACAGCGTAGCGGCGCGCAGGTTGGCGACAATATATATGTGTCGGGCACGCTGGGTGATAGTGCGCTGGCTCTAGCGTTGTTGCAGCGTGGCAGCGCTCCTGACCCCTATCTGGCGCAGCGTCACCATACGCCAACACCAAGATTGCAATTGGGCCAACAGTTAGCACAGCGTAGGTTGGCGAGTGCTATGATAGATGTCTCGGATGGCTTATGCGCTGATCTTGGACATATCTTAGATAAATCGCACTGTGGCGCACTTATCGATTGGAGTAAAATCCCCCTATCGCCAGTGGCACGCGCATATCTGCTTCAGCATCCAGAAGATGAGGAGCTGGTGCTGCATGGCGGGGAAGACTACGAATTGCTTTTTTGTGCGCCACCACAGCATAGTGCCGCGCTAGCTGATATAGCGCAGCAGTTACAGCTCAATCTCACCAAGATTGGCACAATTCAGGACTTCGCCTGCGGGTTGCAGCAGTTGGATGGCAACGGGCAACGCCACAGCATTCAGACACAAGGCTTTAACCACTTTGGTTGATTTTTTATCCGGAAAGGGTACGTGCATGCGCACAGTTATACTGTTTGTTATCTCCCTGTTAATTTCTCCACTCTGGGCTAGCGCTAGTGATATTAGTGCCATTCAGTTGATGGAGCGTCTTCAGCAGCGTTTTACTGCGGACGGTGCTGCTCAAACAATTCAAGATGTACAGGCCGATTTTTTTCAAAAGGCGTCAATTGCCAGTCTTAACCGTGTTCAAACTGGGCGTGGCACCATGGCTATGGCTTTTGATCACAGCGGCAGCAGTATCTCCAGTACTCTGTTTCACTGGATCTATGCGGTACCGAATCAGCAGCAGGTTATCTCTGATGGTAAAACCCTGTGGGTATATCTACCCGATAACAATCAGGTGATGGTGTCAGAGGTGAATGATAAAAGCTACTATAGTGAAGATCCGCTGCTGTTTTTACGCAATCTGGGGCAACTGTCCAGCCATTTTGCCGTGCAATTTGCCCCCATGGAGCCCAGCACGGATGTTAAGCCGGAGTATTACCAGCTGCTGCTGACGCCGTTGCAACCCTCGGTCTATATTCAAAGCCTGCAGCTGGAAGTGCCACTATGGCTGGGTAGTGCGCCGCAACAGCTCGGATTCCCACTGCATAGTGCTACTATTATTGATCCTACGGGGAATAAAACTCAATTGGAGTTTCGCAACGTTAAGATCAATCAGCATCTGGCGTTGGATCAATTTAGCTTCACTGTGCCAGCTGGGGTGGATGTGGTAAATCCTGCCGACTTAACCCTCGATTTTAAATAGATACTGGTGTTGTGCAGCAAGATGGTGTGACTATCTCAGCATGTCGGGACGCGGCTATTCCAATGCGCTGAGGGCAGTACCCTGTTGTGTGCGCTTCAATCCAATTTTTAGCTACTAAATCTAAGTAAGGAGTTTGTCGATGCCAAGTTTTGACATTGTTTCTAAGGTGGATATGCAAGAGGTAGATAATGCGGTAAACCAGGCATGTAAAGAGGTTGATCAGCGTTACGATTTTAAGGGAACGCACAATGAGATCACTCTGAACAAAGAGAGCATCTCGGTGTTAGCGGCAGATGACTACAAATTGCAGGCCATAATCGATATTTTAAAAGCTAAGTTGACGCGGCGTCAGGTTTCGACCAAGTGCCTCGATTTTGGCAAGGTAGAAAAGGCTTCCGGCCTTGCGGTGCGCCAAAATATCAATCTGGTGCAGGGGATCTCTAAAGAAAAAGGCAAAGAGATCATCAAGTTGATCAAGGATACCAAGCTGAAGGTGCAGCCGCAGATCAATGAAGATGAGGTGCGCGTATCGGGGAAAAAAATTGATGACCTGCAGGAGGTTATGCAACTGCTTAAAGGTGCCGATGTTGGGGTGGAACTGCAATTTGTAAATATGCGCTCCTAATAGCTCTAGCCTTGGCGACCGGTCTGGACGCAGCACGATTTTATCTGTTGGGTGGTAACGAAATATGAGCAAACAAAAAGTCTGCCTGATAAGCTTGGGCTGTCCGAAAAATTTAGTTGATTCCGAAGTGCTTCTTGGCCATTTAGTGCCGGAACGCTTTGAGATTACCGCTAACAAGGCCGAGGCGGAGATCATGATTATCAACACCTGCGCCTTTATCAGTGATGCGCAGGAGGAGTCGGTAGATACGATTCTCGAAGCCGCCAGCCTCAAAGAGGACGGAGCTTGTGAAATGTTGATTGTCTGCGGCTGCCTGCCGCAACGTTATCAGCATGAGCTCGCGCTCGAGCTGCCGGAAGTTGATCTGTTTATGGGCACCAGCGATGCAGAACGCATAGTGGCGCTAATAGATCAGTGGTATAGCCAGCGCCACCAGTTGCAGGCAGTCTCCACGCCGTGCGGTTTGTACGATCACAGTACTCCACGGCTGCAAGCCACCCCGTTTTACACCGCTTATGTAAAAATTGCCGAGGGCTGTTCGAACTGCTGCTCCTATTGCATTATCCCGCAATTGCGCGGCAAATTGCGTTCGCGCAGCATTGCTTCCATAGTGGCCGAGGTGCGCGAGTTAGTAGCACATGGGGTGAAGGAGATTAACCTGATTGCTCAGGATATCACCGCTTTTGGTCATGATCGCGCTGACGGCAGCACGCTGGAGCAGTTGTTGCGTGAACTGGTCAAGCTGGAAGATTTACATTGGCTGCGCCTGTTGTATGCCTATCCCGATGGCGTTAGCGACGAACTCATTGAGCTGATAGCCACTGAAGAGAAAATCTGTAACTATCTGGATTTGCCGTTGCAGCATATAGCCGACGGTATCCTGACACAGATGAACCGGCGCATTGATGGAGCAGCGCTGCGCGATCTAATTCAGCGTATTCGTCAGCGGATTCCTGAGATAACGCTGCGCACTTCGTTTATCGTCGGTTTTCCCGGCGAAACAGCGCAGCAATTCAATACGCTGCTGGAGTTTGTCAGCGCCGGTTATTTCGATCATGTCGGAGTATTCACCTACTCACAGGAAGTTGGTACTAAGGCGGCAACTATGCCGCAGCAGGTGGATGAGCAGGTGAAGCAGGAGCGTCAGCAGCAGCTGATGTTGGCCCAACAACAGATCGCTACAGATAGGCAACAGCAACAGGTAGGGCAGATAATGGACGTGCTAGTTGAAGGCTATAGTGCTGAGACCGAGTTGCTGTTGCAAGGGCGCAGTCGTGGTCAAGCTGCAGATGTCGATGGTATTGTGTATATCAGTGCCGGACAGGCCAATGTAGGAGATATTGTGGCTGTCGAGATAAGCGAAACTGCGGGTTATGATCTGGTCGGTGAAATAATCGGTGCTTGGGATGAAGATTAATCAGACAGGTGCGGCTATCAGATGATAGCACGCACCTGTTCGTTGCTGTCCTAGGTTGTTGGTAGTGGTACTACCAGTACTGGGCGCAGTGTTTTGCGCAGTAAACGTTTAGCCATGCTGCCTAAAAAAGCATGGCGCACCTTATGTCCTTTGCTGTGATTGCCAATTACTATTAGATCCGCATTGATTGCATCGCCAGCATCCAACGTCACAAACACTGGGTCGCCGTGATGTACATTAATTGAGCTGATAAGGTCTAGATACTCGGGCTTATCCAGCAGCTCCTTTTTGGCAAAATCATGTATATCCACCAACATCTGATCTCTAATCTCTTCCTTATGTTGTAGTTCGTATTCTGCCAACCGCTCTTTGCCCATGATTGTGGAAACATAGTTGAGCACTGCTGGCTCCATCTCTGTCAATGCGTGCACCAGATGAACTTTTCCCCCATGTTGCTGCGCTATTGATACTGCATGGCGCAAGGCATAGGCTGAGTTTTCCGATAAATCCACCGCCAGTAAAATAGTTTTGTATTGTGGTAACAAAGTAACCTCCTACACTGGAACTGGAGTTGATGAGTTGCCGCGCACTTTTTGAAATGTATATAGCGCCGCAAAGAGTCCAACACCGATAAGATAGACAAAATAGTGGTTGTCAATGCCGACATAGCGAGAAAAAAACTCGGGGCGGAACATTATTGCCGCGATCACCATCAGCATGACGCCATCATACCAGCGGTTCTTGCGCGCAAACCAGCCCTGGGTTGCTGCAGCAAAGGCAAAAGTGCCCACGCAGGTCATGGCGAAAATGTAAAATGCTAAGAAGACGTTATTGATGTGGAGCAACAAAATATCGGTGTTAAAGATAAACATAAACGGCAAAATCGCAGTACGGATATCGTACATAAAACCCTGCAAGCCGGTCTTGATCGGATCGGCGCGGGCGATGGCAGCGGCGGCATAAGCTGCTAAGCCGACCGGCGGGGTGTCGTCAGCTAGGATGCCAAAGTAGAAGACAAACAGGTGGGCAGCAATCAACGGCACCTCAAAGCCCTGCATGCCTGCCAATGTCACCAAGGCTGGTGCTGTCAACGATGCCATGACAATATAGTTAGCTGTTGTGGGCAATCCCATGCCGAGAACTAAGCTGGCCCCAGCAGTTATCATCAACATCAGGATCAGGCTCCCGTGGCTGAGGAGGTCGATAATATCGGTGACCAGGCCACCGAGTCCCATGGTAACAACGCCGACAATAATACCCGCTGATGCGGTTGCAATAGCTACGCTGACCATGTTGCGTCCCCCAGCTATCATCCCCGAAATTATCTCAGCCATGCCATATTTAAAGGCTTCGACAACCGACTGACCTTGGCGCACAGCTGGAATTATGCGCTGCAGCAGCATGATAATCATAAGCACTTGAATGGAGTGATATGCGGCGAGATCTGGTGAGTGGCGTGGAATAATCAGTTCATACAGGAGCATGAAAATAGGTAGCAGGAAGTGCAAGCCGCTAAAAAGAGTGGCGATAAAACGGGGTAAATCGGCTTTAGCCAGCCCTTTCATGCCCAGTTTGCACGCCTCCAGATGTGTCAGATAGAACAGCGCAGCATAAGAGGCGAAAGCTGGAACCGCCGCCGCTTTAACAACATCTAGATAGGGAACATTGACATACTCGGCAATGATGAAAGCTGCAGCGCCCATAATTGGTGGCATCAGCTGGCCATTGGTGCTAACTGCAACCTCAATGGCTGCGGCTTTATGCGGGGGATAACCCACCTTCTTCATTAGTGGAATGGTGAAAGTACCGGTGGTAACCACATTGGCGATACTGGAGCCAGAGACTAAACCGGTGAGGCCACTGGACAGCACTGCGGCCTTGGCCGGGCCACCTTTGTAGCGGCCCAACAGGCTCATGGCTAGGTCGATAAAATATTTCCCAGCACCGGCCTTATCCAACATGGCACCAAACAGAACAAATAGAAATACAATGCGCGCAGATACATCCAGCGGGATTCCGTATATGCCCTCAGTTGTCAAGGTTATCTGACTGAGGTAGCGATCTATGCTCACCCCTTTAAAGGAGAGAAAATCCGGCATGTGGCGACCGAAGAAAGCATAGAGGGTGAAAAAGATGGCGATGGTTGGCAGCGCTGGGCCGATAACCCGGCGTGCGGCTTCGAGTAGAACAATAACCAGCACTACACCAACTACTATATCCAGCTTATTGGCATTACCAATGCGGTTAGCTATAGCATCATAGTTGAGGGCTAAATATAGGGCGACTAACGCGGCAATTGCGGCTAAAAGATAGTCGGCAATAGGTATGCCGCGCTTCTCTCCGAGCCAGCGCAGGCCGGGGATTTTGATGTCGCGCTGGAACATTGGGTAGGATAAGAAGACAATTAGTAGAGCAAAAGTCAGGTGAATGGCCCGAATATAGGTGGAATCGAGCAGCAACCAACTTGAAAGCGACAGTTGAAATAGTGACCATGTCAGAGCAATAAAGGGGACAATATATTTTTGCCAGCCTGCAACATTGCGTAGGCCAAGTTCTTCCTCTTCTTGGATACGTTTGGCGGCGATGGCCCCTTCATCTAGCTCTGGTGACTGGGCTGTGCCGTGGTTGTCAATGGTACTCATCTGACCTCCTGCTATATGGACTCAATACGTATTCAGTTTTAGCTATTTGGACAAATAGATGGGATAGACTCTGTGTAAGGTATTGAGATGGAAGCTTAGTGGCGGAGCTTGCGCTCCACCACTAGGGATAATTTATTTGATCAAGCCCGCTTCACGATAGTATTTCAACGCGCCGGGGTGGATTGGAGCACTTAAGCCGGTGAGCATATTGACTTTGGTTAAAACCGCCAGTGCTGGGTGCAAAGTTTTCAGGTCCTCAATGTTCTCAAAGACCTCTTTGGTGATGTTGTAGATAAGCTCATCGGGAACATCGGCAGAAGAGCAGATGGTTGCCTTAACCCCAAAGCTGGGCACGTCCTCTTTGTTGGCGATACCAGGATATGGATCTACTGGAATGTCTGCTGCTGCATAGTATGGCTGCTCTGCAACCAGCTTATCCACCAATTTCTTGTCGACAGGGACAAATTTTACCTGACGCGCACCAGCAACTGCCTCCTTGATGGAGCCATTAGGGTGGCCAACAGTATAGAAGAAGGCGTCAATGCGGCCATCCTGTAGCATTTTAGCTGATTCGGCTGGTTTGATACCTTCGATCTGGATATCGTTTAAATCAAGCCCTGCTGCAGAGATCAAGTCTGTAGCGTTAACGCGTTGTCCGGTGCCGGGAGCGCCGATGTTAATGGTTTTTCCCTTGAAGTCGGAAACACTGTTAATGTTGCTGTCGACTGCGGCGATGATGGTAACGATTTCAGGATGGATGGAGAACACTGCCCGCAGTTTCGACTGTGGCTTGCCTTCCCAAGGGCCAAGACCCTTATACGCTTGAAATTGTAGATCCGATTGCACCACGCCGAGCTCAAGGTCACCATTCATCAAGGCGTTAACATTAAAAACTGAACCGCCGGTAGATTCGACAGTCATACGCATATTGTATTCGCTGCGTTTTTTATTTATCAACTTACTGATAGCGCCACCGGTAGGGTAATAAACTCCGGTTACGCCGCCGGTACCTATGGTGACATATTTCATGGCAAATGCCGGAGCTGCAATAAGGGTACATGTGGCCATAATGGCTAATAACAAAGAAAGCCTCTTCATTTTTAATCCTCCATAATCTGTGTAGGGTTAATCGTGCATTGAAGTGCGCGCTACCTTTTCATTTAGAACTTAAATGATAGCTTGAATATTTATAATAGCTAGCAAGGCTAATGCCAAATAGGATTTACTAGGTAAGTGGCTTATTTTATGGTGTTTTTTTGTAGAAGAGCGCAATGGCTATTGTTGTGCAATTTATAACAAAAGTTATGCTATTTTGTGAGCTGTCGGATAAGTGCTCGGAAATATAGGATAAATAGGCAGACATAACAAAAGTTATGTCGGATAACTTTAGTTATGCTTGAGGGGTTGCGTGGCCGGGGTAAGCGCGCTGCCCAGCCTATGCCTGTTCGCGGGAATTTTTTAAGCGTTTACTCAGGGCTGGTTGCGAGATACCCAACATGCGCGCGGCGATACTCTGATTGCCCTGCGCACGCCGCATGGCTTCTGCTACTAACAGAGCGCCGGTTTCGCTCAGGGTTGGGAGCTGATCAATGCTGGAGAATAGCTGCTCGGCTTGAATTGCATTCAGTCTATCTGCCGATTCTGGTGCCGCACCTATGGCTTGTTTAAATTGCGTTAAGGAGAGGACATTGTTCTGGCTGGTGCTGACCGCATCGTAAACCAGCATTTTTAGTTCGCGTACATTGCCGGGGAAATCATAGTTGGTCAGCAGGGCTATCAAGCTATCTGGGACTTGAGGGATGTCTTGTGCTAACTCTTTAGCTGCTAACTCGACAAAGTAGTGCAGTAATAGGGGAATATCACCACGCCGTTTGCGTAGCGGGATGATCTCTACATGATGGGTGCGGAGGCGATAATATAGATCTTTGCGGAACTTTCCACTCTGTTGCAGCGCGATCAGATCATGATGGGTCGCGACAACGACGCGCGCTTGCATGTGCTGAGGTTGATCGCTGCCGAGGGGGTAATATTCACCACTTTGGAGTAAACGCAACAATTTTACCTGTGAAGCCTGGCTGAGGTCGCCAATTTCATCAAGAAACAGAGTGCCTCCGGCTGCTTTTTCCACCATGCCAGCACGTGCAGTGTCGGCACCAGTAAACGCACCGCGCACATGACCAAATAGGCTGTCGGAAAAGACATTATCATCCAGCCCCGCGACATTGACGGCAACCAACTCACCGCCACGCCCGCTTAGCTGATGCAGAGCGCGGGCAATGAGCTCCTTGCCGACACCACTCTCTCCGCTGATTAAAATTGGTCGTTTGGTGGCAGCTACCGATTCGACATACTGAAATATGGCCTGCATGCCGCTGTCCTGACTTAATATACTGCGAAAAGCTTCAGGATGTTGCAGTTGTTGTTTGAGCAGCCCGCGACTTAATGCCAGGTTTTCGCGCTCGAGTTCGGCGATATGCACCGCGCGTTGAACGCGGTCGAGGAGTTGATCCTCGTCAGTGCTCTTGACAATGAAGTCGAAAGCACCCAGCTTGAGACATTTTACCGCGGTTTCGACCTGATTCATGCCGCTAAGAATTATCACGGTTATCTGGGGATGATCGGCAACGATGCTCTCCAGCAGCGACTCTCCACCGATATAGGGCATGGTCAAATCCAGCAAGATCAATCCAATATCTTGCGTAGCTAGAATGTTTTTCACCTCACGGCTATCGCTACAGCTAAGCAGATTGTTGTAACCTCCTGGCCCCTCCAAGGTGAGACTGAGGCTGCGTAACCATGGTTGTTCATCATCGACCAGTAAAATTTTAAATTCAGGATTTATACCCTCAGCCATTGTCTGTTCTCCTTTGCGGCAGATAAAGCGTTGCTACCATTCCGCTACCTAGTGTGCTGGAGAACTCCAGGCGTCCGCCATGTGATTTGGCAATGCCCGCCGAAACAGAGAGGCCTAAACCGGTGCCGCCCTGTTCGCGTTTAGTGGTAAAAAATGGATCCATGAGAAAATCCAGCTTGTCTGCAGCGATCCCACAGCCCTCGTCCTGTACCCTAATGCTGAGCTCAGCACTTTCTGCACTATATGCGGTGGTCACCCATATCGCCTGCTGCGGTTGCTGCAGTGCCTGACATGCATTGAGGAGCAGATTGACCACTACCTGTTCCACGCGCTGGGCACTGGCGTGTATCTGCGGCAGATTAGTGCCTAGTTGACAGTGAAAGTTGTAGGTTGATTTTTTAATTTGATTGTCCAGTAATCTTATCGCCGTTTGCACAACGCTATTTATATCGACACTGCTCATAGTAGCCGAGTCATCGCGGCGGGTAAAATCCTTTAGATCATTGACAATACTTTTGATGCTTTTACTGCAGGTTTGCATCTCATTCAATAGATGCGGAATCTCATCACACATGCGTGAATAGTTGAGCCAGCCCAATTTGAAATCACCGTGCAGCTGATAGTGGCGCTCCAGAATAGGTTGGGCATCCTGCCAGGCTCTGCTAATTAGAGGCAGATTCAGGGTAATCAAGCCGTTGGGGTTGTTAATCTCGTGCGCTACCCCCGCAACTAAAATTCCCAAAGAGGTCATTTTATCGGCGTGCAGTAACTGTTTTTGCCGCAGTTGCAGCTCTTCAACCGCTTTTTTTCGCTCTGCCGCCTCTTTTGATAGTTGCGCAGTGCGCTCATCTACCTTACGCTTGAGAGTACGCGACCACAGCACGGTGCCAGCTAAGATCAGCAGCAGGGGGACTACAACCAGCGCGCTATATTCGATAATCTGCCGCCATGTCTGCTGGCGTGGCTCCAATATCCCCAGCCATTTATGGTGAATCTCTTTGTAGCGTCCCGACTCTTTTAACAGGGCTAAGCCATTACTAAATCTGTCCAGCAAGGCTTGATTGCCTTTACGCACCGCATATCCATAGGATTGCTCCATCAAAGGTTTAGCAATTGGCTGAATATTGAACAGGTGCAGCTGCTGTTTCAGATACTCTCCGGGCATTTTGGCCACCAGCGCACAGTCATGTTGTCCTGCTGCAAGCAGGGTCAAGGCGTCAGCTAGAGTATTGGTGGTAAAGAGCTGAACCTGGGGCATGTTAGCGCGCATGAAGTCGTGCATCACACTGTCGCGCATGACAATGACCTCTTTATTGTGCAGCTGCTTTAGCTCATTTATTGGTGAGCCAGTACGCACCCAGATGGATTGGTAGATGGTGCTGTGGGGCTGGGAAAAATCGAGCTCTTGGAGTCGTTAATTCAGGTAGGCGACACCTTCGAGAATATCCACCTGGCCAGTTTGTAGGCGGCGGCGCGCCTCGCTCCACTCACCCAACTCAAATACCACCTTAAAACCCATGATCTCGGCAATGGCTTGGGTCAACTCGACAATATAGCCATCGGGATTCCCATCAGCGTTGATAAATTCATAAGGAGGGTAAGCTTGATCGCCGCCAACTGTAATAACCGCTTGCCTGTGCAGTTGTGCGGTGGGAACAAAGGCCGGTTGTGTTTCAGCGCCAAGGAGCTGGGATGGAGATAAGTAGAGCAGTAGCGCCAAACAAATTATCTTTACCGCGTGCAGGTTGGTCACAGTTAGGCGACCGCGCCGCTGAAGATTACCTGCTCGGCCGTTGTCGGTGTGGAGTCTTCAGCGGTAGATGGCGCTGTGGAGGATAGGGTTGAGTCACTGAGAATATCGGCACTAGCCGCTGCTGTCTCCGCCATAAGTTCTGCTTGGGCGGTGGCTTTCATCTGCATGGCTTTGGCAGCCACATTACGATCCTGTGCTGAGGGTTGCGCCGGAGCTAATGCGGCAGCATGAATGATCTCCGCTTTTTTGATGGTAGCTGCAGGGTCGCCGGGAACCTCGCTCAGATCCACATTTACTTCGCCAGAGGTAGCATAGCGCTTGCCATCGGGACCGGTGGTATAGCTAAGTTTTGGTGCTCCGGTATACTGCCCACCCACTGCAGCATGGGCTGCTTCGTGGATCTGTACTTCGCGGTCACGCTGAGCTAGCTCCAGCAGTTGCTGCTGAGCTTCGGGAGATAGATTGACTGAATCCATGCTTGAGGTTGCAGCTTGTTGATCTGTGCCGTCGCCCGCATCGCCGTTTACTGCCGCTTGTTGATAGGCGGCATACTGACTGTCTGGTGTCCCAGTTGGGTTTGCGCTGGCACTGGTTGGTATCGCTGCGTCTGCCGCTGGCGCTTGAGGGTCTGTTGGTGTCGCGGTGGTGGCTGTAGGCAATGCTTCGCCAGCAACCTGAGTTGCGCTGTAGGCTTGCTGGGCGCTGGCGCTCAGCTGGAGCTGATCAACTGCTGCTGTGTTAGTGGTGTTTGTTGCAGCCGCAGATAGCTCAGTGTTGGCAGAGGCGCGCGCAGCATAGCGGTAGCGCTCGGTTAGCGCTGCTGCAGAGGGCTGAATATTTATTGGCGCTGCTGTTATTGCCATGGTTTAAGACCTAGTAAGCGCCTGTAACTATTGGCGGCGCAGTTTAATACGAATATCAACACCCGAACACTATAGCAAAAAATGCCATTTTATCAATAGGATAGGGTTAAAAGATACTCGGAAAATTATTTAGTCGCAGTGGGGGGCATGGCCGCTAGGGGTGGAGTTTATGAGTAGCTATTTGCGCAGCAGCCACATTATTAATGAGAGAATGGCGCTGGCCAAAAGCATGGTGGTGAATGGAAATATGATTTTAAGCCCCGGTTTGTCAATGATGATGTCACCGGGTAACCGACCCAGCGGCAGCTTGCTTAGCCATGGCCACAACAAGCCCGCCAGGGTGATTACTATTCCGAGGTAGATGATATTTTTCTGCATAGTTGCTCGATAAAGACTGGATCTTATCTATTTGATCTTCCAGGTGGTGCCGCTAGCACTATCAAGTAGCAGGACACCCTGCGCAGCCAGCCGGTCGCGAATCTCATCAGAGCGGGCAAAATCTTTGGCGCTGCGTGCTTGCAGGCGCTCGGCAATAGCAGTGTCGATCTGCTCTGGCGTCATGCCCAGCTCAGCTAAGGCGGCCAAGTTTTGTTGCTCCAACCACTGCTGCGGATTTGAGACAAACAGACCGAGGACATCGCCCAGCTTGAGAAAGGTGGTGTAGAGTGAACGTACCGATGCAACCAGATCGGCTTTCTGGCGGAACTTTTTAGTTGCCATCAGGCGATTCATGGTACGGACACCTTCGAACAGGTGGCCGATAGCCAGGGCAGTGTTGAAGTCATCATCCATGGCTTCACGGAATTTCTCTTCCAGTTCCTCACCATCAGTGGCGATTACATCACTTTTTGGGCACTCAGCCAACACTTCGGCTGCGGCCTGTAGCCCCTCATAAAAACGGGTTAGACCCAGACGCGCCTCTTTGAGGTTTTGGTCTGAAAAGTCAATGGGTGAGCGGTAATGCGCAGAGAGGATGAAAAAGCGGATGATCTCAGCATCATAGCTGCGCAAAATGTCGCGAATAGTGAAGAAATTGCCCAGCGATTTGCTCATCTTCTCTTTGTTTACATTGACGAAACCGTTGTGCAGCCAGTATTTGACAAAAGGCTTACCGGTTGCCCCTTCGCTCTGGGCGATCTCATTTTCGTGATGGGGAAACACCAAATCCTTACCGCCACCGTGAATATCAAAGGATTCGCCGAGGTACTCCATACCCATGGCCGAACATTCGATATGCCAGCCCGGACGTCCCTGTCCCCAGGGTGATTCCCATGAGGGTTCGCCGGGTTTCGCCGCTTTCCACAGGGCAAAATCCATCGGATTACGCTTCTTTTCACCGGGAGCGATACGCGCTCCGGCCTGCATCTCATCCAGATTGCGTTTGCTCAACTTGAGGTATTCGTTAAAGTTCTCAACGGCAAAATATACATCACCATCGCTGGCATAGGCTTTGCCATTAGCGATAAGTTTCTCTACCAAGGCGATGATGTGACTGATGTGTTCGGTGGCTTTGGGTTGGACGGTGGGCAGTTTTAGCCCTAGTCGCGCCATGTCCTCATCAAACGCCTGAATAAACTCTTCCGAGAGCTGTTTACTGCTGATGCCGCGCTCGTTGGCGCGCTTGATGATTTTGTCGTCAACGTCGGTGTAGTTGCGCACGTAGGTAACGTCGTAGCCGCTGTACTGCAGATAGCGAAAAATAATATCGAAGACAATGTTTGCCCGCGCGTGGCCGATGTGGCAGTAATCATAAACTGTTACCCCACACACATACATTCCCACTTTGCCGGGTTGCAGCGGTTCAAACGGAACTTTTTGACCTTGGAGAGTATTGTAAACACGTAAGCTCATAAGGTTCTCTTTTCTGCTGTAAAGCGATGTAGATGAAAATTGTCGTGAGTGCTACTTCTTTTGCCACGAATCGCGCAAGGTGACAGTTTGATTGAAGATCAGCGCCTGGGGTGTTGAGTCGTCATCGGCGCAAAAATAGCCTAAGCGTTCAAACTGATAGGCAACTCCTGGTTGCGCTTGGGCCAGGCCAGCTTCAGCATAACAGCCGGTGATGGTTTGCAGTGATGCGGGGTTGATCTCGTCGAGAAAATCTACCCCCTCCTTGCTTGCACCCGGGTTTTCGACGCTGAATAGGCGATCATATTGGCGCACTTCAACGGGCACCGCAGTTTTAGCATCTACCCAGTGGACAATCCCCTTAACCTTGCGTCCTTCAGCCGCTGCACCTCCGGCGGTGGCTGGATCGTGGCTACAGCGCAGTTCGATAACTTCGCCCTGATCGTCGCGCACAATCTCATTGCACTTAATCACATAGCCATAGCGTAAACGCACTTCGCGGTCGGGGCCAAGGCGGAAAAATTTCTTTGGTGGATCTTCCATAAAATCATCGCGGTCGATGTAGATCTCACGACTGAACGCAACTGGCCGCCGACCCATCTGTGGTTGTTGCGGATGGATTGGCGCATCAAACAGCTCCTGATGATCTGCGGGCAGGTCAGTTATCACTACCTTTAGCGGGTTGATGACACACATGGCGCGTGGCGCGCTTTCATTGAGCTGTTCGCGCACACAGTCTTCGAGGACGCTCATGTCAATCCAACTGTCACTTTTGCCGACGCCGATACGCTCGCAAAAAGCGCGAATTGCTGTAGGCGGATAACCGCGGCGGCGCATTCCGACCAGCGTGGGCATGCGTGGATCGTCCCAGCCGGCAACGTGTTTTTCGCTCACCAGTTGATGCAGCTTGCGTTTACTCATTACTGTGTAGCCGAGGTTGAGACGGGCGAACTCGTATTGGTGCGGAGCGAATATTCCCAGCTGTTCGATAAACCAATCGTAGAGGGGACGATGGTCGGCAAACTCCAGGGTGCAAATTGAGTGGGTGATGCGCTCAATTGAGTCCGATTGGCCGTGGGCAAAATCGTACATCGGGTAGATGCACCACTGGTTGCCGGTGCGATGGTGGTGAGCGCGGAGAATGCGGTACATGGCCGGATCACGCATATTCATATTGGCTGCTGCCATGTCGATCTTGGCGCGCAGAACCTTGGCTCCGTCAGGAAATTCTCCTGCGCGCATGCGCGCAAAAAGATCAAGATTTTCTGCAATGCTGCGCTCACGGCAGGGGCTGTTGGTGCCGGGTTGAGTCAAGGTGCCACGCATTTGGCGCATCTCTTCACCGCTTAAATCGTCGACATAAGCCTTGCCCGCTTGGATTAACTGCACCGCCCAGGAGTAGAGTTGCTCAAAGTAGTCGGAAGCGTAGAATTCATTTTCGCCCCAGTCGAAGCCTAACCAGCGCAGATCACGCTTGATAGCTTCAATAAATTCATTCTCCTCCTTGACTGGGTTGGTGTCATCGAAGCGCAGGTGACAGACACCGCCCTGCTCTTCGGCAACGCCAAAATTCAGGCAGATAGATTTTGCATGGCCAATGTGAAGATAGCCGTTCGGCTCCGGGGGAAACCGAGTGGCTAAGCGGCCAGCGTATTTATTGCTGGCTAGATCTTCGGCGATTATATTGCGAATAAAGTCTTTTGGTTGCCCATTGGTTGATGGTTGGGCTGACTGCGCAGTGTGCTCCGCGTTACTCATAGCTGTGCAACTACCTTTCGTTGGGGTGTATCATTAGCTACCATAATGACGACCGCATGTGCTGCGATGCCCTCGTGTCTACCAGTAAAGCCTAACTGCTCAGTAGTGGTAGCTTTAACGTTAATTTGTGGTGCTGTTACCTGACAGTGACTGGCAATATTGGCGACCATCTGTTCCAGATAGGGGGCCAGCTTCGGCTGTTGCGCTACCACTGTTGTATCTATGTTACCGACTCTCCAGCCAGCGCTTAGGGCTTTATCAATTACCGCTGTTAACAGCTTTAGGCTACAGATGCCTTTATATTCAGCTGCGCTGTCGGGAAAATGGCGGCCAATGTCGCCGGCAGCAATTGCTCCGAGTATCGCATCGCAGATAGCATGCAGCAAAACATCGGCGTCGGAGTGGCCGAGCAGACCCAGCGTGTGAGGAATCTCTACCCCACCAAGAATAAGTTTGCGCTCCGGCACCAGTCGATGCACATCATAACCATGTCCAATGCGGAAGGGAACCATATTTTAGCCTCAATTGTCAGTGTTGTTGTTTTTGATTGTCCGTAAGTGCTTGGGCAATCAACAGGTCTTCTGGGGTGGTAATTTTGATATTGCGGTAACTGCCTTCGAGCATGGTTACGCCAATGCCCTGCCACTCAAGCAATGAGGCATCATCAGTGCCAGAATAGTTGCCCTGTTTTGCTTGGTGGTGTGCGGCAGCTATTAACTCATAGCGAAAGGCTTGTGGCGTGTGTGCCGCCCATAGTAATGCCCGCTGTGGGGTGGCGCTGATCAGCCTGTCGTGTACCTGCTTAATGGTGTCTTTAACTGGCACGCCGACTACACAGGCGCCCGAGCGTGTAACTTCTGCCAGTACCGCGTCAATCTGCTCAGCAGGAAATAGCGGACGCACGCCGTCGTGAATTATTATCGTGTCATCAGGTTGTGCGCCGCAGGCATCAAGACCATTGCGTACCGAATCCTGACGTTCGCGCCCGCCGCTGACTATGGAGCGCACCTTGGTAAACGCGTATGGAGCGATGCACTGCGCGTGGCAGAACTCAATTTGCTCAGCTGGGGCAATAACGTAGATATGGTCAATACGCGGATGAGCATCGAAGATGGCGATTGTGTGGGATAGAATGGGGCGGCCATGGAGGCTGAGGTATTGCTTGCTGACTGCCCCGCCCATGCGGCGCCCCAGTCCAGCGGCAGGAATCAAAACTATTACGCTCATGATATGTTTATAAACCGCATCTGGTTAAATTGTCGTCAACTTTTGGTTGATATCGCTACAAAACTAAGATGGCCGAGTTTAACTAAACCCGGCCATCAGAACTTGCGTAACTCTAGGTTTATTAGTGATGGAACACCTTGTCGACACGTTGACCGATCTGATCCTCGTCGACGTTTTCAGCGAAAGCCATCTCCTTGATTACTAGTCGACGAGCGAGGTCGAGCACCTTTTTTTCTCCATAGGATAGCTCTTTACCAGCACTGATCATGTACAGCTCGCGCAAAACCGCTGCTACGGAGAGCAGGTCGCCAGATCTAATCTTTTCGGTGTAGTCACGTTGACGGCGGCTCCATGATGATATGTTGCCAATAGGTGCTTCGTGATCATTCAGTACATCGTAAACTTCGCCGATCTGCTCCTTGTTTACCAAACAGCGCATCCCCACTTGATGGACATTTGCCGTCGGGATCATGATAGTCATGTCACTATCACAAATACGTAGTACGTAAAAATCGTGTCTCTCTCCGGAGAACTCTTTGCTCTCTATTGCCTCAATAACGCCAACACCCTGAGCAGGATAAACTGCTTTATCGCCAACACTAAACAACATGACTTACCCCTTTGACTTTGACATCATCACCAAAACAGTACTCAGATATACATATATCTTTACTGTGTGACAATGTTCTAGGATATTACAATGTGATTAATGTGTCAAGAAACTGTTAAATTGTACTGGATTACGCTGGCGTGCTGTGATAGCTTGCGGAGTTTACGGATAATGTTTAGCATTTTCTATTTGTTGGTTATTCATCTGCAAATACCCATCTATTCAGCTGGTTATGGTGCTTAATCAGCTCTCCTGCTCCCGCTTTTACTCGCCACTTTTACCTCAGCCTCATCCAGCGTTTTGGTTGGGACAAAAATGTCCAACCAGCTATTCCGGTCTCAATCAGCCAATTTGCTCCTCTAGGTGCACTAAGTGACTGTTATGGGCGGGCGTTTTTGACTAATGGTCTATTTTCACGTACATTATTTAATAAATGGTAACAATTGCCTGTTCATTAAAACCGCTAGAAGGAGCAAATCTATGCAACGTCTATCCTTATTGTTAATTACCCTTATGCTAACTAGCGTGCTGGGGTTGCCGGTGGCAGCACAGGCCAATGGCCCCATGTATACCGCGTATAATATGTGGTATGAGGCACCGCACCAGATGTCGGCAATCAACTATAAACGCGGAAGTATCCTGCCGGCGGGCACCCTAGTTAAGAATATTGCTATATATACGGAGGAGTTTTCGCCACATAAATATATCTCCTTTCGCCGTGTTTCCGACAATCAGAGCTTTAAGGTTCATTTTCGCAGCAAATTTCATCCCGGTAAGACCATTGAGGATTATCGTCAGATGATGTTCAGCAGGCAGAGTTTTCAACAGCAGACAGCGAATATGTCGGAGCGTGAAATCAATGCGATTATACGTGGAGTGTTGGTGACAGGCATGAGTAAAGAGGCGGTGCGGTTGTCTTACGGAGTGCCGCCACAACATCGTACGCCTACTCTAGATGCCAATATTTGGCGCTATTGGACTAGCCGGATGGTGAGCAAAGATGTCTGCTTTGATATGCACGGACGTACGATTAGATGTAATACGTCAGAGGTACTTTAGCACCAGTCTATAACTGGTATATTTTATCTACATAGCTTGAGCACCGAGGTCGTCCACCTGTTCTGGGGTATGGGCGACCTCGGTGGTTTAGAGGTTTTTTCGTTATTCTATGGGTTGTGTGCGCAGAGATTTTACCAGTGCACAGCTGTCCTGCTCACCTAGTTGCTGCTGACAGGCACGTTTAAACATCTCATTTACTGTGGCTACTGTTGCCAACGGCACCTGCTTGTCATCGCCAAGTTGTACGGCTAAGCGCAAATCTTTTTGCAGGTGTTTTAGCGGAAAGCTTGGGGCGAAATTTTCTTGCAAGATAGCTTGCCCTTTACCTTGAAACATTGGGCAGGCTAGCGCGCCTTCACTAATGACTTCGAGCAGTTGCTCTGTGGGTAAATTGCATGCCTGAGCTAAGGAGATGGCTTCACTGAATGCGCCTAGCATACTGCCCATCAGCATATTGATTGACAGTTTCATGCTGGAGGCAGCACCCACCTCACCGAGAAAGAGGTTTTTCTTGCCCATGGCAGTAAAAGCTGGCTGGGCTTGATCCCACAAGGATTTATCTCCGGCGGCCATAATGACCAGCTGGCCATCTTTGGCAGGTTGGAGCGAGCCGGATACTGGAGCCTCCAGATACTCGCCGCCGCGCGCTTGGACTGAGATACCGATCTTTTGCGCTGTACCAGGGTCAACGGTGGACATATCCACATAGCCTTTGCCCGGCGTTATGCCCTGAATAACCCCATAGGGCGAGAAGCACACCGCCATGGCGGCCTGTGGGTCGGCAACCATGCAAAAGGTGATATCTGCAGCGGCAACAACCTCTAGCGGTGAGCCAACCTGCTGTGCGCCGGCGGCAACTAAATTTTTGCACTTATCAGCGTCGCGGTTATAAACGGTTAACTCATTGCCTGTTTGTAGCAGATTGAGTGCCATCGCATTGCCCATCAGTCCGGTTCCAATAAATCCATATTTTGCCATTAGGCTTCTCTCCCCTGTAGCTGTAGTTAATTGGCCGTTAGGCCTAGTTCCTGCTTCTCTAATTTGAGTAGTTGGTCGCGTAGCTGCGCCGCCTGCTCAAAGTCGAGCTGAGCGGCGGCGGCCAACATCTTGCTGCGTAGCTCTTTGACCTCTTTGCGCAACTGCGCCGGATTTTTCCATGCGGCGAGCTCTTCGGCAACTTCAAGTACTTCGTCACTCGCGCCTTTGAGATCTTCTAAGATGGTGCGCATCGATTTAGAGACTGAACGCGGTTCAATGCCGTGCTCAATATTAAAGGCCTGTTGCTGCTCGCGGCGGCGCTCGGTCTCGTCTATACAGGCGCGCATGGATTTGGTAATGCGGTCAGCGTACATGATTACACGGCCATTGACATTGCGTGCTGCACGGCCACAGCTCTGAATTAACGAGCGTGCACTGCGCAAGAAACCCTCCTTGTCGGCATCGAGTATCGCAACTAGAGCCACCTCGGGAATATCCAGTCCTTCGCGCAGCAAGTTGATACCGATGAGCACGTCGAACTCCCCTTGGCGTAAACCGCGAATTATCTCCATGCGTTCCACCGTATCTATATCCGAATGCAGATAGCGCACCCGCATGCCCAGCTCTTGTAGATAGGTGGTCAAATCCTCTGCCATGCGTTTAGTCATGGTGGTTACCAGAATGCGCGCCTGCTGCTCCACCGTGGCGCGGATTTCGTGCACCAGATCATCAACCTGTTGCCCCGCCGGACGCACCTCGATCGGCGGATCTAGCAAGCCGGTAGGGCGTACAATCTGCTCGACCACAACGCCATGGGCCTTGGTAAGTTCGTAATCAGCAGGAGTAGCCGAGACATATATTGTCTGCAGATTTTTGCCCTCAAACTCCTCAAACTTTAGTGGGCGGTTGTCCAGCGCTGAGGGCAGGCGAAAACCATAGCCAACCAGATTCTCCTTACGCGAGCGGTCGCCACGATACATGGCACCAACCTGAGAGACGCTGACATGGCTTTCGTCGATAAACAGCAACGCATCGTCAGGAAAATAGTCGAACAGCGTCGCTGGCGCTTGCCCCGCGTCACGCCCATCCATATAGCGCGAGTAGTTTTCTATGCCCTGGCAATAGCCCATCTCCTGCATAACTTCGATATCGAACATGGTGCGCTGCTCAATGCGCTGCGCTTCCACCAGTTGATTGCGCTGGTTAAAATAGCTGATACGCTGCTGCAGCTCATCTTGAATACTCTTAATTGCCCGCTCTCGCGTTGGGAGCGTGGCTACATAGTGGCTGGCGGGGAAGATGCTGGTCTTCTCTAGCTTGTCGATCAGGGTGCCGCGCAACGGATCAATTTCGCTAATGGCGTCGATCTCGTCACCAAAAAACTCTATACGCAGCGCTAAATCCTCCTCGTAAGCAGGGAAAATCTCAACGCTATCGCCGCGTACCCGAAAAGTACCCCGGTGAAAATCGCTATCGTTGCGCTGATACTGAATCTCCACCAGCTTTTTCAGCAGGTCGTTGCGCTCCAACTCCATCCCCACCTCTAGTCCGACCAGCATACCAAAATAGGCTTCCGGTGAACCCAAGCCGTAGATACAGGAGACGGAGGCAACAATAATTACATCGCGGCGGGTCAGCAGGCTACGGGTGGCGCTGTGGCGCAGCTTGTCGATCTCCTCATTGATGGAGGAGTCCTTGTCGATAAAGGTGTCGGTGCTGGCCACGTATGCTTCGGGTTGATAGTAGTCATAATAGGAGACAAAATATTCCACCGCATTGTTGGGGAATAGCTCACGAAACTCACCATACAGCTGCGCAGCCAGCGTCTTGTTGTGCGCCAGCACCAGCGTCGGACGCTGCACCTGCGCCACCACATTGGCCATGGTAAAAGTTTTGCCGCTGCCAGTAACACCGAGCAGCACCTGATGCTTTACCCCAGCGTTGACTCCATCTACCAGTTCAGCAATAGCTGCCGGTTGGTCGCCAGCGGGTTGATATGGTGATTTTAGGATGAATTTTGCCATGAGACCTTTTGGGTGGGTTTTTCTGCTGTGTGTCGTTCAATTGTTGCTGTGATCTTCTGTGGCAGAGTAGCTTAGTTGCGTATAAAAATCAAAAGGGAAGAGAAAATGTAGGTTCCTGGTATGGTGGTTTGCTATGTTTGCTCACTAAATATGGATAAAGAGTGCATTAACGGGGTCAAGTCTTGCAACCATGCAAAAGACTTTCTACCCGCTTAATCGCTCGACTCACCGTCGCATAGTGAACACCCAAAAAATCAGCGATATCTTTCTGGGTATATCCATGTTCTTTGTAGGCGATATAAATTCTATTGTTCTTTTCCTGGCAGGATAGCGGCTGCGCTTGCGTCAATAAGCAATTTAGTGTGGGTCTGGCTGCGAAGCGTTCTTTTTTGGGGATTTCTATCTCTTCTTTAACATCGCCAAGCTGCGATTGTAGCTGTTCAGTAAAATCTTTACGCCCTAGAAAAATCCGGCCTATCAGTGAATTCCACGGGACGTCATCGACCAAGTCTTCGTTAACAAAATTACGGTAGAGTTTCTGCGCCACACTCTTCTTTTTCGCGAACTGCTGCAGAATCCAGTCGACAGTCAAAAATTGCGGCACGTTGGCAAGCCCAGCGGTAGCCCGATAACTACTCCACGGCCATTCAGTCGATGTTTGAGTGAGATGTGCCGCAACCGGATTTTGTACGATATAACGGCAAAGTTGTAAGAGATAACTGTCTTTTTCGACCAAGATCGCCTTAAATCGACCTTGAAAAAGGTGCCCGACCAGACCGTGGCGCCGGTTGTAGGACTGGGTGTAAACACCATTGAGATGACGCATTCCCTTGGACAGATTGCCCTCCGGAGTTTCAATCATAAGGTGATAGTGATTATCCATCAGGCAATAGGCATGGCACCGCCAGCGATAACGATCAACGGCAAGGGACAAGATTTTAAGAAAGATCTCACGGTCATCATTGTCAGAATAGATCGAACAGCGGCCATTGCCACGCGAAGTGATATGATAGACAGCTCCAGGATATTCAATGCGTAATTGTCGAGTCATGGGGTAAGCCTATCAGGATGATTGCGTTATTGCAAGACTTGACCCTAAACCACGCATTGACTCCATCTACCAGTTCAGCAATAGCTGCCGGTTGGTCGCCAGCGGGTTGATATGGTGATTTTAGGATGAATTTTGCCATGAGACCTTTTGGGTGGGTTTTTCTGCTGTGTGTCGTTCAATTGTTGCTGTGATCTTCTGTGGCAGAGTAGCTTAGTTGCGTATAAAAATCAAAAGGGAAGAGTCTGTGGTGCTGTTGTTCTCTCCGTAGTGCATTAAAGGGGTCAAGTCTTGCAACTATGCAAAAGACTTTCTACCCGCTTAATCGCTCGACTCACCGTCGCATAGTGAACACCCAAAAAATCAGCGATATCTTTCTGGGTATATCCATGTTCTTTGTAGGCGATATAAATTCTATTGTTCTTTTCCTGGCAGGATAGCGGCTGCGCTTGCGTCAATAAGCAATTTAGTGTGGGTCTGGCTGCGAAGCGTTCTTTTTTGGGGATTTCTATCTCTTCTTTAACATCGCCAAGCTGCGATTGTAGCTGTTCAGTAAAATCTTTACGCCCTAGAAAAATCCGGCCTATCAGTGAATTCCACGGGACGTCATCGACCAAGTCTTCGTTAACAAAATTACGGTAGAGTTTCTGCGCCACACTCTTCTTTTTCGCGAACTGCTGCAGAATCCAGTCGACAGTCAAAAATTGCGGCACGTTGGCAAGCCCAGCGGTAGCCCGATAACTACTCCACGGCCATTCAGTCGATGTTTGAGTGAGATGTGCCGCAACCGGATTTTGTACGATATAACGGCAAAGTTGTAAGAGATAACTGTCTTTTTCGACCAAGATCGCCTTAAATCGACCTTGAAAAAGGTGCCCGACCAGACCGTGGCGCCGGTTGTAGGACTGGGTGTAAACACCATTGAGATGACGCATTCCCTTGGACAGATTGCCCTCCGGAGTTTCAATCATAAGGTGATAGTGATTATCCATCAGGCAATAGGCATGGCACCGCCAGCGATAACGATCAACGGCAAGGGACAAGATTTTAAGAAAGATCTCACGGTCATCATTGTCAGAATAGATCGAACAGCGGCCATTGCCACGCGAAGTGATATGATAGACAGCTCCAGGATATTCAATGCGTAATTGTCGCGTCATGGGGTAAGCCTATCAGGATGATTGCGTTATTGCAAGACTTGACCCTAAACCACGCATGGCCCTTAATCCGCATCATCTTTTAACTTTAAGCCAAACAGTATATTTAGATCAAGTTCTCCCAGCCAAGCTGGGAGAACTTGATCTAAAGTGTCAGATTGATTGTGCTACTATTGTTTGTATGACTCAATAATGACTATCTCATCTGCAATAATCTTGTTTCCATCATTCCACCCGTTTACCAAGACTCGGTCTCTTGATTTTAGTTCCATGATATCAACGCTGTTTCCATTCGTGTCGACAACAATGGTGTCCCATTTTTTTATTCCCTGCTCCATGTGAAATTTCATGGTAATTTCTTGTTCTGCAACGTTCACCAAGTTTGCTTCAGGCATGATGTACATAATCGATGCCCTTAATTGATAAGGTGTACGCTTTAGAGAGTCTGCGCAGGCAAAGCCATAATGAAGTGTCAACGCTAAAAACAACAGAATGGGCAGAGATCTGGAAAAGTATTTTTTTGAGTACATATAAAAGCCTCTTTTTCGAGTTAGGATGACAAAAAGTTTTTGTAAACAATGCATCTTAAAATTGATTAGATAAGAACATTTTACTGGCACGAGACGATAATAATATCAGATTTTATGTCGCGCCTTACCCATGGATTCTATGGTTCGGGTAAAACTCTTATTGTGAATCAATGCAGTTAATCCATATTTATCTGGCGCCAAAACATGCGCTCAACTGGGTTGTTAAATGTTGCAGCGGTAATCGGCTGCGTACCAACCAACGGTAAGGTTTTATCCTCATCAGAATAAAATGTTATTCCTGGCGGGATGCCTGATTTGTTCAATTCAAGATAACGATCTTCGCCATCTATTACTTCTTCACCATCTTTATCGTTTTTCTCGTTCAGGTTAAATTCCGCTGCTGCTGTTTTGTAGTTAATGGCATAGAACCTACCGGTACCGCTACTTCCAGGGCTGGAGCACGGATCGTAGGATTCGGAGTCATCCTCATCATCATCTTCTTCAGGAACAAAGGTGGTGAACATGACAACGCCCATGTAGATAACCGGTGAAGATACAATTTTTTCTCCTGCAGAGCTTCCGTCACTTTCGACAAAGTTTAAAAACCAGCCGCGGTTATTGCTTTTGTTTAAGGCCGTGGTCACGTATGTGGCAGCATTAGTGCTTCCGCTTTGAATAAGATCGTCAGTAACATCCAGCCAAAAAAGTTCCGAGTCTTCAATCGTGTGGTTGTCACTGATCGCTTTTACAGTGCCTTCATCGTTTATGTCTACATAAGCTTTGACAAGGGTTGGGCTGTCGGAGGACCACTGCCAATTGTTTTTAATAGCACAAAAGATATTGACTGTTTCAGTCTCGTTCGGGCGGGATCTATCTCCTGTGCCAAAGTAAACGTAGTCGCCTACGCGGTATTCTGTTCTCACTTCATCTGTGGTGGTGCCGATTTCACTGGCGGGGTAGGTAAAGGTTACAGGAAAATATTCGTTAACAGCTGCAGGGGCGTACCAGATTTTTTTGCCTTCATCCGAAAATAATTTAAGCTTTTGCCCCCATACCCCATCTTCCTGACCATCATAAAGGCCTTCAAAGTCCCCTTTTTTGCTGGCATCCTGGTTTCGGTGAAAAATATCATCACGAAATGCAAAGAAATTTCCATTCATATCACCTGCATAGATGCGGGTGGATGTTTCACTCTTTGGGTTAGGGTAGGCTGCAGCAGCAATAATAGAGTGTGTCATGGCAGCATAACTGGTATGGCTAAACAGACAGTTGCTCAATAGTTCGCCGCTCTGGGCATCAACGGCAAAAACCGCCCGACCCACAGAGTCCTGTGCTGCCGGTGTATCTTTATCCTGATTGCTATCGTACCCGCCAGGGAGGAGAAAAACATCTTTGGTTGTATAGGTTGAACCCTGGGTTACGCCCATGGTGCACAATTGTGGTTCTCCCCAGGATTGGCCGAGAATTTCACTCTCGTCACCTAGGTGTCCTGCATCTATAGAGTATTTGAAAGAAGGAGTATTGTAACTGCTGATATCTAGTGCAGTATAACTGTAGCCGCCGCGCCGTTCGCCGAATAAAAGCAGTTTTTTGTCTGCTGTTGTGGTGTTGTCGTCATCATCATAACTGTACACGACCCCATTGCCATCCACAAAGTAAACCAAATCGTCTGGTGCATTCAGAGTACTGAGGTTAGACAGCAGATCCTGAGGGATAAATCCCCACAGTTCTTCACCCGTATCATCATCAAAACAATGCATTATGCCATCGTTACCTCCTGCAAAAATAACAGTTTTATCGCCGCTGCCGTCGTAGTTGCCATCATTGTCTATATCGTAATGTTCGACAATAGGCTGAAAATGGAGCAGGCTGCCCAGAGTCCAGTCATCGGATACGCCTCGGTGAACAGAGGTAATTGTTTCGGTTGTCAAACCGTATCCCGGAGGATCATCATCGGTGTCTGTTATTAATATGCTATTTGCTGTGGTGAAGGCATTGCTTGTATCGCTCAGTGTTGTGTTACTACCAGTATAGGTGTAAAGCACTCGGTCGCTTTGGCGCTCCTGGAGAAGTTCCCCTGCACCGCCGGCCGCAACATTAGTACCATCGGCACTCGTGCTCCAATACGAGACAGCATTTTCGAAAATGGTACCGCTGGCGTTTGATGCCACATTGTCATTTTTATCCAGAAGGGTTCCATCGCTGGAAATACCGAATTTCTTAAGATTGCCGATCCAGTTGTTCTGAGTTGTCGGCTGAAACAGTCCTAAATAAATATAATTTCCTGAAAATATACCGTCCGCAGTACTGACTGGCACCGTCGAAGCTGTAAACATCTCGTTGTGATTACTGATGGTTGTCAGGATATTGGTCAGTGATTCTCCCAATTCCGCAGCACTTTCCGCTGTGTAGTATTCACCGCCGCCTCGTGTGGCGGTGCTTTGCAGCAATTCTTGGTCGGTTTTGAATCCGACGGTAAAGGTTGTCACGGTCTGGTCGGGGAAATCACCGGCAGATCCCATATCTGGGAGGAGATCCTGGCTGTTCAAGAATGCGGCTACGTCATCTAAATAACTGGTGTTGCCGTCAATGATTTCCGTCAATTTCTGGTTGATAATATAGTTTTGGCCGGCAAATTTATCATCATCCTGAGTTGGCACGCCATCGGTTACCAAAATGATATAGTTTTTTTGGCAACGGTATTCTATAGGTGTGTCATTGCTATAGTCCTGGCAGTACTTGTTATCATCAGTACAGTCTTCGGAATATCGTCCTAACGGATAACTGGTGGAATTGGTCGATGTGCCATTGAACCAGCTCTGCTTCCCAGCAAAATAGAGGCCAGCTTCGGCTAATGTTTCCGCCAACGGTGTGTTGGTTCGTGGATAAAGCGTATCAAGTGCTCCATAATCCTTATCAGTGGTTGGGTTCATTCTCATTGTATCGCCGGGCTCAAAATCATCTATAAGAAAGTCCGCTGAAGCACCACATTCAGCAATAATATATCCACCATTTCCGTAATAATCACTGTAACCATAGGTCGAGTTGCCGGTATTAAATGCCATAAGCCCGAAGTTGACATTAGCGTTGTTCTCATAGATCAGTTTGGCTACCACCTCCTTGGCGACCTCCATGCGCGTGCGCAGAGCACTGGGTGAGTTTAAAAAATTGAGGTAATTTCCTAAACGATATTCTCTATCATTCTTGCTGTCGGTACTCCCGCCACAGGTGACTTTATAATAACCTGACCACTTGCTAATCTTAACCCAGTCCCTATTAAGTTCCCCCATCCAGTAGCCTGTGGTTAATAGCGCGTCTTTAGCTTCACCACAATCCCAGTAAGATGACTCAATATCGTCAAAGTACCCGTCCCAACGCCGGTCGTCTTTGCGATAAACTTTATTGGACGAGTAGCCTCCTGAATAGTTTGTGTCAGGGTCGTATTCATCACCCGGAACATCCTCTTCTGACATACTGCCAGAGTTATCAAGGATGATTAGTACATTGGGGAGCATATCCCCATCGATATCGGACACACCATAGAGGTCAACATCATCCGCAAATGCGCACAATGGCGACATCAATAAGAGGATTAGAACAATGATTCGCGTAAATTTCATAGCAGGCTCCTTATCAGGGTGGCTTTAAGTCGATATTTTATTTTGGAAACGCACGAAATACGCCCTGCTGTAGCATGACATTGCGGTCATTACGGGGTGAATATGCAGTTATGGCGTAACGACGAACATAAAAATCACGGGGATCGTATCCTTTCCCTACCGGTGGTTTGCCGGTATGTGATAAAACGGGAATCTGATTAGCTGGGTGGTTAGCGGCGTCGTCGCCAAATGAATCAAGGTCCTCCCAAGTGCTGATATCTGCTTGGGGGGAGACAATCTTACGTGCCTTGTAAATTGCTATAATCTCACCGGAGCTATTAAGGATTTCACTGCGATCGTCAATACCGTTGTCATTACTGTCCGTCTCTGTTGTGCCGGGTTCAGGAAAGTATGCTGAGGTAGTGGCGTCGCTGGCAAACGATCCTGTAAACCAGTCATTGTGGTTAACTATTGAGGTTGCTAATGCCATTTCCTGATTGTAGAAATCAGTTTTTATGATGCGGTCATTACTGGCAATCTGCAACTCAATTGTGGAAGTGTTAGTTGCCAGTATGCCTATGGTAGTCAGCAATAATAGGAACAGCATAGCACTGAGTAATACAAATCCATGTTGATTTCTGTTTATTTTTGTTGCCGGTAATTGCATGGCAATTATCTCCTGTGTTTTCAGCCCAAGGTTATTAGGAATATGGCTGCCGATCAGGGTAGACCGGCTGCAATACCTTTACGTGACTGAAGAGAGGTCTTTTATAGATCGCTCTTCGTTTACCTAGGGGCAACCTTTATTGTCGAAAGGCTTACGGTTTTGCGTTGTCCTTTATCAAACCACAAAACCGTTACTTCAACTGTTTTCGAGTTGGCTGCTGGTGTGTTTTCTTCAACATTCCAGTATATATCATAATTGCTGTTTGCACCGGCCTGGTGGCCGTCAAAGTCTTCATTGCTACCGTCAGCCAGGGTGTAGTTAATGTTGTTGTTCTCTTTGAGCTCAGCATCGCTATAGTCCCAACTGAGCATCTGTTCGATCTGGTCGCTGGCCAGCGTAGATGCTTCTGATACGCGGTTGGCCACAGAATTTCCTCTGACGGCCGAAAGCTGCATCATGGCAATGCCTAGAATGCCGACCGCAAATATGACCATCGCTATGAGCACTTCTATCAGGGTAAACCCCGAGTCTTTTTTTCGCTGCGCTTGCTGCATAATCATGACTCCATGTTGCGACATTGTATTGTGATGATCTGAAATCGACGGCGAAAGTTGTCGTCGTAGGGCCCCCAGGTGGCATCACCAGATGCAGGCGTGTACGTCTGCGTATTCGTATAGTTGCGATCGGGTCGGTCTGTGCGGGCCAGCACTGAAATCTGTACGCTGCGGATATTGCGCCGACCTCCTGCAGTGCTGGTATCGGCAATTCTCTCTCCGTCTGCATCCAGATATATAAACTCCAGATTGTTAATATGTTCGGCAATGGCTCTCTTTGTGGTGTTTGAGCTACCGACTTGCCTGCCGATATCTTCAATGCCGTCACCGTATGCATCGTATAAATCATAGGTGACGGTCTTTAGCTCCCCAGTTTCGTCAGCCCCAGTTGAGATGTCATTGTCGCCATCCGCATTGTCGTTATCAATATCGTCGGAATCCGCAACGAAAGTAAAGCTGCATTGCGTTGCACTTGCTTCGATAAAGCTAGCTGTTCCCGTGCCGTACGGGTTATAGCCGGCCATGCGAAGTTCTTCTACCATCATGGTTATTCCTGCACGAATGTTCTGTTGTACTTCTGTAACTTGTTCTTGGGCTAGGTAGCTTTTTTGTTGAGAATCAAAAGCAGAATACACTGCAGTCATGAGCAGGCCAGATATGGCCAGTGCAATCAAAACCTCAATGAGGGTAAAGCCGTTGCATTTTGTGTTTATGGTAATATGTGTTTTCATTTTCCCCCTGATTTCGCTAGTTCCAAGTGCCATCAGTGCCATCGGTTGTATCTGTACTGACTTGAAGTTTTGGGTAGCCAGAGTTTGATAGAGTCATTTTTTGCCATCGGTTGCGGGTGTTGCGGATGATTGCGGTTCCTATACGGTTTCCCAGCACTAATCCTCTGGAGTTATAACCGGTGTTCTTGGTTGCGCGGAAGCTTGCAGAGATCAAGGAACAGCTTGTGGGCATCTCAACTTTAAACAGAAATGACTCCGTTCCGTCCTGCACGGCATTACCTGCTGTTCCACCGCCAGAGCCATCGTCAACAAAGGCTGTGTAGGAGCCTCCTGTGGCAGGGAACACTACTGTTTCAAATGAAATACCGATATTAGTATTAAGCTTGACTGCTTCAGATTTCGCTTTCTGCATATTTGAGAATAGTTCGCGTGCTGCGCCGTTAATCTGATAGCTTGGCAGCCAATCCCTGATTGATGGAGCTAATATAGCAGCGGATATTGCTAATATGGCGAGTACAATGATTATCTCTAGTAAAGTGAAGCCGGATTGTGCATGCGGTTTTGCCATGTGTATATCCCTTTGGGTTGTTAAGGTGTTTGTTGATATCTGAATTAATTCTATATGAAATAATCGTGCCATTAATTGAGAAAGCTATTTATGGGGCTGGCCGCTACCAACAAATGCAAAATATGCACAACAGAACTCATATTGTGCATATTTTGCATTTGTTAGTGGGTAGGTTTTACCAACCACCTAATAATTATGTATAGAATACACTAGGGATGGTCATCATATTACGTCGAGAGATAATTGCCGCTGTTCTATCCATTTTGATAATAATGACCGCGAGCGTTCTGAATATTCTTCTCCCCAATATCGATATAATAGCTGTGGAGTATTATAAACCTAGCGTTTGTCTTGTATGCGTGCCGCATTTTTTTGGCTGTTGACTAGAGATTGTAGCATTTTGCGAAAAAGAATGGAGAGGCACGAAAACGGCAGTATGATCGTTGTTAACGATGGCTTGGTTGATGATTGTTTGTGGAACTCGCAGGTGGAACGGATTTTCTAGTAGGTGAAAATTTTATCGAATAGCATTGATGTTAGCGAGGAGTTCTCAAGCTGTCGTCGTCAACCGTGTTGCTACCCACTCCTGCTGCTCTAACATATTGAGGGCCTGTATCGCTGCCGCTTTCACTTCAGCTGTGTTGCTGTGGAAGTTTTTCTGCAAGAGTGAAATGGACTCCGGTTTCATTGCCACCATTGGCTCTGTTGCTGCTCGGTGGATTTTCCAATTCTTGTCGCGCAAAAAGAGCGCAATGCATTGTAAGCGCTTAGCGCCATCACGATGAGCAAGCGCTATAATCAATTTAATTCTGATACTATCCTCAGCTTCTATTTGCAGCAAATTCTGCCAGTCATAGTCTAGCCTGCCCATTTTGACCGCTGCAGTACGGATTTTTTTGGTTTGCATGGTGCAGAAACGTTATGAGCATGTCAACTTCGATACTATCCTTAGGTAGTCCAGCTAAGCAGCTCAATGCCTATTCTACGAGACGTTTATCGGCTGTGATTGCCTGAATAACCCGTGTGAGGCCAACTGTTGACAACGCCTCACCAAGGTAAAGGCCGATCGTCGGATAAATTTCTTTCTATTTAAATTCGCACAAATTGTTTTCTTATCGTGAACTTAATCTCTATTGGGGCATTTTATCCATCGTCGCGCGCAGTAAATGCCCAGCGTTTTAACAGACTGAGCAGTGCTGGTAGCAGGAGCAAGGTTGCCAGCCACGAAACTGCCATGATGGTGGCTAAAAAGAAGCCTACTGTTTTGTAGGGTACCAGTGGTGCCAGTAGGAGCGGTAGAAAACCTACGGAGATAGTTATGGCGTTGCGGGTTATGGCGCGCGCTGGGTCTTGGAACATAACTTTTAGGGTCTGGTTCCAGTCTTTGGTCTGCCAATACAGAGTGCGGCTGCGCTGTAGAAAGTGGATGGCAAAATCGACACTGAGGCCGAGCGTTAGTGATGAGAGCACCGCCACGGGCATATCGTAATCTTTACCGACCAGACCGATTATACCGTAGATAAGGGTAATGGTGACGCACAGCGGAGTCATGGCCAATAGACCCCATAATACCGAGCGAAACAGCAGAATCATCATCACCAATACGACAATAAAGCTACTCAGCAGTGATGACATCATGCCGCGTACCATTTTATCCTGCCACACTACATTGAGGTAAGTTAGCCCCGCCCATCGCGATTTTAGCTGCAGGGGCGCGGGGTGGCTGGCCAGATATTTGTCAACAGTTTTTACTACCGCTTCCATGTCGCGATTATCACCGCTCTTGAGTTGAATCCACAGATTAGCATGGCTGTAGTCGCGGGTAATCATGTGGAATAGGCTATCTTTTTTCTTCATCCCCTCCAATTGGACAAACACCTGCGCCACCGCAGCAGCGGTGGTGGGAATACTAAAGTTACTGCGATTGCGCGCGGCATAACCCTCTTGCTCAATAGAGCTAGCGTCTGCTGGTGCGCCAACATAGTTGAGCTCGTAATTGGCTTTTTTTAGAGCATCGACCGCAGAGGTACTTTTACCCACTAGGCCGCTGTTATCCAGATATTGCTGTAATCCCTCTAAGTAGCGCAGCATTTTGGGTTGTTTAAACGGCGGCGCTGATATTTCGGCCTCCATTTCGATAACGAAAGTGTGAAAAGATTTGCCTAGATGCTGCTCGCATATCAGTAGTGCCGCATTCAGCAGAGCTTCACCGCTGAGGGGGGCGCTGGCCGCTAGTTGGTGCTGTAGGAGCTTTATCTCTGCATTAGCGGTGGAGTTTACCCCCTGCAGGCGCAGCACCAAGTTGTTGAGGTTTAGCCCCGTGGGATCAAGGTAGTTAATTTCGTCTGCCAATATTGACCAGCCAGATAATACCTGTCTGTCGAGGCGATCTGCCTCCTGCAGTAGCAGGTAGAAGCACTCGCTTAGGTTGCAGTTATTCAGCTGTTTGCGTTGGTCGCGCAGTTGGTGCAGCTTGGTGATAAATGCGTTTGTAGCCTGCGGAAAGCGTTCGGCATAACGCAAGCGTACCTGCTGTTCAATTAACTCAGATTTCTTGGCGCAATTGCAATTACTCGGGCTAATCTCGGCAAATGTTAGATAGGCGGTGTAGGTGCCGCCAAAGTGTTTATTGAGAATCCTATCCGCTTGGCGGATCTCATGGTCTTGGGTAAACCACTTCACCGGATTGTCATTAACCTGAATACGGTTGATGCCGTAGATTGCTGTGCCGAGCAGTATTATGGCGACTATAAGAATAGTGCCGCGATAGTTGGTACTAAATTTACCCATAGCGCTGAGTAGTGGCACCATACCAGTGCTAGGTGCGGCAGGCGTCAGGCTGGGTGCTGGATGTGCCGGTAGCTTAGCGAGCTTCACTTCGGAGACAAAGAGCATGATATACGCGGGTATTAGAGTCATGCTTAGCAGCCAGGCCAGCGCAACACCAAAGGCGACATGCAGGCCAAAAGTGGCCACCGGTGGAATCGGTGTGAAAGCTAGAGAGGCGAATCCAGCGATGGTGGTCAAACTGGTGTAGAGCATAGGCTGGAATAGATGGCCGATGACGTAGCGCACTGTTTTGGCTTTATCGCCAAAGCGGGCGTAGCTATCAAAAAATTCGCTTAAAATATGCACCGAATCGGCTACGGCAATGGGCATGAGAAAAATAGCGATCATGGAGCTCATGATGTGTACGTCGTAACCGAGGCCGATCAACAGCCCCATGCTGCAGATTACGCTACACAGCGCTACTAGCATGGGGGCGATGATTAGAGAAACGTTGCGAAAGAACAGCAGCATTAGCCCAAATATAGCTAGGCCAGCCAGCGGCGCGGATACCGACATCTGCAACAACATCTCTAAGCCAAAGGTGTCTTCAGCTACAGGCAGTCCGGTTATGTATACCTGATCTTCTTGCGGCCAATCCTGGGTTAGATTGCGCACCAGATTGGCGACATTGTAACTGTAGGTTTTGGCGACGATGGGTATGTAGATACACACCGCTTGGCCATCTTCGGAAACCAGCGTGCCGCGATACAGCGGGTTGTTCATGGCATCGGTGCGAATTTGCTGCGCCTGCTCAGCCGTGCGCGGTGGCTGTTCCATCAGGTACTCTATTTTTAGCGAACCAAGGGCCGACTGTTTGATGTTATCGACTACGCTGGGTGCGATAAGCTCATGGCTAAGGATGGCGCTATGCTGATTTTCATCAAATAGGCGATTGGGGTCGTGATTAAATGCTTTGCCGAGCCAGTAATCCCAAGTGCTCGTCGGAGTTAGGTCGATTTCGGTAGAGCTAGCAGGCTGTTGTGGCGAGGCTGGCAAAACTATGCTGGGCAGACTGTTGGCGCTGGGCTGCAGGTGCGTCAACTGCTGTGTCAGCTTATGTAGACGATTCAGCGTGGCAACATTAAATACTCCATCTGGATCTTTCTCGTTAACAACGCCAACAATAACAAAGTCGTATAGGGCATAGGTCTGCTTGACTTCGTGATGAAAAATTCGCACCGACTCATTGGCGGCCAGCATGTTTTCTGGATCATTATCAAATTTAACCTGTGGAAATTGGAGCAGAAAACCTGCAACTACGCATACAACGGCAAGGATGATCAATCGAGGGTACTTCAGGCTAAAATCAGTCAAGACTAACTTCATTTAATTATCTCCGCGCAATATGCTGGTGCAGGCCAGCGCACTATCTATTGGGTTTTTAAGTAGTAGGGAATATTGTAACTAAAATTAACTAAAAGAGAAGAGTTGATGGGTATGGGTAATAAGTTGTCTGTGTATAACACAGGAGTAACTATAAATCTATATATATTGAACGATAGATGTATTGGGCAATAAAAAACCCGTATGGACACAGCGAGCGCGCATACGGGTTGTTTTGAGTTTAGTTCAGGCAGTGCTTGTCGACAAGCCCGACCACCTTGCCGACATCGGGTTTACTAGTGTAGTCGTCGGCACCAACCTCTTCGCATTTATGTGAAGTGTTTTCGTTGATCAGGCTGGAGTACATAACGAATTTTATCTTGTTCAGCTCCTTATTCTCTTTTACTCGGCGACACAGCGCTAAACCGTCCAGCTCTGGCATCTCGATATCCGAGACCACGAGCAGAGGCAGTTCGCCCTCTTTGTATGCTTGTATGATAGCGTTCCAGCACTGTAAGCCGTCACCGAAGCATTGGGCTTTGGTGTAGCCTGCTTTGTGCAGCACGCGCATAATCCCCTGGCGAATAATGGCAGAATCCTCAGCAAAGAACAGTTTTACGTCGCCGCGAGAAAATTTGCGTTCATCGCTATCTTCAACAGTGCTGCTATCTGCATAATGTTGACCGTCGCCAAAAATCTCATAGGCGATATGTTCCATATCGACAATCAGAATGTCGCGATCACCAATGGTGACTGAACCGGTAAAGCGCGGGCGATAGGTGTCGAAGAATTGATCCATGGGTTTAACCTGCGACCAGGATAGTCGGTGTATTTGATCAACGCCATCGACTAAAAAGGCGATAACTTCGTCGTTGAATTCACATACCAGCACCACCTGACGGGATTGCACCCCATCTATACTGCGTGATAGTGAGCCGTCGCAGTTGATCTCTTTACCTAGATGGCCAGCTAAACATATTAGCGGGATGGTGTCACCGCGCAGGAGCACTGTGCCTAACAGGGATGGATGGGAGTCGGGCAGGCGGGTGAGCTCATCTTTGCTGAACGGTACAATTTCGCGCAGTTTATGCACATTGATACCGAACGATTGATCATGCAGATAGTACTCTAAAATCTCGAACTCATTGGTACCAGCTTCGAGTAGTATGCCTTTGGTATCTATGGGTTTAGTTGCGCTCATAATATCCTCGTTTGCTGACAGAAAATAAACCAAACTATAGTTTGTCGCTGAGTCATAAACTTTTGCTAGACTGTCTTCTTTGCAACTGTTCTGCCAAACCTGAGCTCAGGATTTAATAATTAATACTAACAGCGTTAGATTAACTGCAGATGTATACTACGCGACTTTAGCTAAAAGTGGCTATGAAATAATAGTTAATCTTATCTTTTTAGCTAGTTATGTGAATATGCATCTGGTGGATATATTTTAATAATAGCCAAGGAGCGCTGTTTTGCTTTATAAATAGAGCCACCGTTGGAGTGTAAATAATTTAGGAGGGGGATTGTCATGAAATTGGCTAAAATTGTGGTGTTAGCCTGTGTTACGTTTTTTGCCTTAACGGCTAGCGGCTATTCGCGTGATTTGAGTGCTGTGGATCAGTGGAAACCGAAGTTTGACCCAACAACTGCGGAGTATACCTACATACTCTCGAATGTAGATCATCCGGCTATTGCTGGTATAGGTGTTGGTTATCATATTCGCGATAAAGTGTGGGAGCGCTCAGGAGGTAGACTCTATGTAGATTTTCGCCCCTTGGCGCAATTAGGTGGTGAAAAAGATGTAGTGCGCAAACTGAAGATGGGGGCTATTCAAGGGATGTTGTGCTCATCGGTTATGGCGGCCAATGTAGCGCCGCGCCTCGGCATCGTCAATCTGCCATTTATTATCGACTCTAGCGCCAAGTTGGAGCAGTTCCGTAATACACCTGCGCTATTTGAGCCCTTTAGTCAGGCTGCTCAGACGCAGGGAATCGAGGTTATCGACTTTACCGGTTATGGCAGTTACGGTTGGGCTACCACGCGCCCTGTGCGCACTTTAGTGGATGCCCAGGGAATTAACTTCCGCATTGCCCAAGCGCCAGTTAATACCGATAACTATAAAGCTTGGGGTTTGAAGTTTACCGTTATGCCGTGGCCGGATGTGCCACAAGCGCTGCAAACTGGTGTTATTGACGGTTTAGATCACACACCAATAGTGTGCAGTATCACTAAAAAGTTCGAAGTTGCGCACTATTTTACCGATCTGCACTACACGCAGGGGCTGTATATCCACATGGTCAACAAGCGCTGGTTAAAAAAGCTGCCTGCTGATCTGCGCCAGATCTTCCTAGATGTGGTGCGCGAGGAGAGTGCTTTAGCGCGTAAGAAAACTGATGAACAGCAACTACAGCAGATGCAGGAAGCGAAAGATGCTGGGGTCGAGTTCTTTGTTCTCAGCGATGGCGACCGCAACCAGCTGAAACGCATGGCTCAACCGGTATGTGAAAAATGGGGTAAGAAAATTGGCCCTGAGTACCTGAAGTTAGTTCAGGATACTCTGCAGTAGCTGCATTTATGCAGCAGCAAACGAATTAAGCCCCTATGCTTTTTAATCTCAGCATAGGGGCTTTTTTTATATCAGCTGGCGGAACAGTTTTTTGGCCCTAATTAAAAAACGCATGGTGACAGTAAAAATCATGTTAAATCAAAGCCTTTCCCTTTCTAATTCATGCCCCTCCTGTTATAAATTTCCCACCTACAAACCTAGTATCGAGTTCGTTAACCCCGTTACTGCTTAGAAATGGAAATTGTCATTATGCTAAGATCGCTTTTACTCAGTTGTGTAATCTGTTTAGCTCTGGTTTCTGCTGCTCTGGGTGCAGATAAAAATGCTCAGGCTTCCTGGAACCCTGATTTTGACCCCTCTGGTGCCGAATATACCTACCTGCTCTCCAATGTCTCCCACCCCTCGATCGCAGGTGTCGGCGTTGGTTTGCGCATTCGTGATCGCGTATGGCAGGAGAGCAACGGCCGCATGTATGTCGACTTTCGCCCGCTATCACAGCTCGGTGGGGAGAAGGATGTTCTGCGCAAGATGAAAATGGGCGCCATTCAGGGGATGATGTGCTCCTCGGTTGCGGCGGCAAATCTTGCCCCTATGCTGGGTATTGTCAATCTGCCCTATGTGGTAGACAGCTTTGATAAACTGGATAAATTTCGCACTACTCCAGAGCTGTTTAAGCCCTTTAGCGAGTGTGCACTAGCGGGTGGAGTGCGCGTGGTGGATATAACTGGTTACGGCACCTATGGCTGGGCCACAACTACACCAGTAACTAATCTGGAGCAGGCCTCTGCAGTAAATTTTCGTATCGCGCAAGCGCCAGTTAACGCCGATATCTACAGAGCTTGGGGGTTGAAATTTACCGCACTGCCCTGGCCAGATGTGCCTCAAGCGCTGCAAACGGGTGTTATCACCGGCCTAGATCATAGTCCGATCGTGTGTAATATTACTAAAAAGTTTGAGATTGCCAAATATTTTACCCAAGTTGACTATGCGCAAGGGCTATTTATTCACATGATCAATGAGCGCTGGTTACAACGTCTACCCGCCGATTTGCGGGGGTTGTTGCTCAGGGTTATCGCTGAAGAGAGTGCCGCTGCGCGCCAGCGCACTCGTATGCAACAGCAGCAGCAAATTGATTTAGCTACGGCGGCTGGGGTAACTTTTTATCAGCTCAGTGCCGAGCAGAAGCAAACACTTGTCGATTTAGCGGCACCGGTGTATAAAAGGTGGCAGGAAAAAATAGGCGCTGACTACCTGAAAAAAGTTCAGCAGGCACTGGGCGAATAATCGCGTTGCCAGCTGTCGCTGTTTGAATTTAGGGTCGGAGGTTCTCCTCCGGCCTTTTTTAGTTGGCTAACGCTCGACAAAATCACAGCATTAAGCGCCAGGACAATTACCCTTTTCATCTCGCGGGACAATCATGATCAAGAAAATATTTCGCCGCATCGATAAATCGTTCACCATGGTTGAGGATTGGACGTTAGTCACTGTGGTGTGCGTCGCCCTACTCTCCGGTTTAGCCAACATAATTTTGCGTAAAACTACCAGCATTAGTCTCTATTGGTCGGATGAGGTGGTGCGCAAAACTATCTTTATCTGCACCTATATGGGCTGTAGTGCGGCTATTCGCCAGCGCTCGCTGATTCGCATTGATGCTGTGCCGCAGATCGTGCCGATTACGCGCAAATTTTTCAATGTTATAAACCATCTCGCCACCATGGGGTTTGCTGCGCTGCTTACCTGGCTGGGCTGGGGCATGTTGCTGGATGTCTATGCCGATGAATTTGCCACCACAGCTACCTTGCAGATACCCGAGTGGTACTTCTATGCCGTGCTCCCCTTGGTGGGAGTAATGATGTTTGTGCGTACCTTTATGCTGTTGACTGAAGATCTGTTTTTTCCTACAGCTACCGATAACGATTAACCCACTGGACCTATACCATGGATAATTCTCATTTTCTTATTTTGGCGCTGTTGCTTGGTTCAATGGCCACTACTGTGCCAGTATTTATTGCGCTGTTTTTTACCGGTCTGGCTGGCTTGACCTTAATCGTCGGCATCGACCCCAAAATTGTGGTGGAGATCCTCTATCGTAGCATGGATAAATTTGCCCTGATCGTGGTGCTGTTTTTTGTCCTCTGCGGCAACATTATGACCACGGGCAGTATTGTCCAGAAGCTGATCAAGGCCGCTGATGTGCTGGTGGGGTTTCTGCCCGGTGGCTTAGCCATTGCCGGTATTCTCGCCTGCGGTTTTTTTGGCGCAATATCCGGTTCCACCGTGGCTACGGTGGTGGCAATTGGTGGCTTTATGATACCTGCGCTGATTGAGCATGGTTACGATGAAAAGTTTAGCGTGGGAGTGATGACCACCTCGCCAATTTTAGGGGTTATAATTCCACCTTCAATTGCCATGATTCTCTACGCGATGATCACTACCGACTCGCTGGAGGCACTGTTTTTGACTGGGTTCATCCCCGGTTTTATGATTGTCTTCTTTATGTCGGTCTACGCTTGGTTCTTTTGTCGCAAACAGGGCATGCCACGGCGGCCTCGTCCCCATTTCAGTGAAGCTATAGCGGTGTTGCGCGAGAGCATCTGGGCGCTGATGTTGCCGGTTATTATCTTTGGCGGCATCTATTCGGGAATTTTTACCGCCAATGAGGCGGCTATAGTCGCCTGCGTGTATGCCTTTATTGTCGAGTTGTGCATCCACCGCGATATGAAATTGACCGATGTGCGTAAGGTTATCGTCTCCTCTGGTATCACCGCCGCTAGCCTGCTGGTTATTGTCGCTGGTGCTTCGGTGTTTGGCGAATATCTTACCTTTGAGCAGATTCCCGCGCAAATTGCCAGCGCTGTGGTGAGCAATTTCGATTCACCCTGGTCGTTCCTGTTGGTGGTGAACTGTCTATTGCTGTGTATCGGTATGTTCATGGATATTATCTCGGCGACAATAATTCTCACCCCGATTTTTTTGCCCCTACTGGCTCAATTTCATATTGATACGCTCCATTTTGGCATGATCATGACGCTCAATCTCGGCATTGGCTACTGTACGCCACCCTTGGGTGTTAGCCTATTTATCTCCGGAGCTGTGGCCAACCGGAGTATGCTGTATGTCGCGCGTTCAGTTATGCCATTTTTATTGATTCAGATCGCAATTCTGCTATTGCTCACCTTTTGGCCAGATCCGGTGCTGTTATTGCCGCGCCTGTTCTATGGTTATGGAAATTAATTTATCAGGAGTGCTGCCATGGTTGTTCGTGTTCTAATCCCCATCTGTGACGGTGTAACCAGCAAAGCTACCCTTGACGCGGTTATTGAGCACAAGGAGCAATTTACCGGCCCGCTAACGCTGCTGCATGTGGTCAATGTTAAGAAGATGGACTATCGGATGATTCCCGATTTTCAGATCGCTATGGTGCGCGAATATGCTACGCGTACCGGAGAAAAATTTCTGGAGACCCAGGCGCAACGCCTGCGCGAGGCGGGGTTGAATGTGGTTCCGCGTTTGGAACTGGGCTTCCCGCGCGACGTGATCTGTGCTATTGCTAACGATGAGCAGTTTGACTTGGTAGTTGTTGGGCGCCACGGTAGCGGTGAAATCCGCGATGTGTTGTTTGGTTCAGTCTCTAATTATGTGCTCCATGGGGTAAGATGCCCAGTATTGCTGTTTTAGTTAACACTTTAAACTGATGGAGTTATCTTATGGATTCAATTTGGCCCTTACTGGCTATTTTTGCCATCTGGTTTATATTAAATCGCTGGATTTTACCCAAGATTGGCCTGGGCTGAGGCCCGGATAGCTGCGATCTTCCGGTGCGGAAGAAGAAGCCAACGCCAGAGAGCAAGGACAACGAGAACGATAACGCCCGCCATCACCGGTGGCAAAACCGGAGCAAAGCGGAGGTTTTGGCATCCGGTGGATGGCCTGGTTAGCACTGCTCAACTGAACACCTGTGGCTATAGTCAAAATGGTATTCCGTCCTCGTCTTCTGTTGCATCTGATTCGGTAGACGGCTCTGGATCAGAAAGAGCGTCTTCAACCGGCATCAGCTCCCACAGTCCGTTCTGATGGAGCCATATCGGATCAGCATTCTCTTCAATGAACTGGTCTACAGGCATACCATCCACGGTTGGTGGCCGCTTTATTCTGACTTGCTTGCCGTTCATAAAGACCCACTGGTACTTCCTTTGCCGCTCTGCCTTCGCGGCTTTCTTCGCTCTCTTTTGAGCCGGAGTGAGCTTTTTCTTAACCTTTGCCATATCTGAACTTTTTGGTGCTAACAAGTAATTAGCAGAGCCCCAGTATTTAATGGGGCTCTTGCTATTGGTGCTGTTTCGTGCCGCTGTGGATTGGCCTATAAAAATGGCGAGAACAGGCGGAAAAAATTATCGCGTAGCTTGGTTAGTAGGTTGCGCGCGGCCAATTCGTCATAGGTAATCGGTTGAGCAGTCTGACAAACTGCGTGAAAATGGTCGCGTAGCTCCTGATTGATCTGTACATCATATAGTTCGAGGACAAATTCAAAATTCAGGCGCTGGCTGCGTGGGTCGATATTGGCCGAACCGATCAGGGCATAATAGTCGTCCATGAGCACCAGCTTGCTGTGAACAAATGGCGCAGGCTGATAATAGATCTTGATATCGTATTCAAGCAGTTCTTGCAGCGCACCGCGACTTGCCCAGTGCACATAGGGGAGGTTGTTTTTTTGCGGTAGAATTATTGTCACCTTTACCCCGCGCAGCTGCGCGGCAATTAACGCTGAGACTAGAATACGGTCAGGGATAAAATAGGGGGTCATGATGGCGACTCTTTTGCGTGCGCAATTGAGAGCCCCGACGATAATCCACACCAGCTTTTCAAACTCCTCATTGGGGCCAGCACTGATGCCGCGGCACAGACAATTGCCGTTGTCCAGCGGCGCAGGGTAGTTGCGCCCACTAAAGGTCTCTCCCGTAGCAAAGTTCCAGTCCTCGCGAAATGTCTCCTGCATCTGGCCAACGACCGGCCCCTCCACCTTAAAGTGGATATCGACCACCCGGTCTCTTGTCCAGCGATTCGCTTCCGTATCTGCGGGGCGATTGTGCAGGTGACGCTGACTGATATTCATGCCGCCTGTGAAACCAATTTCGCCGTCGACAACTAACAGCTTGCGATGATTGCGTAAATTGAAGTGAATGCCGCGCCGCTGCAGGGCGACAGGTAAAAACAGCGCCACCTGCACCTTGGAGTCGCGAAACAGTTTGTGTGCGCGTGGCCACGAGTAGCATTCGCCTAGGCCATCGATCAATACGCGCACTTCGACCCCGCGTGCGGCAGCGGCACACAGGGCCGCAATAAACTGGCGACCACAGGTGTGGGTGTCAAAGATATAGGTAGATAGAGCTATACTGATTTTAGCTGCATCTATGGCGTCCAGCATGGCTGGGTAGGCTGCGTCACCGTTGTGTAGTGGTTGTACGCGATTACCTGCCAGCAGCGGGCGCCGGGATACGCGGTCGGAAAGTTGGCGCAGTAACTGATAGTTTTGTGTTGCGTAGGGTTGCTGTAAAACTGCAGGTGTTTCGTAGTCGACACTGGCTGGGGTTATTAGCTGCATCCCCTGACCGCTATCCTGCCAGTTGAGGGCGCGGGTGCGGATGCGGTTCATCCCCAGCAGTAGATATAGCAACACCCCAAAACCGGGTACGCCGAGACAGACGACTATCCACAACAGTGCTGCGCGCGGATCGCGTTTGTTGAGTAGTACATGGAATGCGGCCAGAGTAGAGATGGTGTATAGAACGATTATGCCGATATTTTCTACCATTAATTATCCTAGTAACAGGGGATTTTTTAACCTAGAGCGATATGTATCTTGTCACTGTATCAGTATAGCAAATGGCGCAAAATCGGTAAGCTTTTTCGTCCTTGGCGGTGTTGCCGTCAGGTTTGTTGCCGCGGTTTCAGTTCCCATCCGCGCGCAATAGGGAGTGGCAAAAAAAGCTATTTCGGTATATTGTATACACTTAATTGTAAACCAACCCATTAGTTTGTCACGGTTATTTTATTGAGGAGCAGGAAATGCAACCACGAAAAATAGTAATAATTGGCGGGGTAGCGGCGGGGATGAAAACTGCCTGTCGTCTACGACGTTTAGATGCTGATGCACAGATAACAGTAATTGATCGCACCAAGGAGATCTCCTATGGCGCTTGTCCCCTGCCATATTATATAGAGGGTTTATTCACAGATCTTGACGAAGTACGCAAAACTCCCGTCGGCGTACTACGCGACGAAGCATTTTTTAGCAATGTAAAGCACTTTGATACTCTGGTGTGTACCGAAGCTTTGTCCATTGATCGCGAGCAGCGCCGTGTATTGGTGCGCGATCTAGCCAGCAATGTTGAGCAAACTCTCGATTACGATACTTTGGTGTTAGCTACGGGTAATGAACCCATAATGCCACCGCTGCCGGGGATGGATCTCGCGGGCGTGTTGCCACTGAAGACCATGGTACATGCCGCTAAGATAGACGAATTGGCACAGACTGCGCAAAATGCGGTTATTGTCGGGGGTGGATTGATCGGCTTAGAGGTTGCTGAGGCTTTAGTGCATCGCGGAGTAAAGGTTACTCTGTTGGAGATGAAAGATCAGATCATGGCCTCGGCGCTAGATTTTAGTACGGCGGCGCTGGTACATCACGAACTGATCCAGCAGGGTATTAATCTGCGATTGGCCGAACCTTTAAGCTCTATCGAGGGCAGTGGCGGTAAGGTTGAGCGCGTAGTCACCGCCAGCGGGAGTTATCCGGCGGATCTGGTGCTGATGGCTATCGGAGTTCGTCCGGTGGTTGAATTGGCGCGTGCTGCTGGTATTCAGCTGGGCTCTACTGGCGCTATTGCGGTTAATGAACAGATGCAGAGCTCCGATCCACGTATTTACGCCGTCGGCGATTGCGCTGAAGCTACCGATTTGATAAGCGGTAAAAAAGTCTATGTTCCCCTCGGTTCCACGGCAAATAAGCAGGGGCGTGTTGCCGCCAATAATATCTGCGGTTACCCCGAGCGTTTCCCCGGTATTCTTGGTTCTATGGTGGTACGGGTGTTCGATATTAATGTAGCGCGGACAGGCCTGAGCGCTGAGGATGCCCTACTCAACGGTTATGCAGCTATTAGCCATATCTCCAGTTCGCCGGATATCGCTCATCTCTACCCTGGCTGTAAGTCGATAGTGATCAAGCTAGTGGCCGACCGTAAAACCCGTAAGTTGCTGGGGGCGCAGATTGCTGGCGGCGGTGTAGTAGATAAGCGTGCAGATATAATAGTTACTGCTCTGAGTATGGGGGCAACAGTTGACCAGCTGGCGCAGTTTGATCTGTGTTATGCGCCACCTTTTGCCAATGCTATGGATGCAATTATTCAGGCCGCCAACGCTTTACGCAATAAGATGGATGGCATGGCAGATAGCATGAGTCCGTGCGAGGTTAAACAACGCCTCGATCAAGGGGAGGAGCTGTTTCTTCTCGATGTGCGTTCTCCGGTAGAGCACGCAGAGGTGCGCATTGCTGGGGCTCATTTGGTTCCCCTAGGAGCGCTGAGCAAGCGCTTGGATGAAATCCCCCGCGATCGCCTTGTTGTCCCCTTCTGTAAACTCAGCTTGCGTGGCTACGAGGCGCAGCTGGTGTTGCAACAGGCTGGCTTTACCAACGTCTGTTATATGGAGGGTGGAGTAATTGGCTGGCCCTATGATTTAGAAAAGTAGCCTCTGCAATGCACTGGCTGCTTGGTTTCAATATGCAGTTATAGATTTACATGCACCCTCTCCCCGCAGGAGAGGGTGTCGTAGTATGTGGGGTATGAAGTCTTGGACGGAATGTGCAAGCCGCTGTTATAGATTAAGATAGCCGCGCAGGTAGCGCCCAGTATGTGACAGGCTGCTTAGAGCCACCTGCTCGGGAGTGCCAGTCGCGACAATGGTGCCGCCGCCACGTCCACCCTCGGGGCCGAGATCAATTATGTGGTCAGCTGTTTTGATCACGTCAAGATTATGCTCAATGATAATTACCGTGTTGCCGGTATCCACTAGGCGGTGCAACACCTCCATCAATTTACGCACGTCATCGAAGTGTAAACCTGTGGTCGGCTCATCGAGAATGTAGATGGTGCGTCCGGTGGCGCGTTTACTCAGCTCCTTGGCTAGCTTGACGCGCTGGGCTTCACCGCCGGAAAGTGTGGTGGCGCTCTGCCCCAGTTTTATATAGCCTAGACCGACATCACGCACTGTCTGCAGCTTGGTGTGAATGCGCGGGATATTCTCCAAAAATTTACTCGCTTGGTTAACCGTCATATTCAGGACATCGGCGATACTTTTTCCCTTATACAGCACCTGTAATGTCTCGCGGTTGTAGCGCGCGCCTGAGCACACCTCACACTGGACGTAGACATCGGGAAGAAAGTGCATCTCAATTTTTAACACTCCGTCGCCGCTGCAGGCTTCACAGCGCCCACCCTTCACGTTGAAGGAGAAGCGCCCCGCTTTGTAACCTCGTATTTTAGCTTCGGGCAGCTGGGCAAACAGATCGCGAATATCGCTGAAGACTCCGGTATAGGTGGCTGGATTGGAGCGCGGGGTGCGCCCGATGGGGGATTGATCGATATCTACCACCTTATCCAGATACTCCATGCCGGTTATGCGTTGTACCTGCCCAGCTTTGTCGCGGCTGCGGTTGAGCTGTTGCGCTAAACTGCGATACAGGGTGTCGATAACTAGGGTCGATTTACCAGAGCCCGAGACGCCGGTGACGCAGGTCATCACGCCGAGGGGGAACTTTACATCGATATTTTGCAGGTTGTTGGCGCAGGCACCATGAATTTCCAGATAGCGCTCACTGGTGCGGCGCGTACTCGGTACTGGTACCTGCAGCTCACCGTTGATGTAGCGTCCGGTCAACGACAGCGGATTAGCTAAGATCTGCTGCGGGGTTCCCTGAGCTACCACCTCGCCACCATGCACTCCCGCAGCTGGCCCCATATCGAGGACGTAATCGGCCTCCATAATGGTCTCTTCATCGTGCTCCACCACTAGCACGGTATTGCCGAGATCGCGCAGATGGTTCAGAGTTTCCAGCAGGCGGCGATTGTCGCGTTGGTGCAGGCCGATAGATGGTTCGTCGAGGATATATAGTACCCCCATCAGCGATGAGCCAATCTGGGTAGCTAGGCGGATGCGCTGCCCTTCTCCACCTGACAGAGTGCCAGCAGCGCGGTTCAGAGTCAGGTAATCCAGACCGACCTGAGCTAAAAAGCCGAGGCGTTCGCGAATCTCTTTGAGCACCCGTTCCCCGATCGCCTCATCTTTGCTGCTCAGGTTGAGGTGAGCGAAAAAATCCAGCGCTTCGCCTACCGGCAGTTCGCATAGCTGATAGATATTGCACTCGCCGATTTTAACGTGCAGAGCCTCGGGGCGCAGGCGCGCGCCGTTACAGCTGGGGCAAGGCATAATATCCATAAACTGCTCTAGCTTTTCGCGCATGCTGTCACTGTCACTATCGCGATAGCGCCGCTCCAGGTTGGGGATTACCCCCTCAAATACTTTATGGTAGTAGTGGCGGCGTTCGCCCTGATCGTAATAAAATTTGATCTCTTCGCTGCCGGAACCATACATCAACAGCTGTTTGACGCTGTCGGGCAGGCTGTGATAGGGGAGCGTAACATCAAACTGATAGTGTTTAGCCAACGACTCAAGTAGTTGTTGATAGTAGAAACCTTTGCGTGTCGCCCAGGGAGCGATCGCCCCTTCACGCAGGGTAAGATCCTGATGGGGGACAACTTGTTCTGGATCGAAATAGTTGCGCGTGCCCAAACCGGAACAGTCGGGGCAGGCTCCGTGCGGATTGTTAAAGGAGAACATGCGGGGTTCAACCTCGGCATAGGAGATCCCGCAGTCGATACAGGCATGTTTTTCGGAAAACTGCTGGCAGGGGCCATCTATCTGCTGCACCAGCACTAAGCCGTCGCCTATACGCAGAGCGTTTTCTACCGAGTCTGCCACCCGCGCAGCAATGCCCTCTTTGACCACGAGTCGATCTACTACCACCTCAATGCTGTGCTTCTTTTTTTTGTCCAATGCTGGGGTTTGAGAGAGTTCGAAAAGCTCACCGTCAATGCGCACGCGCACATAGCCTTGGGCTTGTAGCTGCACCAGCTCTTTGCGATATTCACCCTTGCGCCCGCGCACTAGTGGCGCCAAGATTAGCAGCTTGGTGCGTTCGGCGTAGCTCATGATCTGATCGACAATCTGTTGCACTGTTTGCGCCGTAATTTCGCGACCGCAGCGGTGACAGTGAACTTTGCCAATGCGAGCAAACAGCAGACGCAGATAGTCGTAAATTTCCGTTACTGTGCCGACGGTAGAGCGCGGGTTTTTTGAGGTTGTCTTCTGTTCGATGGAGATCGCTGGTGATAGGCCGTCTATACTGTCGACATCGGGTTTTTCCATCTGTTCCAAAAACTGGCGGGCATAGGCGGACAGGCTTTCGACATAGCGCCGTTGACCCTCAGCATAGATGGTATCGAAAGCCAGTGTCGATTTACCCGAACCGGAAACGCCGGTGATAACAACCAGCTGGTCGCGGGGAATTTCGACATCGATATTCTTCAGATTGTGCTCGCGAGCACCTTTGACGATGATTTTATCGATCATTTGCGCGCTTCCTATCCCTGTTTGTTAACCATGGCTAGTGCCATATTTACTGCTGCGACCAAGCTGGTGCTACTGGCGGTGCCGCTACCGGCAACGTCGTAGGCGGTGCCGTGGTCAACCGAGGTGCGAATAATCGGTAAGCCAAGGGTGACATTTACTCCATCGTCAAAATGGAGCAGCTTCAGCGGAATGAGCCCTTGGTCGTGGTACATGCACACCACCGCATCGTAGGCACCCTGAGCGGCAAAGTGAAACAGAGTGTCGGCACTGTGCGGCCCGCTGACATCCATACCAGCGGCGCGTGCGCGCGCAATGGCGGGGGCAATCAGGCGCTGTTCTTCATCACCAAACAGTCCACCCTCGCCAGCGTGCGGATTTAGGGCTAATACAGCAATTTTGGGCGGCTTGGTGGTGAAATAGCGCTGAAAGGCGTCGTGCGTTATCTGAATGGTGGCGTCTATTTCGGCTGCGTTGATGGCGTTGGGCACTGCGCGCAGGCTGATGTGAGTGGTTACTAGGCACACTTTCAGTCTCTGGCCGCCGAGCATCATCACCACCTTGTTAACACCACAGCGTTGGGCTAATAGCTCGGTATGCCCGGGGAATTCACAGCCTGCCATATTTATCGCCTCTTTATGAATGGGGGCGGTAATCATGGCGGCGGCTTCACCGCTACGACACTGAGCACAGGCCCATTCGATATAATCGAGCATTGCGCGGCCACACTTCTGCTGTATTTTGCCAAACTCGGTGGTGGTGGGGTTGAGCTGGGATAGCGGCATAATGCGCAGATTGCGCTGCTCCAGATGGAGCAGGGCTTCGGCGGCACGTGCCGCTGGACAGGTTGTTGTCGTAGCTGTAATGCCAAATAGCTGCGCTGCGCGTTGCAGTATCTCAATATCACCGGCCACCACTAAACGCTCAAGCACGTTATCTAGTGCGCCGCCGATGACTGCTTTGATGATGATTTCTGGGCCAATCCCAGCGGGATCGCCCATGGTGATTATCAGTGGTGTTTGCTGCATGTTTTTCATATTTTCCTGCTATAATTTACAAGCTAAGCAGATACTTTCACTGCTGTAGCCTGCTTAGGGTACGCCGCATTGGTGGCTGGGCGCGCCGTGGTTGCGGTGCTTGGTGCTTAGCCCGAAGCTAGGTAGCTTGGGTCGTTGAAGATTGATTTTGCTCGGTCGTCGATTATAACACGATCAGTGCTTATATGGTACTGATGGCATTGGTGCGACTGGTACTTTAGTGGACATATTAATAGAGGAGGTCTATTTATGGAAAGTTTACGTCATCTGGTTTGTCCCCATTGTACAGCTATTAACCGGATCCCTGCACCCCGCTTGGGTGCGCAACCTAAATGCGGGCGTTGCCACAAGGAGTTATTCACCGCGCAACCGCTAGTGTTGACCGCGGAGACTTTCGTGCGCCAACTCCACAAGAGTGATGTTCCGTTGGTGGTCGATTTCTGGGCTCCGTGGTGTGGCCCATGCAAAAGTATGGCGCCGAATTTTGCTGCAGCGGTGGCCAGATTGCAACCGCAAGTTATTCTGGGTAAAGTTGACACTGAAGCCCAGCAGCAGTTGGCCACTACCTACCAAATCCGCTCCATACCAACTATGATTTTGTTTGTCGGTGGTAGAGAAAAAGCCCGCCAGTCCGGTGCATTATCTACCGAGCAGATTGTCGCTTGGGTGAACAGCCAACTGTAGCCGCTGCACCTGTTTAGCTGGTGGCAAAATCTTCCGACTCTTGCGCTCTTAAGTTAATCGGGTTAAATTCTGCAAGTATTTTCATAATTAAACCTATTAACAAGCGGAAAGGTACTTTCATGGCGCATAAAATAGAGCGGTGTCAGAATATCTCGAAAAATTGTCTGGTATGTGGCACCGAAAATCGTTTCGGGTTGCAGGCGCGTTTTTATCAGACTGAAGATAAACTGACTATTGCTCAGTTTACTCCACGCAATGAGCATCAGAGTTATCCGGGTATTGCCCATGGGGGTATTTCGGCCGCGTTGCTGGACGAGGTTATCGGGCGGGCAATCATGGCCTATTATGATCAAAATACCTTCGGGGTTACTATAGATTTACAGGTGCGCTACCATAAACCGGTACCCTTGGATGTGCAGTTGCAGGCCATTGGGCGCATAACCAAAGATAAAGGGCGGATCTTTGAGGGTAGCGGCGAACTGCTGCTGCCTAATGGTGAGGTGGCTGTGTCGGCTTCCGGTAAATATATGAAGCGTAATCTCGAACAGATTAGCACCGGTGGTTTTGCTACAGAAGAGTGGTTTTGTCCCGAAGATGATACCAGAGTTATATAGCCTATATCTCTTATATGGGGATAGATAATTATGCCGGAAACGCTAGATAATAGATCTGACAAGTCGGCGCAACACGCGCCATGGCGCAATACATTGCATGAAGTGATATTTGAGGCGGATACCCCGGTAGGCAAAGCTTTTGATGTGGCGCTTATCTTGTGTATTCTCGGCAGTGTGTTGGCGGTGGTGTTAGAGAGCGTAAACAGCATTCGCGTAGCATACGGGGAGCTATTAACCGTAGTTGAGTGGATATTTACCCTCCTGTTTAGTGCCGAGTATTTGCTGCGCCTGCTCAGCGTTGGTAGCCCGTTGAGGTATGCCCGCAGCTTCTTTGGCGTGGTAGATTTGCTGGCGGTAGTGCCTACCTATATTAGCTTGGTGGTGCCTGGTGCCCACTATATGCTGGTTATCCGCGTGCTGCGCATATTGCGCATATTCCGTATCCTAAAACTGGTGCAGTATCTGTCCGAAGCACGCATGTTAATACAGGCACTGCGCGCTAGTAGGCGCAAAATAATAGTCTTTCTTTTTGCTGTATTCACCATGGTTATAATTTTCGGCTCGTTTATGTATGTGATCGAGGGCGAGGAAAATGGTTTTACCAGCATACCGCGCAGCATTTACTGGGCTATTGTTACTATGACTACCGTAGGTTATGGAGATATCTCACCCCAGACCAATTTTGGTCAGGTGGTAGCATCTCTGGTGATGGTCCTCGGCTATGGAATTATTGCGGTGCCGACTGGGATTGTCACTGTTGGTATGGGGCAGATATTTAATAAAAGAAACGTATCTACCAAGGCATGTCCCGAATGCGGTGCCGATGGGCATGATATTGATGCAGTTCACTGCAAGTTTTGCGGCAGTAAGTTATAAATAAGCCGGCAATATTTAATAATATTGTCACTGTGCTTCTCATCGATAGTATAAATTAACTTAATAACTATTTAATTCTTTCTTAATGATTAGGATTATGTAAGTATGCAGTGTTAATTCGTCATCATTTGGCAATGGGGGGAGCGATGACACTACGGGCAAAAATAATTTGTCTGGTTGCGGCGTTGCAGATAGCCCTAATGGTGACAATGGGAGTGCTGCTACTCAAAGAGCATCAGGCAAATGATGTTGAAACATTTAGGCATGTTGGTACTAGCCTGAAAAATGCGCTGTTGCGTGTAAATGAAGAGACACAAAAACGTTATACCCAGCGGGTCGCCGGTTTTGCTAACTCCAGTCCAGAAATAACTCAAGCTTTTATTCATCGAGATCTAAATCTGTTAAAAAAAGCAATCCAGCCCAAAATAGAAACTCTGCAAAATGAGGATAGTTTCTTCGCCTTTATAGCTTTTATCGAGCAAGATGGCAGGGTTTTTTACCATAGCGCTGACCACGAAAGAGTTGGGAAAAATGTGCGGCATGTGCCATTTGCGCATGACTCTCTTGTGGGCAAGGAGCCTCTTGGTGGCTTAGCACTGGCGCGCAACGGTATTGCATATAGATTTAGCTACCCGATTTTTTCGCGGCAAGACTACGTGGGGATGGTTGTTTTTGTTGTTAAACCTACCAAAGCGCTAGAGCTGCTTAAGCAGGACTTTGGTGCAGAGTGTGGGGTGTTTGCCTATACTGATGCTACAGAGAACATCAATCAGGAGTCGCCCTATGCACAGAGCAATCGAATGCTCGTGGATTTTAGCGGCTCCCTCTTTGGCGATAATGATTTTTTGCTTAATTTCCCCTTCGATAATTCTGGTGTCAATTTTGCTGTAGATGACCAACAGAGCCTCTTGCAAAACTATATTCGGTTTTTTGAATATTCTGCCTGAGCCCTCATAAAAGTCGAGCTTCAAAAACAACTTACTGATATTATTAAGTTACCACACCAAATAATAGACAGGAGGCTG